>DATDHZ010000057.1:0-34324 GCA_036521315.1 Acidobacteriaceae bacterium
TCCCTCACCGACGAATGCCCGGTCTACCACCGCCCCGTCGGCGCCTGGTCGCGCCCCGATCAGATCAAAGTCCCGCTCGATCCCCCGCCGCACATCCTCGAAGAGCTGAAGAAACCACGCGACTACACCGCGGACCTGAAGGAGCTGCTCGCCTCGCCCAACATCTGCTCCAAGCGCTGGGTCTTCGAGCAATACGACTCCATGGTCCAGACCAACACCGTCCAGGGCCCCGGCGGCGAAGCCGGCGTCATGCGCATCAAGGGCACCGGCACCATTGGACCGGATGGCACCCGCCACGAGCGCGGCCTCGCCATGGCGCTCGCCGGCAACGGACGCTGGTGCTATCTCGATCCCAAACTCGGCGCCATGCACGCCGTCGCCGAAGCCGCCCGCAAAGTCGCGTGCACTGGAGCCACGCCCGTCGCGGCAACCAATTGCCTCAACTTCGGCAACCCCGAAAAACCCGAGATCATGGCCCAGTTCTCCGCCGCCATCGACGGCATCGCCGAAGCCTGCACCGCATTAGGCACGCCCATCACCGGCGGCAACGTCTCGCTCTACAACGAAACCAGAGGCGAAGGAATTTATCCGACGCCAGTCGTCGGCGTCGTTGGCATTCTGGATGATGTAACGAAGGCCGTGCCAAATGGATTCGCGCCGAACGATGAGATGGTGGCCATTCTCGGAACTCCTTCGAGCAAAGAAACCGGCGACTTGCAGCAGGAATTCGGTACATCGGAGTTTGCCACAACAATCTTGGGCGAATCCTGGGGCCGGCCACCGCAATTGGATTTAGCCGCACACGAACGGCTTCTCAAATTCGTTCAGGAGATTGCGACTGCTGGCCTAATCAGCTCCGCACAAGATGTCGGCACCGGCGGTGTCGCTGTCACACTCGCCAAATCCTGCATGAGCGCTGGAGTTGGCCTCCAGGTCAATCTTTCCGGCCTGCGATGGGAAAGCCAAATCCCATCTGATGTGCCGGACAAGCCTACGGACGGAATTTGGACCGAAAGCGCCCTCTTCGGCGAGCATCCTTCAGTCGTGATCGTGAGCGGGACAGTACCGGATATCGGTGCGGTCGTGCAAATGGCTCACCAGGCTGGAATTTCGCAGTACGGCGTTGGGACGATCGACGAAAAGTTATCCGGGGAACTGATCATCTCGAATAGGAATCCGTGGGCTCGCGATTACCTCTGCGAGATCGAGGTGCCTATCAAAGAGCTGCGCTCCGCATTCTCCACCGCCCTCGAATCCCAGCTAGCCGCCGAGGTGACCGCGTGAACCACCCCAGCGAACAAGTTCGCCGGGGACCCCGGTCGAGCCGTCTCCTCATCGAAGGCCTCCCCGTCAACGAACGCGCCGGAGGCGCGGCGCTCAATAGCCCCGCGCTTGAGCGTGGGGAAGCAACACCAAAAATCGCCCGAGTCCCGGAGGGACGACGCGGCCTGCAGCCGGTCGCGAACCGCACGACGACGGTAGAAGCCCCGGGCTTCAGCCTGGGGACCATCGCATCCCCAAACCAGGGCCGGGTGCACCACATCTCCGCGCAGTTCGGAGATGTGGGATTCCACAACCCTCCCCCCGCAACCGAAGACGACCCCAAACTAAAAGAGCACTGTGGCGTAGTCGCCATCCACAACCACCCCGACGCCGCCCGCCAGGCCTACCTCGCCCTCTACGCCCTCCAGCATCGCGGACAGGAATCCGCCGGCATCGCCACCGCCGACGGCGCCCACCTCTCCAACATCAAAGGCATGGGCCTCGTCTCAGAAATCTTCACCGACGACGTGATCGCGCGCCTCAAAGGCGACATGGCCATCGGCCACACGCGCTACTCCACCACCGGCGACTCGGCGCTGCTCAACGCCCAGCCCATCCGCGTCGAATCGACCAAGGGCCTCATCGCCATCGCGCACAACGGCAACCTCATCAACCTCGGCAATCTGCGCGTGCACCTCGAGCGCAAAGGCGCCTTCTTCCAGACCACCTCCGACTCCGAAATCATCGTGCAGCTCATCGCGCACTCCCAGGCCACCACGCTCGTCGACGCCATCGCCGACTCGCTCCGCCAGGTCGACGGCGCCTTCTCCATCGTGATGATGACCCGCGACCGCATCTTTGCCGCGCGCGACCCCCACGGCTTCCGCCCGCTTTCCATGGGCCGCATCGCCAACCCCGAAGGCCCCGACACCGTCGTCTTCGCCTCCGAAACCTGCGCCTTCGATCTGCTCCGCGCCAAATTCGAGCGCGATGTGCTCCCCGGCGAGCTCGTCATGGTCAGCGCCGACGGCGTCACCTCGCGCCAGTTCGCCCCGCCCAACCAGACCAGCTGCATCTTCGAGCACGTCTACTTCTCCCGCCCCGACAGCATGATCTTCAACCGCTGGGTGCAGGAGAGCCGCGAGGAAATGGGCCGCCAGCTCGCCCGCGAGTCGCACGTCCCCGCCGACCTCATCGTCCCCGTGCCCGACTCCGGCGTCACCGCGGCCATCGGCTACGCAGCAGAAAGCGGCATCCCCTTCCGCTTCGGACTCATTCGCAATCACTACGTCGGCCGCACGTTCATCGAGCCGGAGCAGAAGGTGCGCGATTTCGGCGTCAAGCTCAAACTCAACCCCGTCCGCAATCTGCTCGAAGGCCGCCGCATCATCCTCATCGACGACTCGATCATCCGTGGCACCACCAGCCGCAAGATCGTCCGCATGGTGCGCCAGGCCGGCGCGAAGGAAGTTCACCTGCGCGTCAGCTGTCCTCCCACCATCTCGCCCTGCTTCTACGGAGTCGACACTCCGCGCAAATCCGAATTGATTGCCGCGAACAACACCATCGAGGAGATTCGTCAGTTCATCGAAGCCGACTCCCTCGCTTATTTGTCACTCGATGGGTTACGCAAAGCCTGCGACGGCGGCGAAGGCAACAAGTACTGCGTCGCCTGCTACACCGGCGACTACCCCACACAGTGGGTCGACGTCGAAGACATCATGCCCGCAAAAACCCCTGCCCTGGTCTGAACCACGCGGCGCACCGCCCCGTTTTCTGTGCCCCGCGGCCTTCACGGTCCAACCCTCATCGTTCTTATTCGCGCTCCGGGGCCGTTCTGATCGCTGATCGCTGAACGCTGCGTTTCGTCCAACCTCCCCATCCTGCCCCGCTTCCCACTACACGAAGGGAGAATTCTGTATGGCAGCCACCAAAAAATCCTCCGGAGGCCGCAAGTACGGTGCCAAAGCAAGCAGCAAGGTCAAGCGCGCGATGCACGAGAAGAAACAAGGCACGCTGAAGAGCGGACGCAGCCGCAGGAAAGTGACCAGCCGCAAGCAGGCCATCGCCATCGGCCTTTCTGAGGCGCGCAGAGAAGGCGCCGGGGTCCAAAAGAAGAAATCCGCAAAAAAATCTTCCGCGAAGAAGTCCTCTTCGAAGAAATCCTCAAAGAAAAAGTAGCCGGGCGCCACCCATCTGCGCACAGCCTGCCCTGGGTCGGGGTCGCATCAGCGACCGCGTCGAGCCGGTTCGCAGATGGGTGAGTCCATCCTCCTCGACCGCAATCCGATTTGTGTCACTTTCGCCGCCGGTTCTCACCTGCTACCTTGCTTGATAGTCCCCATGCGTTCCGACGTGTCGAACCTCAGCTCGTCCGCCACCCGTTTCGTCCGGGCCTGCCTGCGCCAGCCGGTGGACCGCACGCCCGTCTGGTTCCTCCGCCAGGCCGGGCGCTACATGCGTGAATACATGGACGTCCGCCGCCACCACTCGCTCATCGAGATCTGCAAGCGTCCCGAGTTAGCCGCCGAAGTCACCATCACTGCCGCCGAGAAGCTCGACGTCGACGCCGCCATCATCTTCGCCGACCTGCTTCTGCCCCTCGAATGCATGGGACTCGCCTTTGAGTTCCAGGCCGGCGAAGGTCCCGTGATTCACCAGCCCCTGCGCGACGCCGCCGCCATCGACGCGCTCGTCACCACGCGCGCCTCTGAGTTGTCCTACGTCGGCGAAGCCATCCAGCGCGTCGTCGCCCATTTCCACGACCGCATCGGCATCATCGGTTTCTGCGGCGCGCCCTTCACCCTGGCCAGCTACATGATCGAGGGCGGCGGCTCGCGCAACTACATCGAGACGAAGAAGCTCATGTACCGCCAGCCGGATGCCTGGCGCAAGCTGCTGGACAAGCTCGTCGTCGTTCTCCGCGCCTTCGCGGCCCAGCAGGTCGCCGCCGGCGCCGATGTCATCCAGATCTTCGACAGCTGGGCCGGCGCCCTCGCCATCCCCGACTACGGCGAATTCGTCCTGCCCGCCACCCGCACCCTGGTCCGCGAAGTCCAGGCGCTCGGCGTTCCCGTCATCTACTTCGGCGTAGACACCGCCAGCCTGCTCCCCGCCATGCGCGAGACCGGCGCTGACGTCCTCGGCCTCGACTGGCGCACCCCCCTCGACCAGGCCTGGCGCACACTCGACTACGCCTGCGCCGTCCAGGGGAATCTCGATCCCATTACGCTGTTTGCCGAGCCGGAGCTCATTCGTAACCGTGTCCGGCACATTCTCGATCAGGCTGCCGGCCGCCCCGGACACATCTTCAATCTTGGCCACGGCATCGTTCCCAACACGCCGGTCGAGAACGTCCAGGCAGTCGTCCACTTCGTCCGCGAATACACCCCCACGGAGCCGCGCCATGCCTGACGCCGTTCTGCTCCTCGCGCATGGCACGCCCGACGAGGTCCAGGAAATCCCCGCGTATCTGTCTCGCGTCACCGGCGGCCGCGCCCTGCCGCGTGAGGTCGTTGAGGAGGTGAGCCATCGCTTCACCGCCATCGGCGGCAGCCCCCTCACGCGCCTCACGCTGGAGCAGGGGCGTCTCCTCCACGAGGAAATCGGCCTGCCTGTCTATGTCGGCATGCGCAACTGGAAGCCGTATATCGCCGATGTGGTTCGCCAGATGCGCGACGACGGCATCACGCGCGCAGTCGTCCTCTGCCTCGCGCCGCAAAACTCCCGCACCAGCGTCGGCCTCTACCGCCGCGCCATCTTCACCGCCGCGGAGAACGCGCTCGATCTGCGCTTCGTCTCCGACTGGGCCGACCATCCCAAACTCATCCAGGCCTTCGCCGAGCGTCTGCGCGACACGCGCGAACCCTTCACCACGGAGATTGGCGAGCCCATTCCGGTTCTCTTTACTGCCCACAGCGTTCCCTGTGGCACCATTGCCACGCCGCCGCGAACGGACCACCATCTTCCGCCGGAACCGCCCGATCCCTATCCGATGGAGGCGAAGCTGACCGCGCGCCTGGTCGCCGCTCTGACTCCGGCGCTGAACGAAGAGGACTGCTTCTTTGCCTTCCAAAGCCAGGGCATGTCCGGAGGCCCCTGGATCGGCCCCACCGTCGAAGACACCCTCACCGCGCTCCGCCAGCAGGGCGTGACGCACCTCATCATCCAGCCCATCGGCTTCCTCTGCGACCACGTCGAGATCCTCTACGACATCGACATCGGCTTCCGCGAATTCGCCGCCAGTCTCGGCATCCACATCCGCCGTCCCAGGTCGCTGAACGACTCGCGCCTCCTCACCCACGCCCTCGCCGATTTAGCCCGCCGCGGCCTCACCTAAGGCCTGCCGCTCCGAATTCTCCTCCCGCATCGACGCGCCCGCCGCATCTGAATATCCTGAGATCGCTATGAAGACCTGGCAAAAACTTGCCCTCATCGTCGTGCCCGCCGTGCTCATCGCCGCCATCGGCATCTTCTGGATCAACCACAAACGCAATGAGCCAGTCGCCACCCCGCAGCCGCGCTACCAGGAGCGCAAGCTCTCTGCCGACGAGATGGTGCAGCCCCGCAAGCTCTTCATCGACGACCTGAAATCGGCCCGCGACCTCGTGGGCAAACCCGTATGGGTGCAGGCCGGCTATGAGATGGATGACTACCCGTACACCGCCCATCGCATCGACTTCGCGCACCCGGCCGGATCTCTGCCCGGAGCCCAGCGCCTCGATGTCGTCGACGTCGTCACGCAGAAGGTCCCCGCCAGCCTCGCCGACCGCATTCAGCACGGCGACCAGCAGGCGTTCGTCGTCTTCACCATGCCCGGCGACCCGAAACAATATGCCGTCGCCGTCGGCTACTACCAGGGAACCGACTCCACCTGGTATTGCGACAATTTCTTTTATTACGACGATCCACGCACCATGTATAGCTTCTGGCCCGCGAACATCTGGCAGGCCATCGATCAGCACAAGCCGATCGTCGGCATGAACGAATTGCAGACGGCCATGGCCGTCGGCGTTGTGCAGCAATCCGAGTCGTCCGATTACGGCAATCGCACCATCGACTACCAGGCCGGCCCCACGAAGTGGGAAGTCACCTTCGAAAACAACAAAGCCACTCAGGTGCAGCAGCAGCCGTCAACTCCCGCAGCCGCCAGGTAATCTTTCAACCACGACGGCCATCGCTGAGCCGGCGAAAGTGATGTTTCGGCCCCCGCGCCGAATCGGACGCGCTTGCAAATACGGCTTGAATCCTTAAGACGCCCATCTGGTATGCTCCCAGCATTCCTGATGGGCGTGAGGACTGGAGTGCGGCATCGAGCGGCAGCGGCGTGTCTGGCTCTGGCGTTGAGCGCGGGGGCGCAGAGCGTGCCTCATGCGACGGGGACGATTCATACCCGCCAGGTCGACATCGGGTACGAGACGTTTGGGGCACGCGGATCTGGCACGCCCCGATCGGCGCTGCCGGTGATCGCCATCAACGGCGGCCCTGGGCTTTCGCACGCCTACATGATGGTCAACGACCTGTGGGAGCAGGTGGGGCGCGATCGGCTGGTCATCCTGTACGACCAGCGCGGTCTGGGCGCATCGCTGAAGATGGCCGACGGCGCACCCCAGACGATGGATGCGCAGGTCGCCGATCTCGACGCCGTGCGCGCGCACTTCGGCATCGACAAGGTCGCGCTGGTGGGCGATTCCTACGGTGGATTTCTGGCGATGGCCTACGGCGCGGCGCATCCCGATCATGTAGCAAAGATGGTGCTCTCCGATTCGCCTCCGCCCTCGCTGAAAAGCATGACCCATCTGCTGCCGGACGTATTTCCCGACGTTGAAGAGGCCTCGGCGGCGGCGATGAAGAAGGCGGGCGGAGATGAGGCGGCGGCGAAGCAGAGCCTGCTCGATCATTTCCGGATGCTGTTCTACTCACCCGAGAAGCGCGACGCCTACATGGCGAAAATGGGCGACCTGGGCTTTCAGCCGGCGGTGGCGCGAGCGGTGTCGGAGTCGGCCGAGGCTCTGGATTTGACCGCGGCGGTGAAGGAATTCCGGTTTCCCGTGCTGGTGATCACCGGCCGATACGACATGAACGTGGCGCCGGTGAACGCGTGGAGGATGGCGCACGAGATTCCCGGCGCGAAGATCGAGTTCTTCGAGAAGAGCGGGCATTTACCGGCCTGTGAGGAGCCGGAGAAATATCGCGCTGTGCTGGCCGCGTTTTTCGATGGGCCGTGAAGGCTGGAATGGTGCCGGGGAATTCCGCACGCGGCGGGGCTGTCTTTCAAAAGCAATTCGGTCGAGCCGACACCTCCCTGGGCGAAACACACGAACCCATCGCCTTCAGAGTGGGCCCTCTGGGCTCACCGGCTACGCCCTCTCCGCAAATCGCCCCGGCGACGACAGGAACCGGTTGCGCAGCAGCGTGATCCAATCGCCCAATCCGGCGGGCTTTGCCGCGGCTGCCCTCTCCACCCGGCTCGCTTGCGCAATCGGCTCCGCCGCAAAAATAGTGGCGCTCTTTCCCGGCCGCGCCGCCTGCTCCGTCAGAGCGCGCTGCCGCAAATATTGCGAAACCGTGACGCCCGCTTGCTCCGCGCACTGCTGCAACTGCCGTTCTTCCCCGCGCGACAACCGCACAGACACACGCTGATCCCGCTCTTTCTTCCCGGAATTGATCTTCGCCGCTTTCCCGGGCAGCGCGCTGTCACGCGATTCCACGCTCTTCGCCAGCACCTGCCGAAATTCCGCCGTCTTCGCCTTGCGACCATTCTTCCTGGCTGATTTCAGTTTCGCTGCCGCGCCTTCTCCCGCCTTCCCTGCCGCTGCTTTGCCCTGCGCGGATGCCCTCACAGGGCGATTCCTCCTCGCAGCCGGTCGTCCCTCGCTTGCCGGCGGCGTTGCGGGAACCACCCGCTCTTCCTCAACCAATGTCGGCGAAACCGGGTCGGGTTCTGACGAGTCTGCAACTGCCCCATTCTCCGGCGGAGCGGCCGCTGCCGGTTGTGCCGGGATTGGCAGTTTCGCCGGCGGCGTCCGGCGGCGGGAGCGCAGCCGCTGCATCGCCTCTTCGTACGAAATCTCGCGGACACCCTCATCGGCGCTGGCGTGGCCCTTGTCGGCCTGCTTGCCCGCCCACGAAGTAAATCGTCCCAGGATGGAGTGAATGTCATCCGGCTGTCTCTCTGGCTGCATCTGCCCAAGCCCTCCATGCGCAGACTACGAGCAGCCCGCCCGTCCCTCGCCGGAAAAGATGAGAAGGCGCCTCGATCAATTCCTGGTTCGGATCACTTGCCGACCCACGATTCAAACTGGGAAGCGTCGCTCGTTCGGGAGGGGAGTACGAAGAACGGGCGTGGGCTGCGAAGCATCTGCCCTGCAAATTCGTAATCCCTCTCTCGCAGGGTCTTCCCGAAGCGCAGCGAGGGATCCGCGGTTGCTTCTGTCTCATCGTCTTCGCGTGACCCCATGCGCCATCGATGACTGTTTCCGCGTCATGCCCGCCCGGACGGCCTATCCCGCAAAGCGAGTCCGCCTGGACGGCCAGTCCCCCTCATCCCGTATTCCGCAATCCCGCCGCGATCCCGCTGATCGTCCCCGCAATGGCGCGGTTCACCTCATCCGTGTCTTCCCCGGCCCGCTTGCGCCGCAGCAGATCCACCTGGATCAGGCTCATCGGGTCCACATAAGGATTGCGCAGCAGAATCGACCGCGCCAGCACCGGATTCGTCTCCAGCAGGTCCTTCTGCCCGGTCACCGCCAGCACCGCATCGCGC
The DNA here is from genome assembly GCA_036521315.1 of Acidobacteriaceae bacterium. Taxonomy (GTDB): domain Bacteria; phylum Acidobacteriota; class Terriglobia; order Terriglobales; family Acidobacteriaceae; genus Palsa-343. The sequence goes on from DATDHZ010000057.1 coordinate 9,029, forward strand.
GTGCGCTCGAACTCCGCCTTCAGCAGACCGAAGACGCGCCCGCGCAGCGCCTCATCCGGCACCAGCCGCGCGTAGAGCGAGGCTATGCCGAGGTCCGCCTTCGCCAGCGCCATCTCCACATTGCGCACCACGTCGACAAACAGCGGGAACTCCGCCATCATCGCGCGCAGCAACTCCGCGCCACCCGCCTTCTTCGCGAACTCCGCAAACGCCGTGCCCACCCCAAACCACGCCGGAACCAGCAGCCGGCTCTGCGTCCACCCAAACACCCACGGAATCGCCCGCAGATTCTCGAAGCTCATTCGGCCTTTGCGCCGCGCCGGACGCGACCCGATGCGCGCGTGCTCCAGCTCGGCCACCGGCGTCGCCACTTCGAAATAATGCAGCACATCCGGGTCGCCGATAATGTGCTCGCGATAGTAGGCGAACGAAATCGTCGACAGCTCCTCGAACGCGCTCTCCCACTCCGGCCGCATCACGCCGGAGTAGCGCCCGCCCGGGATCAGCGCATTCGGCCTCGCCAGCGCGTCCAGCGACGCCGCCACCATCAGTTCCAGATTGCGTTCCGCCAGCACCACGTCCGAATACTTCCAGTGCAGCACTTCGCCCTGCTCGGTAATGCGAATCTGCCCCTCAAACGCGCCCACCGGCTGCGCGAAGATGGCGCGATGCGTCGGCCCGCCGCCGCGCCCCACCGTCCCGCCGCGCCCGTGGAAGAGCCGCAGCCGCACTCCGCAGTCGCGCGCCACCTCGTGCAAGACCCGATGCGCGCGAAAAATCTCCCACGTGCTGGTCAGCATGCCGCCGTCTTTATTTGAGTCGGAATACCCCAGCATCACTTCCTGCGTATGGCCCCAGCTCGCCAACAGCTTTTTGTAACCGTCAGAGTTCCATAATTCCCGGCAAATCTCCGGCGCGTTCCGCAGATCCTCAATCGACTCGAACAGCGGCACCGGCATCAACCCGGGGTCCCCGGCGAACTTGTTCGCGGGGGTGGTCAACCCGGGGTCCCCGGCGAACTTGTTCGCGGGGGTGGTCACCCCGGGGTCCCCGCAATGCGAGCTGTCCCCGCTCGCCCCGTCCCCCGCCACCTTCACCCCGCCCAGCCGCGCCAGCCACACCACGGCGGTGATGTCCTCCACGCTCGTCGCACCGCTGATGACGTAGTGCCGGATCGCCTCAGGACTGCATCCCGCCTTGATCTCCGCCACCGCCCGCATCGTCTCAATCACGTCGCGCGTCTCCGCGCTCAGCGGTCCGGGCGTCGCCCCGCTCTCCTGCACGCTCCACGCCGATGCCTCTTCGAGCGCCTTGCGATGCACCCGCGCGTGCTGGCGAATATCGAGCGTGTGCAGGTGCAGCCCAAAAGTTCTCACCATGAGCAACAACGGATCAACGAGCGTCTCCGCCAGCCGCAGTCCCTGGTGCGCCGCCAGGCTCCTCCGCACCACGCTCAGGTCCTCCAGCAAATCGGCCGCCGAGCAATACGGCTTCAACCCCATCAGCGCCGACTCCAGCGCCTCCGGATCGGCCTCCGTCTTGCCCGCCGTCCGCTGCAGCCGCGCACGCACGCACGCCAGATACCGGCGGTACACCTCGAACTCGAACGCCGACCCAAACGCCGCGTCCGCGCTCAGGTGCAGCTCCGCCTGGAAATCCTTCAGCCGCTGTTGCAGCTCCTCGCTCACCGGCAACTGCTGCGCCGAAGTGGTCAGCAGATCGATCGTCTGCTGCAGCCGCTTCTCGTAGTACGCCAGCAGCCGCGTGCGCGCCGCCACAATCGCCTGCCGCGTCACCTCAGGCGTCACAAACGGATTCCCGTCCCGGTCCCCCCCAATCCACGACCCAAACTCGAGCAGCAGCGGCAGCTCGCTCAGTTCCAGCTCCAGCCCGTACTCGCTTTTGAGCGCCGACCGCACCTCCTCGTAAAACCCAGGAAGCGTCTCGAAGATCGATACGTCGTAGTAGTCCAGCCCCATCCGGATCTCATCCGCCACCGCGGGCCGCCGGCTGCGCACCTCATCGGTTTGCCACAGGGCCGTGATCTCCGCCGTCAGCGCCTCCTCCAGCGCCGTCAACTCCTCGTCGGGTACGGGGATGCGGTCGAGCTGCTCCAGAAACTCGCCCATCCGCCGCCGCTTCATCAGCACGCTGCGCCGCGCCACCTCCGTGGGATGGGCCGTGAATACCGGAACCACCCGCACCCGGCTCAGCCACTGCAGCGCCTTCTCCGCCGAGATGCCCGCCTCCCGCATCGCCCGCAGCGTCCCCCGCAACTCGCCGCGCTGCGCCTCGCGATGCTCCACATCCCCGCTGATCTGGATCGAGAGCCGCCGCCGTTTCCGGTGATTCGTCTCCGCCAGGTTGATCAGCTCGAAGTAGAACGCGAACGCCCGGCTCAGCCGGTATGCCTGGTCGACCGGCAGCGTGTTCACCGCCAGCACCGCCATCTGCATCAGGTCTTCGGCTTCCCGCACCCGCCCGCTGCTCTGCGCCTCGCGCCGCCGGATCGCCGACTGCCGAAGCTCCTCCACCTGCTCGTACAGCGCCTCGCCGGCCTGCTCGCGCAGCACCCGCCCCAGCAACTGCCCCAGAGACCGCACGTCCCGGCGCAGCGGCGCGTCCTTGCTTTCGCCCGAGCGCGCTTCCAGCTCCCCCAGGCGCTCTTTCCAACTCTCCGGCTTCCACAGCGGCGGCATGACTCTGATTAAACCAGACAGGTCCCCCCTCCCAGGCTCGCGGCGCGCGCCCGCCCGGAATCCCGCCACCTTTTTCACGGTCGTGAGTGGATTGATCCCTTTCACCACCAGGCCCGAAGCTTTCGGGCGGAGTTCCGCATCTTTTTCATCAGGGAACACAGCGGGCCATTGACTCTGGAATAACAGTTGCAACTGGAGCCAAAGCCCTTTACTATGCGGCAATTGCGGCTATGAAGGCAGGTACCATCGCAGAACGGGCCGCGAGGCCCCGAACGGCTGCGCCCAAAAGCGCGGCGCGTACCCCTGTGTCCCGCCCGGCTGCTGCGCCCCCGGTCAAAGCGCCCCCGGCTCCAGCTCCCCTTCCTGCCAATGTAACTCCTTTAGATTCAAAGGATGGCCATAACGGGTCCACTGCCGAGCGCCCCGCCATGACCGCCCATTACATCCGCTCCCGCATCGGCAAAATCTGTGTCGCCATTACCGGCGACACCCCGGCGGAGATGCTTGCCCACGCCGAGGAAATTGTCCGCGAAAACCATTTCGTCGAGTTTCGCCTCGATTATCTGCCCAACCCCGTCGCCCTTATCCCGAAGCTCAAAACCTTCCTCTATGAGCGCGGAGAAGTTACGGCCGTCGCCACGTGCCGCCGCGTCGCCACCGGCGGCAAATTTAAGGGCAACATCGCCGCCGAGCTCGAAGTCCTTGAGAAAGCCGCCCTCGCCGGCTGTCACCTCGTCGACATTGAGCTCCAGACCGCCGAGCACCTGAAGCCAGCCCAGATCAAGCGCCTCCGCACCCGCGGCGGCGCCCTCATCGTCAGCTATCACGACTTTGAGAGCACCAGGGACCTCGACAAAATCTTCGAGCGCATCAAGCCCTTCCAGCCCGAGTTCATCAAGATCGTCTCCACCGCGAAAAACCTCACCGACAACGTCACCATGATGCGCTTCCTCGAGCGCCGCCGCGACGAGGCCGAGCTCATCGGCATCTCCATGGGCGACCAGGGGACCATCAGCCGCGTCCTGGGACTGCGCGCCGGCAGCGTCTTCACCTTCGCCTCCGCCCACGCCGGCCATGAGACCGGCGCAGGCCAGATCGACGCGCGCACCCTGCGCGAAGCCTGGCGTATCGACCAGATCGATCAATCCACCAAGGTATATGGAGTCGTCGGCAATCCGGTCCGCCACTCGCTCTCGCCGCTCATGCACAACATGGCTTTCCGCCGCGAGACGGTCAACGCCGTCTTTCTGCCGCTCCAGACCACGCGCCTCAACGATCTGCTCGCCCTGGTCCGCGAAGTCCCCCTGCACGGCCTCGCCGTCACCATGCCTTTTAAGAGCGAGATCCTGAAGCACCTCGCAAAGACCGACGCCCTCAGCGAAAAGATCGGCGCCTGCAACACTGTGGTCCGCGCACAGGACGGCAAGCTCTATGGATTCAACACCGACGTCGCAGCCATCGTCCGTCCGCTCGAGCGCCGGCTACCGCTGAAAGACGCAAAGATCCTTGTCCTCGGCGCCGGAGGTGCTGCCCGCGCAGCCGTCTTCGGCTGTGTTGACAAGGGCGCGGAAGTTTTCGTCTGGAACCGCACTCCCGAGACCGCCAAAAAGCTCGCCCGCCAGGCGAAGGCGAAGACCATCCGCAAGGAGCAGCTCGCCAAAGCTGGCTTCGACGTCATCCTTAACACCACTCCCGTCGGGATGCGCGGCGTCAAGCCTCCCTTCCTGCTCGAGCCCAAAGAAATCAATGCCCGCCTCGTCTTTGACCTCGTCTACAACCCCATCGATACGCCCCTGATCCGCATGGCCAGGGAAAAGAGCCTTCCCGTCATCACTGGCGTGGAAATGTTTGTCCAGCAAGGTGCTCGCCAGTTTGAAATTTGGACCGGCAAACCTGCCCCTGAAGAGGAGATGCTCCGGGTCGTCGTTCACGCGCTGCGCCAGCAGGCCGCCCAGACCGAACGCAGCTAATCCTCAGCTTGTCACGTCCGGTTATCCCTCTGGATTGATCCCTTTCCCCGTCCTCCCTGTGTCCTCTTGTGTTGGCCCAAAGTATGCAACGGCACCTCCACGGCACTCGGCGAGGAAACACCGGTCGATCGATACTTTGATCGCTCTGCATAGCCGCTGCGACTTGGCCTTCCTTTCAGCGATGCCAGGTGGTTCACGTTTGCCCGCCCTGGGCCGATGACCCCTCTGTATACAGGCTGTGCGTGACCGCCATGGCATCTTCGCTGCGGTGGCACGCCGCCCCGCTGCCAGAGGGATCCCGACCCATGTCTTACGCCCGCAATCTTCCCATCGCCCGCAAGTTCACATTCGCTTTCGGCATCATCAGCCTGCTCTGCATCGGCCTGGCGGGGTACACGCTCATCACCATGCGCGGCATCATTGCTTCGGCCAATGACATGGGCGGCAACAATATCCCCTCCATCGCCGATTTGGCCGCCATGCGCTACAACGCCAACAGCATGCGCCGCGCTGAGCTCGCCCTCGTCCTCTGTTCCGTTCCAGACTGCACCGCGCACTACCGCGACGTCCGCCAGCAGTCCCTCGCAGGGTTTCGCGCTGCTGCCAAGAACTATGAGCCCCTCATTGGCGAGCCCGGCGAGCGTGCCATCTACCAGCAGCTCTCATCCGGTTTTGCGGGTTACATCGAAGGTTCGGATCGCGCCATGGCGGCCCTCAATGCCGGCCACCCCGACCAGGCCCGCTCGCTCCTGCTCGATCCTTCCCAGATCAGTCTCTTCGCCGATGTCATGGCCGCCGCCAATAACATTTTTCAGCTCAACGTCAACGAGGCCAGCGACGACGCGATATCGACTCTGGCGGCCAGCACGCGGACCACCTGGATCAGCCTCCTCACCACGCTTTTTATCATCCTGGCCTCCATCCTGATCGGCACCCAGCTCAACCGCTTCATCACACCACGGATCCGGCAGGGCACAGTGATGGCCGAGCGCATCGCTGCAAAAGATCTCACGGCCCATGTGACGATCACGGCCAGCGATGAAATGGGCCGGATGGGCGAGGCTTTGAACCTGATGGCGGCCAATATGCGCGAACTTCTGGCGTCGGTCGCCCGCAGCGCCGGCACCCTCGCTGCTGCAACCACGCAGATCGGCGCCCGCGCCAGCGCCAGCGCTGAGAACGCCAAAAAACAGTCCGGCATGACCAGCCAGATTGCTGCCGCCGCCCAGGAAATGACCGCGACCATTGGCGAAATCAGCCGCAACGCCGAGAGCGCCACGTCCGCCAGCCGCACCTCGGCCGAAACCGCCGCTCGCGGCGGCGAGGTCATGCAGGCCGCCGCCGGCACCATGGAGAAGATTGCCAGCGCGACCAGCACCGTCTCCGACCGCATGGCTTCCCTGGCCCATCGCTCCGAGGACATTGGCACTGTCATCAATGTCATTCAGGACATCAGCGAGCAGACCAACCTGCTGGCGCTGAACGCGGCCATCGAAGCCGCCCGCGCCGGCGAGCATGGACGCGGGTTTGCTGTCGTGGCCAGCGAAGTCCGCCGCCTCGCCGAGCGCACCCGCACTGCAACTGAGGAAATCTCCGGCACGATTCGCAGCATTCAGGAAGAAACCCGCCAAACCGTCGAGGTCATGCACCAAAGCCGCGCCGCCGTCGAGTCCGGCATGGAAGAAACCGCCAGGGCCCGCAGCAGCCTCGAAGAGATTATCCACTCCTCGAAACAGGTCGAAGACCAGATCCAGTTCATTGCCTCCGCAGCGACCGAGCAAACCGCTGCCTCCGGCGAAATCTCCGAATCCGCAGCGCATATCTCGCAGCTGGCCGCACAGAACACCGTGGGCGCCGAACAAGCCGTGGGCGCCCTCACCGATCTCTCCCACCTTGCTGCCGATCTCGACGCCATGATCCGCGAGTTCCACCTCGGCGAGGGAGACGGCAGGCAGCTCCAGCCGGCCAGGCGCGAACCGTCGGGCGTCACCGCCCTCGAACCGGCGCGCCTGCGCCAGAGCGGGTAGACCTGTCCTTCAGGAGAGGCGTCGGCCCGCCTCTCCGCCCAGCTCGACCCGTTGAACGAAGCGTTATTAACTAATCCCGGACTCTCACCCCATAACCTCAATGCCTGCAACAAACGCCTTCCCGCGCTGGTAACGTGACCTCTGCAGTTTGGGCCGCCCCGAGCCTGTCCGGCCCATCCCTCCGCGCTCACCCGCCTGCACCGTTCCGCCACCCAATCGGGTGATTGTCGCCGGCCCACGCGGGCCATACACTTCCTGCAAACTGCGCTAATTCCGCCGGTGCGCTCCGTGCGCGCCGGCTCCCACTCCGGAGCCTCCTCCATGCCGACGTTCCCTGGCCGTGTGAAGAAAAACCCTTTTCTCCTGGGCGTTTTTCTCATCACCTTCTCCGTCCTGCTCTTCCAGATTCTCCAGACCCGCATCCTCTCTGTTCTCACCTGGTACTATCTGGCCTTCTTCGCCATCAGCGTGGCCATGCTCGGCATGACCGTCGGCGCCGTCTGGGTCTATCTCCGCCGCGCCCGCTTCGAGTCCACTCCCCTCCCCGTTACGCTGGCGCGCTTCTCCATGTTCACGGCCATCGCGATGCCGGCCTCGATGATCGCGCAGATGTGCCTGGTCATCACCCAGGATCACTCCCTGCTGATGGCTGTGGTTTGGGCGTTGCTGCTCGCCATCATGGCCGTGCCCTACGTGTTTTCAGGCGTAGTGGTCAGTCTCGCGCTCACGCGCAGCCCGTTCCCTGCCGGCCAGGTCTATGGCGTCGATCTGGTAGGCGCCTCGCTCGGCTGCGCCGCCACCATCGCGGTCCTGAACTTCATCGACGGCCCCACGGCCATCATCGTCGCCGGCATCATCTCCGCTCTCGCCGCCATGGCCTTCGCTGCCAGCGCGGAGGATCCGCAGGCTTTCCGGGGCAAGCGCTGGTTCCAGCGTCCGCGCTCGATCGCCGTCGCCCTGGTGCTGCTCGCCGCTTTCAACGCCTTTTCGCCGATGCGCTTCAGGCCCGTCCTGGTCAAGGGCCGCGTGGAAAAACAGGACGAGCGCCTCTACGAGAAGTGGAACTCCTACTCGCGCATTATCGCCAGCGTGCCGGTCATGGAGTTTCCCCACCTCTGGGGCCCTTCGCCGAAAACGCCGGCCAATCTCGCCGTGCCTTCCGTCGACCTGAACATCGACGGCGACGCGGCCACTTCGATGTTCCACTATGACGGCACGCAGCAGTCCGTCGACTTCCTGAAGTACGACCTGGTGGGCCTGGCATATCGGCTGCCCGGCATCCATAAATCGGCCGTCATCGGCGTCGGCGGGGGCCGCGACCTCGTCACCGCGCACTACTTTGGCGTGCCTGACATCACCGGCGTCGAGCTGAATCCGATCTTCGTCAACCTCGACACCCGCGTGCCCGGATTCAGCAACTTCGGCGGCCTCGACAAGGTCTCCGACCTCAAGCTGCACGTCGACGACGCCCGCAGCTGGTTCGCCGCGACCCACGAAAAATTCGACCTGGTCCAGATGAGCATGGTCGATACCTGGGCCTCCACCGGCGCGGGGGCCTTCACCCTGAGCGAAAACGGCCTCTATACGCTGGAGGGCTGGCGCGCCTTCCTCAAGACGCTCAACCCGAACGGCATCTTCACCGTCAGCCGCTGGTACAGCCCGGGTGACGTGAACGAGACGGGCCGCATGGTGGGCCTGGCGACCGCGTCGCTCCTCGATGCCGGCATTCCCGATGCCCGGCCGCATCTCTTCGTTGCCACCGCCGACCGCATCGCCACGCTGGTCCTCTCAAAGAGCGTCTTCACTCCCGAGCAGGTAGCCATCCTCACGAAGACCACCCAGGATCTGGGATTCAAAGTGCTGCTCGCGCCCGATCATCCGGCGGATTCCGCGCTGCTTCGCAACGCGATCGCCAGTCACAACCTGCGCGATCTCAACCGCTCTCTCGATGGAACCTACCTCGACCTCACGGTGCCCACCGACTCGCGGCCGTTCTTCTTCAATCAGCTCCGCGTCCTCGATGTGCCCAAACTGATTGCCACGCTGCGCATGATTTCCAGTCACCGCGTGGCGACGGGCAGCTTCTCCGGCAATCTGATGGCCTCCGGCGTCCTGGGCCTGATCCTGCTGCTCTCGATTGAAGCGGTGATCCTCACCATCCTGGTCCCGCTGCGCCGTACCGCGAGAGAATGCCGGCGGCCGCTGGTGGTCAGCGGCAGCCTGTATTTCGGGCTCATCGGCATGGGCTTCATGATGGGCGAGATCGCGCTGTTGCAGTACTTCAGCATCTACCTCGGCCACCCGGTCTACTCCCTGGGCGTCTGTCTCTTCAGCCTGATTCTCTCCTCGGGCCTCGGCAGCCTCGCCTCGGAGCGGATCAAGCTGCGCAGGCGTCCCAGCCTGATGGTGTGGGGCCTGCTCGTCGCGGGCTATTTCGTGATGATGGAACAGCTCCTGCCCATCGTGTTTCAGGCCACGACCAATCGCGAACGGACGGTGCGCATCGCGGTCTCGCTGGCGGCGATCATGCCGCTGGGATTCCTGCTGGGCTTTGCCTTCCCGACCGGCATCCACCTCGTCGAATCGATCGACGAACGCCCCACGCCATGGTTTTGGGGCATCAACGGAGCCGCCGGTGTATTGGCCTCCGTCCTGGGAGTGGTCGTCAGCATGTCCGCGGGACTCAATGTCACGCTGCTCGTGGCGGCTGCCTGCTACCTGGCCCTCATCCCGGTCAGCTTTACGCTGTTGGATTTAGGCAGCAAGCGGGTTGAAGAAAAAGTAGAGGCAGACGTACTCGGGGACCTCGTGGAAGCGTAACCGTCCCCAATGCGGTCGATCAGAACATCGCGCGGGGCAGCAGCAGGAACAGGACGGCCAGGAGAACAGAGCGAATGAGCGGTTTTCCCGGAGTCGAACTGGAGCCGCCGCCCACGCGCAGAGTGCGCACTCCACAGCTGTGGACGAACCAACTCGCTGAATAGACGCAAGCTTCGGCGAAGAAACCGCCGGGCCGAAAAAAGACTTCGATGCAAGGCGTGCGATTGTCTATAGTGGACCAGAGAACCTGAATATTTCGATGAATCGCAAACCCAGCGAATCGGCAGTCGACCGGCTCATCGCCCTGGCATCGGACGAGAAGCCTGGCTCGAAGCCGGACAACGGCAAGGGCAACGCGCCCAAAGATCTGGAAGCGGTGCCGGTTTTCGGCGAGGCCGCCCTCGACCTGGAGCACAATCCCATGTGGAAGGCGCTGCTGCAGTTTCGCGCGTTGCTGCCTTACGTTTCGCGCCTGCTCGACATGAGCCGCGGCGAGGCCACGCCTGCCCTCACCGCGGAACTGCAACACTCGGTAAGCGATCTGGCCAATTCCCAGCGGGAATTGCGCATCGTGGTGCAGGAACAACTGGTCCAGATGAAGCATATCGAGGAGGAGATCACCCGCACCCGCGAGGCGACCGAACGCAATGCTTCCGACAACGCCGAGGTGGTCGAAGATGTGCGCTCCATGCAGTCCACCGTCAGGAAGGCCGCCTTCTCCGTCGGCGCCTTGCTGCTGGTTCTCATCGGCCTCCTGATCTGGGTTCTCATCAGGGTCCGATAGCCAAAAGGTCCGGCCAGCCGGCGCGCTCCCCATTCTTCCCGCCACTCCCCAGGCAACACCTGCTGCCCTGTTCGACTCTCCTCAACTGGAGGGTCGCCATGTCGGACCGATCAGAAGCCCCCCACAACGCCGGGCGCGAACCGGCCTCCACCGGCAGTAAGCCGCCGGATGTTCCGGAAGAAACTACATCCCCCAACGCGTCGGTGAGAGCGCGCATTGCCCGTCCTCACAAGGGAGACGTAGGCCGCCCCGGTACGAATGAGGAGATCTACCAGGGTTCGAAGGTGACGGAGCTGCGTTGAACAGCTTCGGCAATCCCCTAAAAGCGTCACGGGTCTCCCACCCGTTGCCAGAGGAGGTACCCCCTTCGCGGCAATTTTCCTTGTGCCAATCGAGCTATACTTCGCCCATAGGTTCCGTCCTGAAGAGGTGAATGCCATGTCAACGCTGATGCTGGAGCAGCCGACGATGTCGGTGGTCGACGACTTTACCGCGCTGGAACAGCGCGTGGTGCGTGCAGTCGAAGTCGTGAAGACCGAGCGCGCCGCCCGCACCCAGGCCGAGCAAACCGCCGCACAGCTGAAGAGCGAAATGGAAGCACAGTCTGCCCAGGTGGAACAGGCGCAGGTGCAGCTGCGGACCCTGGAGCACGACCGCGAACAGGTGCGCCAGCGCGTCGAACGGCTCGTGAAGATGCTCGACGAAATTTCTGCGTAGTTGCCATGGCGCGACAGGATCCCCAGTCGGTCGCCGTTGACATTTACGACCAGACCTACCGGCTGCGGGGACACAACCGCAGTTACGTAGAGAAGCTGGCCGCAACCGTCGACTCCAAGATGCGCGCCGTCGCGGCCCACGGTCGGACCGTCGATTCGCTCCGCGTCGCCGTGCTGGCTGCTCTCAATCTCGCTGACGAGCTGGCCCGTCTCACCGAACGCTACGAAGCGCTCATTGCTCCGGCGGCGGCATCGGACAATCCCGCCACCCTGCGCAGCCGCGCCCACTCTTTGTCGGTTCTGCTCGACGAGGTTTTGGACGAGGACGAGGAAGAATCGGAATAGCGCACTCCGCCGCAGCACTGACGATCGCTCACCGGTGCGGGCTCCGATACGTGGCATCATGAGATGAGCCGGCATGCCCGGCGCCCTCCTCCCCATGCCAGAGCTCCCCGAAGTTGAGACCATCGCCAGGGGCGTCGATCGCCGCCTGCGCGGAGACACCATCGTCTCGGCATGGTTTTCTGCGCACAAAGAACCCTTCAAGACTCCTCCGGACGCAATGGCGGCTGCCCTGCCCGGCCAGCGGATCGCCCAGGTTCGGCGCGTCGGCAAACACATCGTCGTGGACCTCGAGGCTGGCGCAAAGGCTGTCGAAAGCCGTCCAAAAGCGCGACCCCGTGCAACGCGGCCGTCCGCCCTGCATGCCGGCCAGTTGCTGGTTCACCTCGGCATGACCGGTCAACTGCTCGTCTCCGCTCCGGATGTTCCGCTTCCCCGGCACACGCATGCCGTGCTCGCCCTGGCTTCGGGACGCGAGCTGCGCTTCGTCGATCCCCGCCGCTTTGGCCGCCTCGCTCTCCTCGACGAGCCTTTCACCGGACCCGGCCGTGAACCCCTCACCATCACCCAAAGCGACTTTGCCGCCCTCTTCAGCGGCCGCAAGCTGGCCATCAAAGCAGCCCTGCTCAACCAGTCGCTGCTGCATGGCGTCGGCAACATCTACGCCGATGAGAGCCTCTTCCGCGCCGGCATCCGCCCCACTCGCAAGGCCGGCCGTCTGACGCGCGCGCGCCTCGACCGCCTCCACGACGGGCTGCGCGCCGTTCTCAAGGCCGCCATCCGAGCTGGAGGTTCCTCCGTCTCCGATTATGTAGACGCGAACGGCGAACGCGGTTTCTTCCAAATCCAGCACTGCGTGTACATGCGGACCGGGCAGCCCTGCCGCGCCTGCGGCACGCCGATTCGCCGCATCGTCCTCGCGGGCCGGGGAACCCATTATTGCCCGCGCTGCCAAAAGTAAGTCGTTTTATGGAAATCCGGAATCTTCCCCAAGACGTTCTACGGGATTCTGAAGCGCTGTCCGGTCCGTCTCGAGCTAACTCGCTGAATCCGTTGAACTGCCTGAACGGCTCCTCAATTGCTTTAGAAGTAGTGCCAGCGACGTAGTCTTAGAACCAAAGATTCCGGCCGCCGAGAGCAGAATCCGACGAGATCCTGACCGGAGCCGGAATACTCAAGTCCCGATCCACATCCATGGAAGGGCGACTTCAGGGAGGCCAGTGACTGGCCGTCACACAGCGAAAGCCATCCCCGAGGGATGGCTTTCGCTGTTGGCACCGCGGGTGAAGCCGTCGATCGCAGCCGGGGGCCGGCTGGGTCCCTGCCGGACCCGAGATTACCGAAGAGCACCCATTTACATCCACCCTCCGTCATTTCCGCATCGAAATACTTGTCAGAATTGGGCTCTTTGGAGTACTATCAGTTTTACCTGTCGAGCGGCTGACGCCATGCTGGAAACCGGCGAGGCTCGCCCCCATTCTCGAGAGTCAGAAAAGCAGCCCCGGGGTTTATCTGCCGTTGTTTGTGTGATTCAGGAGCAAACAACCGGGTGCGAAGGTTGAATCAGGGATCAGGCGGCAACTCCAAAGCGTTCCGTTGATCGACGTGGCGAGCGAAGGCACGGCTTTTGCGGTTTCGCGGCCGGTCCAGAGGGACTGGCGCAGCGCAGGCCCAGCGCATTGCGGCGCGCCACAACATAAACTATCCGGCTCAACGCGTCTGGCCCTTTCCAGTTCGCTGGCGCCGGAGCTACACCGTTTCCGAAGGATCTGAACCCGGAGCATTGATCAGGCTGCGGCAACCCCACCCGCTGCAGCCCATCCGAAGCAGGCACAAGCGGAATCGGACGATGAATCACAAAGCAAACGCACAGGAAGTGCATGCATGACAACTGAGCAGAACCAGCCTCCGGCCGAGAATCCGGCCCAGGCATCGAACCAGCCCCAGGCACAACAACATCCAGGGGGCGGCCACCGCCGCCGCCGCCGCCGCAAGCGGAACAAGGGAAGCGGCGGAGCGCAGGCCCAGAACGGCCAGCCTCAGGCCCAGAACCAGCCGAGCCAGCCGCAGCCTCAGGCGCAAAAGCCGAAGCAGCAGAAGCCGCAGCCCTCCAGCCAAACCCGTTTCTTTAAGGACCACGGCAATGGCCATCAGGGCCAGGGCGGCGGCGGACGCCGTCGCAACAAGCAGCGCCGCGAGCGCGTCTTCGTCGGCCCTATGGACCACAGCTACCGCACCGTCAACGGCAACGTGGCCGATTCGCCCCCCTCGACGATCGAATATCGCAACGGCAATGGGAGCGGCAATGGCAACGGCAACGGCTACTACCAGGAGTCAACCCCGCGCGAAGCCCCGCCGCCGGTGCGCGAAGATGCCCCCACGCGCATTTACCTCTTCATCGAAGATCTGTTCTTCTTCGCGAAGATCAACGAGACGGCGCGCAAGCTCGGCATCAAGGTTGCCTTCGTGAAGAACGAGCCGGAAACGATCGCGAAAATCCTCGAGTCCCCCGAAGATGCGCGGCCCTCGCTCATCGTCTTCGACCTGAACAACGCCGCAGCCAAGCCCATGACGCTGATCCCGAAGCTCAAATCGAAGCTCAAGCGCAGCACCTCGGTCATCGGATTCCTCTCGCACCTGCAGGGCGACCTGAAAGCCAAAGCCGTCGAGGCGGGATGCGACATCGTGATGCCGCGCTCAGCCTTCAGCCAGAACCTGCCCACCCTGTTGCGCCGGCATGGTCTGGATGAGGAACAAGAGGAAATGCACTATCTGCAGGCATAAGTCTGTCGCACGACGAACAGGGAGCCCCGGCGATGATGAGCCGGGGCTTTTGTTTTGAGCGCCATGATTCGCGACAGAGAGGGACCAGCGCGCGCACACCGAAATTCGCGTGCGCATCGTCACGTCCGGATCCGAGCGTTCAGGAGAAGCGGTCTTTTCTTACACGCCGGCCAGCGCGCCCGGTTCCCCTGACTTCGGCTGGACGTGGTTGTGGTTGTGGTTGTGATTCGCGCCGTTGCGATGATTCCCGTTTCGCCGCTGCCGCGTCCCCAGGAACGATTTGCCCTTCACCAGCCAAGCCACGCCGAAGGCCTCGAGGGCAATCATCTCGCAAAAGAAGATTGAGCCGATCGGACCCCAGTGCGGGATAGGCCGCATGCGGTGAAAGAAGAAATCGGCGACGCCGCAGACCGCCATGATGGTGCCGCAAACCGAATACACCAGATTGCGGCGGCGCTTGTTGCGCGTGGTCTTCCGATTCGCCGCCGTGCTGCGAAAGAGCACCAGGCACATCAGGGCCAGCGTGATGAAGAAGACTTCCGCAAAGTAGTTGTGCGCGGCTCCCATGCGATTCTGGAGCGCCGTGCCCCCGGCCGGCGGGTACGTGGGACACAACGCGCAGCCCAAAGCGCAGAGCGCGGAAACAATCCCGGCCAGCTCGTCGCGCCACTCATACCCGCGCGCGCAAATGTTGAAGAAGCCGATGGCGCACAGGCACCCCACCAGCACGTTACGCATCGGTGTGTAGTAGTAGGCGCTGATGGATGCCGGCAGCCACGGCCTGGCCGCGCCAATTGCCGGCAGCGGCGCCCAGACCCAATCCGGCGCAACCGCGACCGACCAGAACAGCAGAACCCACGGAAGTCCCAGCGCGATCCAGCCGACAGCGCTGCGCAACTCCAGATAAGAGCGCACCATCGGGTTCTTCGCGACAGGGACAACGCGCATCGGAGTGCCTGCGTACGACGCTACTCGCTAGATCGGCCGGACAGCAGCAAGGGCGAGGATTAAAAGCGTCTGCTCAGGCCGGTTCCGGATTTGGAACAAAACGGTACCCGATGCCGCGCACCGTTTCAAGATGGCGCGGCGCGGAGGGATCATCCTCGATATAGCGGCGCAGCCGGACCACGAAGTTGTCGATCGCCCGGGTGTCGGTGTCTTCGCGCACGTGCCACACCTGCTCGAGCAGCTCCTTGCGACTGACGATGCGGCCGCGGTTGCGCACCAGGTACCGCAGCAAATCCGCCTCCATCAGCGTGAGGCGCACCGTGCGATCCGGCGCGTGCAGCTCCAGCGACTCGAAGTCGATGCGCCGGCCGGCGAACGAAAACTCATCGAGATTCTCCCCGTTCGCCGCGGCAGCGTGGTGGGACCAGCTCATTCTCCGCAGCAGAGCGTTCAGGCGGGCAAGCAGCACGTTCAGGTCGAACGGTTTCTGCAGGTAGTCATCGGCCCCGGCGGCGAAGCCCTGCACCACGTCCTCGGCGCGGCCCCGCGCGGTCAGCATCAGGATCGGGACATAGTTGCCCGCGGCGCGCAGAGCCGTCGCGATTTCAAATCCGTTTTTGCCGGGAAGCATCACGTCCAGCACCACGGCGTCGAAACTGCCCTCGAGCACTGCGGCGAGCGCGGCGTCCCCATCCCCCTCCACGCCAACCTCGTGCCCTTCGGCCTGCAGGTTGAAGCGCAGACCGTCGGCCAGATTGGCTTCATCTTCGACCACGAGCAGGCGTGCCATCCCTTTATTGTCCTCCGCTCCGGGTGTGCGCCGCGACGGGTGTGAGGATGCGCGGCAGCTCCAGGCTCACTGTCGCGCCGCGGCCTTCGCCGGCGCTTTCCGCCGTGGCGTCGCCGCCATGCTGGCGCGCGATGGTGCGGACCAGATACAGCCCGAGCCCTGTGCCTTTCGCGCTCAGCACGCTGCGGCTGGGCACGCGATAAAACCGGCGAAAGATGCGCTTGAGATGCGCTGTGGGGATGCCGATGCCCTCGTCGGTCACGCTGATGCGCACCCACGCATCGTGCTTCACCGCAATTTTGACCTGGATATGCGAGCCATGCGGGGAGTATTTCACCGCATTGCCGAGGATATTGAGCAGGGCGGTTTGCAGCTCGTCCGGGTCGCCGCGAACGAACACCGGAAGGGCGAGGTCGTCGGCGCTGAGAGTGATGGAGTTTTCGTCGAGATGATGACGAGTCAGGGTGAGACGGATGCACTCGTCCGCGAGGACGCGCATGTCAACCGGGATTCGGACGGCGGAGCGCGCGCGCTGGCCGACCTCGCCGGCCTTGAGCACCTGTTCCACGGTGGCCATCAGCCGATCGCTGTCAGCGAGCATCCGGCTGTAGAACTCGTTGCGCTGCGATTCATCGAGCTGCCGCCGCTGCAGCGTTTCCAGATACAGCCGGATGGACGCCACCGGCGTCTTCAGCTCGTGCGTCACGGCGCTGAGAAACGCGTCGTGCCGCTCGTTGCGGCGCACTTCGCGGACCAGAAAAACGGTGTTCAGCGTCACCCCGGCGATCAGCAGCAGAAAGAACGGAATCCCGAGCGCCAGCGGGACGATGCGGCGCCAGTTGAGCAGGATCCAGCTCACGTTCAGGGCGACCGCGACGCCGATGAGGCACACCCCGAGCACGGTGAACAGGATCATGTTGCGGCGTCGACCGGAGAGGCGCATGGCAAAGAGAATCGCCCGCCACGGAAGTTCCGCGCGGGCGCTTTTATTCTCGCAGGTTCTCGGCCGGACTACGCGGCGCCGGCGGGGCGGGGGTTGTGCGGATCATACTGGGCGATCTTCACCTCGCGCGCGAGGCCCAGCTTTTTGAGCAGCCAAATGCCGTAGTAGTTGGGATCAATCTCATACCACTTGAGGCCGTGGCGCGCGGAAACCGGATGCGCGTGGTGGTTGTTGTGCCAGCCTTCGCCGCCCGTCAGCAGCGCGACCCACCAGTTGTTCCGCGAGTCGTCACGCGTCTGGAAGCGCCGCGAGCCCCACATGTGCGTGGCCGAGTTCACCAGCCAGGTGGAGTGCAGGCCCAGCGTCGTGCGCAGGAAGATGCCCCAGAACACACCCGGCCATCCGGCAACCGCCAGACAAATGAGGCCGGCAACCACCAGCGGAATCCAGTGGTATTTGCTGAGCGAGACGTAAAAGCGGTCCCGCGTGAGATCGGGAACGTAGCGGGCCAGCGCATCGGTTTCGGCATTCAGCGAGTCGCCGCTGAGAATCCAGCCCACGTGCGCCCACCATCCGCCTTCCTGCGGCGTGTGCGGATCGCCTTCATGATCGGAGAGCTGGTGATGCACGCGGTGCAGCGAAACCCAGAAAATGGGTCCGCCTTCGAGGGCCAGCGTTGCGCAAACGGTCATCGCGTATTCCAGCCATTTGGGCACGCGGTACCCGCGGTGCGTCAGCAGGCGATGGTACGCCATGCCGATGCCGACATTGCAGGAGAGGAACCAGAGCACGACAGCGCAGGCCAGCGCCTTCCACGAGAACATGAAGAGCGCCACGATGGCTCCCACGTGGAACAGACCCATGAAAATGGCGGTGACCCAGCTCAGCTTGCCGCTCTGCGCCTTGCGGCCGAGACGCGGCATCGCCGGCGGAGCCGGAACGGGACGAGCGGTGACAGGAGCAGCCACCGGGGCGGCGACTACGACGGGCGTTTGCAGCAAATCAGCAGACATGGGGGATTGGATTCTGGGTTGGATTTGGGTCCGCGCGCGTCGAATTGCGCCGCTCTTTTCACGGTACCAGTCGCAAAAGCGCCGAGGGTGTAACACTTTTGTAAGCCGGAATGGCGGATTCAGGTGAGCCCGCGCGCGGCCGCGGATGAGCAAGGCGCCGGGCGCATCGAGCATTGACGGGTTGTTGATCCGTTGTGGAGATAATGAAGACGCGATGAAACTCTTTCCCCGGTTTTTCTTATCGGCTGGTTCCCTCTTCCCTTCCCTTCCCCTCCGCTTGCGTTCCGGCTGCGCCATCGCCTGCCTGGCGGCAGGTGCCTGCGCGGGACTGGCTGGACAGGCAACGGCGCAGTCGATCCCTCTGCCGAGCAGCAAGCAAATCGCCGCGCCCGTGCCCGGCGCGCCGCAGATGCTGAACAGCTTGCCCATGGCGGCAGCCTGGTCGCCGGATCGTCGCTACCTGGCGCTCGTGAACGCCGGCTTCGGCACCGTCGAGTCGGATTACGAGCAGTCGATCGCTGTTTTGGACACGCAAACCGGCAAGCTGGTGGATATTCCCATCCCGCTGACGGAGGTTCTTGATCCGCAGACGCTCTATTCCGGCATTGCGTTTTCCGCCGATGGATCGCATCTTTACCTCAGCTTCGACTCGCTCAGTGAACCGGCGGGCGGCAAGCCCGGCCAGACCGGGAACGCGATCGGCGTGTACCGTTTCGCGCCAGGCGCGAATGGCGCCATTGCGCTGACGGCGGAAAGGCTGATTCCGGTTCCGCTGCGCACGCTGACTGGATCTCAGCGGCAGCACCACGGCGACATGGCCTTGCCGGAAAATGAGGGCATTCCTGCTCCAGCCGGGCTGGCCGTGGTGAAGGGCGCGCGCGAGAAGCTGCTCGTCGCCGATGAATATTCCGACGACGTGCTGCTGCTCGACGCCGCGACCGGCAATCTGGAAAAGCGATTCGATCTTGCGGCCGGGCCGGTGATTCCGGCCACGTATCCCATTGCCGTAACCGTCAGCCCCGATGGCCGCCGCGCGTGGGTCGCGCTGTGGAACGGCTCGGCCGTGGCGCAGCTCGATCTGGCGCGCGGACGCGCGACGCAGCGCCTGCCGCTGCTGCCGCCGGCGCGGAAGACGGATCCCAGCTCGCATCCCGTGGCCATGACGCTCAGCCCGGACGGCAAGACTCTCTTCGTCGCGCTGGCCAACCGCGACGCTGTGGCGGCGGTGCGCGTGGACGCCAGGAAAATGGGGCTGGCGCAGATGTACGACACTCGCCTGCCGAGCCAGACCTTCTTCGGGGCGATGCCGGACGATGTTGCGCTCTCCGATGATGGAGCCACGCTGTATGCGGCCAACTCCGGATCGGATGCGGTTGCCGTGTTCGACCTGCACGCACCGGCACAGGCCGGCGAGCCGTCACACGCAACCGGGTTCATCCCGACCGAGTGGTACCCGACGGCGCTCGCGGTCCACGGCGATCACTTGTATGTGGCCACCGGCAAAGGCAAGGGCACGGGGCCGAACCAGGCGCCGCAGCCGAAGCCCGCGAATCCGCCGCCGAACGAAACGAAGCGGCTCGATCGCCCGCGCACCTACATCGCCACCATGCTGCATGGGTCGCTCGCGACCATCGATCTCGCGGAAGCGACCGCGCAGCTGCCAGCGCTCACCCGGCAAACCATCGCGGACAACCTGATGAACGCCGTGCAGAAGACGATCGCCTTCCAGGGCGGATCGAATCCCATCCGTCACGTGATCTACATCATTAAGGAGAACCGGACCTACGATCAGATCTTCGGCGATCTGGGCGCGGGCGACGACGATTCGTCGCTGACGATGTACGGCGACGACATCACGCCGAACCTGCACGCGCTCGCGCGGCAGTTTGGCGTGCTCGACAACTTCTACGATTCCGGCGAAGTTTCCGGCGACGGACACGTGTGGTCGAACGCGGCGATCACCAGCGACTACACCGAGCGGACGTGGCAGCAGGCCTACCGCGGGCGCGAGCGCGTCTACGACTTCGAAGGCGTGACCGAAGGCGGATACCCGCTGGTCGAAGGCATTCCGGATGTGAACGAGCCGGAGAGCGGCTACCTGTGGACCGACCTCGCGCAGCACGGCAAATCGCTCTACCACTTTGGCGAGTACATCTCGACCGAGTTCTGCGACAAGCCTGGAACGGCGCCGGCGAACGCCCTGCCGGAAGCCGGAACGCCGGAGGGAAAGCACGATTGCGCGCATCCCTTCATCAACAAGGGCGATGCGATTCCAGCGAACTACGGCGGTGGCGCGAGCCCGTATCCGTGGCCGATTCCGCTGATCTACAGAAATGTGGCAACGAAGCCGGAACTCGTGGGGCACTTCGATCCGCTGTATCCGGATTTCGAGCTGAGCTTTCCCGATCAGCTGCGCGTGAACGAGTTTCTCACGCACTTCAATCAGTGGGCCACAGATCTGCAGTCGGGCCACGACACGATGCCCGCCTTCGTGATGCTGCGGCTGCCCAACGATCACACCGCGGGCACGACTCCCGGCTCGCCCACGCCGAAGGCTTCGGTCGCCGACAACGATCTCGCGGTCGGACGCGCGGTCGACGCCGTTTCGCACAGCCCGTACTGGGATTCGACCGCTTTCTTCCTCCTCGAAGACGACGCGCAGGATGGCGCCGACCACGTGGACGCGCATCGCTCGATCAGCCTGGTGGTGAGCAAGTACGCGCCGAAGAATGCGGAGCCTTTCGTCGACCACAACTTCTACACAACCGTGAGCACGGTGCACACGATGCTGACTCTGCTCGACTGTCCGCCGATGAACAACAACGATGCGTTTGCGCCGCTGATGGCGCCGGAGTTCAGCGGAGCGGGCGATCAGCCGGCGTTCACGGCCGATACTCGCAACCGCGATAACGGGCTGATCTACACGGCGAACAGCCCGAAGGCTGTCGGCGCGAAGCAGTCGGCGAAGATGGATTTTTCGCACGAGGACCGCGCGCCGGCGCAGGCGCTGAACATCATCCTGTGGAAGGACGCGATGGGCGCGAAGCCGATTCCGCCGCAACTGCGCAGGCCAGTGCAGCGGGATCGAGACGACGATGAGAAGTGAGACGGGCAGTCAGCCGTCAGCAGTCAGCTGTCAGCGTTCGGGAGACCGGAACAATGTTTTCCCCGAAATTGCGCAAATTGCTGGAAATAAAGAGGGGGAGCCCTTTTTCCCGCTTATGTGTGGCATCCAGGGCACTTACGTTGATCCATCACATTCCAGGGCAGTTACGAGAGGGCTTTCAATCCGCGTCTCGGGCTGATGGGCTCGCGGAACTTAGGCAGCCCGTTAGCAGGGGCGCCGCCGCGTGCGGCGTCGGAATTTCAAAGAGCGCTGGGTTGTTCCGGCCTGGGCCGGACATACGAATCCCAAAAACCAAAAGCCCTGACCGCGTGGACAGGGCTTTCCTGCTTCTTAGGATAGGGAACGGGAAGAAATCAGAGCAAGAGGATTCGGGGGTGGGGACGGTACGAAGGTCATGGGCGGTTGCGGGTGACAGGTTCGTTCGTTGCAGGACTTCGCACAAATCAACCACCGCGTGGTCATCCTTCCGCTACGCCGAAGGATGACCACTCTAAGGTTGAAGTCAGGATTCCGGCGCGTCTGTAATCTGGTTCGTGCGGCAGGGCCGGCGGCCATGCGCCCGGCGTGCTGGGAGGAGGGAAAGCTGGACCCATGCAGGTTCCGTATGCGAAGAAGTGGCAGAAGGAGACGGAGCAGCTCCGGAAGATCGCGCTCGACTGCTTCCTGACCGAAGAGCAGAAATGGAGCAAACCCTGTTTCACGTTCCAGAAGAAGAACGTGGCCATCGTCATTCCGCTCCGGGACGCGTGCGCGTTCTCGTTTTTCAAGGGCGCGCTGCTGCGGGACCCGAAGAAGATTCTCGAGCGGATTGGCGAGCACACGCAGGCCGGGCGCTGGATCCGGTTCACGTCGGTGAAAGAGATCAGCGCCCTCCGTTCGACCCTGCAAACCTACCTGTACGAGGCCATGGAACTCGAAGAGGCGGGCCGGAAAGTGGAACTGAAGAAACCGGCCGATTACCCGGTCCCGGAAGAGCTGCAGACGGTGCTCGACGGGGACACGCGGGTGCGGGCGGCGTTTGAAGCGCTCACGCCTGGCCGCCGAAAGTCGTACATCTTCCACATCGCGAGCGCCAAACAAGCGAAGACGCGAGCGGCCCGGGCGGAGCGGTGCGTGCCGCTGATTCTGAGCGGACGGGGATTTCTGGAAATGCCGCGGTGAGGAGAGAGTCGGTCAGCGAAAGTTCGGAATTCATGACTCGCGGCGCCGACCTATCCTCGCCGTCAGGATGACGGGACGGGCACCGTTGCCATTTGCAGTCGCCCACCCTGTCGCCAAAAGCGGCGACAAGGTTGGGGCACCCCTGATCCGTTCGGGGGAAGCGGAAAGCGGTCATCCCAAGAGGAAGGCGCTGTTGTGCACCTCAGAATCGCGGCTCGCGAAGCGAAGGAACACGGCGGATTTTGCAACCGGCACATCGGTCACTCTGAAAGGCAAGGAGACGGCGCCCGCCTCGACGTTACCGTCGCGGATCGCGGCACGGGAATCGTTTCCCGGTTCCTGGCCAGGGTAGAAGAGGTACAGGGACGGAGAAGACCAATCCGCTCGCGCCATCAATTCTGCCAATCGAATGTCGCCGACGATCTCCGGCGAATTATCTTCCAGTGAGACACCGAGCCCCAGAGTGAAGGGCATGATGAGCCGATCGCGTATCGCGATACCTTCTTCGAATGCCCAAAGGCTGGCTTCTGCCCAGAGCCCCCTGGTCTTCCATAGCGGGTCAATCGCATCGATGTGGAGATGGTCGTATCTCTCAACGCCGCCGTTCTGGCTCACCTGCATCATCCATTGCTCGATCACGCGCTCTTGATCCTCTGGATTCATTCTCCTGTCCCTATCGAAGGCCGTCACTCTTCACATACGTATCGCAGAACCGCAGATACTGTTCCCAGTCGAAGCCGGTGACGCTGTGGATGCCGCTGCGGACGTGGTAGCTGACGCGGCCGAGCAGGGGCTGATTGACCGCGGGCCATGCCGTTGCGGGCAGCCCCGTCGTGCCGAGGAAGCGGTAGACCGGCGTGACGGCGAGTGCGCCGAGGAACTCGCCCTGCGGGTCGGCGTTGGCGTCGAGGATGGCGCTGGCGATGTAGAGGGGGCGCGGCGCGATGAGGGCGAGGACCTCGTTCTGATCGAAGGTCAGCTCGGCGTCGCGGCCGTTGTACTGCTTGAAATTCGCGCAGAACCAGTAGGGGAAGCGCGTGTTCAGCAGTTCGACGGTTTCTCCGTGGACGTCGTGAAAGACCTTGGCTCCGCCTGCGCCGGACTCGTTGCTGATGACGGCGGCGAAGCGCGGATCGTTGGCGCCGGCCCAGATGGCGGCCTTGCCGAGCCGCGACCATCCGAAGGCGACGGTGCGGTGGGCATCGACGAGGGGATCGGTCTCAAGATAGTCGAGGGCGCGGCTCATCGCCCACGACCACGCGGCGATGGTGGAGAAGTTGTCGCCGCCCTGCGCGAGCTCCGGCCAGGCGCTGCGAATGCTCTCGCTGTAGCCGTCTTTGCGGTCGGGATCGATGTCGCCGCGATAGGCCGTGGCGACGGCATAGCCGGCGCCGAGGATCCTCGCGAGCGGCCAGCGTTTCGCGTCGATGCCGCGGCAGGCGATGGTGGGGCGGTTGTTCTTCACGCACGATAAGTCGACGTCGCCGATGGGGCCGGACTCGATCCAGCGATCGGAGAGGCGGATGCCGGGATCGGGGCTGACGGTCTCGTTGCCCCAGAAGTTGAAACCGAGAATCACGGGCGGGCGCTTCACCGCTTTGGGCACGTAGAGGAGCAGGTCCATGCGCGGGCCGTTCTCTTCTCCGCGGAAGAGGATGGTGATTTGCTCGCGGGTCGCTTTGCCGCCGAGGGCATGCGGGTCGCGGTCGAAGACGCGGAAGCGCATCGCGGCAGGACGACTCGGCATGCGCCCATACATTTGCTCGGTGAAGAGGTGGAGGAGTTCTGCGCGCCGCTTCGGCCACTGCGCTGGGCTGGCGACGGGCTTGCCGTCAGCGAAGACGAGCGGGTTGGGCAGGTTCGCGGGGAGGACGGGCTGGCGGGTCTGGTCGGGATTGGATTGGGCCGCGGCAGCCGTGACCATAAGCGCGCATGCGGCAAGGATCAGTAGTGCGTGGCGGATCGAGCTGCACGCAGATTCCGAAGCGCTGAGTTTTCTCACGAGCGGATTCTACTGGAAGCCGGCTGGCGGTTCACAAGTTGCGGGGTTCGGCGAGCGGCCGTACGGTCTCTGATTCGGGCGCGGCGAAATTTCCGCATGGCGAAGGACAGGTTCAGGATGAACGATATGTGATCATCCAATGAGAACTTGCCGGGACAGAGAGAGCAATGAAAATTGACTGCAGAGCAATCACTTGTTCCCTTGGAATGTTCCTTCTACTGGCCGTTGGCTGTTGGGCACCTGTCTCAGAAGGTGACATGGTTGGTCGGTTTGCCACGAACGACAAGTGGGCGTGCGGAAAATTGACGCTTAACGCAGACCATACCTTCCATCAAGAGATCTCAAAAGGCTGTGGCGCGAATCATGTGGACATCAACGGAAAATGGAGCGTTGATCGCCACGGCGGGAGCGTCGTCACCATCTCGCTCACTCCTTTTCTTGGTAGAAATCCTGATACCGGTGAAGTCGAGTCGTTTGGATTTTCGTATTTTACTGTGAACAGGCTGAAGTGGGGACCGGTCAGAATCGTGATTGACCCCGATGCGGGAACAAGCTACGACAAACAGTGACAATTTCCTGCCCTGGTGTCACCTGGCAACCCAGCCGATTCGCCGAGGCGAAGCGTCCGGATTGCCGATGACGGGGGCGAGCCTTAGCTGGTGCCGGCTCGCTCGACCTTGCAGTGTGGATTGACTGCGAGAGCTCCATCGACTCGAACGCGCCCCCGGAATCTGCTCTGCGGGGACGCGCGGACATCGAGTCAGTTGTAGCTGCGCTGGAGCGGCTTACCCAACGATTTCCAGCGTGATCTGCATGCCAGGATGCGCGAGGTCGATGAGGACATACTCGCCGTCGATGTAGTCGATGTAGCAATCATCGGTGAGCGCCCAGCCGGCCGGCCACGGTTCCAGAAAGACAAAGTTGTAGCCGCCGTAAACGAAGCGGGTCTGGTTCGGGACGATGCGGGTCGTGGTGACGACCGTGCGAACGGTGAACGAGTGCGCGCGGCTGAAGTGGGCCTGATAGTCCCGGTCCGCGATGCGGCCGTGGTTGCCGCCCTGCTGGTGCTGATCCTGGCGCGCATCCTGCCGTTGATCCTGACGCTGGTCCTGGCGCTGGTCCTGACGCGCCTGCGTCGACTGTTTTTGCTGGTCTTTGTCTCTTTGCTGA
>DATDHZ010000058.1:0-75824 GCA_036521315.1 Acidobacteriaceae bacterium
GAGCTGGTGCGCTGGAACCACAACGGCATTCTGGAGCGGCTGGACACGGCGTTCTCGCGGGACCAGGCGCACAAGATTTATGTGCAGGATCGCATCCGCGAGAATTCGGCAGAGTTGTGGCGGTGGCTCGATGAGGGCGCGTACTTCTATGTCTGCGGGGATTCGAAGCGGATGGCGCCCGATGTGGAGGCGGCGCTGCTGCAGGCGGTCGCCGAGCACAGCGGGCGCGGGGCGGAGTATGCGGCGGAATTCCTGGCGGGGATGAAGAAGCAGAAGCGCTACTTGCGCGACGTGTACTGAGGAGCAGGGGGAATCCTGATCCGACGGCGCGAGGGGAGTGGCGTCCCCGAAATTTGTTGAACCGTGGATTGAATGGCTGCGGACGCGAAGAGGCGCAGGGGCTAAAAGTCCTGTTCGATTTGTGCTGTTTGCGGCACGACTCAAACAGCTTGCGGAAAAAGTGGTATCGGCGAGAAAAATGCAGCCTTCAGGGGCTGAAGCCCAGCGTATTTTCAGGCTTTAGCGGCACGACCAAGGTGGTGCCCTGATCCAAAGACCCGCTCGACCAGTTTTTCCGCAAGCTGTAAAAGTCGTGCCCTGATACAAAAACAAAAGCCGTACTGTCGCGAATTTTAGGGACAGGACGCCAGGCGAGTGCGGGGCAATCGTGCGATTCGCTGCTCTGACTTCCCTCCCCTTCAGACGGCGCGTGCGCGCCGACCCTTTATCATCAAAGATTAGAACCGGTCTCATCGAATGGATTCGCGGCTTCATCCAGCAGCATGAGCCCCGCTTCGGCGGCGGGTCTCACCGGCTGCCGTTTCTGCGGCTTTGGGTTGATGAGACCAGTTCCAGCCTTTATCGCAGGAATCCATTATGAAAACCGGCATCATCGGACTGCCGCAAGTCGGCAAGACGTCGCTGTTTAAAATCCTGACGCGCGTGCAGGTGGAAGACCGCGGCTACTCGCGGGAAGCGCACCTCGGCATTGCCAAAGTTCCGGACGACCGGCTCGACCGGCTGGCGGCGCTGTATCACCCGATGAAGCTGATCCACGCGACGGTGGAATACGCCGACGTGGCCGCGGTGAGCCAGGAGGCGCTGAAGGAAACGGCCTTCCTCGCGAGCCTGCGCAACGTTGACGCGCTCATCCACGTGCTGCGCGCGTTTGAGGAGGAATCGATCCCGCATGTTGGATCGATCGATCCGGCGCGTGACGCGAAGAATCTCGAGTTCGACCTGATGCTCTCGGACCTGACGCAGGTGGAGAAGCGGCTGGAGCGGCTGGAAAAAGACCTGAAGAAGATGCGCACGCCGGAGCTGGAAAAGGAGAACGCGCTGCTGCTGCGCTGCAAGGCGTCGCTGGAGGCGGAGAAGCCGCTGCGCGAGATGGAAATGCCGGCCGACGAGAGGAAGCTGATTCGGGGCTTCATGTTCCTTTCGCAGAAGCCGGTGCTGTACGCGGTGAATCTTTCGGAGAGCACGACGCTGGGCGCGGATCTTGAAGCGGCGGCGCAGAAGTACGGGCTGACGGAGCTGGCGGCGCGGCCGAATGCGGGGCTCACGGCTTTTTGCGGCAGGGTGGAAGCCGAGTTGGCCGAGATGGACGACGAAGAAGCGCAGGAATTCCTCGGGTCGTACGGGCTGAAGGAATCGGGGCTGGTGCGGCTGATTCGCCGCAGCTACGAACTGCTGGGGCTGATCAGCTTCTTCACGATCGGCGAAGACGAGTGCCGCGCGTGGACGGTGCCGGCGAATTCGCGGGCACAGGAAGCAGCGGGAGCGATTCACTCGGACCTCGAGAAACATTTCATCCGGGCGGAGACGATCCACTGGGATACGCTGCTGGCCGCCGGGTCTGAAGCCGCAGCGCGCGCGCAGGGGACGCTGCGGCTCGAGGGGAAGGATTATCCGGTGCAGGACGGGGATGTGCTGCATATCCGGCACAGCGGGTGAAGCAGCGATGGGACAGTCAGCCGGAAAACGGTCAGCGAAAAGGCGGCCAGCTAAAATCCGGTCAGCGGCCACGCGGCAACAGCCGGGACCGTCTGGGGTTACCCCGGTGCTGCGGATGCCGATTGCCGATCACCTGGTCTGCGGCCGGTGTGGCGCAGACTGCCAGCCTCTTCACGATTGAATATGCTGCTGCCTCTCATGCTCGGGTCATTGGCTGCCGTTGCCGACATCGTTGGCGGGGTGGTGCTGGTGCGCCGCAACTGGACGCAGCAGTATCTGCGCTACTCTATCGCGCTGGGCGCGGGATTCATGATGGCGGTCGCGATCCTGGACATGCTGCCGGAGAGCTTCAAATTCTCTTCCGTGTGGGCGCCGGCGCTGGTGCTGGCCGGCTATTGCACGATTCACCTGCTCGAGCACACGATTACGCCGCATTTTCATTTCGGCGAAGAGACGCACGCGCATGAATTCCTGCACCGGCATACGGGATTCTCGGTGCTGCTCGGGCTCTCGGTGCACGCTTTCTTCGACGGAGTCGCCATTGCTTCGGGTTTCGTTCTTTCCCAGGCGCTCGGCTGGCTGATCTTCGTCGCGATCATTCTGCACAAGGTTCCCGAAGGCTTCACCATCGCGTCGGTCATGCTGGCGTCGGGGCGTTCGCGACAGGCCGCCGTCACGTCGGCGATCGTTCTGGCGGGGGCCACGATTGCGGGCGTGCTGATCATCGGATTGCTGCCGCGCTGGGTCGAGGCGGGCCTGCCGCTCTCCGCAGGGGTGGCGATCTATGTGGCCGCCACCGATCTGGTTCCGGAGGTGAATCGGGAGCCGGGGATTCGCATGGCGCTGGTTTTCTTTCTGGGTGTTGCGCTGTTTGTGCTGGTGGGCGTGCTGGCGCCGATCTGATGCAGGTTGCGGGTTGCAGGTTACAGGTTGCGCCGGATTGCCCGTTTTATCCGCTTGATGCACGGGACACCAGCCTGCGAACCCGGTGGAGCGCGGGCTCATTTGTGGAAGAGCAGGCTGTAGAGCAGGATCACCAGGACCACGGCGCTGACCGCGATGTAAAGGCGATCGCGCTCGAAGGAAAATCCGATGACGCACATGGCGACACGCACCACCGGGGTGGCGATGAGCAGGAGCAGGCCGAGCATGATGATGCTGCGGGCATCGCCGGCCGCCACGCCGTGCGCGACGCCGGCCACGCTGAGCAGTTGAGCCGGTTCGCCGTGGAACTGGCTGTAATTCGGCCGAGGGCCGCGGTTCTGCGCGAGATACAGAATGCCGCCGGCGAGCACCACGACGGCCGCCAGCATGACGCCGGTCTGCAGCACGGCGCCCACCCAGGTTTCAATGCGCTTATCGGTCCATTGCATGGCTATATCCCCGTGAGGCTGTGCACGATCATTTCGAAACCGAGGGCCACGATGACGAGCGAGAAGACGATCTTCAGCGTTCGCACATGCGCGCGTACCAGGAGGCGGGAACCGACCATGGAGCCGGCCAGGACACCGAGCATCACCGGCAGCACCAGGGATGGCGCCATATACCCGCTGTGCCAGTAGAGGCCGGCGCTGGCCGCCGCCGTTACGCCGATCATGAAGTTGCTGGTGGTGGTGGATACTTTGAAGGGGAGGCGCATTGCCTGATCCATGGCGATCACCTTCACCGCTCCGGAGCCGATGCCGAGCAGGCCGGACAGCGCGCCTGCCATCCACATGAGCCCGAAGCCCAGCGGCACGCGCTGCGCGACGTAGTGCTGATCTCCATCGGCGGTGGGCAGATCGCCCGCGAGGCGGAGGCGCATGGCCAGCCGATCGGGATTCGCGGTGATCTCTTCGTGCCTTTTGGAGAGCGAGGCATAGGCGGAGTAGAGCAGCACCAGGCCGAAGACGACGCCGATAGCCTGCGTCGGGACTTTGGTCGTGAGCCATGCGCCTACCAGCGCGCCGAGAGTCGTGGCGATCTCGAGAAACATGCCGACACGGATGTTCGAGAATCCCTCGCGGACATAGGCCGCAGCCGCGCCCGAGGAGGTAGCGATGACGGAGACGAGCGAGGCGCCGATGGCGTAATGGATGTCGACATGAAACGCAATGGTGAGCAGCGGGACGATGACAACGCCGCCGCCCAAGCCGCTCAGCGCGCCCAGTAACCCCGCTGCGAGGGAACTGAGGCACAGGATGAGTGCGAACCACAGCTCGTTCATCGTCTCTTACTGTACTGTGCCGGCCGAGCCGGGAGCCAAGATGGCGACGGAATCCGGGGGCAGGGTCAGCGTACCGCCGCGCAGGGCGATGCCGGGGCTTGACTGGAGGACGATTCTCGAGCTGGGGCGAACGGCGACATCGACGGGCCGCTGCGCGAGGGAAAACGCGATCGTGACGGGGCCGCGCTCCATGGCGAGCCACTGCTGCACTTCGTTGCAACGCACGCGAACCTGGCTTAAGTCGCCGGAGGTTAGTTCGGGAGTGGATTGGCGCAGCGCGATGAGCTCCCGATACCAGCGCAGCATCTCGGCGTGCTCGCCCTTTTCGCGCTCGCTCCAGTTGAGCTTCGAGCGCTGATAGGTCTGAGGATCCTGGGGATCGGGGATATCGTTGGGGTCCCAGCCAAACGCCGCGAACTCCTTTTTGCGGCCTGCTGACACGAGCTTGCCGAGGCCCTCCTCGTGATCGGTGAAGAACTGGAACGGGGAGGAGGCGGCCCATTCTTCGCCCTGAAAGATCATGGGGACGAAGGGCGCCGTCATCTCCATCACGGCAGCAATCTTCGCTCGCCTGAGCCCTGCGAGATGCACCAGGCGCTCGCCGTGGGCGCGATTGCCCACCTGATCGTGATTCTGGGAATAGCCGAGGAATCGCGATCCCGGCAATCCGCGCACCGGCCGGCCGTGGATGCGATCGCGATAGGGCGAGTAGCGGCCGTCATAGACGAACACGTCGCGCAGGGACTTGGCCAGGTCCGCGAGGCTGCCGAAATCCTGGTAGTAGCCCTCGCGCTTGCCGGTGAGGGCGGTCACGAGGGAGTGATGGAAGTCGTCGCTCCACTGCGCATCGAGGCCGTAGCCGCCGGCTTCAGGCGCGGTGACAAGGCGCGGGTCGTTCAGATCGCTTTCGGCGATGACCACGCAGCGGCGGCCCGTTTGCGCTTCGAGCGCGTGGACTTCGGAGGCAATCTGCTCCATGAAGCGGATCGCCGAGCGGTCTGTGTAGGCGTGCACTGCGTCGAGCCGCAATCCGTCGAAGTGATAATCGCGCAGCCACATGAGGGCGTTGTCACAGAAGAAGCGCCGCACCTCATGGCTGCCGGCGTCTTCCAGATTGACCGCATCGCCCCACGGCGTGTGGTGCGCGCTGGTGAAGTAGGGGCCGAATTTGCCGAGGTAATTCCCTGCCGGTCCCAGGTGGTTGTAGACCACGTCGAGCAGGACGGCGAGTCCTTTGGCGTGGCAGGCATCGACAAAGCGCAGCAGGGCCAGCGGGCCGCCGTATTGCTCGTGCGGAGCAAAGAGGTCGACGCCGTCGTAGCCCCAGCCGTGCTGTCCGGCGAACGAGTTGACCGGCATCAGCTCCACGTGAGTGATGCCCAGTTCACGCAGCGCATCGAGCTTGTGCGCGGCGGCGTCGAGCGAGCCTTCGGGGGTGAAGGTGCCGATATGGAGCTCGTAGACGACGGCGCTCGTCAGGGGCGGCGGCACCCATGAGGCATCGGTCCAGGTGAAGGCCGCGGGATCGAGGACGCGCGAGGGACCATGCACGCCCTGCGGCTGCCACGCGGAGCGTGGATCGGGCAGAGCGAGGTCCTCGTCATCGACGTAGTACGAGTAGTCGGTGCCGGGACCGGCCGCTGCGAGATCGGCCTGCCACCAGCCGCCTTCGCATTGTTGCAGAGGATGCTTTTCTTCCGCCACTTCCACGCGCACACGTCGCGCTTTCGGCGCCCACACGCGAAACCGATGCATGTCGTTCCGTTCCTTCGCTGAATTGGTCCCGTTGCCGCGGCCCGGGCGCGGCGCTTACCGCTTCCAGACCGGGGACTCAGTTTTTTGATGCGCGCGCGCGCGCACGCCGTTCCGGCCGGCCAGATCGAACGCCGCGTTGACGAGCGCAATATGCGAAAAAGCCTGGGGGAAATTGCCGACCTGGCGGCGATGCTCCGTGTCGTACTCTTCGGCGAGCAGGCCGACATCGTTGCGCAGCCGAATGATTCGCTCGAAGAGCCGGCGCGCGTCTTTGGGCCGGCCGATCGCTTTGAGGCAGCTGACCATCCAGAAGCTGCACGCCAGAAAGGCGCCTTCGCCCGGGGGCAGCCCATCGCAGGTCTTCCCGGTCTCGTAGCGCATGACCAGGCCATCCGGCATCAGCTCGCGCTCAATGGCCTCCACGGTGCCGACCATCCGCGGATCGAGGGCGGGCAAAAAGCCCACCAGGGGCATGAGCAGCAGCGCGGCGTCCAGCTCGTGGGCTCCGTAATACTGCACAAAGCTGTTCTTGCTCCGGTTGAAGCCCATGCGGCAAATCTGATCGTGAATGCGGTCGCGCAGTTCCATCCATTTCTCAACCCGGTCGGTGTAGCGCAGAACCTCCGCGATGCGGATGGCACGGTCGAAGGCGACCCAGGCCATCATCTTCGAGTAGGTAAACTGCTTGTCGCCGCCGCGAACTTCCCAGATGCCGGCATCGGGCTGATCCCAGACCTGCTCCAGATGCTGCAACAGAAGAGCCAGGGCGCTGAACTCCTCTTTGCGCCGGCGTCCGACGGCGTTGAGGGCGTGAAAGAACGTGTCGAGCATCTCCCCGTAGATATCGAGCTGGACCTGCTTCGACGCCGCGTTGCCGATGCGCACCGGCTTGGATCCTTCGTAGCCGTCGAGCCAGTCCACTTCCCACTCCGGCAGCGAGCGCTCGCCTTTGAGGCCGTACATGATCTGGACCTTGTCCGGGCTTCCGGCGAGGGCGCGCAGCAGCCAGTTCATCCATTCTTTCGCTTCATTGAAGTAGCCGGCATGCGTCATCGACAGCAGGGTGAAGGTGGTGTCGCGCAGCCAGCAGTAGCGGTAGTCCCAGTTCCTCGACCCGCCGATTTGCTCGGGCAAGGAAGTGGTGGGCGCGGCGACGACGCCGCCGGACGGCTTGAACGTCATGGCTTTGAGCGTGATCAGCGAGCGCTCGACCGCATCGCTGTAATCGCCCTTGTACTGGGAGATCTTCGTCCAGTCCTTCCAGAACCGCTCGGTGCCGCGCAGGGCGCTGAAGGCGCTGATCCGTGAGGGCGCGGGCCTGGTGGAGTCGCCGTAGGTGAGCGTGAACCACGCGCGCTTGCCTTTGTGCAGCACGAATTCGGAGACCGTCTTCAGGTCTTCGCCGTGCACGGGCTCGGATCCGTGCAGCATGACCACGCCCGGACCGGCCACCGCGCGGACTCCATCGTCGATGGCGGTGACCCAGGGCACAACTTTGCCGTAGTCATAGCGCAGCGCCAGATCCATGCGCATGGGAACGCGGCCGCGCAATCCTTCGACGATGCGCACGACGTCGGAATTCCGCTGCCGGACGGGCATGAAATCGATGAGACGGACGGCGCCCTGTTTGGACTCGAAGGTCGTCTCCAGAATCAGGGTGTGGCCGCGATAGACGCGCTTCGATTTCCATGCGCGGCCGGCGGGGGCGAGCTTCCAGTAGCCATTGTCCTGAGAGCCGAGCAACGAGGCAAACCAGGCGCAGGAGGAAAAGTCGGGCCAGCAGAGCCAGTCGATCGAACCTTTGCGGTCGACCAGCGCCGCCGTCTCACAATCGCCAATCAACGCGTAATCTTCGATCTTTGCGGCCATAGCCCCCAACGTACGCGTTCCCGTACTCTCGGTGCGCTGTTTTTCTACTGCTCGCGATAGTTGCGCATCAGGCCGCCATCCACGAGGAAGGTGGCGCCGGTTACATAAGATGCATCGTCGGAAGCCAGGAAAGCCGCCATGCCGGCAACGTCATCCGTGGTTCCGAGGCGTCCGAGGGGGATGTTGCGGAGCAGGGCATCGAGCTCGGTCTTGTTGTTGAGCAGGGCCGCGTTGATGGGAGTGGCAATCGCTCCCGGCGCGATGTTGTTGACGGTGATGCCCAGCGGACCGAGCTCAACGGTGAGATTGCGCATGAGCATGCGGAGGCCGCCTTTGCTGCAGCAGTAGGTCGTGAATCCGGGAAACGCCATATCTTCGTGGACGGAACTGATGTTGATGATGCGGCCGGGCTTTTTGGCATTGCGCAGCCGGCGCACAAAGGCCTGGGTGAGGAAAAAGGGGCCTTTGAGGTTGACCGCCAGCACCTTGTCGTAATCCGCCTCCGGGGTATCCCAGAAATCGGAGCGTTTCTCCATACCGGCATTGTTCACCAGGATGTCGGCGCCGCCGAACTGCGTCCAGGCGGTATCGACGAGCTTCTGGATGTCCGGCATCCTTGTGACATCGGCCTGCACGACGGCGCCCTGGCTGCCGGCCTCCTCGATGGCCTTGCGCGTCGAGTCCGCGCCGCCCTCGCTGCCCACGTAATCGATGACGACCTTCGCGCCTTCGCGGCCGAGGCGGATGGCGATTCCCTGCCCGATGCCGGACCCTGCTCCCGTGACAATGGCCACTTTCCCCTGCAATCGCTGCATGGCACTCCCTCTCTCTCCCACGGATCTGGGTTGTCCCGGTTCCCCACCATAAGATGCACAATCTGTTGCGGTCCGATGAAGGGCGATCCGGCTCGGGCCTGGCCAGCGGAGGGCCGGGGAACCACCCCCGGGGGGTTTTCGTATCTACTGCTGTATCGCGCTTGCCACGGGACGACCGTCAGTTTGCACTTGTCGGCATCCCTGGCAGGCGGGTTATGCTAACTGTTTGCCGGAGCCGGCAACGAACGCTCCGGGTGCGCTGTCAGGGAGGATGAGGTCATGGCTATCTATTGCAGGAATTGCGGGAAGGCGCTGGCGGACGAAGCGCGCTTCTGCCCCGGTTGCGGAGCCCAGATGTATGCGGCGCCGCCCCCTCCGGCGCCTTATCCTCAGGCCGTGACGCGGCTGATTCGACCCCGCGCCGGGCGCATGATCGCCGGTGTTTGCCAGGGGCTCTCGAATGCTTATGCCTGGGACGTGGTGTGGGTGCGCGTGATTACGGTGCTGCTGACCGTTTTTGGCGGCGGTTCGGGGCTGCTTGCGTACGTGATCTTCTGGATCGTGATGCCGGAGGAGCCGGTCTTGCTGCCGCCTGCTACGCCTTATCCGCCATCGTAGATTCGATGGAGCGCGGGTTACGGTGGGTGCGAAGGCTTGACCTTTCTCGCGATGTGAAGTGGCGCCCGATCGGAGAACCAATCGGCAGGGGCTAAAGCCGGCTTCGTTTGGCGCTTTTACGGCACGACTGAAGTCGTGCCAGTCGTGCCCTGATACTAAAGCAATAATGCGATTCTGAGGCCGCGCGTCTGGTGGAATCCCACTCAAGCCAAAACCGGGCTTGCATGGGGCACCCGGCGGCCCTGGTACGGTGCGATGCGCGCCCCTGGGCGGGAACCTATACCCTGTAGGTATCGTGTTTTTCTACTCCGATGGCGCGAAGCTGTATTACACCACCACGGGCAAAGGGCCCGATGTGGTACTGCTGCATCCCACGCCGGTCGATCATCGGTTTTGGAAGCCTGTCGCCGACCGGCTTGCTTCGCGGTATCGGGTGATCGTTCCCGATCTGCGCGGCCACGGGCAGTCGCAGGCAGCGCCTGAGTCTCCTTCGGGGCCGATTACCGTCGACCAACTCGCCGCCGATGCCGCGCGGTTGCTGGACCATCTCGGAATCGGGAAAGCGATGTTCGGCGGCTGCTCGATTGGCGGCTACACGCTTTACGAGGTGTGGCGCACGATGCCGGCCCGCGTGCTGGGTCTCGCCTTTTGCTGCTCGAAACCTCAGGCCGATGACGACGCCGCCCGGGCGAAGCGCGAAGAGACTATCGGGAAGATCCGCGAGCGCGGCACCGCGGACTTCATTGAGTCGAACCTCGGGACGCTGATCGGGCCGACGGCTCGCCAGCGCTGGCCGCAGAAGGTTGGCGAGGCGAGGGAGATGATGCAGGGTGTCTCCGCGGAAGCGGTGGTTGCCGTGCAGCAGGGGCTGGCGGCTCGTCCCGACTCGGTCGGAACGGCACGAACGATTCACATTCCCTGCTGTGTGATTGCCGGCGGCGAAGATGCGGGCTCGACGCCCGCCGATATGCGGCTGCTCGCGGAGCAGATCCGCAACGGCGGCTATGGCGCGGAGTACACCGAGATTCCCGACGCCGGCCATTTTGCCCCATTCGAGCAGCCCGATCTGGTTGCCCGGATCCTGCGCCGATTCTTCGATTCGGTGGGCGGCTGAGCGCGTGAATCGGCAGGCTGTGCGCAACTTAAACTCCTGGTTGGGTGTCCCATACGGTAGTGGAGCGTTATAGTTTGAAGCGCTCCTAAAGGGTTGGCCCGGAACAGGGCTGAGAGGACGATATGAACGAGTACTCTGAACTTTTTCCCACAGCGCGACGCGGCACGCGCAGCCTGGCCGCGGTGGCTCTCGACCTTTCCAGGCGCAGCGTGGCGCTTGCGGTGGCCGGTCTCATGGTCCCGCTCGGACTGGGGGGCATGACCGCATT
Source organism: Acidobacteriaceae bacterium (assembly GCA_036521315.1). GTDB lineage: Bacteria > Acidobacteriota > Terriglobia > Terriglobales > Acidobacteriaceae > Palsa-343. The sequence continues at coordinate 10,602 of DATDHZ010000058.1, forward strand.
CGGGCAGGAAGCGCCGCCTCCGCCTCCGGATCAGGCGCAGCAGCAGCAGACCGATCAGGCGCCGCCTCCGCCGGCCGACGACCAGGGACCGCCGCCGCAGGATCAGGCACCGCCGCAGCAGTATCAAACGCTGAGCGCCGATCAGCTCAATCAGCTGGTCGCGCCGATCGCGCTCTATCCTGACTCGCTGGTGGCGCAGGTGCTGGCGGCATCGACGTATCCCACGCAGGTGGCCGATGCGGACCGGTTCGTGCAATCGAATCAGGGCGTCGCGCCGGCGCAGCTGGCCGACATGGCGAACAGCCAGGCCTGGGACCCGAGCGTGAAAGCGCTGACGGCGTTCCCGACGGTGCTGGACACGCTGAACAAAAACCTGGACTGGACGACGCAGCTGGGCAACGCGTATTACAACCAGCCGTCGGACGTGATGAGCGCGGTGCAGAACGATCGCCAGCAGGCGTATGACTCCGGCAAGCTGCGCTCTACGCCGCAGGAAACCGTGAGCGACAACCCCGGCGACGTGGTGATTGAGCCAGCGAATCCTGAGGTTGTGTACGTGCCCTATTACAATCCCTGGACGGTGTGGGGCTGGGGCCGGCCGTGGTTCGCGTGGTATGCGCCTCCGCCGCCTCCGGGATTCTTCATGGGCGCCGGGGTGGGCTTCGGGTTCGGCTTCGGCATCGGTGTTGGGCTGTGGAGCGGATGGGGATGGGGCTGGGGCCACTGGGGATGCGGCTGGGGTCCGCGGCCGTTCATTGCCTACAACCACTTCACTTATGTCTCGCGCAGCGTGACGGTGATGAACCACGGCTACTATGGCCGGTTCGATCGCAACCCGGAAGCGCGGGCGTGGAACTATCACGCCGCGGTCGCAGCGCACTCAGCGTGGAACCACGGCTACTACCAGCACAATGGGTACAACGCCGGCGCACGGGCCGGGTACAACGCCGGCGCACGGAACGGCTACAACGCCGGCGCACGGAACGGCTACAACGCCGGGGCGCGCGCAGGCTACAACCGGGGCGCGCAGACGAATCGGCCCGCGTATAACCGGCCGGCCCAGAACTACAATCGCCCGGCACAGAACTATAACCGGCCTGCCAATCGTCCGGCTCCGAACTACAACCGGCCTTCGCCGAACTACAACCGGCCGGCGCCGAACTATAACCGTCCGGCCAATCGTCCGGCTCCGGAGGCGCGACCCTCGGGCGGCGGACATCCGGCTGCCGCTCCTCGCGGCGGAGGCGGGGGACACCCGGCTGCCGCTCCGCGCGGTGGCGGCGAAAAGCCGCACGGACGCCGTTAACCGAAAAACGAAACGCCGCAGCAGCAAAGAGGGATGGCTTACCGGCCATCCCTTTTGATTTGCGCGGCGCTCAATTTCTGTCCCGGACGGCGCTGGCGCTGTACCCTGTTAAGTGCCTCGCCGGGAGGGGCTCGCCATGGAGAAGATTCATCCGGATCGCCGCGCATTTTTGAAGGGAAGCACCGCAGCCGCTGCGGCGGTACTGACCGGGGCCGCGCTGCCTCACGGCGCGCTGGGCGAGGCGAAGACTGACACCAGGACAGGGCCGATGCCGAACAATCCGCGCACGCAGGACGCGATGCCGACGCGCAACCTGGGCAAGACCGGCTACAAAGTCGGAGCCTTCTCGCTGGGCGGGCAGGCCGCGCTCGAGAAGCCGAACAATTTCGACGCCGCTGTGCCCATCATCAATCGCGCACTCGATCTCGGGGTGAACTACATCGACACGTCGTCGATTTACGGCGGACCGCTGCGCTGGAGCGAGCAATACGTCGGCGAAGTGATGAAGAAGCGCCGCAGCGAAGCGTTTCTCGCGACGAAGACCAAGGAGCGCACGCGCGAGGGATCGATGCGCATGATCGACAAGTCACTGCAGCTGCTGCAGACCGACCACGTCGACCTGTGGCAGCTTCACGACATCGGGACGATGAAGGACATCCACTTGATCTTCGCGCCTGGCGGGGCGATGGAAGCGCTGATTGCGATGCAGCAGCAGGGGGTGGTGCGGTATCTCGGCGTCACCGGGCACTACCGGCCCGACGCGCTGGTCGAGGCGCTGAACCGGCATCCGTTCGACTGCATTCTGATGGCGCTGAATGCTGCCGATCCGCATCACTTCAGCTTCCAGGAGCAGCTGCTGCCGCTGGCCGTCGAGAAGCAGATGGGCATTATCGGCATGAAGATTCCGGGCCGCAGCCGTCTCCTCTCGTCGTTTGTTCCGCCGCCGCTCGAACAGCAGAAGCACTCCTGGGAAGGCATGGTGCTCGCGCCCACGCCGGGCACGCTGACCATGAAAGAGGCGATCGGGTACACGCTCTCGCGGCCGGTCTCGACGGTGATCATCGGGTGCGACTCGATTCCGCAGCTGGAGGAGAATGTCGCCATCGCGCGGGACTTCACGCCCTACAACGAGCAGCAACTCGCCGCGCTCGCGGCGAAGGCCGAGCCGGTGTCGAAGCCGTCGCTGTTTTTCCGGTTTTACGATCATGATGCGGCTGGGTGAGGGGGCGGAGTGCAGGGGACAGGGTGCAGGGGATAGGGCGTAGGGTGTAGGGGATAGGGCTCAGCTTAGGTGGGGCTCCGGTCATGCCCATTGTGCGCAAGGTGGCTCTACTCGCCGGCTGCGGAAAACAACCAGAAACCCATACATCCCAGGGGACATGCAATCCCGTGCCAGCGCAGAGGATTCTCGCGCCATACGCCGCCGAGCCCCGGCAGGAACCCTGCAAGGGAAACGAGAAAACCGGCGGCGTACATTCGCAATAGCGGCCGGCCATAGTAGGGAAATCCCCCCCGGCACCCGACCAGACGAGCGCGGCAATCACGACGAATGCCGAGAGCGAGGCGAGCAGTAGCCCTGCAAACGACAGGGTGGACGGAGTATTCCATCGCCGGTCCTCCGCGAACCACCGATTCCATCCCCACGGGATCGTGATGAAAGGGCTTGCTGCGATCAGAAGCACCACGATTTCGAGCATGGCCGTTCTACCCTATCCCCCACACCCTGTCGTCAGCTCAGATACTCCCTGATGAATGGGTCGTCGGAGTGGACCAGTTCTCTCGTTGTTCCATCGAAGACGAGGTGGCTCTGGTAGAGCATGAGGAAGCTGGTGTTGGGATCGATCTGGTGCTCCGGCAAGGGCTCCATCGCGCCTTTTTCCCGATTGAAGTGGTGCGACGCCAGCATGAACGCGTCCTGCAGCCGGTGGGTGACGACCAGCGACGTGGTGTGGGCGACGTCGCGCTGCTTCATGACCAGCTCGATGATGGTCGTGGAGGTGATGGGGTCGAGGCCGCCGGTGGGGGAATCGTACAAAATGAGCTGCGGATTCGTCACGATAGCGCGGGCAATCGCCACACGCCTGCGCATGCCGCCGGAGAGCTCGGATGGAAACTTGTCGAGAGTGTGCTCCATCTCTACAAACCGCAGTGCCTCGGTCGCGCGGCGCGTGATCTCCTCATCCGGGACGTGCTCTTCGATGAGGCGGTAGCCGACGTTATCGCGCACGGTGAGCGAGTCGAAGAGGGCGCCCTCCTGGAACACGGTGCCGATGGCGCCGCGCAGCTCGAAGAGATCCTCTTCGCGCATGGCGCTGATTTCTTTGCCAAAAACGAAAATGCGGCCTGAGTCCGGACGCAGCAGGCCGTTGGTGAGCTTGAGCAGGACGCTTTTGCCGACGCCCGCCGGCCCCAGCAGGATGCGCGTCTCGCCGTGGCGGATCTGAAAGGAGACGTTTTCGAGCACCGGCTCGCGGCCGAAGCCGATCGACACCTCCTCGAAGACGACAACCGGGTCTTTTGCCGGCTCACTTTGTGTGCTGAGGGATGGCTGGGGCGGGAGAACCGGCGCGGCTTCCGGCATTCCTGGCAAGTCGAATCCGCCGCTCGCGCTCACCGTCTCACCGCCCGAAGATGCCGATCATGAACCGGCTGATGAGAAAATCCGTGGCAATGATGAGGACGGACGAGACCACGACAGCCTGGGTCGTCGCCCGGCCGACGCCCTGGGTTCCGCCGCGTGTCTTCACTCCATAAAAGCAGCCGATGGTGGAGATGATGAACCCGAAAAAGATGGGCTTCACGAGGCCCTGGAGGATATCGGGGTATTGCAGAGACTGGTACGAGGTGTGGAAGTACTGCGAGCCGTCCTGCCCCAGCATGTAGACCGAGACGAGGCCGCCGCCGAGGATGCCGACGGCGTCGGACAGGATGACGAGGAAAAACAGCATCACGATGGTGGCCACGATGCGGGGCATCACCAGCTTCTTCAGCGGATCGGTACCGAGGGCGCGCATGGCGTCGATCTGCTCGGTGACGATCATCGATCCCAGCTCGCTGGCCATGCCGGAGGCGTTGCGTCCACTCACCATGAGCGCGGTGACCACCGGCCCAATCTCCTTGATCATGGAGAAACTGACCAGCTGTCCGGTGAAGGCCGCCGCTCCAAACTGGGTGAGGGTCGAGGCTGACTGGAGCGCGAGCACGCCGCCGAGGAAGAAGCCCGTCATGATGACGATGGGGAGGGATCCGACGCCGATGACGTCCGCCTGCGTGTAGAGGTCGGCCGCGTAGAAGGGGCGCCGGAACAGATTGCTCAGCGCGCGCCCGGAAAGCTGCGCGTATTCCTGGACGGCCAGCACGCCTTTCCTGGCGGCCGCGTCGATCGTGGCTAAAGGCATAGGTTGATCTGCGCTCTATGGCGGATTGGATGCCGCTCCGGCAGCCTTCGATCCGCAAGTCGAGCGTAGCACAGCGGTAAGGGCGTGAAGCGGCGCAGAAGCGGGGTCTGGGGCACTTGTCGCCGGGTGACAGATGTCACAGAGAGTGGGCGGCGATCGCGGATAGCATGAGGCCGGATGTTCGGTTCGGCCGGAGAGTCGCCGGTACCGGCTGGACTTCGCGTCAGGACAGCGAGATCGCATGCATATCATTCCACCCCTCCCAACCAGGCCGGTCGTGCTCATTGCCGACGATGAGCCGGCGATCGCGGACACCCTCGCGCTCATCCTTCAGAAAAACGGATTCGATTCCATCGCGACCTACAGCGGCGATGCCGCGTTTGCAGCCGCGCAGGCGAAACGCCCCGACGCGCTGGTGGTCGATATGGTGATGATCGGGATGAACGGCATGGAAACGGCGCTGCGCATCCGCGCGTTCTACCCCGGCTGCAGAATCATTTTGATATCCGGTGGCGGAGCCACGCGCGATCTGCTCGCGGAAGCGGGTTCTATGGGCGAAGATGTGGAACTGCTGGCCAAGCCATTTGCGCCGGGCGAACTGCTCGCGAAACTGCGCGCCTGAGCCACGCTAAGAACCTGTTAGCGAAAAACGGTCAGCGAAAAAGCTGTCGGCTGAGAACCTGTCAGCGATGAGCTGTCAGCGAAGATCTGTTCGCACAAACGACTTCGCTGGACCATTGTGGCGGATGAACGCTCCTGTGCCGCGATGCGCTCAACGTTTCCAGCCAGCAGTTTTTAGCTGAGAGGCTTTCGCTAAAAGTTTTCAGCTGGAAGTTTTTGACTGACAGCTTTTCGCCAGCCATTGTGGCCTTCCCTAAATCCAATGGGGCAATGGGCCTTGCTGACCGGCAGTCATCGAAAATTTTTTTGAAATTCGCTGGACAAGATTTTTTTGGCGGCGTATGTTCGGTTGCTACCGGCACTCATAGTCGACTCCCCCTGGGGCGGGAACTCCGACGCCCAGGCGGCAGACAGGCTACAGGCCAGACCTCGTGGGGTATCGCTGTTCGTGTGCTTGCAAGGGGCGCACGAGAAGCGGAAAGGCTGCGGGAGCTGTCCGGCGGCTGCAGTCCGGTTGAGCAGTCCAGTTGTGGTTGTTCCAGCGGAATCCCTCTTACCGCGCCGACGCTGGATTCTTGCCTGTGCTTGCCGTGACCTTCCAATTTTTCGAGTAACGTTTGGGCCCTGAAGTTCACTAGAACGAAGCAGAGCTCACTACGCTCCCCCTGCTCGTTGTCTGCTGCAGTGCGCTGCAATCCTTAGAACCTGCCTGACCCTTTCACGTCGTGAGAAGGAGGAATATCCATGTCCGCATTCACCTATCCCGGTGTGTACATCGAGGAACTGCCGAGCGGGGTCCACACCATCACAGGCGTTGCCACTTCCGTCGGGGCATTTGTCGGGTGGGCGGACCAGGGTCCGACCGACCAGGCGGTGCTGGTGGAGAGCTGGCTCGATTTCCAGAACCAGTTTGGGGGCCTCGATCAGCGCAGCCTGCTGGGCTACGCGGTCAATCAGTTCTTCGGCAATGGGGGCACGCAGGCGTACATCGTGCGGCTGGTGCAGTCGACGGCCGCGACCGGCACAGCGAGCGGGACAGAAGCCGGCACGGTCACCGTGGCGAGCGGCACCGGCAGCCTGCTGTTCACGGCGAAGAGCGCGGGGGGGTGGTCGAACTCCTTCGGCATTCAAATCGCAGCGGGAACGCACGCCGGCACGTACAAGATTCTCGTGGTCTATGCCCCGGCGGGGGCGCCGCTGGCGGTGATGGAAACCTTCGACAACCAGGCGTTCGCCACGCCGGCCATCAGTTCAAACTTTTTCACGCTCACCGAACCGCATCCTCCCACCGCCAATCCCGCGAATGGATTTTCGCCGGTCCGGGGAGGCGCGGACGGCAATGGCGTGGCGGTACCGGCGGCCACAGCCGCGTCGGTGGAGATTCAGGAGCCCAGCGGCAGCGGCAAAGGCTTCACCTTCACCGCGACCAATCCCGGCGCGTGGGGCAATCTGGTGGCGATCAGCGCCACGCCGCAAAGCGCTGCGATGGACCCGACGGGCACGCGGTTCAGCCTGAACATCATCACCACCGGTCCGACAGGCGCATCGACGATCGTGGAGAGCTACAACAATCTCTGCGTGACGGCCTCGGATCCGAATTATGTGCTGACGGTTCTGAATGCGGATTCGAATTACGTGACGGTGACCGCCGACGGCGTCTGCACGCAGGCGCTGAACGTCACGGCGCCGGCTGCGCTGTCTTCGTCTTCGCCGACGCCGGTGGGGGGAACGTTCCTGGCGGGCGGATACGACGGGATCGTGCTCGATCCCACGCAGGACAGTTCGTCGGGCGGCCTCTTCAAGACGGCGCTCAACGCTTCGGGCTCCCCGGGAACGGGCGGCGTGCAGATGCTGGCGTCGGTTCCGATCTTCAACCTGCTGTGCGTACCCGGCGAAGCCGATGAAGCGACGGTATCGGAGCTGCAGGGCTTCTGCGCCGGGAACCGCGCCTTCTACATCGTCGACAGCCCGGCAGCGGCCAGCGCCTCGGCGGTGAGCAAGCAGATCACGGCGATGAGCGTGACGAATCCCGGACCGGTGGGCACCGATCTGACCTCGATCAGCGGGGCGAGCTCCTCCTATGCCGCGTATTACTTTCCGTGGGTGCTCGCGCCGGATCCTCTGGCCGGGGGACGGTCGCGGTACTTCCCGCCCTGCGGCTTCGTGGCCGGCATCTATGCGGCGACGGATGCGTCACGGGGCGTGTGGAAGGCTCCAGCGGGCATCGATGCGGCGCTTACGGGCGTGAGCGGTTTGCAATATGTGCTGACCGACGCGCAGAACGGGAACCTGAATCCTTACGCGGTGAATTGCCTGCGCCAGTTCCGCATCTATGGCGACGTGGTGTGGGGTGCGCGCACCATGCAGGGGGCCGATGCCGCCGCATCGCAATGGAAGTACGTGCCGATCCGGCGGATGGCGCTGTTCCTCGAATCGAGCCTGTACGACGGAACGCAGTGGGCGGTCTTCGAACCGAACGACGAGACGCTGTGGGGCCAGTTGCGGATGAACGTGGGCTCGTTCCTGCAGGGTTTGTTTCTGCAGGGGGCGTTCCAGGGCACGACGCCGCAGCAGGCGTACTTCGTGAAGTGCGATTCGGAAAACAATCCCCAGTCCAGCATCGATCAGGGGATCGTCAACGTCCTGGTGGGCTTCGCGCCGCTGTATCCGGCGGAGTTCGTGGTCATCCAGATCGAACAACTGGCCGGGCAAAGCCAGTCCTGAGGGGGAACGTCATGGCTCAGTTTTCAGTGAACACATCGCGAGTGGATCCCTATAAGAATTTCAAATTCCGCCTGAAATGGGACGGGCAGTACGTGGCGGGCGCCAGCAAGATGACGGCGCTGAAGCGGACCACCGAAGTGGTGAAGCACCGGTCGGGGGGCGATCCGTCGACGTCGCACAAGTCGCCGGGCAAGACCGAGTATGAGGCGATCACGCTGGAGCGCGGGCTGACGCAGGACCTGGCGTTTCACGACTGGGCAGGGCTGGTGTGGAACTTTGGAGCGGCGCTCGGCTCCGAAGTATCGCTGGCCAGTTTCCGTAAGGACATCTACCTGGAGTTCTACAACGAGGCCGGGCAGCTGGTGATCGCGTACAAGATTTTCCGCTGCTGGGTTTCCGAGTACCAGGCGATGCCCGACCTGGATGCGAACGCGAATGCCATCGCGATTGAGCACATCAAGCTGGAAAACGAAGGCTGGGAACGCGACACCAGCGTAACCGAGACGCAGGAGCCGACGCTGAGCGTTGTGAATACGTAAACCTATGCGGGCCCTGTCCAATTCCGACTTCCTGCAATTGTGGGAGCGGGGCTGCGGCATGCATCCGATCGACCAGGCATTGCTGGCGCTGGGTGCGGCGCTCCCGCATCTTTCGCGCGCGTCGCTGGCCGACTGGCCGCTGGGCCGGCGCAACGCGGCGCTCGCAGAGCTGCGCCGCCGCTGCTTCGGAGCGGAGTTGCGCAGCTGGGTAGCGTGCCCGCAATGCGACGAGCGGCTGGAGTTTCAGCTGGACGCCGATGCGCTGGCGAAAGACGGCGGCGAGGAGCCGGCGCCTCGAACGGTGATCGTGCGCGAGCGGAAATTCCGGCTACCCACCAGCCGCGATCTGGCCGCCGTCGTCGCCGAGCCGGATGCGGATCGCGCCAGCGTGCGGCTGCTGGAACGCTGCTGCGAGAGTCCGGCGGATGGGGCGGCATGGTCGGAGGCCGACGCGGAGGAGGTGGAAGAGCAGCTCGCGCTCGCCGATCCGCTGGCGGAGACGCGCCTCGCTCTGCGCTGCAGTGCGTGCAGCCATGAGTGGGAGGAATCGCTCGATCTGGCGAGCTATTTGTGGTCGGAGATTGAGGCGCGGGCGCGGAGAACGCTAATCGATGTGCACACGCTGGCATCGGCTTACGGCTGGAGCGAGGAGCAGATTCTCGCACTGAGCGAGCCGCGGCGCGCGGTTTACCTCGAGATGGTGCAGGCATGAGCGGCTATCTGCGCAGGCTGGCGGCGGCGGCGATGCATCCGCCGCGCGCCATTCACGCGGTCGTGGGATCGGTCTATGCTCCGCATCGCCCGGCGGCAGCGTCTGCGCTCCAGGAGGTCTCAGAGAATCCTGAGACGAGCGGCGACGTTGTGGCGCCGACGGGGGGCCGGCCCGGGCGTGCTGCGCATCGGCATGACGGGGCTCGTCAGCCAACCGAGTTCGAGGCCGACACGTTTGAGGCCGCATTCACACCATTGGTCGTGGAGCGCGAATACGAACCCCGGAGCCTGTCGCCGCGCCGTGCCGAGCCGGGCGAGCCGGCTGCAGGCAAAACCGCCGCAGCCGGACACGATCGGCGCAGAGGGTGGTTGCCGCGTTCGGAGGAGCACGTCCTGGAGATTTCTTCTCTCCTGCACAAGGACACGGAGACGACCGCATCCGGCCCGATCGAATACCACGTGGTGGACGCGCCGGCGCATGCGACGCGTCCGGAGCGCGAGACTTCAGGTGAAGCACGACCGCTGATCGAGATGCAGCGCATTTCTGCGGAGTCTTTCAGCCCCAGAGCGGTTCCGAGCACCATCCGTCCCCAGTCAGCAGGGGTCCTGCGTCCTGCAGGGCCCCTGCCCCGCGCGGAGAGAGCGGACGAGCCGGACGAAATTCAGATTCACATTGGCCGCATTGAAGTGACAGCGGCGCCGCCGCCGGTGGCCGCTCGCCCCGCAGCGAGGCCCGAACGCCGATCGGTGAACCTCGATGATTATTTGAAGCAGCGGCGCGGAGGGAACCGATGAGCAGTCCTCTCGCGCTCGCCGCCGTTACCGGGGTGCTGCAATACCTGCTGTCGCAGGTTTGCAACGCGCCCGGCACAGGACTGGGCGGCGTCAACGTGACGGCGTACGCTCCCGACCTCATCACGGACGTGCCGAGCGGAAACAACGAGGTGCAGCGCCAGCTCAATCTGTTTCTTCACCAGGTGACGCCGAACGCGGCGTACCGCAATGTGGGCCTGCCGTCGCTCGCGGCCGACGGCGCGACGCGGCTGAAGAATCCGCCGCTGGCGCTCGATCTGCACTATCTGCTCACCGCGTATTCGAACGCCGAAACCGAAGCGGAAGCGATGCTGGGCTACGCGATCATGATGCTGTTCCAGTATCCGATGCTGGCGCGCAGCGACATCAATCTTGCGCTCCAGAACATTCCCAACACCAATCCGCTGTATCAGGTGCTGAGCGGATCGAATCTCGGCTCCCAGTTCGAAATGATCAAGATCACGCCCGCCACGCTGGGGCGCGAGGAAATGGCGTGGCTGTGGACGGCGCTTAAAGCCGATTACCGGCCGACATTTCCTTTTCAGGTTTCGGTGGTGCTGATCGAATCGCCGAAGCCGGCGCAGGGGACAGTGCCGGTTCTGAGCACCGCGATCGCCGTGCAGCCCTCGCTGCCGCAGGCCATCATGATTAACGCGCCAAACGGGCTGGCCGCGGCTGCGGGGAATCCGGTTACGATTACGGGCCAGGCGCTGGGCAGCATCAACCAACTGCTGCTGACGTATTCCCCGCAACAGGCCAGCTACAAATTCGCACCCGGAACAGTCACCGCGAGCTCGATTCGCTTCAACGTTCCCGAAGACCCGACCAAGCTGCCGGCCGGGCCGTGCACGCTGACGGCGCAGGTCGTGGACGGCAGCGGCAACGTTCTGCAAAGTTCGAACAGCGTGGAGATGCCCATCGCGGCCAGCATTGCGGCCGCTCCCGCGCCGGTTATCACCAGCAACGCCACGGAGACGACGGTGACGCTGAGCACCGATCCTCAGGTCAACCCGAGCCAGAGCATCGCGCTGGTGCTCGGCAACCTTTCCGCGCCTGCTCAGCCGTTTACGACCGCGGGCGGCCCCATCGCCTTCCAGTTCGCTCCGCCGCTCAAGACCGGCTCCTACATTGCGTTGCTGCAGGTCGACGGAGTGCTCGGACCTGTCACGTTCACGACCAAACCTCCGGCGATCACCGGGCCGACGCTGGTGGTGACATGAAATCCGGGAGCAAAGCGGCGCAGCCGATTTCCTGGGTCGAGGCCAACCAGCGCTACCTCGTCGCTGAGTTTGTGCGGCTGCGCGCGCAGCTTGAGTCGAAGGCCCTCACGGCTGCTGAGGAAGCGCTTGGCCAGGCGCGCCTGCTTCTCTCGTCACCGCCGGCGATCGACCGGTTGTGCGAGATCTTCGATCTGAGCCCCTTCGAGCGCGAGATTCTGCTGCTGTGCGCGGGGGTGGAAATGGATTCGCCGCTGGCGCGGCTCGCAAGCGAGGCGACCGGCACGCCGGGACGCCCGACGGTGACGTTCGGTCTGGCGATGGCGACCTTCCCGCAGCCGCACTGGAGCGCGCTGACGCCCTCACGCCCTCTGCGCCGCCTGCGGCTGATCGACATGGACGCGAGCCAGGGCCTCACCAACGCGCCGCTGCGCATCGACGAGCGGATCCTGCACTACCTGGCGGGAGTGAATCTGCTCGATCCGCGCCTCGACCCCGTACTGCAGGCGGTCGCGTCTCCGGCGTGGACTGCGGATGAGCATCGGTCGGCAGCGGCGGAGGTGGCACGCCGGCTGCTCGCGGATCAGGAACCACGGCTGCTGCAATTCTCCGGCGACGACGCGCAGGGGCAGCAGGATGTGGCCGCAATGGCCGCCGAACAGACGGGGCGGCAGCTCTTCACGATGCGCATGGAGGATTTGCCGGCGCCGGGCGCGGAGCTCGAGCAGTTCATCCTGCTGTGGACGCGCGAAGCAGCACTGCTGCGGGGCGTGCTGCTGCTGCAGTGCGGCTCGGCGGCGCCCATACCCGCCGCGCGCCATGTGGTGGAGCGGCAGTCGACATGGCTCATTCTCACCTCCCGCGATAACGTGCGCTTCCACCGGCCGTGCCTGCGCTACACCATCGATAAGCCGGAACCCGCCGGACAAAAACGGCTGTGGCAGCGCGCGCTGGGATCGTCTGCCGCCGCGCTGAACGGGATGCTCGACAATCTTTCGGAGCAGTTTCGCTTCAGCGCGAAGACCATTTTTGAGACCGCGGCACTGGCCACCGGATCTGAGGCGGGAAGCGGAGGCAAGGTGGACCCGCGCGCGCTGTGGATCGCCTGCCGGGATCTCTCGCGACCGCGGCTCGAAGACCTGGCGCAGCGCATCGTGCCCATCGCGACCTGGGACGACCTGGTGCTGCCCGAGCTGCAGACGCGCATGCTGCGCCAGCTCTCTGCGCAGGTGCGCCACCGCATGACGGTTTACGAGACGTGGGGATTCTCAGCGCAGGGACGCCGCGGCCTGGGCGTGAGCGCGCTGTTTGCCGGCGAAAGCGGCACCGGCAAAACGCTGGCCGCCGAGGTACTGGCCCACGATCTGGGGCTGGACCTCTACCGCATCGATCTTTCGGCGGTAGTGAGCAAATACATTGGCGAAACGGAGAAGAATCTGCGCCAGGTTTTCGATGCGGCGGAAGAAGGCGGCGTGCTGCTGCTCTTCGACGAGGCCGATGCTTTGTTTGGCAAGCGCGGCGAAGTGAAAGACAGCAACGACCGGTACGCGAACATCGAAGTCGGGTACCTGCTGCAGCGGATGGAGGCGTACCAGGGCCTGGCGATTCTGACCACGAATCTGAAATCGTCTCTGGACCGCGCCTTCCAGCGGCGGCTGCGCTACACCATCAGCTTTCCGTTTCCCGATGCGACGCAGCGCCAGGCGATCTGGAGCCGTGTGTTTCCCGCTGGAACGCCGACCGAGGGACTGGAGCCGGCGCGGCTTTCGCAACTCAATATCGCCGGCGGCAACATTCGCAATATCGCGCTTAACGCGGCCTTTCTTGCGGCGGAAGCGAACAAGCCGGTGGCAATGGCTCATCTGCTGGAAGCCGCGCGGCTGGAATCGCAGAAGATCGAGCGCCCGCTCTCCGATGCAGAGATCCGAGGGTGGGTATGAGGCGCATTCACGTCACCATCGATCGGCTGGCGCTGGCGGGGTTCGATCCCGTGGAGCGGCGCGCGCTGGTGGAGGGACTGAAGGCCGAGTTGTCTGGTGTGCTCGCTTCACCGGCGGCGCGATCCGGGCTGGCGGCGTCACGGCGCACGCCTGTCCTGCGTTTGGGACGTATGCCGCTGGCGCCCGGCGCCTCCGGAAGCCGCGCCTTGGGAGCCGGCGTGGCGCGCGCCATCGGGAGGAGGCTCAAGCCATGAGCCGGATGCTGCTGGCGAGAAAGAGCGACACCGAGGCGTCGAGCAGCACGCGTGCCTGCTCGTTTACCAGCGGGCTGAAAATCAGCCAGCCGGGCGACGCCATGGAGCGCGAAGCGGATCGCGTGGCCGATGCTGTTTCCTCGGGCAACAAGATTCCCGGCTGGTCGTTTGCCAGCGTTGCGGCGACGCAGATGCAGAGGCAGCCCACGCCTCCGCCGCCAACCGGCCAGCCGGCGCCACAGCCCAACAACTACAAGGAAGGCGCGGAAAAGCTCGGTGAAGCTTTTCTGAAAACGGATGTCGGCAAGAAGCTGACGGATGCCGCCTCCCAGGATCCGCTGGTAAAGGGCGCTTCCGACTTCGTTGGAACGCTGCCGGGCAAGATCATCGTGGGCGCGGCGGCGACGGCGACGGTCGCGGGTCTGGCCGCCGAGCACAAAGCTCTGCCGGTGCAGATTCCGGAAATCCCACTGGATAAAGTCGCAAAAGGCCTGAAGGTCAAGATCACCTACGAAGGGCCGGTGGATCGACCGACGAAGGGGATGATCACCTTCAGTTACACGCCGGGCGGCGACGCGAAGAAGAAGGGACCGACGGACTCGGACCGCATTCGCTCCGACACGGCGCGCCTGCAGGCGGAACAGGACGAGATACGCGCGCACACGACGTATGCGCCCGGCTCGCAGCAGGACCTGGACCAGAAGTCGATGGATCGGGCGGTGCAGGACGTGAGCAGCCGCCGCTTCGGCGCTCTGCCCGGCACGCCGGGGGGCGCGCCTCTGGCGCCGGGTCCCGGACTGCTGCAGCAGCAACAGCGCGACGCGGGACTGCGCCTGCCGCAATATCAATCGCCCCTCGCGGCGAAGACTCCGCATCTGCTCGACAAGCAGCTGGAACTGAAGCCGCTCGCTGCGGAACCGGCGGCGGCCGATGCGAAGAAGAAGGAAGAAAAACCGGTCCAGCGCAAGGCGGCGACGCAGGGCGAGTCTCTGGCGCATGCGGCTAGCGTCGACGCGACACTGCGCTCCTCGGGCCTACCGCTCGACAGCGAGACGCGCAGTTCCATGGAGTCGCGTTTCGGGGTCGATTTCGGCCAGGTGCGCGTGCACACGGACGGGAGCGCCGCGGCCTCGGCGCGCAGCGTGGACGCGCTGGCGTACACGGTGGGCAGCGACGTCGTATTCGGCGCGGGACAGTATGCGCCGCACACCCGCGAAGGGCGCCGTCTGCTGGCGCACGAACTGACCCATGTGGTGCAGCAGTCCGCGCCGGCGGCGCTGCAGGGGAACTCGGGCCGCGGGACGCCAGTCCGCGCACCGAAGAGCAAAGCCAGGCCGGCGCAGCGCGCGAACGGAGCGGAGATCGTGGCGCCTCCGATTGCCCGCCGCGCTTCGCGACGCGTCCAGCGGAAAGTGAAGATGCTGCACGATCCGAATCCGACGTATTCGGGATTCGCGCGCCTCCAGGAGTTGCTCGATCGGCTCAACCGGATTTCGCAGACGCTGACGTTTTCCATGCAGGGCAACGAACTGAGCTACACACAGCGCTCCAGCGCAAAACTGTCGAATTTCGATACGCAGATGAAGGGCTTCATCGATCAGGACCCGGTGATCCCGATGAAGCTGACCAACCAGCACGGACGGCTCGGGGATGCGGAGCACGGTTTTCATACGCAGATCACTGTCGACAACTATGCGTCGGGTTACGTGGACATCGACGACCTGCTGGCCAGCGACGATCTCGGGTTGCAGCAGGCTTTGGTGCATGTGCTTGCGGAGCGCACCGCGACGACCAATTATGCGGGGCGCCTCGGCTCACCGTCGCTGGATCAATCCACTCCGCTGAAGCGGGACCAGTTCCTCGCGGCCCACGAGGCCGGCATCGACGCGGAAGTGGAGCTGATGAAGGATTTCTTCGGCGACGACACCCTCCAGGCCGACCCCGGCCCTAACCCCGGCGACGACTTTCACAATTTCATCAACAGCCAGAACGACCACATCTATGCGCGGCTTCAGCAGGGCACCGGGGCACAGAGCGGCGTGCAGGCGGTGCACGTCGAGGTGGTGACCGTGGACGGAAGGACGCTGACGCCGGAGCAGTTCCGCGCGCTGGTGAAAAGCCGCAAGGCCGCCGGCGGCGGAGCGACGCAGGTACATCCCAAAGCGGCCGGCAGCACCCCGGCCGCAGCCGATGCGGCGAGTGTCGGCGAGGGCCTGCATTCCCCGAGCCACCGGCTCGACAGGCGAACGCAAAGCGATATGGAGCCGCGGTTCGGGTTCGACTTCAGCCATGTGCGCGTGCATACGGGTGCGCGCGCCGCGGCATCGGCGCGCAGCATGAACGCCCTGGCCTACACGGTGGGCAGCGACGTGGTCTTCGGCAGCGGGCAGTATGCGCCGCATTCCGGCGAAGGCCGGCGATTGCTTGCGCACGAGCTGACCCACGTGGTGCAACAGAGTGGCCAGGGACAGCCGAATCCAACGCAATCGCGGTTGCCGCAGGCGAGCCGGTTCCGTCCAGGCGGCGGAGGTGACGATATGGAGAGTTGCTCATGAGCACGGGATCCCCGATTTCGCCGCGCCTGGTGAAAGGCGGCATCGTCACCCTCGATCCGGATACGTCTGCGCTGCAGGGCGTGATCGCGCTGCAATACAACCCCGATTCGCTGTCACGCACGCTGCAGATTCAGGCCGTGCAGGGGGGGCAGGACGGCGTGCGGGTCGATGCGCTGCGCCTGCGCGGCCCGGCCATCGAGACCATCAAGATCGATGCGGAACTGGATGCCACCGATCAGCTCGAATTCCCCAACCAGAATCCGGTCACGGTCAAATACGGCCTGCATCCGCAGCTCGCCCAGCTGGAGATGCTGGTTAATCCGACGGTCGAGACGCTGAACGCGGACAACGCGATGGCCAGCAACGGCACGCTGGAGATCATTCCGCTGGAACAGCCCCTGACGCTTTTCGTCTGGAGCTCGAACCGCGTGGTGCCGGTCCGGCTCACCGATTTTTCCATCACCGAAGAAATGTTCGACGTGAACCTGAATCCGATCCACGCGAAGGTGAGTCTCGGCATGCGCGTGCTGAATGTCGACGACCTCGGATTCGATCATCCTGGAGGCCATATCTTCATGACCTACCTGAGCAACAAGGAGAATCTTGCAGCGATGGCCGGCAATGCGGCAATCACCGTTCTGGGACTGGGAGGTTTGCCATGAGCTCTCCGATACGGGCATTCATTCAGCTTGGTGTTATCCCGCCGGTTGCCTTTCCGACCGACAGCCGTTACTACAACTCGGGCGTCTTGTCGTACACGTCGCCCACCGGGCAGACCATTACGTATCTGGCGCGAAGGTTTGTTCCGCAGCCGGGCGCGCCTAACTATGCAACCGTGGCCACACATACAGTGGTGCAGGGCGACCGCCTCGATCTGATTGCCGCGAAGTATCTGGGCGATCCGCTTATGTACTGGCTGCTCTGTGACGCCAACGGAGCCATCAGCCCGGGCAGCCTGGTCGAAACACCTGGAACCACAATCAGCATCACCATGCCGCAGGGCGTCCCGGGAGGGATGAGTGCTTGACAGCGTTCAAATGACGCTGATGATCGGTCCCATCTTCCCGGTTCCCGTGCCGAGCACCGTGCTCGAATCGCTGGCCGAGGTGGAGGTGAAGACCGAAGATGTGGGCACCAGCGGGTTCCAGCTCACGTTCAGCATCGACAAGCAGTCGCCGCTGCAGATTCTGTTTCTGCTGACCGGCGGCATGCCGCTGCTGTTTATGCGGGTGGTGGTGGTGGTGACGGTGAACGGCATACCCAGCGTGCTGATCGACGGAGTTATCACCAATAACCAGATATCTCCAGGAGACAAGGGCTCTAACTCAACCCTGACCATTACCGGCAAAGACCTGACTGCGCTGATGGATCAAACGGACTGGAGCGGCTTCCCCTTTCCGTGCTGCCCGCCCGAGGCGCGCGTGGCGCTCATCTGCGCGAAGTATGCGCTGTTCGGCGTAATTCCTCTCGTCATTCCCAGCGTGATGATCAATATCCCGCTGCCGATCGATCAGATACCCAGCCAGCAGGGCACCGATCTTCAGTACGTCCGCTATCTCGCCGCGCAGGTCGGCTATGTGTTCTATATCGATCCCGGCCCCGCGCCGGGGGTGAGCAAGGCTTACTGGGGACCGCAGATCAAGGTAGGCCCGGTGCAGCCCGCGCTCAGCTCCGATATGGATGCTTACACCAACGTGGAGAGTCTGCATTTCACCTTCGATCAGGAGAAGAATCGCATTCCCCTGGTCTATCTCTACATTCAGGAAACCGGCGTCAGCATCCCGGTTCCCATACCGCCGATCACTCCGCTGAATCCTCCGCTGGGAGCGATACCGCCGCTGCCCACGAATCTGCTGCCGCCCGATCTGAAGCCATTTCGCGACGACCTGTCGAAGATGCCGATACCGCAGGCCATCATGGTCGGGATGGCTGCGGCCGCGGAGTATGGGGAATGCGTGACGTGCGAAGGCAGCCTCGACGTGACGCGGTACGGCGGAGTCCTGAAGGCGCGCCAGCTGGTGGGCGTGCGCGGGACAGGGCCGGCCTTCGATGGGCTGTATTACGTCAAGAGCGTCACGCACAAGATCAAGCGTGGCGAGTACAAGCAGAACTTCACCCTGACCCGCAACGGTCTGGTATCCACAGTGTCCACGGTGACCCCATGAGTTCGCAGGCTTCCGTTCCGGGAGGGAGCGCCAGGCGCTTTTTCGGCAAGTACCGCGGCCTGGTGATCGAAAACATCGATCCGCAGCAGATTGGGCGCGTGCTGCTGCAGTGTCCTGACGTGCTGGGAGAGACGCCGTCGAGCTGGGCGATGCCGTGCGTGCCGGCGGCCGGCATTCAGGCGGGCTGCTTCATCGTGCCGCCGATCGGATCGCAGGTATGGGTCGAGTTCGAGCAGGGCGACCCGGACTATCCCATCTGGACGGGCGGATTCTGGGGTCTGGTCGCTGACGCACCGGTATTTGCCACGGCGCCTCCGGCGATTCCGCCAGGACAGAACATCGTGCTGCAGACCACCGGGCAAAACATGCTGCTGATCAGCGACGCGCCGCCGTCGCCGGTCACAGGAGGAATCATTCTCAAGAGCACGACAGGAGCCATGATCGTGGTGAACGATACAGGCATTTACATCAGCAACGGCCAGGGAGCGATGATCACGCTGGTTGGCCCCACAGTCGATGTGAACATCGGCGGACTTACGGTGGTCTAACGATGCCCGCGCCGATACTGCATCTGGGAGCGACCGTGCTTTGCTCGCACGGCGGACAGGCGCTGCCGACGGCGCCGAGCCCGCGCGTGCTGGTCGCGGGCATGCCGGCGACCACCATCGCCGCGCCGTACGCCGTCGCCGGTTGCGCTTTTGTTCCCCCGGCGGGGAACGGCCCCTGCGTTACGGCGCAATGGGTGGTGGGGGCGGTTCAGGTCACATCGATGGGGCAGCCGGTGGCGATTATGACGGGAATGGCCACCTGCGTTCCCACCGGCACGCCGCTGCTGCCGGTGGTTGCGCAAACACGCGTACTCGCCACGTAGTTCCGGTGCGGAAGGGATAAGAACGATGTCGACGACCAACGTGAGTTATCCGTACCAATTTGACGGACGCGGGCGCACGTCCGATGCCGCCATCGCGGACTATGTGAGCCAGATGGTGGAGCAGGTGCTGTTCACGTCGCCGGGCGAGCGCGTGAACTTACCCGACTTTGGGAGCGGGCTGCTGCAGCTTCCTTTTGCGCTGAACAGCGTGGAGATGGCTGCCGCGACGCAGTTCGCCGTGCAGGGCGCGCTGCAGAAATGGCTCGGCAGTTATATCAGGGTGAAGTCGGTCGTCGCCACAGTACAGGAAGCCGTTCTGACCGTAACGGTCACATACGTTCTGCTGAGCACCGATGTAACGCAAGTCCAGACCTATGTCTACGGGAGCTCATAGATGATCTATAGCTGCTGTGACAACAATCGCGCCGCCGCCGTGCTCGGGAACCCCGCGCTCAACGGGATTGCCTTCCTCGAAGTCCTCGACAGCGAGGCGGTACCGCTCGGCCTGCCGAGGCAGCAGGTTTTGCTGCTGCATTGCCTGAAGCATCTGGCCTCGCTGCCCACGCCGGACAACATCCTGATCACCGGCGGCGAAAGCATCACCGGTGTCGCGGCTGCCTGGACCGCGATCGCCAAGTCACCGGCCACTATCGATGTCGTGACGCCTCCGCCGCCAACGCTCTCCTCCGCGGCCCAGAATTACCTCACGTCTTTGCCGGACGCGGCCAGCGTGGTGGTGATCGGCACGAATGCCGCGGGCGACTTCTCCACGTACACGCTGAGCCTGGTGACGAGCATCGAGGACGCGGAGAATTCCGCGTTTGCGGTGACGGAGGTGCTCGGGGGGTTCGATCCGCAACTGGCATCGGTGCAGTTCTCGTTCAAAGTGGAGTGCGGGCCGAACTTCGACTGCAACCCGCAGCCGCCGAACTGCCCTCCGCCGGCGGTGACTCCGCCGCCGATCAACTATCTCGCCAAAGACTACGGCAGCTTCCGGCAGGTAGTCCTCGACCGCATCAACCAGCTGTTGCCCAACTGGGGCGCGACCAGCGAAGCCGATATGGGCATCATGATGGCGGAGCTGATTGCCTATGCCGGCGACATGATGAGTTACCGGCAGGACGCGATTGCCACCGAGGCCTACATCGAGACGGCGCGCAGCCGTATCTCCCTGCGCCGGCATGCGCGCCTGGTGGATTACTTTGTGCACGACGGGTGCAATGCGCGGGCGTGGATCCAGCTCAACGTGCAGGGCAGTATCGGCCAGCAGATCTTTCTCGACCGAACGCAGACGCGCTTCTATACTTACGCGCCGGGAATGCCGACGAGCCTGCAGCCGGGTTCCGGGAATGAGGCGGCCGCGCTAATGGCGGGCGTGCAGGCCTTCGAGCCGGTCTGCGATTCCATTCTGTACCCCGAACATAACCTCATGTATGTCTACACATGGGGTAACGCGAACTGCTGCCTGCCGCAAGGCGCGACCGAAGCTACGCTGCTCGGGTCTTACCCCAACCTTCAGCCAGGCGACGTGCTCATCTTCGAGGAAGTTATTGGCCCGCAGACGGGCAACGCGGCCGATGCCGACATCCGGCACCGCTGTGCCGTACGCCTGACGAACGTGGCCTGGCAGCAGCCCAATGGCACGCCGCTCGTCGATCCGACCTTTGAGGAGAACACCGGCAAGCCGATCACCTCCTCTGCGCAGAAGCCTACGCCGGTTACAGAGATCCAGTGGGCGCAGGACGATGCTCTTCCCATCGCAGTTTGCATTTCGTCCAGTTACATCGACGAATTCTCAGGGGAGCAGTCGGTCGATAACGTGAGCGTCGTTCTCGGGAATGTCATTCTGGCGGATAACGGGCTTTCGTTTACCGATCAGCCGATGGGGACGGTGCCCTCGCCAACGATCTACTATCCGGCTAACTCTTCGGCCGATCGTTGCCAGCTCACGCCCGCCACGCCAGTTCCGGTGCGCTTCCAGCCGCAAGTTCCGGAGAGCCCGGTGACGCAGGCCGTTCCCATCCCCATTGTTCCTCTGGCGGGGGTCGGGAACCCGATCACGGCGGGGGTTGTTGCGCTGGGCAGCACCGGTTCCGTCACTTTGCCCAATGCCGGCGGCTATACCAGCCTGACGCTGCTGGTAAGCAGCGCCGCGAGCTGGCCCAGCCTTTTCGGCATCGTGGTGAAGAAGAACACTTCTAATCCTGCCAATATCGACCTTACCGTGGTCTATAACCCTCCTGGCGGGGCGGCGGGACTGAACAAGCAAATCCCCGTTGAGGCGTTCACGGATCTGTCTCTTAATACCGCGGATCCAGCCTATGCGTTAACTGTCGTCAACGGTAAGTCGAACCTCATCCAGTTAGGGGCAGGCTCATCCTCGACGCCATCGGGTTTCCCTGGCGGGCCAACGATGCTCTCCGCCACGGGGGCCGTCAACCTGCAGGACAAGAGCCATCCTCCGATCACGTACCTTACCGTGCAGGCGAAGAATCCCACGACGTGGCCGAGTCTCTTCGGAGTTCACGCGCAGTCGGCGTCGGAATCCTCTTACTTTACCCTGCGCTTCTTCTATAACCCAGCTTCCGGAGCCGTGGGCGTGCCGCTTCCTGTCAAGGTGGAGGAGTTCCTCAACCTGTCACAGGAAGATGCCGCCGCGGAGATTGATGATGAGTCGAACCTCGTGACGGTCGACAGCTTCGCGCAGATGCCCGATCCGAGCTTGTCGGCCTGGGAGCTGATGAACGTGAACGCGAGCGACGCCGTTCCGTCGATCAGTTTGTCCGGCAACTCGGGCGTGGCGACGACGAACTGGACGCCGCTGCCCGACCTGCTCGACAGCGGAGCGACGAATCCAAACTTCGTGGTCGAAGTGGAATACACCGGAGTCGCCACGCTGCGATTCGGCGACAGCACGAACGGCATGCGGCCGGACTCCGGCACAGTCTTTACGTCGGACTATCGCATCGGGAACGGCAGCGCCGGCAACGTTGGGGCGAACAGCATCCTCTACATCGGTTCCACGGACGCGCAGATCGCGAGCGCGCAGTGCACGAATCCGCTGCCTGCTGCGGGAGGAACTGATCCGGAAACCAACAATCAGATCGCACGCCGCGCGCCGCAGGCCTTCCTCACTCAGGAGCGGGCCATCACCATGGCCGACTACCAGTTCTTTGCCGACGGCAATTCCCAGGTTGAGCAGTCGGTCGCGTCGACGCGCTGGACGGGCAGCTGGTACACCGTCTTCATCGCGGTGCAGCCACAAAACGGCGGCACTCTCACCTCGGCGCTGCAAACGACGGTGCAGCAGTCTGTGAATCAATATCGCCTGGCCGGCCAGGACCTGCAGCTCGACTCACCGGATTATGTCTCACTGGAGATTGTGCTTCAGATTTGCGTCGATCCGAATTACTTCCAGTTAGACGTGCAGCAGGCGCTGATGCAGGTGCTGGGCAGCCAGGTTCTCCCGAACGGCCGGAAAGGATTCTTCTTCCCAGGTAACTTCACCTTTGGCCAGTCGGTCTATCTCAGCCCGATTTATGCCGCTGTGCTGACGGTTCCCGGCGTCATGGGCGTGACGGCGCAGACTTTCCAGCCGCAAGGCGCGGACACGACGCAGTATCTCGGCCAGGGCGAGATCCCACTGGGCCCGCTGCAGATTGCGCGGCTGGCCAACGACCCGAGTTTTCCCGATCACGGGCAGCTGACGTTGAGCATGCAGGGAGGCAAATGACGATGCAAAAGCCAGCGTATCGGAATCGGCGCATCGCGAAAGGAGAACAGCCATGAGTTGCTGCGGCTCCTCCAGCTGCACCTGCGGCTGCTGCGCGGGCACCAGCGTGCAGACGCCGCAAATGGAGAGCAATCCGCCTCTCCAGCCGGCGATCTCGTATCGCGTCGGCACCTGGACCGCGTTCAAGGAGTCGATGCTCGCGCGGCTATCGAGCGCCGACTATCCCGCGCTGGCCTTCCTGAAGACCCGCGAGGACGATGACTTCACGATCGCCTTTCTCGACGCGACGGCGGTCGTCCTCGACATTCTGACCTTCTATCAGGAGCGGCTGGCCAACGAAAGTTATCTGCGCACCGCGACGCAACTGAGGTCCCTGACCGAGCTTTCGCGGCTCATTGGCTATCAGCCCGCTCCTGGAGTCGCGGCGGCCACTTATCTCGCGTTCTCGCTCAAGACAGCGCCGGGGCTGCCGCCCGATCCTTCGACGCCCCCGATCATTATCCCGACGGGAACCCAGGCGCAGAGCGTGCCGGCGCAGGGGCAAACGCCGCAAACCTTCGAAACCTCCGCCGATATTCCCGCGAAACCGGACTGGAACGCGCTTCCGGTGCAGACCGGCCGGCCGTGGGAGCCTAAGCTGGGCGACACGAGCGTGTATCTGGCGGGAACGACGACGCAGCTCAATCCTGGCGACTTGTTTCTCATCGTGGGCGATGAGCGCCTGGGCAATATCGGCAGCCCACAGTGGGACGTTCGCCAGGTCACGTCAGTGACGGCGGATTCACAAAATAATCGAACGTATGTGACGTGGGGCGAGCCTCTCGGCGACGCCTCCGCGGGTATCAACCCGGCATGCGCTCATCCGAAGTTTTATGCGTTTCGCCAGCGCGCGTCGTTGTTTGGCTACAACGCGGCCAACCCCCGCATGCTCGACAAAGACCACACGGACATCGGATCTCTGCTCAACGACGCCGGAACGGAGTGGCTCTATTTCTATCTGACGAACTCCATCGATCTCGATGCCGCATATCCCAAGGTTGTGCAGGGCAGCTGGCTCGCGATGATCTACCCCGACGACAACACGACGCGCACGCCGGCCGGCTACATCAGCCTTTACAACGCATCGGCCGTCGCATCGCTGTCCCGGTCCGACTTCGGGCTGAGCGCGAAGATCACGCGCGTCTATCCGGACCTGACAACGAACCTCGGTGATTATTATCTGCGGAAAACCAGCGTGGCCGCGCAGAGCGAGCTGCTGCCAGCCGCGGAGCACCCGCTCGATCATCCGCTCTATGGGACGCTGCTGGACCTGGAAGTGCTTCGTCCGGATATCGTAGCGGCGACCGTTGTGGCGCTGAGCGGCACGGCGCAAAAAATCTCCGTCGCCGACATCACCAACCTCCAGTTCGTGCCCGACGACGGCACCACGCCGACGACTCCGAATCCTGGCGACATCTTCACGCTCACCAATCCGGCTCCGCTGCCGCTGAAGAAGGGCGTGATTCCGAGGTGGTCGACGTGGGAGAGCGCCGTCACGCTGAAAGCGCTCGATGCCAACGGACGCCCGGGCACTTTGCAGGGAGCGACCGGCGCTTCGATCTATCTCAAGCAGTTTGCGCTGGCGGCGTGGAGCAAGACCGATCCGGAAATCAGCGAATACGCGCTGGTCACCTCGGTGGTTGAGGTGCTGAAGCCGTTCCCGCATACGCAGATCCAGCTCACCAATCCGACGCTGAACTGCTACAACCGCGTGACGACGAGCGTGAACATCAATGTCGCGCCGGCATCGGCAGGAGCATCGGTCACGGAATTCCTGGGCAGCGGGTCGGCGTCCACGCCCGATCAGACATTCACGCTGAAGCAGAAGCCGCTGACCTACGTGCAGGCGCCCACGCCCACCGGGATGCAGAGCACACTCGAGGTGCTGGCGAATCAGGTTACGTGGACGCAGGTAGCGACGCTCTACGATCAGGCGCCCACGGCGCAGGTCTATACGGTTCTCAACCAGTCCGACGGGACGGCGGATGCGATCTTCGGCGACAACATCGAGGGCGCCACGCTGCCCACCGGGCAGAACAATATTCAGGCGAATTACCGGATCGGCTCGGGCGCGGCGGGCAACGTCGCCGCCGGCGCGATCACCACGCTCATGCAGCGGCCGCTGGGGGTGGGCAGCGTGGTCAATCCCGGGCCCGCCACCGGCGGCCAGGACGCGCAATCGGTCGACGATGTCCGCGCGAATGCTCCGCAGACGGTGTTGACGCTGGGGCGCGCGGTTTCGGTCGTCGATTATCAAAACTACGCCGCCACCTTCGCCGGGATCGCCAAAGCGAACGCCGTGTGGATTCCCAGCGGCTCGGCGCGCGGCGTCTTTGTCACGGTGGCATCGGTGGGAGGCGTGGGCCTGCAACCGGGCAATCTGACGCTGACCAATCTGCAGACCTCGCTCACGAACTACGGCAATCCGCTGATTCCTGTTTACGCGGCCACGTTCATCGAAACCCTGTTCGATGTGAGCGCGCAGGTTGCTTACGACCCGTCCTATGGCCAGCCCGCCGTCACCGCGCAAATCCTTGCCACGCTGGCCGAGGAGTACAGCTTCGCCAACCGCACATTCGGCCAGGGCGTGAGTGCCGCTGAAGTGGCGGCCGTTATTCAGGGCGTGCCGGGCGTGATTGCGGTCAACGTGACGGGCATTACGGCGACCGTCAGCAGCACCGCGGGCGATCTGGCCAATATGAACGGGGGATTCACGGTTTCCAACTGGCAGGCCTGGGTGCAGGGACAGATCCCGCAGCCGCTGCCGCGTCCCAGTTCCGGGTCGGCCACCAGCATCTGCCCCTACGTTCCCATTGCCAGTTCCGGCGGGCTGCCGCTGGCGGCCGAGATTCTGGTCATCGATCCCAACCCGAACAACATTGTTCTGGGGGTGATGTCATGAGCAGCCCCGGCCAGAAGCTCTTCGATCTGCTTCCCTCCGTCTATCGGCTGCGCGATGCAGCGCTGGCGCAGACGCTCAACGGATTCACGCCGGACCTGGCGGCGCAGTTGCAGGCGCTGCAGGCGACGCCGCCTCCGCTGACGACGCCACAGCAGCAGCAGCTGGCCAAGCTGACCGCTCTTTCTTACGGACCGCTGCAGGCGCTGCTGACGCTGGTCGACGAGCAACTTGCCATCGTCGCGGAAGATTTGGATCAGCTCTACGACAACCAGTTCATCGAGACGTGCGCCGACTGGGTCATCCCCTACATCGGCGACCTGATCGGCTATCAGCTGGTCAACGGAGTGGCCGCAGCTGTTTCGAGCCCGCGCGCGGAAGTGGCGAACACCATTTCGCTGCGTCGCCGCAAGGGGACGGTTCTGGTGCTGGAGCAACTGGCGCGGGATGTGACGGGATGGGGCGCGCATGCGGTGGAATTTTTCCAGGTGCTCGCCGACACGCAGTACATGAACCACCTGCGGCCATCGAATTTCTACTGCCCCGACCTGCGGCGGTGGCAGGCGGGCGCCTTCATGGACACGGGCTTCGACTGCACGGCGCACACCGTGGACACGCGGCTCATCTCCGGCGGCGCGGGGCGCTACAACATCCCGAACATCGGCATCTTTCTGTGGTCGCTCAATTCCTACGGGGTCACGCTGTCTCCCTGCGCCAAGGTTGCAGGGCAGGCGGACAGCTTCCGCTTCAGCACACTCGGACGCGACATGCCGCTGTTCCGGAATCCGGTTTCGCAGGGTGAGGACATCACGGCTCTCGCGCAACCGGAAAATGTGCCCGACTGTCTGCTCCGGCAGCAGCTGTGCGACGACATCCGCCAGGTGACGCAGGCGAACCCCAGCTATGTCTACTACGGGGCGCAGAAAAGCGTGGCTGTCTATCTGCTCGATGGATCGTCGCCGTCACTCCAGGAGCCAGGCAAGATTCGCGTGTGCGACCTCTCCGGTCCCGACGGCTCGTGGAACAATATGCCGGCGGCGGGCGGCTTGATCGCGGTCGACCCGGCGCTGGGGCGCATCGCAGTGCCGCCCGGCACGCCGGGCACACCGCCCATCGTCACTTACTACTACGGCTTCAACGCGAATATGGGCGGCGGCGAATATTCGCGCGAAGGCAGCTTCACGGCGTCGCCGGAGCAGGTGATCGTCCGCGTCCCCGGCGATGAGCCAACCATCAGCGCGGCGCTCGCGACGCTGCCCGGCAATGGCGTCGTCGAGGTGAGCGACAGCGGGACGTACACCGAGAGCGGAGGCCTGAGCATTGCGGTGGCCGGGCATGGCCATATCGAGTTGCGCGCGGCCGACGGCGCTCGCCCGACGCTCTTTCTCGGGAAGGAAATGACTGTCACGGGCGGGGCCGAAGCCATCTTCGACATCAATGGTTTTGTCGTCGGCTACGAGCCGGCCTCAGGGGAACCAAAGCCAGCGGCTCTGCTCTACGCTCCCGACGAAACCTCGAATCAGCTTGCCTCCCTCAACGTCGTTCACTGCACCTTTGTGCCGGGATGGGCGCTCAAGAGCGATGGCGATCCGAGGCCTGCGTACCAGGGCCTGCCCACGGTGCGGGTGAGCCAGTCCGGCGTTGCCTTCGCCGCGCAGAATTCAATTCTGGGCGGGTTGTTCGTCGACGCGGAAGCCACGGCCAGCCTGACGAACTGCATCATCGACGCGACCGATCCCACGCTGGCTGCGTATGTCGCCGGCGTGAATGGGGCCAATCAGCAGCCTTCGGCCGGCGGAGCGCTGACGCTGATTGGCTGCACGGTGATCGGGCTGGTGTACGCATCGGTGCTCACGCTGGTCTCAGACAGCATCTTCTGGTCGGAACTGCCGCAGACGCCGTGCGTGATTCTGCCGCTCGATCCGCCGCCCTTCGAGAGCGTTTACTACACGACGCCACCCGATGCGAATGGCGACACCCTCGTTGTCGGCAAGCCGAATGCAGCGGCTGCGCCCATTCAGAATCTGCTCAATTCCATCCCGCTGCCCGACGGGATCGATCAGCAGATTTGCGGGCCCGTGCAACTGGCGCCCGACGTCAGCGTGAACGCCTATGTGCCGTCGGCAGGGGAGCGCAGCGGCGACTTCAGCGACTTTGCCGGCTCGCTCACCGATCCGTCTCCGGGCACAAACCCTCCCATCACCGGCGGGGTGATTCCGCCCGCGCGCTGGGGCGAGGTTTTCGCCTGGCGGGTCTCGCCCAAAATGTCGGAGCGCTGGATGGCGCCGCTGTGGGCCGCCCGCAAGCAGGAGGGTTGCGTGCGCTTCAGCTTCGTGCCGGCGGGCGCGATTCTGCCGCGCAATTTTGAGTGCGTGGAGCAGGCTGCCGCTGCGCCGCAGCCGCTGTTTTACTCGCTGCGGTACGGCGATCCCGGCTACGCCAAGCTGATGCCCTGGACCGACAGCAGCATCCGCGAGGGCGCCGACGACGGCGGCGAAATGGGCGGGTTCCACTTCGTGCTGGCGCCGCAGCGCGAAACCGATCTGCGCACACGCCTCCAGGAATTCATGCCGGTGAACCTGGGGTACGGGATCTTTTACGAGAACTGAAAGGAAGACGCCATGAGCTTCGACAGCAGCCGTTTCACATTCAACCCGCGGAAGGACTTCCTCGGTGTGGTGATGGAGCAGGGCCGGGTCCAGCTCGACTCCGACTGGAACGAAGGGCAGTCGGAATTCGCTCGCCGCATCCAGGCCGGGACCCTCGATACGATGGGACCCTCCGGCTATCCGATCAACATCACGCCGAACGCCTTCGCGATCGGGTCCTCGTCCGGCTCAGGCGGCAATACGATCAGCATCGGGACGGGCCGCTACTATGTCGACGGTCTGCTGGCGGAAAATCATGGGGCGCAAAGCGGCGAGGCGTGGGATCCAGGCATGGCCGAGCTGTCCGGCGCTCCGTACACGCTGCCCGCTCAGCCGCTGCCGGCTAACACCATCGATTACACGCAGCAGCCGTATTACCCCAACGCGCCGGCTGTGGGCGCCGGACCTTATCTGGCCTATCTGGACGTGTGGCAGCGCGAAGTGACGTATCTCGAAGAGCCGTGGCTCATCGACCCGGCTGTGGGCGTGGATACCACGGGCCGCCTGCAAACGGTCTGGCAGGTGAAGCTGCTCGATATCAGCGGCGTCACGGGTGGTGTCGCATGCTCCACCGACGTGCCCGCGTACGACACGCTCACGCAACCATCAGCCGCGCGGCTCACGAACGGGCTCACCAACAACACCCCGACGGGGCCATGCTGCCTGTCTCCCAACACGGGATTTACCGGCCTCGAGAATCAGCTTTATCGCGTCGAGATTCACCAGGGCGGCGCGACGCCGACCTTCAAGTGGTCGCGGGACAATGCTTCGGTGGCGACGTCGGTGAGCGCGATGAGCTCGGTGGTCGTCTCGGGCTCGAGCGTGAGCCAGCTCAGCGTAGCCAGCCTGGGCCGCGACGCGATTCTCGGGTTCAGCAACGGCAACTGGATCGAGATCACCGACGATACTCTCGAGCTGAACAACCTGCCTGGCGAACTGGTGCAGATCGGATCGACGGGACCGGGCCTCACGATCACGCTCACCTCGCAGGTGACCGGCAGCTTCGATGCGACCGATGCCAGCCGCCACACGCGCATCGTTCGCTGGGACCAGACGGCGACCACCACCGGCGACATCCCGGTTCCTCTCGATGGTTCGGCGGTCACGCTGGAAAACGGCATCACCGTTTCCTTCACCGCCAATCCCACCGGCGGCCCGTTTTACTCGGGCGATTTCTGGAATTTCGCCGCGCGCACCGCCGATGCCAAGATTCAGCCGCTCAACGCGGCTCCTCCGCGCGGCATTCACCATCACTATGCAAGGCTCGGCATCGTCAACTTCTCCGGGAATCCCTCGGATTGCCGCGTGCCCTGGCCACCCACGACGTCGACCGGCTGTGGCTGCACGGTCGACGTGTCGCCTTCCGACTTCACGTCGGGCATTTCGCTGCAAAACATCCTCGACCAGTACAAGAACCTCGAGACGGCGACCGAGATTTGCCTTGCGCCCGGCACCTACAGCCTGCCCGCGCCGCTGCGCTTCAGTTCGGCGCACAGCAACATCACGCTGAAGGCCTGCCAATGCGGCACGGTCATCGTGCAGGCAGCGGAGGGTCAGGCGAACCAGTTCTCCGATGGGCTGATCGTGCTCGACAACGTCACCAACGTGACGCTCAAGGGCATGCAGCTGATTGTGCCTTCGACGACGTTTCCGGGGAGCGCGAACTTCGCGGGTCTTTCGGCTACCGTTCTCAATCAGATTGAACCGACCGTGGCGGCGGGCCTGCAGAACCTGGTCATCGCGATCGGCGTCCGGCCCATCAATCCCACGAATGTCTCGATCAAGGGCTGCTCGTTCGATCTGACCAGCCTCGGCAACAATCTCGCCAGCAGTTCATTCCCGTTCGGCGCGGCGATCTTCGCGGCGGGCCAGTGCAACGGCCTCGATGTCGAAGACAACCAGACCGTGGGAGCGTCTATCGCCGCGGCGCCGAGCGCACCACCCCCCTCCCTGGCCGAGGGAACTGTACCGTCCGCCGGAACGCTCAGCCTGCAGGCCGGATTTCTCCTCGTGCCGGCGGTCGAGTTCAATACGCCCACGGCGCCCTCGGCACCCACGTGGTCTTTCACCTACGGCCTCCGCGACACTGCGGCGGAAGCGTTCGCGGGGACATCCGTCTTCCAGCAGGCCATCCGGTCTGCGCTGGCGATGCGAGCGGCCCAGTCGGCGGCGACCACCAGCGCCGCGAAATCCGCGATCCTGAAAAGCAGCGCGGTGACGCAGGGCGTCGCAACAACGCCGGTTGTGCAGCATCCGCCGATCGCGCAGCAACCGCCCGCCGCGCAGCAGCCCCCCGCGGCCCAACAGCCCCCCGCGGAATCGGGAGCCCCAACGGTTGCGTCAGGCGCGCCCACGGTCAACGAGGGGTTGGGCGACATCAATGTCGGCAAGGGCATCACGGACATCAACATCGGCAAGGGCGTGTTCCAGGTGAACCCTGGCTCCGGCGCGGTGGGGGCGGCCGCGGCGAGCCCCACCAGCCTGGCCGCCGGGGGCGGCAACGTCCTGGCGGCGGTCCTCAGCAATGCCACGTTCAGGAACAACTCTTTCACCTCACTGACGGCGGCGGCGGTAGTCGTTGGCGAGTCCGAATTCGTCAGGATTCTCGACAACCAGGTGACCGCCTGCAATGCCGGGCTGGTGGTGATTTCGCCGCTCCAGCTGGTCTACCTTTCCATCCTGGGGCTCGAGAATATCGGGATGCTGGTTGCGCTGTCGTACCCTCTGCCGCAGGGCGATACGAGCACGCTCACCACGATTGCCGCCGCTCCGGCGCCGCTCTACATCTATGCCGGCACTGCGAATTACACCGACTCGAGCGGCAATGTCTGGATCCCGGATACGACCACGTCCACGGCGTTCAGCGTCTCGGGCGGCACGCCCTTCCAGGCACCGGCTGGAACGACGATCAGCGAGGAAAATGGGGGCGGCGCGGATCCCGATGCCACGCTCTATGAGTTTGAGCGCTTCGGATCCAACTCCACGCCGTTCACCTATACCTTCAACAACCTGCCCGCCGGTTATTACCAAATCACGCTCAAGTTCGCCGAGTTGACCTGGACAGCGGCGGGGCAGCGCGTCTTCAGCGTCAGCATTAATGGAACGACAGTGCTGAACAACTTCGATATCTTTGCGGATTCGGGCGGAGAGTTCATCGCCGACGATCAGGTCTTCGCGAATGTGGTGCCCGCCAGTGGCGTGATCACGATCGTGTTCTCGCCCATCACCGACGCGCCCGCGGTCGCTGCCATCGCCCTGGTACCCCAGTGGAACCTCAATACAGCTTCGGCGACAACGCAGGCGAACGCCGAGTTGGTGAGCTTCTGGGTTCAGCTGGAAGAGCTGGCGGAGCAGCCCTATGCGTCGCTGACGCTGACGCCCGCGCAGCTCCGCATCGAGGACAACGAAATCCAGGCGCTCGCCTCACCCGCATTGCTGCTGGTGGGAGACGACAGCCTGATCAACGGCCGCGCCGGCTCGCTTATGATGACCGGCAACCGTCTCAGCAATACCAACTTCAACCAGGTTGCTGTGGCCATCGCGCGTTTCGGCGAACAGGGATCGAACCTCCCGGTCGCGGATCTCGGTGTCCTGGCCGAGTTCGCGTTTATCTCCACGGTGGCCATCACTCAGGTGACGCAGTGCCTGGTCAGCGCGAATATGATCCTGAACACAGCGGAGCTGGGCGTGAGCTGCCTGCTCAACGACGTGGTCATCCCTACACCGCAACTGGCGGTGATGAGCAATTTATTCAACGGGGCGGTGGGCATTTTCCAGCCGAACTATCCTGCCGCGCAGGTGCCCGTCGCTCCGAACGGCTGCCGCACGGTGCTGAACACGGTGCTGATCGGCCCGCTGACGAATCAATTCGGGGACTAGCCGGCCAGGGGATAGAGGAAATGGCAGCGAGGGTTCGGCGGACGGGAAACCGGCGAACCCGTCGCCGCCTGCCCCGTACTCACCTTGGTTCGCTGCGGTCGTGCGTCGCTGGCAAAGCCTCGCCCGTGCGACTACCCTCAAAATGAGCGGGCGCTCCCTAAAATCGCCGCGACTGTCTCATCCGGCGCGGGTTTACAAGCCCGGGAATCCGTCTCTCCAGGGGCGAGGAGTGGTACGACCATGAAACCAACCGTGCGCATGCTTCTTTTTGCCGCCATCGCCGGCGCCATGTCCCTACCCGCCGCGTTGGCGCAGTCAGCGGCCGATTCCCAGGGCTCTCCGCAGAATCAGCCGGCGGCGCAGACGACGCAGAGCCAGCCCAATCAGGATCAGTACAGCGGCATCTCGCATCCCCCGCCGGACTCGACCATTCAGGCCGACGAGGATATGACCCCGCCGCCTGCCGTGCCCGCAGCCAAACCATCGGCGGGCATCGCGGCCAGCGCGGCCGCAGCGCCGCTTCCAGTGAACCGGAAGCCGGTTTCGCCCTCGATGGCGGCCGCCATTGTGAGCGACGCGGTCGTTCCTGGCAGCTCGCCGTTCGCCGGTGAAGTCGACAACACCGACAATGGCATCGTGACGGTTGTTCCTTCGGCAAGCGCCACGGCGCCCGTGGAGGAGCCGCCCACCCTGGCCACCGACGACGGCATCGTGACGTCGGTTCCCGTCAACCCCAACGATCTGCATGCCGGCACCAATATCAGCGTGCGTCTCGCTGAGGCCATTTCGACGACGGACACGCGGCCCGGGACGCCCTTCCGCGCAACCGTCGCGCATGACGTTTTCAACGGCAGCACGCTGGTCATCCCCGCCGGATCGGAGATGCGCGGCCGTGTCGCTTATGTTTCGCAGGGCAGCCATTTTGGAACCCACGCGACGCTCCGCCTGCGCCCGGATGCCATCCTGCTGCCGGACGGGACTTCCTATCACCTGTACGCGGACGTGGTGCGGTCGCAGGCGCCCGGAACGCGCACCACGGGTGAAGGCGCTATCCAGGCATCGAGCCACTCCACCCGCGATGGTGTGGAATACGGGGGAACCATGGGTACCGGCGCCGTTGTGGGCGCCGCGGTCGGCGGTCCCGTGGGAGCCGGAGTCGGCACGCTGGTCGGGGCCGGGATGGTGACAACACACCTGCTGCTGGCAAACCCGCAGGCCGCGCAGCTTCCCGCGGGGTCGATTCTGGTGTTCAGCCTGACGCAGCCCATGGGCCTGACCCCGGCAAAGAACTGATTACCCAGGGCAAACGCCAAGTAACGCGATCCACCCGGATCGCGTTATTTTTTTGCAGCGAAATCATGGGCGGCGATGCAAAATAGTTGGCAATTGTCCGGAGGCCCCGGTGTTTGCCGTCAAATTGATCCCTGATCGCTGCCCCAGCAGCCTGCCGTGTCTCTCGATTGCAGAATCCGACTTAGAATTGCCTGGCTGCCTTTCGCTCGCAGAAAGGAACTCAGACCCACCGGAGCCGAACGCCGCATGACCTCCGGAGAATTTCGCAAAATCGCGCTCAGCCTGGCCGATGCGCTGGAACACGAGCACATGGGCCATCCGGATTTCCGCGTCGGCGGCCGCATCTTTGCGACCCTGGGCTATCCCAGCGAGGAATGGGGGATGGTCAAGCTGTTTCCCGACCAGCAGGCCGCTTTCGTCGGCGCCGATCCGAAGACCTTTGTGCCGGTGAAGGGGGCGTGGGGCAAAAAGGGCTGCACGCATGTGCGCCTTGCCGCCGCGAATAAGGCTGCGGTGAAAGATGCGGTGCACGCCGCGTGGCGGAATGCCACGGTGCGGGTGGCGCTGCGCAAGCTCGAAGCCGGTGCGCCGAAAAGGCGCAAGCGGCGGCCGGCCAGCCAGGTTTGAGCTCGGCCTATATCTCCCGCCGGCCTTCGAGCGACCGGGCCATCGTCACCTCGTCGGCGTACTCGATGTCGCTGCCGGCGGGAACGCCGGTGGCGATGCGGGTGGTTCGCACAAGGGTGGGCCGCAGCAGATCGGCGAGCCAGCTGGCGGTGGCTTCGCCCTCGACGGTCGGCGAGGTGGCGAGGATGACCTCGTCCAGTTCGCCGCGTTCGGCGCGGGCGATCAGGTTGCCGGTGCGCAGGTGCTCAGGGCCGACCCCGTGCAGCGGCGACAGGGTTCCGTGCAGCACGTGGAAGACGCCGTTCCAGGCGCGCGTCTTCTCAATGGTGGCAATGTTCGTCGGCTCCTCCACCACGCACACCAGGCGCTGATTGCGCGTCGGGCTGGCGCAGTAGAGGCAGGGATCGACGTCGGTGATGTTGTTGCAGATGGAGCAGAGCCGCAGGCGCTCCTTGACTTCGCGAATGGCAACGGCGAGAGCCTCGGCATCCTGATCATCGGCGCGCAGAATGTGAAATGCGAGACGCTGCGCGGATTTTGTGCCGATGCCGGGGAGCTTGCGCAGCTCGTCAATGAGCCGCGCCATCGGTTCTGCAAACCGTGATTCTCCGAAGGGGGACAATCGATCGCCTCCAGGGTGTATCACCCTAGGCCCGGTCGCCCACGGCCTCGCGGCCAGCGGTTTTCGCGCTGGTCGCGCGGCCCTTGCGGACGGCCGCTGCCAGCTCGCCCAACAGTGTGCAGGTATCATCCCAGCCGATGCAGGCGTCGGTGATGCTTTGCCCGTAGACCAGTTCGCGGCCAGGAACGTGTTCCTGCGCTCCGGCGATGAGGTTGCTTTCGAGCATGACGCCGACAATCCGGCGGTCGCCTGCGGCGATTTGGCCGGCCACATCGCGGCACACGGCCGGCTGGCGCTTGTGGTCCTTGCCGCTGTTGGCGTGGCTGCAATCGATCATGACGCGAGCGGGAAGGCCGGCCATCTCCAGCAGGCGGCAGGTTTCGCTCACCGAGCCGGCGTCATAGTTGGTGGTCTGGCGGCCGCCGCGCAGGATGATGTGGCAATCGGCATTGCCGGAGGTAAAGAGGATGGCCGACTGGCCGTATTTCGAATGGCCGAGAAAGGTGTGCGCGTGGCTGGCCGAGAGCACCGCCTCGATGGCGATCTGCACGTTGCCGGAGGTGCCGTTCTTGAATCCGACCGGGCACGAGAGGCCCGAGGCCAGTTGGCGATGTCCCTGGCTTTCGGTGGTGCGCGCACCGATGGCGCCCCAGCTCACCAGCTCAGCCAGATACTGCGGCGAAATCATGTCGAGGAATTCGGTCCCGGCCGGCACGCCCATTTCGGCCAGGTCGATCAGGAGCCGCCGCGCGAGGCGCAATCCGTCGTTGATGCGGAACGACTCGTCGAGAAACGGATCGTTGATGAGCCCCTTCCAGCCGACCGTCGTCCGAGGCTTCTCAAAATAGACGCGCATCACGATGCGCAGAGCGTCAGAGAATTCCGCAATCGTTTTCTTCAGCCGCCTGGCATATTCGCGCGCCGCACTGGGATCGTGGATCGAGCAAGGCCCGGCGACGACCAGCAGCCGAGGATCGCGCTGATTAAGAATCTCTACAATCTCATGGCGAGCGTGGAACACCGTGGCGGAAGCCGCGTCCGTAAGCGGCAGCTCCTCCTCGAGAAACACCGGCGGCAGGACGACGCGGGTCGACTGAATGCGGAGATCGTTGGTCTGGAAATGCATAGTCCTTGTTTCAGTGTAAGCGAGGGCGCGGCCTAGATAGAGCCATGAAGGGGCTTGGTAGTGCACCAGTTTGAATTATTGGAACGGTCGATAGCGAGTAATTTCGGTCATTCCCTGAAACTCGCGTTCACCCGAAGGGCATCGTCGTAAAGGCTACCGCCGGCAATGCCCCATGCGTCCAATCCACGTACCAAGCCAAAATCCGCCGTTGAAGAACCTTTTTCTAGCTCGGCTAATTTCGACTGGAAATATTTCCCAATCGCAGCCTTGCTTTGGGTCGTCCAGCCGTAGGCCGCCTCATCGTGCGACACCGGCAAGGCGAGTCGCTCTATAAGTTGAAGCAGTCTCTCAGTCAGCTTAGGGTCCATTTTGTCATCTTAATTGGCGCGTCCGCTTTCTACCGACTTCGGCCCGTTCAGTCCACACGCTTTTTGTACGGCCCGCGATTCCTGGGCGCTTCCGCGGTTTGGTCGATCAGCCTCGGTATATTACGGCCAACAATTCAAACTGAGACACTACCAGGGGCTTGCCGGCCTGGTGCTCGCGATCCACCTGGCCTGGATTCTGGTCGTCATTTTCGGGGCCCTATGGACGCGCGGGCGGCCGGTTTGGACCGGCGTGCACGTCGCCGCGTTAGTTTGGGGGATTCTTGCCGAGGTCGGGCCGTGGCCCTGCCCCCCTGACCACGCTCGAGCAGACGCTGGAATCGCGGGCGGGCATGACCTCCTACACCGGAGACTGCCTGGTGCATTCTCTGGACACCATCGTCTATCCACACGTGACCGTGCCGGTCATCATCGACTTCGGGGTGGGCGTGTGCGCGCTCAACCTGCTCGTTTACGCGGTGCGGCTGGTGCGGGCGCTGCGGGCCAGAGGGCGTGCCGGAGCGACAGGCTAGCTCGGCGCAGTGCCGTTCGAGTGGCGCTGCTTTTTGTGGACGTCGAAGTAGACATCCTGCTCGGTCGACATCTGCTTCGCCTCGTCGATTGCGCTCTGCGCCGCCTCGAGCGCGGTCTTCTGTGGAAACTCGTATTTTTGATTCGGCGGCAATGCGTTCAGCACATCCGGCCACTTCGCGCTGGCCGCGACCAGCTCCTTGAGCGACTTGCGAATATCAGCGTGCGCCGAGTCGTAGGTGTCCAGATTGTCCTGAACCTCGTCGCACAGCGAGGTGAACTCTTCCAGCCTGGCGCGAATCTGCGCGCTGCGATCGGATGCGTCCTGATCGGCCAGGAGCTGATGAATCGCATCGAGGCGTTGCCCCATGAATTTGATGTAGAGGCGGATTCGCTCGTCGGGGTGGATGGCATTGTCGCGAATCTGCTGGACCTCATCCTCGGTGAGCGGGTCGTTGTGGCTCTGCGCCTGCAGGCGGGGGAGGAGTGCGCAGGCAAGGAGCACGGCGAGAAAGCAGGCAATCCGGCGAGACATAGGGGCCTCCCGATCTCACCACCATCCTGGATGAGCCGGCACCCTGGGCGCAAGTGGGGCCGGTCCCGTTATTCTGGAGGGCATGGACGCGAACAATCCCGTGGTTCGGCTCTGCGCAGAGGGCATGGAACTGGAGCGGAACGGGCGCAGGGAGGAGGCGGCGCGCGCCTTCGAGCGCGCGTGGCAGGAGGCCGGCAGCGATTATGAGCGCTGCATCGCCGCCCATTATGTCGCACGCGTCCAGACCAGCCCTGCGGACAATTTGCGCTGGAATCTCGAATCGCTGGAGCACGCCGACGCGATCCTCGACGGGAGGGTGAATGGGTTTTATCCTTCGCTTTATCTGAACATCGGCTGGGCGTATGAGGATCTGGGGAATCGCGACGAGGCGCGGAAATATTACGAGCTGGCCGCGAGCCGCCTCGACAGCCTGCCCGAGGGCAGCTACCGCGAGACGGTACGGGACGGCATCGAGCGGGGCTTGCAGCGGGTGAAAGCCGGCGGGTAGGGATCGGCGCGCCCAGCGCATCAGGCCATCTTCGCCCGACGCCCAGCGAGCAGCTTCCTCAGGATCGAGCGGTGGCAGCGACTCTCGTCTTCGCAATAACAGCCGATGGCGAAGTTCGTCTGGTGCGAAAGGGCCGCGAGTAAATCGAGCAGACGCGACGGTTCCGGGCGTTTCATTTCCGAGCGGTAGCGCCGCTCGAACGCCTTCCATCCCTTCGCATCCGCTGCTGCATGCATGGCGAAGCTGACCAGGTCGGCGCTGGGCGATAAATCCGGCAACCATACGTCGTAGAAATCGCGCTTTGCGAACTCGGCTTTCGGCACGCCACGCGGCGGGCGGCGCACCGTCCCGATCCGCAAGCCCTCGCCCGCTTTGCGCGGCGTGCCCAGGCGCACCACATGAATAGCCATAGCCTATTTAAGAACAGTTCTTCAGAAGTTGAACAGCACGAAGGGATGCGGCTCGCCCCGCTGGCGCAAAACCGGCAGGGCAACGTTGCAGACGCGGACGCCGCATGGCGCGTCGGCGGAAAACGTCCCGTGATGCGCGTGGCCGTGCAGCGCCATGGCCGGCCTGTGCCGATCGAGCGCGCGCTCCAGCCGCGAACTGCCGAGAAAGGGGAAGATGGGCTCCGGCTCGCCGACCACCGTGGCCCTGATGGGAGCATAGTGCGTGACGGCGATCTTCACCTTCGTCTTGAGTTGCGCCAGGCCGTAGTCCAGCTTGATGGCTTCGCGCTCGGCAATCTCGACGAACGTCTTGATGCCGCCCTCGCCGAAGGGCATCAGCTCGTAAGGTGCGAATCCGCCGGCAAAGCCCTTGGTCCCCGCAAATCCCAGGCCTTCGATCTCGAAGCACTGGCCGTCGAGCAGGTGGACGCCTGCCAGGCGCAGCATGCCCGCCAGCTCATCCTGGTTCCCGCTCTCGTGATCGTGATTGCCCATCACGGCGACGATTGGCACGCGGATATTTTCCAGAACCGCGAGGCAGGCGCGCATCTCGTCCGGGGTGCCGTGATTCGTGAAGTCGCCGGCGATCACCAGCGCATCCGCCAGCTCGTTCACCGCGGAAAATTCGCGGACATTCTTGTCGAAGTCTTCGTCCTTCAGATGAATATCGGAGACGGCAGCCAGTCTCATGCGGCTTTTTCCCTGTCGCGAGCCGCAGGCGCCTCCTGGCCCTGGATGGGGGACGGATGGCGGTCGCAGTAATCGCGGTAAAGATCGTGCAGGCCCCATTCGTTGACATCGATAGCAAACATCTTCGGATCGACCAGCATGCCGCGGAACGCCTCTTCGCGGCGTGGCTGCCGCACCTCCTCAGCAAAGCGCTGCGAAAGCTGCTGCCAGATGCGCTCCGGCACCTTGCCGGTTTCGGCGGGATACACGTACGCGAAGAGGACGAGGGACCAGTACAGCATCATCCAGTGCCGGTCCATTAGCTGCAGCACCCGCTCCCAATCCACGCATTCACCGCGCGCCCGGATGAGATGCGCCACATCGGAGCCGTCGAAGCGCTCGCGGCGGCTCACAAAGACCTTGGACGCAATCATCTCTTCGGCCGCGAGAACCCGGCAGGGCACGCCGAGAATTTCGCCGGGAATCGCACGCTCGATCCAACTCGCCTCGACTGGGAGGGTCGCGTTGCCCACTCCGGTGATAAAGTCCACGAAGTATTCGCCGCGCATGGCCTTGGCCAGCCAGATGGGGTCCTTGATCCAGGTCTCGAAGCCGGCCTCGCGCAGCAGCGCCAGGGTGGGGGGCACGGTTTTGGCTTCCATCAGGAGGTCGAGGTCTTTGGTGGTCCGCCAGATGCCGGTGTGCTCGTGCAGCGCAAAGCCGCCGCCGACAGCGCAGGGGACGCGCTCGCGGGCGAGCGTCTCCAACACACTGCGGTAGCAGTCGTGGGCCTCGGCGGACCAATCGGGCTCTGCGGAGGACGTGACCGGGAGAGGGGTATCCTCCTGCGCCATATGACACTTCGACGCCGGTTGCGGTGAATTGGATCGCCGCAAGCTGGACGATTCTGTCATCTGCCGCCGTGCCGAGGATTCCACAGCAACCTGGGCGCACCTGGGCGAATTCCAACGGAGTAAGCCCATCCTGCGTCGCCAGCCCGATCAGCGGCCTCTGCCCACCTCAGCCGAGATGCGTTCCGCCCCCCGCGCAAAGGAGTCTGCATGTATCACCACGTGAAGAAGCTGATGTACACCGTCGAAATCGGAGAACCCGATCCGAGGTTCGGCAAGATGCTGCTGGAGCAATTCGGCGGCGCCAACGGGGAACTGGCCGCAGCCATGCAGTATTCCGTGCAGGGCTTCAACTGCGAAGACCCCGCCCGCAAGGATCTCCTGATGGACATCGGCACGGAAGAGCTGAGCCACCTGGAGATCGTGGGCGCGCTGATCCGCATGCACCTGAAACCAATGAAGGAGAGCCGCGAGGCGGCCGAGGCCGATCCGCTGGTCGCCATTGCCGGAGGGGGCGGCGTCTGCCTGCAGGATTCGGTCGGGAATGCGTGGACCGCGAATTATCTGAAGATCACCGGCGATCTCTCCGTTGATTTGCAGAGCAACATCGCCGCGGAGGCGCGCGCCAAGATCGTGTACGAGCGCCTCATCGGCTTCACTACCGACCAGGGTTCGCAGCAGGCGCTGCAATTCCTGATGACGCGCGAGATTACCCACATGCGCGCGTTCACTGCAGCGCTCGAAAGCATGGGCAAATCGCGCTTCTCCATTGGCACCATCGCGCCCACCCCGGGACTCGTCGATCAGTTCGTCAACGCGTCGACCGGCGAAGGCGAGGAGGGCCGCGACGTGGAAGGCCCCTGGAACAGCGGCAACGGGCTGCGCATCGTCCGGCCGAAAGCCGAGGGCGGGACGGGTTTGGACACGAAGCCCTACGATCCGCAGCCGGGTTCGGAGAAGATGTCTCCGTTCGACTCCACG
The DNA here is from genome assembly GCA_036521315.1 of Acidobacteriaceae bacterium. Classification (GTDB taxonomy): domain Bacteria; phylum Acidobacteriota; class Terriglobia; order Terriglobales; family Acidobacteriaceae; genus Palsa-343. Next base: position 51,471 of record DATDHZ010000058.1, read on the forward strand.
CCGGTCGGATCCAACCTGGGCAAGATCCGCTCGAAGCTGACAACCATGCGCCAGGAGGCTGGGCCCGAACGGAAAGCGTCTTAACTCCGCTACAACAGGAGAATGGCGTCCCTCAGGGACGCCATTTTTCGTTCGTCAGCTCCGCCTTAGAGCCGGATGTTGACCAAGCCCTCGGCCGTTCCCGCCGAGGCCGGCGGCTTTTGCGGCGCGCGCCAGTAGTCGATGTGGCTGATTTGGTGCACGCAACTCACTGTGCAGTTCGGCGCGCAGGATTTCTCCGTCAGGAATTCCCGGCGCAGATCCTCGCGCGTGTACCCGGCCAGGGGCACGCCGGGAAAGCCGCGCTGCTGGCTGCAGTAGTGGACCAGCCCGTTCTCGCAGATGTAGAGGAAGCGCGACCCGGCGCGGCAGCGCCACTCGTTCGGCTGGCCGTTGGCGATCTTCTCCTGGAACTGGTTGAAGCGCGAGTAATTCTTCTTCTTCCACGAGCGCATCTCGTTCCAGACGGTGCGCTCCTCATCGCCGAGCGGCTTCAACTGCCCATCGCCGTCGTGGATGATGCCAATGGTCGAGGTGAATCCGAGCGCAATGGCCCTGCGCCCGATGGTGAGCGCGTCCTGCGGCTTCTTGATGCCGCCGCCGACCACGGAATTGATGTTCACGTGAAAATCGGCATGTTCGGCGAGGAATTCGAGCTTCTTGTCGAGCACCTTGAGGCTCTTTTTCGAGACCTCGTCGGGCTGGACGTTGTCGATGGAAATCTGCATATGGTCGAGCCCGGCCTTGTTCAGGCGCTGGATGCGCTCGGGCATGAGCAGATAGCCGTTGGTGATCATCCCGGCCATCTTGCCGTGGTGGCGGATGCGGGCGATGATCGCGTCCAGCTCGGGGTGCAGGAGCGGCTCGCCGCCGGAGATGGTGACGATGCTGGTGCCGAGCCGCGCCAGATGGTCGATGCGGCGGAGCATCTCGTCGAGCGGCACGGGGTTCGAGACGTCGTCGTACTCATTGCAGTAGGCGCAGCTGAGATTGCAGCGCCGCATGGGGACAATCTGCGCCATGACGGCGTGGCTCGTCGACGCCAGGGCATGACCGATGAGGGAAAGCTCGCGCACGCGGCGCGCGGCCGCCTTCACGCGGCGGGACACGGGAATGTTGCGGGCCGTGGACATCTCTTCTTTCATTGGAACACAGGGACCGGGAGAACCGCGCATGGATGGGATTAAAGGGCGCATCCGCAGCGGTGAACGGTGATTCCGCGGGAGTTAAGCAGAGTTCCAGCCGGGGGCCGGTGCCACCGAGCTTCGGGGCCCTGTGCTCTGGTTCACCCTTTCGTCTTTGGGCGCCCCGCGACGATCGTGACGGTCGCTTCCTTACGGTCGCGGACGACTGTCAGTTCCACCTGCTTGCCGCGATTGGAATGCATGGTGTGGAGCCACTGGCTGGTGGTGGCCATGATGCGTCCGTTCACCCTGGTGATCACGTCTCCGGCGCGCAGCCCTGCGGCAGAGCCGGGGCTGTTGTCGTCCACCCGCTTGACCAGCAGGCCCTGGCCGCTGTGGACGCCGAAGTAATCGGCCAGCTGCGGACCGAGCATATCCAGTTCCAGGCCGGTGTAGGCCGAGTTCATGCCCAGCACGGAGAGAAAGCCGCTGCCGAAGCTGGAGGATGCACTGGGCAGAGCGATGGGATCGTCGTCCGGCTCAACCGGTATGTGCTGGGACCAGGCGTCCGCTTCGAGGGTGGAGCGGTCGACCAGCTGGACCGTAAAGTTCTGCTGCTGCCCGTCGCGGCTGATGAGCAGGGACACCGTCCGACCCACGGGGGTGTCGCGGAGCATGCGCCGCAGCTGCGCTTCGCCCTCCACCAGCTGGTTATTCATCTGGAGGATGACGTCGTGCAGGCGGATTCCGGCCTTGCAGGCGGGCGCGTCGTGATCCACGTTCACCACTTCGGCGCCGCGGGTATCTTTCAACTTCAGCTGCGTGGCGCGCTCGCTGTCGATGTCGCTGGTGGCGACGCCGAGATAGCCAGGAGTTCCATGCGCCAGATAGGCGGGATCGTCGGCCAGGACTGTGAATATTTGCTGCTGCGCGAGGAGAAGGGGGGCAGCGGCGAGACAACCGGCAACAACCATCACTGCAAGGGACTTCATGAGTGGCCTCGGAAAAGCTTTCATACCTGGTGGCGTCCCGATTCTGCCGTACGTTTCAACACGCGACGCCGACGAACTGACGAACGAGGAACCAAGAATGTCACCCGGACGGGGGCGTCTTACATATTACGGAAGGAAAACGCGTCCGGGCGCGGTTGAAACTGCGAACTACTGAATCTGCGAAACCCGCTCCAGAAACTCCCGCGAGGCATTCCGGATATGCGGATTATCGTCCTGGGATGCGACCGTCTCGAGCACATCGCGCACGCTGGAGTCGGCCTCGACGGGCGCGAGCAGGCTGATGGCCTGGGAACGGATGCCGGGATCGGGATCTTTGAGCAGGGCTTCGAGGATGGCATCGCGCACGCGGGTGTCGGCGGCGATGTAGGGCTCGAGGCCCGCCAGCGCCCTGGTGCGCACCTGGGCATCCTTGTCGTAGCGGAGCGCCACCATCAGGGCATTGCGGATGGGGCCGCCGTCGCACTGGTGGCCGTTGCGGCACTCCTGGGCCAGCAGGTCAACGGAGTCGTCGTGCACCGAGAGATTGGCCGGGTTGTGCGCGCCCAGCAGGAGCAACTGGCGAATCTGCGGATCGTCGAGAGTGCCGTAGGCGGTTTCCGGAACGACGCGCTCGAAGCGGACTTCGACGTTTTCGCTGTTGGGCTCAACGGTGATGCCGCTGACCCCGGCGATCTGGGCGGAATCGAGGTCGGGCATGAAGGAAACCGAGGTTGGCGTCACAGAGGGGGCGGTCTGCATGTGGCTGGCTACCGTGCGAAGACCCTCGTGGTATCCGCCCGATGCGCCTGCCGCGAGCCCCGCAACCAGGAGAGCCGAAGCCATGACCGGCGCGCTTTGCAGGCGGCCGAAGCCTCGGCGCAGACTCTGCCAGCGGCGTACCAGGAACCCTCCATGAGGCAGCGCATCGAGGGCTTCATCGAGACGCAGACGGGTTCGGGCCACCAGGCTGGGAGACGGCTCGATGACCGGAAGGACCGCCATGGCCTTTTGCAGGCCGGCGACCGCTTCCATTTCGTGGCGGCAGCGCTCGCATTGCGCGAGGTGTAGTTCAAGCTGATGGGCCCGGTCGTCGGGCAACTCACCGTAGACGGCCAGGACGATAGTTTCCTGTGCCAGATCGCAGTTCATGATGTTTTCCTTGCCTCACTTCGCCTCAAAAAGTTGTTGCTGCCCTTTTCCGGTGTCGTTTCAAGTTCGCCCGGATCCTTCTCTGCGGCTGTTCTCTAACCGCATTTTTCCTGCGTTTACCGCAATTCCGCCAGCTTCACCCGCAGCTTTTTGGTCGCCCGGAAGAGGGTGTTCTTGGCGGTCTCTTCCGTCGTGTTCAGCATTTCTCCGATGGTTCGCAGCCGGAGCCCCTGATAATGCTTCAGCTCGAAGACCATCCGTTCGCGGGGCGTCAGTTCCTCCAGCGCGAGGCGGATTCGCTGCCCCAGATATTTGCGGTCCAGCTCCCGGGCGGGGTTCGCGCCGGCCCGGTCGTCGGACACATTGGTCATCAGATCCATCTCCTCGCCGGAGGAGTCGATCACCACCGCCTGATCTTCGCGGCGGGCCTTGCGGCGGCGCAGATGATCGAGGCAGAGGTTGGTGACGATGCGATAGATCCAGGTATAAAACGAGCACTCGAAGCGGAAGTTGCCCAGATACCGGTAGGCCTTGAGGAACGCTTCCTGCTGGATATCCTGGGCGTCCTGTTCGGAACCGGTGAGGTGCATAGCCAGCCGCAACACCGCCTGATCATATTGACGAACGAGCGCGTCAAAAGCGGTGCGGGAACCGGCCTGCGCTTCACGAATCAGGTCAGTCTCATGAACGTTCTCGCGCAGCGGGCCGGCCGTACGGGTGCCCATACGCGAGGATTGTAGTCGAGGCTGAGCAGAGGCGGGCCTGGGCAGGGAGAGAAAACGAAGCACATCAGCAGGCATAAAGCTCCTGTTGCGTGGGGATTGCGACACCTGTGCAATCTATAGACGCGCTCATGCTCAATTGGTGAGCGGGGCGCGCTGGGCCCCCGGTGCCTCACGGGCGGTGGCCGCTATTGACGTGTGTTCAGCCGTGGTCGTCCCGGCAGAGCGCCACCAGGTCGGCTCCATAGCACTCGACCTTCGCGGGCCCGATGCCATCGACCTGCAGCAGTTGCGCGAGGGTGCGCGGAGGGGCAGCCACGATGCCCCGCAGGGCCGCGTCGGTCAGCACGAAGAAGGCGGCCCGGCCAGCCCTGGCGGCTTCCTCTTTCCGCCACAGCCGCAGCCGCATTTCCAGCTGTTCCTGGGCCGGCGTGAAGGCTGTCGGCTGAGTTCCCGGAGGGGACGCGTGCGCTGTGGTCTTTCTCTTCTTCCTTTGAGGCACGGCGAACAGGCCACCACTCTCCGGCGATTGCGGCAGCAGCACGTTGAGCGGCTGCGCGTCGGTCAGGCCGCGCCCCTCGAAGGTGAGCGCGGCCTTGCGAAACGTCACTTCCCGGCCCTCAGGATTCGTGAACGTCTCCGACGTGAGCGTGACCAGCCCTGCTCGCGCCAATCCGTCCAGCAAGCCATCGAAAGCGCGGCGGTCACCGTCTGCTCCGGCATCGGCATGCAGCCGGCCAACCGACCTGGGCCCGCCGTCGCGGAGATCGCGGAGGATGCGGCGCATCTGGCGCTCCTGCTGGGGCGCGGGCTCGGCAAACACCAGCGCCGCCGCGGCTTCCGGTGAGCAGAAATCACACTTGCCGCAGGGCGCGCCGGGCCGGTCGCCAAAGTGCCGCACGAGGGCGGACATGCGGCACTGCGCCGTCTCAGCAAACGCGACCATGCTGTCGAGCTGCGCCCGCCGGTAGGCCATCTGCTGCTGGTAGCCGGAGCGCCAGTTCCCCGCGTCGACCGCCGGCGCCAGGCTGCGCACCCGGCCTTCAAGGTCGGTCTGCGCGGCGCCCTGGGCGATCAGCTTCTCGACCGCCCTGCCAAAATTCTCCGGCATCATCTGTAGCTTTTCCCAGAGCATCTCCGGCGCCTGGAACTCCTCGTTGAGCAGCCGCGCCACGCGCGCCAGATCCTCGAGCGGCGGATAATCGCGCTCGAAAAAGCTCTCGTGCATCTTCCGGTCGGCGTAGCTGTGCAGCAGAATCGCCCGAGACGGGTTGCGATCGCGGCCGGCGCGCCCTACCTCCTGGTAGTAGGCTTCGACCGACCCCGGCAGCGCCGCGTGGATCACGGTGCGGATGTCCGGCTTGTCGATGCCCATGCCGAACGCGATGGTGGCCACCACCACCGAAAGCTCGCCGGCGAGAAAGGCGCGCTGCACCCGCTCGCGCACGGCGGTCTCGAGGCCGGCATGGTAGGCGGCCGCCGGATACCGGGCGTTGAGCTCCATCGCCAGCTCTTCGGCCGCCTTGCGCGAGGGCGCGTAGACAATCGCCGGGCGGCGGTCCGCGGAGTCGAGATAGTTGCGAATGAACTCATTGCGCCGCGGCCTGGAGAGCTCCACCACTTCGAGGGCCAGATTCGCCCGCCGAAATCCGTGCACGAAGAGCGCGGGATCCATGAGCCGCAGTTGCGCCACGATGTCGCGCTGCACCAGCGGCGTCGCGGTTGCCGTCAGGGCGATGACCGGTGCGGGCCGCAGCAGTGGGAGCGACTCGCCCAGGGTGCGGTAGTCGGGGCGAAAATCGTGCCCCCATCCGGAAATGCAGTGGGCCTCATCGACGGCGACCAGCGACGGGGTGCGCCGCGCCAGCATCTCGGGAAAGCCGGTCACGCGCAGCCGTTCCGGCGCGATGTAGAGGAACTGCAGCGAACCGTCGAGCCAGGCGCGGCACGCCTGGCGCGCTTCCTCGCGCGGCACGCCGGAGTGGATCCGCGCGACGCGCAGACCGTGCGAAGCCAGGCGGGCAGCCTGGTCGTCCATCAGAGCGATCAATGGGCTGACCACCAGTGCGGGGCCGCCGCGCGCAATGGCCGGGAGCTGATAGCAGATGCTCTTGCCCGCGCCGGTGGGCATCACCAGCAGCGCATCCCGGCCCTCCGTCACCGCGCGGCACACCGCTTCCTGGTTTTCGCGGAAGCCTGGGAACCCGAACGTGGTGCGCAGCAGAGAGGCGAGATCGATCACACTCCTCTCATCTTGCCATGCGGCCCTGTTCGAGGCTGGGCTTTGTGCGTCCTGACTCGTGCCCGATGTACCGTGCCATGGCAGCTTTCACTTTTTAATCTGCAACCTTGCCGTTGTTTTCCGGGCGTATCCTGTTGCCGCTATGAAAGACGCACGGCGAGGCACGCGGAAGGGGGCGGGGACCGGCCTCGGGCTCCTGTTCGCGCTGACATTCAGCGCGGTTGCGGCCGAGGCCCAGACGCGCAAAATCCACGAGTACAAACTGCACGAGCAGGAAGACCGCGGCGCGCCCTTCGGCATGGCGGTCGGCCCCGATCACACGGTTTACACCATCCTGCCCCGGCGAGACGGCAACTGGATCCTGTCTGAGGTACAGGGGTGGTGGCAGGAGAAGCCGCATGAAATCGGCATCGTGGTGGAGGGAATTGCCGCGCGGGACGAGGTCAGCGCCCCGGGCCAGATGGATCTCGCCGTGACCCCCGACGGCCGGTTCCTCGTGACCATCCTGACCGCCGGCCTGCGAGTCGGCGCGAACGATCCGTATCCCATGGAGATGATTGTGGAAGTGGTCCGGCTCGACAACTTCACGGTCGTCCAAACGCAGCACATGCGCGGCCTCGGCCTGCGCGGCAACCTGGCGGGCGGCCTGGATGGCGCCGGGCATCTGCTGGTCAGCTCGTCGTTGCCCGGGGGCGGCGACGATGCGACCTCCGCGCCTTACGTCAGCTGGTTGGAGGTGAGCCTGCCTGAGATGAAGCCGCAACTGGAGTGCAGCTACCAGGCCGGCGCCGATGCCAAAGACCCCCAGCCCATGGAGGAAGCCTGCGCCGACTTTGCGAAGAAGGACGGCTACGCGTCCGCCGCGGAGTTAATCGCGCAGGTTTGGCCGCAGACGAAGGCCGCCGAGGCGCCGCCTGGCGTCGCCATCGCAGCGAAGGATCGCTTCGACGCCCGCACCGTCACGGTGGACGGCAAAGCTCTCACGGTGGTCGTGATCAACGGGGTTGAGGTGCAGGTCTATGCGCCGCAGTAACGGAGGGCTGCGCGCTCCCGCTCAGTTACACTTTGCCTATGTCCCCTGAGCAGTCAAGCGGCAATCTCTTCGGCGCTCCGCCGCGCGACCCCGGCTCCCACTCCGAATGGATCACCGCCTTTTGCGACGGAGGCTCGCGCGGCAATCCCGGGCCTGCCGGGTACGGCGTGTATATCGAAGGGCCGGACGGCGAAAAGCTCGCCGAGCTGAGCGAATACCTCGGCAAGACCACGAACAATGTGGCGGAATACTCCGGCCTGCTGGCCGCCATCGACTACGCCTTGCGCGAGGGCCGCTCGCGCCTGCGGGTCGTCTCCGACTCCGAGCTGATGGTGAAGCAGATCAAGGGCCAGTACAAGGTGAACAGCGCCGACCTGCGGCCTCTTTACGACGAAGCGAAACGCCGGATTGCGCGGCTCGAGATGTTCCGCATCGAGCACGTGCTGCGCGGTAAAAACCAGCGCGCCGACCGCCTCGCCAATCTCGCGATGGACAAGGGCACGGGCCGCGACCGCAGCGGCGAGGCCCAGAACGGATCCGCCGCACGCCCAGCGGGGCCCGAGCCGCCCAAAACCTTGAAGGGATTCACGAAGGGCGGAGTCATCCATCTGATCGAGGGCGAGCTGCCCGACGGCGTTTTTGTGCGGATCATTCCCGACCGGCAATAGGCCCGGAGACAGGAGGCACGCGTCGTGGACACTCTCATTCGGCCCGCCCGCGGCTCCGATCTCCCGCGCCTCACCGCAATCTACAACCACTACGTGCTGGCGTCTCCGGCCACTTTCGACCTCGATCCGAAGACAGTGGCCGAGCGCGCTGCATGGCTCGCACAGTTTGCCGAGACTGGCCCTCACCGCCTCCTCGTCGCCGAGGACGGCGGCGTGGTTGCCGGGTACGCCGGGACGACGCGCTTCCGCGCCAAGCCGGCCTACAGCCAAACTGTCGAAACGACGATCTACTGCGCGCCGGAAGCCACCGGCCGCGGGCTTGGGATTCGTTTCTACACAGCGCTTTTCGAAGCCCTCGCCCGGGAATGTGTCCACCGTATCGTGGCCGGATACGTGCCGCCGAACCCCGGCTCGGAAAGGCTGCACGCGCGCCTGGGCTTCCGCCCCGTCGGAACGTTTACCGAGCAGGGGTACAAATTCGGCCGCTACTGGGACGTCGTCTGGCTTGAGCGGCGCGGAACCTGATCGACCGCCGGCAAACGTCCCAGGCAACGCGGATGCCGGCATGCACAAAACTCTGGCGCGCGGCAGCTCCGTGGTTTTAGAATCCACGCGAAATGGATCAGGCGCTCTGGACCAGACGGCGCCTATTGCGCAGGCTACCCACAGCCGTCGGTCCGCTCATTCTCCCGGCCCCATTGCGCGCGGCCTGCGGGGCTGCGTCGACGGCGCCGTTTTTTGCCTTCGTGGACGTTGCCGCCTCCGCCGGCCTGACGCAGCCGGTTGTGTACGGAGATCCGGAACAGGTCACCTACATCGTTGAGATCACCGGCTGCGGCTGTGCGTTCTTCGATTACGACAATGACGGGTGGATGGACATTCTTATGCTCGGCGGCCGGCGCCTGCAGGATGTTCCGGCGGAAGCCACCAACCGGCTTTACCACAACAACCGGGACGGCACGTTTAGCGACATAACGGAAAAGGCGGGACTGCACGATGCCGGCTGGGCGGTCGGCGTGTGCGTGGGCGATTACGACAACGACGGGTTCGAAGACCTCTTCATCACCTACTACGGGCAAAACAAGCTCTATCACAATAACGGCAATGGCACCTTTACCGATGTGACGGCGAAGGCAGGACTGCTGTGTCCCGGCGTTCACTTCGGCTCAGGCTGCACCTTCATCGAGCGCAATCGCAATGGGCAGCTGGACCTGTTTGTCGCGAATTACGCCGACATCGACCTGACTCATGGTCCGCGCCCTTCTCTGGAAATCCCGAACTGCAATTTCAACGGGATTCCGGTCAACTGCGGACCGGGAGGCCTGCCCGCTCCGCGCCATTTTCTCTATCGCAACAACGGAGATGGCACCTTCACCGATGTGTCGAAGGAAAGCGGCATCCTCGCACTCAAGGGCTCGTACGGGCTCACGGCGGTGGCGTGCGATTTCGACGAGGACAGCTGGCCGGACATCTTCGTGGCCTGCGATGCGACTTTCAGCCTGCTTCTGATCAACAATCGGGACGGGACGTTTCGCGAGGAGGGCCTGCTGCGCGGGATTGCCGTGGATGGGCGGGGACGGCGCATGGGGGGGATGGGTGTCGGCGTGGGCGATTATCAGCTCGACGGACATCTTCATATTCTGCGCACCCACTTCTACAAGCAGGCTCCCGGGCTGTATCGGAACGACGGGAAGGGCAATTTTGACGACCTGACCGACATGGTGGGACTGGGCCACGAGCAGCGATTTATCAACTGGGGCGCGGGTCTGGCGGACCTGGACAACGACGGCTGGCCCGACATTTTTATCGCCAGCGGAACCGTCTATCCGGAACTGGAACGCTCCTATCCCGAGCGGTTTCCGTCCAGAACTCCGCGGCTGATTTTTCGCAATCAGGGTGACGGGACCTTCGTCGAACTGGGCAACGAGGCGGGCCCCGGCATCTCCGCGCTCCACAACTCGCGGGGCGTGGCCTTCGGCGATTTTGACAATGACGGCGATCTCGACATCCTTGTGATGAATCGCAATGAGCCGCCCTCGCTTTTGCGCAACGATGCTCCGGCGAAGAATCACTGGATCAAGGTTCGGCTGGTGGGGACGCGGAGCAATCGCAGCGCGATCGGCGCACGCGTGCTGGCCCACTACAACGGCCGCGTGCAGGCGCAGGCGGTCACCAGCCAGTGCAGCTACGTATCGGCCAACGACCCGAGACTGCACTTCGGGCTTGGAGGGTCAAGGTCGGCCGATTTCGACATCTTCTGGCCTTCAGGGCTGCGGGAGACCTGGCGAGGGCTGGCCGCCGACCGACTGTATGTTCTGCGCGAGGGGGAGAGCCTCAAGACCAAGTCCAATCCCGATGCGGCTGCGCTCAGGTGACGCCCCAGGGCGGCCGATTCACGCACTTGCTGCTTCCACCGCCCCGGTGCACACGCGTTCAGTTCGCGGTAAATCCCACCGGCGCTGACTTCACGTAGTTACCGTTCGTATCGACCTCGATCACGGTGGCCGAATGCGATCCTGCGGCCAGCCCAACCGATGCATTCATGGTCGCGCCGGAATAGTTGCCGACCTTGTTGCCGTCGACCCACAGCTCGAGGTGATTGACCGCGCCGCTCGCGCCGGTTCCGGTGGCCATGAACGCGACCGGCGATGAGGTGCTCTCGCCTTGCATCGGCGAGCATAGATGCACGCCCGGCGAACTCGGAGCCGAACATGTGCCCGTGGCGCCGACGGTGAAAGTGACAGGCGACGACTTCACATCCGCACCCTTCGAATCCACTTCCACCACCGTCAGGCTGTGCGAACCATTGGGCAGCGAGACGGTTGCGTCCATCGTCGCGCCGGAATAATTCCCCACCTTATTGCCATCGATCCACAGCTCCAGGTGGTTCACCGAGCCGCTGGCCCCGGTGCCCGCCGCGACGACCGTTACCGGCGACTGGAGCACTTCGCCCTGCGTGGGCGAGCAGACATGGACGCCCGTCGAACTCGGCGGCGCGCATGTGCTTGCCTGGGTGCTGGTGGTGGCGCTGCGCGTCGCTCGGTTCGCTTCAACTTCCACGGCGGTGATCTTCGTCCCCGCGGGCAAGGTCAGCGTGGCGTCGAACTCGTCAGAGAACACCTGATACATTTTGGCGCCATTCGCCCACAGCTCGATGTGCCGCACGGGCGCGGTCTGGGCACGCGCCGTCCCGCGCACGCGCACCGTGTTGCCGGTCTGGGTCGCCTGGCAGAACCTGACCCCGCGCTGGCCGGATACTCACACTTGTCCTGCGCGTTGTCGTTGGCCAGCACCGTCAGGGGATTCTGATTGTTGTCCGTAGCTGTTGCGTTCGTCGTCGCCAGGCCGATGCGATTCGTCTTGTCGAAGAAACCGATGTCCTGGAGAGCCGAGGCGCCGGAAAGCGACGAATAGGTTCCGTCGTTGGTGAACGACCGGTTGCCGGTTCCGACGAACACGGTCAGTCCCGCGTTGCCCGACACCAGGACATCGGGCAGGCCGTCCCCGTTGATGTCCGTGACGCCCACATCGGTCGTAATGGCAAAGGTAAGATTTTTGGCGGTGAAGGTCCCATCGCCATTGGAGAAATACATCTGCACGGGAAGAGTCGCGCAGCAGTTCTCGTAGAGCTGCGACGACCACGTGATCAGATCGCTTTTGCCGTCCAAATCCAGATCGGCCGCACGAACGAATCCGATGCCGGCCGGCGTGGTGCCCAGCTCCTTCTTCGCGCTGAAAACACCTTTGGCCGTGTTGAGCGCGGTGTAGACCGTGTTGGTCTCGTCGCCGGCATTTCCCTGCTCCAGCCAGGCGATATCCGGACGGCCATCAGCGTTGAAGTCGCCGATCGCCAGGGAGTCCGTGGTGTAGCCCGAGGGAGGCGTATCGATCGTCACCGTCTGCTCGGTGAAGTTCCCCTTGCCGTCGTTGAACAGCAGCACCAGGCTGCCATTTTGATTCAGCGCCGCGAGGTCCTGGGTATTGTTGCCGTCGAAATCCGCCGTCACCAGCGCCGTGAAGGTTTGCGATCCGGTCTGCACCGTGACCGGCGCCTGAAACGTGCCATCGCCGTTGCCGTAGAGCATGGTGATCTGGCCGCCGGAATTGAGGGCAGCGATATCGAGCTTGCCGTCGCCGTTGAAATCGGAGATCGCCACCTGGCGCTCCATCGCCTCATACGACCCGCCGACGATCTGCACGGGCAACTGAACCGGCGCGCCCAGGCCGGTGCCGTTGTTCATGTAGAGGTCCAGGGTCGGCACCACGGTGCATTTGCCGGCGGAACAGGAATAGCTGCTCGGCGCCAGCACATCGGCCAGTCCATCGCCGTTGAAGTCGGCGGCATGGGCGTCCTGCGCCGCCAGCGAGACGCCGGCGTCATTCGGCGTGGGATATTGCCGATACTGGAAATCGGTTTGGGAGAAGGCGGGGAGGGCGCAGACAGAAGCCGCCGCCACGAGGGACAGAAGTCGCCTCAGATGCATCACTTTTGACCTCAGAAGTTCAACGCGACGAGCTCTTGCCTTTTCTTAGAGGGGATTTGTGGGGGGGTGTGTTGCCCGAACAGTAAACATACTGCGGGACGATTGCCTTTCTGGCGCAGGACTTCGCTGCGTGGCCGGGCCGTTGAGGCGCAGGAAGCGCCACGGTTTCTCCGCCGGCATGGAACCGGCTCACCGGCGCTTAGCCGGCGGGCGCCAGCATCGCTTTCACCAGCTCGCTCACCTGTTTGCCATCGGCGCGCGCGCCTGTCTCGGCGAGCTTCGCCTGCACGGCTTTCATCGCCGGGCCGATGTCGCGCGGCCCGTACGTGCCCGCAGCCAGCGTCTCCTCGACGATCTTCTTCACCGCCGCCTCGTCAAGCGTCTTCGGCATATACGCTTCGATCACCACAATCTCGCGCGCTTCCTTCGCCGCCAGCTCCGGCCGATGGCCCCTCTGGAACTGCTCGATCGAATCTTTGCGCTGCTTGATCATGGTGTTGAACACCTGCTGGCATTCGACATCGGTGAGCGCGGCGCGCTTCTCGATCTCGCGATTCTTCAACGCAGCCTTTACCATCCGCAGCGTCGAGGTGCGCTCGGTGTCGCGGGCCTTCATTGCGGCAATCATGTCGTGATCGACTTGCCTGACGAGTTCCATAGGCTGGGCCTCCGAGCGCGAACGCTACCCAAACTTCTCATTATAAGGACGCGGTCCGTGCAAACCGGCTGGCTACAATAGATGCATAAGGGGACGCCATCATGATCCGTAAGACCAGGTTATTTACTCCGGGACCGACTCCGCTGCTGCCGGCGGCGCAATTCGCCATGGCGGCCGCGGACATTCACCACCGGACGCCGGAGTTTCGCGCCCTCTACGAGCGCGTGCTGGCGCAGCTGAAGACGTTTGTCGGCACAAAGAATGACGTGCTGCTGCTGGCGTGTTCCGGCACCGGCGCGATGGAAGCTGCGGTCTCGAACCTCACCTCGCCCGGGGACCGCGTGCTCGTGCTCTCGGCCGGCAAATTCGGCGAGCGCTGGGAATGGCTGGCGAAGGCGTTCGGCTGCCAGGTTGACGTGCTGACTCGCCCGTACAGCGAGAGTTTCGCGCTTGCCGACGTGAAGCAGGGGCTGCGCCCCGATACGCGCGCCGTCTTCGTGCAGGCCACCGAATCATCCACCGGCATCCGTCATGACATCGAGGGCATCGCGAAGGTGCTGCAATCGGCCGCGCCCCACGCGCTGCTGATCGTCGACGGCATCACCGGCCTCGGCACCACCAAGCTGGATGTGGACGGCTGGGGCGTGGACGTCATCATCGGCGGATCGCAGAAGGCGGTCATGATCCCGCCCGGCCTTGCCTACCTGAGCCTGAGCGACCGCGCCTGGAAGGCCGCCGAAACATCGAAGAACCCGCGCTACTATTTCGATCTGCGCAAGGAGCGCAAGAACGCGCAGAGGGGCGAAAGCAGCTACACGCCGGCCGTCGCTCTGATCGCGGCTCTGGGCGCGTCGCTCGACTACATTGCAGCCCAGGGCGGAGGCGATCTGGCGGGGGGCCGCGATGCGCTCATCGACAACGCGGAGACCTGCGCCGCCATGACGCGGGCCGCCGTGCAGGCGATAGGGCTCGATCTCTTCGGCCCCGGCAGCTATTCGGCCGCGGCGACCGCAGTCGTTGCGCCAGCAGGCGTCGATTCCGGGGTCATCGTGAAGGAGCTGAAGAGCCGCTTCGCGGCCATCGTGACGAACGGCCAGGGCGACATGAAGGGGAAGATCTTTCGCATCGCGCACATCGGCCTGTTCGACTACATGGATACGATTGCCATCATCGGCGCGCTCGAGCAGGTGGCGGCGGCGAAACTCACCTTGCCGGGATTTGCCTTCGGCAAGGCCCTCGCGGCAGCGCAGCAGGTCTACGCGGAACGCAGCGCGGCGCCTGCGCGGCAAGCCGCGGAGCCGGCGCCGCAACCCGAGCTGGTCAAGGCGTAGGTTCCCGGAGGCCACCCATCTCCGCGGTGTTCGGAGATGTGGGGCTCCGCCAATGTCTCGAATACAGAACCGATGGCACGAAAGGACAGGATGAAAGTCGTTCTCGCGGAAAAAGTGTCTCCCGCAACGCTGGCTGTCTTCCATGCGGAACCGGGTTGGAACGTCCTCACGCACGATCAGGTGAAAAACCTGCCCGAAGCGCTGGCCGATACCGACGCGCTCGTGGTCCGCTCTGCCGTACAGGTTGATGATGCGCTGATGGCCGCCGGGCCGAAGCTGCGCGTCATCGGGCGCGCGGGGGTGGGCGTCGACAACATCGATGCGGACGCCGCCACGCGCCGGGGCATCGTCGTGATGAACACGCCGGGCGCGAATGCGATCGCGGTGGCCGAGCTGGCTCTGGGCCTGATGATTGCTCTGGCCCGCCAGCTGCCCAAAGCCGACGCCACGATGCACGCCGGCAAGTGGGAGAAGAAGTCGCTGCAGGGCGGCGAACTGCGCGGCAAGAAGCTTGGCATCCTGGGTCTGGGCCGCATCGGGCTCGAAGTCGCCCGCCGCGCCCGCAGCTTCGGCATGGAGCTGCTGGCGCACGATCCCTTCGTCTCCGCGTCCATCGCGCGCGAAAACAGCATCCGCCTCGTTTCCGCCGAGGAGCTGTTCTGGCTCGCCGAATACCTGACGCTCCATGTCGGCCTCACGGCGCAAACGGCGGGCATCATCAACAAAACCACGCTGGCCACCATGAAAAAGGGCGTTCGCATCATCAACTGCGCCCGCGGCGAGCTGGTGGTCGAGAAGGATCTGGCCGAAGCGCTTGCCAGCGGTCACGTGGCCGGCGCGGCGCTCGACGTTTTTCAAGAGGAACCGCCGAAGAACTCGCCGTTCGCGTCGCTGGATAACGCCATTCTGACGCCGCACATTGCCGGCTCGACGGCCGAAGCGCAGGAAGCGGTCGGCATCCAGATTGCTCATCAGGTTTGCGAGTATTTGAAGTCGGGCGTGGCGCAGAACGCGGTCAACCTGCCGTCGCTGACGCACGAGGAATACCAGGAGCTCGCGCCCTACATGACGCTGGCGCAGCGCCTCGGCACCTTCCTCGCGCAGTTCCCGAAGGGCGCCATCGACAGCATTCAGATCAAGTACAACGGCCGCCTCGGCGAGCTGAAGACCGACCTGATCCGGAACAGCGCCATCGCGGGCGTGCTCGCGCATCTGGAGCAGGTGAACCGCATCAACGCTGCGTCGGTCGCTGCCGAGCGCGGGATCCGCCTGCACGAGGAGAAGAAGGAAGCGACCCAGGGCGGAGCCGGCAGCGTACTGAAGCTCTCGCTGCACACGAGTGAGGCGACGATCTCGGCCAGCGGATCGGTGCTGCACGGCAATTCGCCGCGCCTGCTGAACCTCGACGGCATCGACATCGAGGCGCCGCTGCAGGGCACGCTGCTCGCCATCCGCAACAGGGACGTCCCGGGCGTGATCGGGCGCATCGGCACCATCCTCGGCGAGCACAAGATCAACATCGCGAACTTCGCGTTGGGGCGCTCCAACGGCGGCAGCGATGCGACCGCTCTGGCGGTGCTCCAGATCGACGGGGAGGTGAGCGACGCGGTGATTCACGAGCTGCGGTCCGTCGAGGCGATTACCGGGGTGCGGCAGGTGACGCTGTAGGCGCTCGCAAAGCAGGGCGGGATCCGCCCCCGTCATCCCGGTGCAGAAGTATCTGAACGACGTTATCTTCACCGGCTACCAGCTGTTTCGCGCGGACGCCCACATCCTCAGCGATGAGGAGTCGCGGCGTCTCCGCGACAATGCCCCGACCGCGCCGCAGTAATTCCGCGCCCCACCCGTCGCCCTGCACTCTGCGCGTGCCTCTCAATGCTTCACCCATCCATGCATGCCAGCCTCGAAGCTGCGGCGATCGAGGCGGGGCAGGGCGCGTGCCACTTTGTCGGGAAACAGCGGGAAATGCCGCGCGGCGATCAGCATTTCCGGGACGCACCACACATCATCGCCGGACGTCATCCAATGGTGGCTGTCGAGGCGCGCCAGGTTGACCGGTCCGGCCCACGAGCGCAGCGTGCGCTCGCCGCGCAGATTGTAGTAGTGCTCGAAATAGCTCATGGCCAGCTCGCGCAGGGTGCGATACACCGGCGCGCGGAACCGCAGCCCGGCGAAGTTCGATTTGGCGATCCCGCCCCACAGCCCGCGCTCGCGATACAGCGCCACCACGTGGTCGTCGTCGCGCACGCCTTCGAGATCCATCAGCAGCGGCGGAAGCCCCTGGACGCGCAGCGCCGCAGCGGCCACCAGCGCTCCCTCCATACAGTGCCCCATGCGCTCGCGCAGGACGCGCGCGGGCGAACCCGCCGTGTCGGCATACTGGTAGGCCAGGCCGTCGACGAACTTCTGAATCCGCGCCGGCGACTTCAGGGACCGCAAGGTTCGCAGATCCGCGGGCGCCAGGCCAAAACCCTCCCTCTCGCGGTTGCGTTTTCGTGACGAGACTTCACCCTTCGCGCCCAACTCACGCTCCCATTGGAAATTGCCGCGATTATACCGAGCCGGTCCAGCGCGGCCGGTCCGCCCGCTCGCACCGGCTAGAATAGAAGCAGCACCGAAACCCCAGAGGTCTCCAGAACCGTGCCCCTGTACGAATATCGCTGCAAAAGCTGCGGACATACCTTCGAGAAGATTCAGAGCTTCAGCGCTCCCGAAGAGAAGGAGTGCCCGGTGTGCCATGGCGAGGTGGAGCGGCTGCTCTCCGCACCAGCGATTCAGTTCAAAGGCTCGGGCTGGTACGTGAGCGACTACGCGAAAAAGGGCAACACCGGCTCCATGAAAGCCTCCGCCGAGGGCGGCTCCAAATCCAGCGAGAGCGGTCCGGCCGACAAGCCGGCATCGTCGTCGACCGACGCGAGCAGTTCGTCCAGCTCGTCCGGCGCCTCAACGACGAAAAAGGAATAGCAGCGAATCCCGCTGGGCCGGGCCGTCATCGAAAGCTCAGACATCGCTGAGGAGGATTCTCTGTGACGGATCGCATCACACCCGCTTCTGTGGCGCCCGAAGCTCTTCGGTCGCTTTATCAAGCCGCCACGTATCTGCGCACGCACGGATCGATCGAGGAGCCCCTGCGCCATCTCGTCGATTTGCGCGCCTCGCAGATGAACGGCTGCGCGTTCTGCATCGCGATGCACTGGCGCGAGGCCAAAGAGAGCGGACTCAGCGACGACCACCTGCACGGGCTGCCGGCCTGGCGCGAGACGCCGTGGTATTCCGAGCGGGAGCGCGCGGCCCTTGCGTGGACCGAGGCACTGACCGACATCGCGCATTCGCATGTGCCGGATTACGTTTATGAGCAGGCCCGCAAGGTGTTCAACGAGCGCGAACTCGTCGACCTGACGCTCGCCGTCACGCTCATCAATTCCTGGAACCGCTTCTCGATCGCATTCCGCGCCAACCCGGAAAACGCGGCGGACGTGATCGAGTCACTGAAAGGCGCCGCGCAGCACTGACCGGCTCCTGGCAGGTGTGGCGTCCGCGAAAATCGTTGAATCATTCATTGAAGGGGACGGAAGAAAACGGGGTGCACGGATAAAGCCCACCCATTTTGAGGCTTTTACGGCACGACCAGGGTCGTGCCTGACACAAAGGCAAGGACCGTTCTGTCGCGCGTTTTGGGGCATGACACCGCCGCTTTTCGCTAACCGCTACCCGGCCGTCTCCTGGCCCTGCAACTGCAGCGACAGTTCCTCCCACTCGCTGTTCAGCTCTGCCTGACGGTCCCGCAGCACGGCCAGCACTTCGGTGAGCCGCTGCGTCTCTTCCGCACTGACGTAGACGCTGAGGGCCTGCTCGGTTTCCGCCACCCAGCCGTCGACGCGCGGAATCTCCGCCTCGACCTGCGCCAGCCGCTCCTGCATCTGGCGGAGCTTGATGGGATTGACTCGCTTTGCGTGGGCCTGCGCGGCTTCCGGCTCAGCCACCGGCGCCGGCGCTTCCACCACCGGGGCCGCAGCCGCGGCCGTCTCCGCCGCAAGCTCCGCCGCGCCCCCTTCTTTGCGCCACAGATAGTCCTCGTAGTTGCCGGGGAAGACGTGCACCTGCGACCCGCGCGCGGGGTCTTCGCTGCGCGCTACTTCGAAGACCTTCTGCGCGAGGCCGTCGATGAAGTAGCGGTCGTGGGAGACGAAAATGACGGTCCCGTTGAATTTTCCGATGGCCTCCAGCAGGACATCTTTGGCGCGCAAATCGAGGTGGTTGGTGGGCTCGTCGAGCAGCAGGAAATTGGCGGGGCTCACCAGAATGCGCGCCAGCGCGTAGCGATTGCGCTCGCCGCCGCTCAGCACGCCGAGCTGCTTGAACACATCGTCGCCGGAAAACAGAAAACAGCCGAGGAGACTGCGCAAATCCTTTTCGGCGACTTTGGCAGCGGTGCGGCCGATGTCATCGAGCATGCGCGCTACGGGATCGAGCACCTTGTACTGATCCTGCGCAAAGTATTCGGCAATGACGTTGTGGCCCAGCTTCAGCGTGCCTGCGGCCGGCGATTCCTGGCCGGAAAGCAGCCGGATCAGCGTCGACTTCCCCGCCCCGTTCACGCCCACCAGCGCGATGCGGTCGCCGCGCTCAATGGTAAAATTCACGTTTTCGAGGACGCGCTTCTCGCCGTATTGCATCGACATCCCGGCAACCTCCACGACGTTGCGGCCCGACGGGGGCGGCTGCGGAAAGCTGAAGTGGGGCGTCGGCTCTTCGAGCGGAATTTCGATGCGCTCGATCTTCTCCAGTTCCTTGATGCGGCTCTGCACCTGCTTCGCCCTGGTCGCCTGATAGCGGAAGCGGTTGATGAAGACCTCGAGATGCTCGATGCGGTCGCGCTGATTCTTGTAGGCGGCCTCAAGCTGCGCCCGGCGCTCGGCTTTCTGCGTCAGGTATTTTTCGTAGTTGCCGTGGTAAACGTGCAGGGCCTTGTTCCAAATCTCGATGATCTTGTTCACGGTGACATCGAGGAAATAGCGGTCGTGCGAGATGAGGATGTAGCCATTCGGCCATGTGCTCAGGTAGTTCTCGAGCCAGTTGCGCGTCTCGAGATCGAGGTGGTTCGTCGGCTCGTCGAGCAGCAGCAGATCGGGCTGCTCGAGCAGCAGCTTGGCCAGCGCGACGCGCATCTGCCAGCCGCCGGAAAACTCCTCGGTGCGCCGCGTCCAGTCCTCTTTGGCAAAACCGAGACCCGTGAGCACCGTGCCTACCTCTGCGTCGAGCGCGTACACGTTGTGGTGGCGCAGGCGCCCTTCGACGTGCGAATAACGGTCGGCGACGGTGGCGTATTCCTGGCTGGCCGGGTCGAGCTCGGCCAGCGACGCGGAGAGCGCTTCAAATTCGCGCTCCATGGCCCGCAGCTGATCGAAGACGCTGAGGCACTCGTCGAAAACCGTGCGGCCGGAGAGGGTCAGCCCATCCTGCGGCAGGTAGCCGATGCTCATGCCGCGCATGCGCTGCATGGTTCCGTAGTCGAGGGAGTCCATCCCGCCGAGGATTTTCATGAGGGTGGATTTGCCCGCGCCGTTGGCGCCCACCAGCGCGGTGCGCTCGTTCGGCGTAATCAGCCAGTCAGCGTTTTCAAAGAGAAGTCTGGGGCCGAAACGCTTGCCGGCGCCGGAGAGTTGCAGCATCAGTCCATTTTATCGGTCGTGAACCTGAGCAAGCTGCCGCTGCGGGCGCGGCGGCATGCCAAAGAGCCTGTTCATGAGCCCGCGTTACAATCCGGTAGCGGCTTCCGCAAATTCATCCGGAGAACCTCTTGAGCGGTTTCAGCCAACGATTGACCGTGGCGGCGGCTTTCACCTTGCTTGCCTGCGCCGCGCCCGTACTCGCTCAGGTCAACGCGCCCAGGCCGCAGCCCGATGAGAGCGATTGCCGCCTGAGCCGACTGCCCATTTGCGTGAAAGATGTCGCGCAGGACGAAGCGCACATCGTCACCAGCCCGCTGCATACGTCCGCCACCGATCTTTGGTGGCTTCTGCCGTTCGGCGTGGCGACCGGCGTTGCCGTCCACTACGACACCCGTGCCATCCATGATCTCGGAGTGCATCCGAGCCGCGAAAATCAGTTCAACAAGCTCTCCAGCGACACTGGCTTGTATTTGCCCTTCGCGGCGGCAGCCGTCGGGTACGTTGCGGGCGATGTGCGCCACGACGACTACATGACCGAAACTGCGGTGCTCTCTGCGGAGGCCATGGCCGACGCGGGCATTCTCGATGAGGGACTGAAATACGCGCTCGACCGCGAGAATCCCATGCTCGACAACGCTCGCGGCGGCCTGTGGCCCCACGGTCCGAAGGGCTGGCCGAATTCGCCGTCCATGCCTTCCGAGCACGCAATGAACGCGTGGGCCTTCGCGCACGTGGTCGCAGGGCAATACAACGGCATTGCGACCAACGTAGTGGTCTACGGACTGGCGACCACGGTCTCCGTGTCGCGGGTGATCGCGCGGCAACACTTTCCCTCCGATGTGATCGTGGGCAGCACCCTCGGCTGGCTTGTCGGCGGGTACGTGCTCCACCATCGCTCGCGCGAGCATGGTGTGCCCGACGTCTCGGCAGTCGAGACGCCGCTGGGCCGCGGGATCGGCGTTACCTGGAACCTGAACCACGGCGAATGAAGCGCGAGCGTCAGGCGCGGGCGCGCAAAACGGCCAGCACCTCATCGAGAGCCGCTTGCCACGGCGCCAGCTGCATGCCGAAGCGAGCATGGAGCCGCACATTCGACAAGACCGTATTGCGCGGGCGCTGCGCGGGTGTGGGGTATTCGCTCGACGGAATGGGCGTCACTTCGGGCTGGCGCCCGTCGAGCGAAGATCCAGCGCGCGCGAAAATGGCCTGCGCGAAACCACACCAGGTCGTCGAGCCGCCGCACGTCATGTGGTAGAGACCGGCCCAGTCCTGCGTCGGACCGAACTGTCCGGCCAGAATGCCATCTGCGATCGCGCGCGTGGCGCGAGCCAGCTCAATGGCCGTCGTGGGCGCGCCAAGCTGATCGTCGACGACGCTCAGACGATCGCGCTCGCGTCCCAGACGCAGCATCGTCAGCAGGAAATTCTTGCCGTGGGGCGCGTAGACCCAGCTCGTGCGGAAGATGAGATACCGCCCGCCCACGGCGCGCACTGCCTCTTCGCCGGCCAGCTTGCCCGCTCCATAGGCATTCAGCGGATGCGGCGCATCGTCCTCGGTCCAGGGCTCGGTCTTGCTGCCGTCGAAGACGTAATCGGTGGAATAGTGCACGAACAGCGCGTTGATTTGCCGCGCTTCTTCCGCGAGAATGCGCGGCGCGCGTTCGTTGATGGCCGCAGCCACCTGCGGCTCCGACTCGGCCCGATCGACCGCCGTATACGCCGCGGCATTCAGAATCACGTGGGGCTGCACACGCCGCACGATGGCCCGCAGCTGCTCAGGCGAAGCGAGATCGGCAATCTCCCGGTCGGCGGCGACCAGCGGGTTCGTCCCGGCAAAGCTGCGCTGCAACTCGATGCCCAGCTGGCCGCTCGCGCCCAAAATCAGAATGCGCGGAGCGTCGCTCATGGAAAGACCTCGGCGCTGTGGAATGCTGCTCCCTGAGCATCTTTTGCCGAGAGGATGGACACGAGCACGCCGGGGAGAGCCGTTTCTGTAATCTTCATGGTTACGAATTCTCACCCGCAAGATACGGCTCGGTGAGAATGTTGAGGAGATACTGCCCGTAGCCGCTCTTGCGGATGGGCCGAGCCAGCGCTTCCACCTGCTCGGCGGTGATGTAGCCCAGCCGCCATGCAATTTCCTCCGGGCACGCGATCTTCAGTCCCTGCCTGTGCTCGACCGTCTGGATGAACAGACCGGCTTCGAAGAGCGAATCGTGGGTTCCCGTATCGAGCCAGGCCATGCCGCGGCTCATGATCTGCACGTTCAGCTTGCCCGCCTCCAGGTAGCGGCGGTTCAGGTCGGTAATTTCCAGCTCACCGCGCGCGGAAGGCCTGAGCGACGCCGCGATCTCGACCACTTCGCGATCGTAAAAGTAGAGACCGGTGACGGCGTAGCGCGAGCGTGGCACCTGCGGCTTCTCCTCAATGCTGATCGCGCGTCCCGATCTGTCGAATTCCACGACGCCATAGCGCTCGGGATCCTGGACGGGATAGGCAAACACCGTCGCGCCGCTGGTCAGTTTTGCGGCCTGCTGCAACTGCTTCGAAAACAATTGGCCGTAAAAGATGTTGTCGCCGAGGATGAGCGAACTCGGTTCGCTGCCGATGAAATCGCGCCCGATGAGGAAGGCCTGCGCGAGGCCGTCGGGGCTCGGCTGCACCGCGTAGCTGATGTTCAGGCCCCAGCTGCGGCCGTCGCCCAGCAGGTCGGCGAAACGCGAGGTGTCCTGGGGCGTGGAGATGATGAGGATGTCGCGGAGCCCCGCCAGCATCAGCGTGCTGAGCGGGTAATAGATCATCGGCTTGTCGTAAACCGGCAGAAGCTGCTTGGAGACCACGCGCGTCACAGGGTGCAGCCGCGTACCGGAGCCGCCGGCCAGAATGATCCCCTTCATGGGAGCCGCTCCGCGTAGTTCTGCTCGATCCAGTGCAGGTACGCACCGGTCCGCACGTTGTTTACCCATTCGAGATGATCGAGGTACCAGCGGACGGTGCGGCGAAGTCCGCTCTCGAATTGCTCGGCGGGATTCCAGCCGAGCTGGCGCGCGAGTTTGGTCGCGTTGATCGCGTAGCGGCGATCGTGCCCGGGCCGGTCGGTGACGAAGGTGATGAGCTTGCGCCGCGAGCCGAGCCCCGGATCGGGACGCATTTCGTCGACCAGATCGCAGATGGCCGTCACCACGTCGAGATTCCTGCGCTCGCTGTTGCCGCCCACGTTGTAGGTCTCGCCCACGCGGCCCTTCTCGAGCACGGTGCGGATGGCGGCGCAATGATCTTCGACGAAGAGCCAGTCGCGCACATTGCCACCGTCACCGTAAACCGGCAGGGGCTTGCCTTCGAGAGCGTTCAGGATCATGAGCGGGATCAGCTTCTCAGGAAACTGAAACGGGCCGTAATTGTTCGAGCAGTTGGTCGTCAGGACCGGCAGCCCGAAGGTGTGATGGTAGGCCCGCACGAGATGATCCGACGCCGCTTTCGAGGCCGCGTAGGGACTGTTCGGCGCATAGGGCGTGGTTTCGGAGAAGGCCGGATCGGCCGGGCCGAGCGTGCCGTACACCTCGTCGGTGGAGACGTGCAGGAAGCGGAAGTTCTGCTTCGCCGCCTCATCGAGTGAGGACCAGTAAGCCTTTGCCTGCTCCAGCAGCGTGAAGGTGCCCTGCACATTCGTGCGGATGAACGCATCGGGCGCGACGATGGAGCGATCCACGTGGCTTTCCGCCGCGAAATGCACAATCGCGCGGGGACGATGCTCGCGGAGCAGCGAGCCTACCCGATTCGCGTCGCAGATGTCGCCGTGGACCAGGAGGTGCCTGGCGTCATTATTCACGGCATCGAGGCTGGCGGGATTGCCCGCGTAGGTGAGCAGGTCCAGATTGACGACGGGCGACCCGGTGGTGGCGAGCCAGGCGAGAACAAAATTAGAGCCGATGAAACCGGCGCCGCCGGTGACAAGAATGGGATCGCTGATTGCAGCCATTGTGCTTCAGAAGTTTCGTGTATCTCTATGCTAAATGATCGACTCGCGTGGAAAGAGGCTGCTGACCAGGCGCGATCAGGCAAGCTGGTGAGCCTGTTTCTCCTCCACCGCCGGGGAGAACCGAAGCTCCTGCTCGGCAGCCTGCCCCGCCGAATGACTCTCTTCAAACGGCAAAACGCGTTCATTCCGCGCTTTGGTCTCGGCGTCCGTCAGCCATCCCCACTTGGAAAAGTAGCGGATCGCGGAGATGATGTGGTGCTTC
>DATDHZ010000059.1:0-8137 GCA_036521315.1 Acidobacteriaceae bacterium
TTCGAAGAGAGATTTTGGCCCGATTTTGCGGGGGCTTTGTCAGGGGAGGCCTATCTTCGGCCCAATAGAAAGGGGCTGTCAAGGACAGTGATAAGCATAGCTACCTGTTGCATTTACTCTTCGCGCAATATGGTGGCGGGGTCGGTGGTGGCGGCGCGCAGGGCGGGGCCGAGGCAGGCGATGACGGCGACAAAGAGGACGAGCAGGACGATGGCGGCGTAGGTTTCCGGGTCGGTTGGAGCGACGGCGTAGAGCATTCCCTGCAATAGATGGCTGGCGGCGAAGCCCATGGCCAGGCCGGCGATGCAGCCGATGCCGACGATGCGGAGTCCCTGGGCGAGGAGGTTGGCGACGATCTGCGGGCGGGATGCGCCGATGGCGAGGCGGAGGCCCACTTCGCGGCGGCGCATGCGGCCCAGATAACTGAGCGTTCCGTAGAGGCCGAGGCAGGCGAGCGAGATGGCGGTCCCGGCAAAGAAGGTGAGCACCATGGTGCGGAGACGGTTCTGGGCGAGCGAGTCGCTGATGTGATCTTCGAGCGGGGAGATGCCGAAGACGGAGCGCGACGGCTCCGCCTGATGGAGCTTGAGGCGGAGGGTCTGGGCGAGCGCCAGGGGCTGGCCGTGGGTGCGGATGAGGAACCAGGGCGAGGGGTCGGGCGCGCTGGTGCACCAATAAATGGTGGGCGCGGGCGCGGTGTTGAGGCCGTCGTCGCGGGCGTCGGCAACGATGCCACGGATTATGGCAGAGAAGGGGAACGAGCTGGTGGCGGGCGTCTGGATGGTGTGGCCGATGGCCGGGCTTTGGCTGAAGTAGCGATCGGCAAAGCTCTTGTTGACGACGACGCTTTGGTTGTGCGGGCCTTTACGGCAGTCCTCGCCGAGCAGCAAAGGCGTATGAAGCGTCTGGAAGTAGCCGTCGGAGACGAAGCGCTCAGTAGCGAAGATCTTCTGCTGGTCGTTCTGCTCCTGGCCGGCGATGGTGAGCTCCATTTGCGGCATGCCGGGGACGCCGGGCAGCATGGCGGCGGTGGAGGCAGCTTCCACGCCGGGGACGGCGCGGAGCGCGTCAAGGTCGCTGTCGACACGCTGGACGAGGCGCTTCATGTCGGCGGTTTCGCCCCAGCCGCCGCTGATCTGCAGGATGAGGACGTGCGAGGCGTCGAAGCCGGGTGAGACGCGGCCGAGCTCTTCAAAGCTGCGGAGGAGGAGTCCGGCGCCAACCAATAATGTAACTGCGAAGGCGACTTGTGCGCCGACCAGCAGCCACTGCAGGCTGCCGCGGGTAGAGACCTGGGTGTGGCTGGATTGCGCGAGGGTGTTGGCGAGCTCCTGCCGGGTGCTGCGCAGTGCCGGGTAGAGGCCGCTGAGCAGGGTGGCGGCTAGGGCGCTGGCGAAGGTGTAGAGGAGGAGACGCCAGTTGAGCGTGATCTCTTCCGCGCGCGGCAGGGTTTTGGCGAGGTGGTGGAAGAGCTGGACCGCGCCGTCGGCGAACACGATGCCGAGCAGGGAGCCGAGGACGGCGAGAAGCAGAACTTCGCTGAGCAGTTGCGCGATGACGGTGCGGCGCGAGGCTCCGAGCGCGAAGCGGAGAGAGATTTCGCGTTCGCGGCCGGCAGTGCGGGCGAGCAGCAGCGCGGCGATGTTGATGCAGGCGATGAGCAGCAGGAGGGTGACGGCACCGTAGAGCAGCCAGAGGGAGCTGCCGATGTCGCCGACGATGACGGATTTGAGCGGCTCCATGTGGACGCCGAGGTCGCGATCGGTTTTGGGGAACTGCGCGCCGAGCTGGCGCTGCACGGTGGAGAGATCGGCGAGCGCCTGCTGCTGGGTGACACCGGACTTGAGGCGGCCGATGACCTGGAACCAGGTGGAGCTGCGGTCCTGCGCGACGGGGGCGTCGGGCGGCCCGGGCGTGAAGAGGTCGGCGTCGCGATCGGGAAAGGCGAAGGACGCGGGGAGGACGCCGACGATGGAATAGGCGCGTTTGCCGAAGTGAAGCTGACGGCCGACGACCTTGGGATCGGCGTGGAATCGGCGACGCCAGAGGCGATCGCTGATGAGCATGACGTCGGGTCCGCCGAAGTGCTCCTCGGCAGGCGAGAAGTCGCGGCCGAGCACGGGCGCGATGCCCCAGACCTGAAGAAAGCGCGGGGCGACGATGGCTTCGTCGAGACGCTCGGGAAGCGGACCGGAGGTTTCCGATTCGTCCTCGGAGTAATAGCCGCTGATGGCCTGGAAAGTGTGGTTGAGGCGGTTCCAGTCTTCGAGGCGGGTGGGTGCGGTGAAGGTCCAGGGCTCGTTGGTGCGGATGTTGTACTGACGGATGGAAATGAGCTGGTCGCCCTGCGGGAAGGGGAGCGGGCGAAGGATGACAGCGTCAATGGCGGAGAAGACGGCGGTGTTGGCGCCGATGCCGAGCGCGAGCGTGAGGATGACGGCTGCGGAGAGGCCGGGGGCTTTGCGGAGGAAGCGAAAGGCGGCGCGGGCATCGGCGCGCGCGGCTTCCATGAATGCGGAGATGTGGAGTTCGCGGAGCTGCTGGGTGATCTGTTCGCGTCCGCCGAAGTCGATGCGTGCCTGGCGGCGAGCAGCTTCGGGCGGCATGCCGGCAGCTTCGTAGTCGCGAGCGAGAGTGTCGATGTGGAAGGCGACTTCGCGATCTAAATCAGCTTCGGGATCGTGATCGCGCTTGCGACGGAGCGATTCGGGCCACCGCATGGGCAACTCCTAGCGGGCGGTTTCGAGGCGGGCGGTTTCGAGCACCAGCCCTATGGCCTCCGAGAGGCGACGCCAGCTTGCCTCTTCTTCGGAGAGCTGCTTTTTGCCTTTGGCGGCGAGGCGGTAGAACTTGGCTTCGCGGCCGTTTTCCGACTCGCCCCACTCCGCAAGGAGCCAGCCGCGTTTTTCGAGACGGTGGAGCGCGGGGTAGAGCGAGCCCTGCTGGACTTGTAAGACGTCACGAGAGATCTGGCGGATGCGCAGCGAGATGCCGTAGCCGTGGATGGGACCGAGGGCGACGATCTTGAGGATGAGCATATCGAGCGTTCCCTGGAGGAGGTCGGACTTGTCCGGCTTGTCTGCTTTTTCCGATTTTTCAGATGGCATGCGGGGCTTCTCTCTCTATGACGTTCTACATATAAGCACCGGGATAGGTAGAACGTCAAGGAGAGAATGCGCAACGTAGAATGGCGGGCATGATGCGGAACCGTTCCGTGCCAACCGACATCGTGCTGCCGCATGTGATGTATCAGGACCTGCCGGCGGCGATTGCGTGGCTGACCCGGGTGTTTGGATTTGCCGAGCACTATCACTATGGCGAGCCGATGAGCGGCGCGCAGGTGCATGCCGGGCGCGCGTACCTGATGCTGAAGCAGGCTACGAAGGGCGAGTCATCGCCGGCGGAGCTGGGATATGGGACGCAGTCGCTGACGATTTTCGTTGAGGATGTGGAGGCGCATTACGCGCGGGCGAAGACGGGCGGCGCGAAGATCCTGGAAGAGCCGCACGAGACGGTGTACGGCGAGTTTCAGTATGCAGCGGAAGATCTGGATGGGCACCACTGGCTCTTCTCGCGGCATGCGCGCGATCTGAGTCCGGCGGACTGGGGCGCGGTGATGGTTCATGATCCCAAACAAAAATAACTGGAGAGGACACGGTATGGTACGCGGCAGGGGTGGAGTCTTGGCAGCGCTGGTGGCGGGGTGCGTGGTGGTTGCAACGGCGAGGGCCGGGGACAAGCCGCCGATTCCGCCGCATGGCCCGGCCGAGGTGCTGTTCGATGGGCACAGCCTGGATGCGTTTGACAGCTTCCTCAAGACGAAGGGGCTGAACTCCGATCCGGAGCATGTCTTTACGGTGGAGCACGGCATGATCCACGTCTCGGGCACGGAGATGGGCTACCTGATCACGAAGGAGCCGTTCCACGACTTTTATCTGCGGGCGGAGTTCAAGTGGGGCGAGGGCACCTACGGCGAGCGCGCGGGAAAGGCGCGGGACAGCGGCATTCTTTATAACGTGCAGGGCGAGCAGAAGGTGTGGCCGCGATCGATCGAGTTCCAGATCACCGAGGGCGGCACGGGGGATTTCTGGCTGACGGATGGCGCAGCGCTGACGGGACGCGACGGCAAGCGTGTGACCGGGCCGCCGGGAAACGCGGTGATGATTCCGCGTTTCGACAAGGCGCCGGCGGAGAACGTGACCGGCTTCCGCTCGCCGACGGGCGAGGTGGAGCGGCCGCACGGCAAGTGGAATGTGCTGGAGCTGGTGATGCAGGGCGACACGGTGCGGCAGTACGTGAACGGCAAGCTGGTGAACGAGGGAACCGATCCGTTTCCGAAAGACGGCAAGATACTCTTTCAATCCGAGGGGGCGGAGGTGTACTTCCGCGATATCAGGGTGTATCCGCTGCAGTGACGAGATGCGATGAATTTTCATCCCGATAGCGCGTTGCTGCTGCTCCCCGGCGGGGATTGATCCGGCTGCGCGATCTGGACCAGACGCTGCTTTCGCTGCGCGACTCGATGAAATAGCTCACACCGGAAGTAGTGGCCGGGTTTTCTGCTAATAGGAGTCCATGAGCGATTCGCCTAGAAATCTTGCGGAGCATGCGGTGGAACTGCGCCGCAGACTGGCGCGCGAGGGCGGCCTGGTGCTGGATATCAGGGCGGTTCCCCGGTCGCGAACGGCAGAGGTCTCCGACGTGATGGCGAATGGCGTTCTAAAGGTGAGGGTGACAGCGGCCCCGGAGAAGGGCCGCGCGAATGAAGAGATCTGCGTCCTGCTTGCGGAGTACCTGGGCGTGCCGAAGAGAAGCGTCGAGGTGATCCACGGCCACACCTCACCACAAAAGCGAGTGCGCATCACGTCATAAAGTTGAGGGCTCCGCCGGGGGGCGACATCCTTACACGAGACCACTCCGTTTCCGCAGCTTCGGGAATGATCTTCGACTACGAAGCACGCGCGACTCCTCCGCGTTTCCGATTGATGGGTTGGACCTTCGCAGAGCCTGAGCCCAGCCCGAGCAATTCATCGAAGAGGGAGCGGTAGTACACCATGGCCTGGCGCATCTCCTCCGTGGTGACCTGGCCATCAGCGTGGCGCAGCACAATGTCGTGAGCCGCGCGGTAGTTCTCGACGACGGTTGGATAGCTTAGAGAAATGTCCGCAGCGCGCTGCTCGAAGTTGGTCATGGGATAGCCGCAGTCGATCATTACGCAGTTGACCAGCCGGTCCGCCGTGCCCACTAC
This sequence comes from Acidobacteriaceae bacterium, assembly GCA_036521315.1. GTDB lineage: Bacteria > Acidobacteriota > Terriglobia > Terriglobales > Acidobacteriaceae > Palsa-343. The sequence continues at coordinate 5,249 of DATDHZ010000059.1, forward strand.
GGCTGAGGGATTGTCGAAGAATCGGCGCTGCACTGCGGCCCACTCCATCGCGTAGGCCTCACGATCGATCGGCGAGAGGTCGCGGAGAGGAAAACTCTCCACGCGTTTTTCGCGTTTCGCCAGCGTGGCCTCGGCGCGGCGGGCGTCGCCATGCTGCTGGGCGGCGGTGCGGTCGAACTCCGGGCCGAAGTGCTGCTTGAGCTGCTGGTCGCTTTTACGGCGACGCATTGTGAAAGCCACCATGACGGCGACGAGACTGCCGACGACCACGACTATGGGAATCAAAATCCTGGTGTCCATCGTTTTGGCCCTCTAGAGAAGTCTGATGCGGAGAGGCGCAGAGGATGATGTCACAGGCAGAGGAAATGAGGCAGGCGCTGCGTGCTGCTGCAACCACTGCGGAAAAATGACCACACGACACGGAAAATCGTCACGATGTATAGGGAATTCGTGCAGGGGCATCCGGGGCGGCTTATAGAAGAGAAGTCGCATCGCGTACCACGGCGGCGACATTTTCTTCTTCGGCCAGGTGGTTGGAACGAGAGAAACGCGCAGCAACTGTAACGAAATGCTGCCTTTAACCGCCGGCGATGGCGCCGAGGACGATGAGCGGCTCGCGCGCGGTGACGATGGCCTCGGGAAGGGGCATGTCGACGGGCTGATGCGATAGATCTTCCTCGCATGCGAAGTAGCGAATGAAGGGACGCCGCCGCAAAGTGTCGTGATCGCGAATGGTGCCGCAGAGCATGGGGTAGCGGGCTTCGAGCGCATCGAGGGTGGAGGCGATGGTTGCGGGGACAGCAACGTCGAGCGCAACCTCCGACCCGACGCGCGCGAGTGTGCGCAGGTGGGCGGGCAGCATGACGCGGATTGTCACAGTCTCGATCACGGTATCCAAACTATGATGTCCGGATCACGCGATGGTTTGCACTTCGACCGACAGGACAGCGGGCAGATCGCGCACGATGGGGGCCCAGGTGTCGCCGGCATTGGCGGAGGCATAGACCTGTCCGCCGGTGGTGCCGAAGTAGATGCCGCATTCGTCCATGGTGTCGACGGCCATGGCGTCGCGCAGCACATTCACGAAGCAGTTGCTTTGCGGCAGGCCCTGGGTGAGCGGCTCCCACTCGTTGCCGCCGGTGCGGCTGCGATAGACGCGCAACTGGCCGTCGGGCGGGAAGTGCTCGGAGTCACTCTTGATGGGGACGACGTAGATGGTCTCCGGCTCGTGCGCGTGGACGTCGATGGCAAAGCCGAAGTCGGTGGGCAGGTTGCCGCTGACCTCGCGCCAGTTGTCGCCGGCGTCGTCGGAACGCATGACGTCCCAGTGCTTCTGCATGAAGAGCACGCCGGGACGCTGGGGAGACATGGCGATGTGGTGCACGCAGTGGCCGACCTCGGCGGTGGGGTTGGGGATGTACTGCGAGTGCAGGCCGCGATTGATGGGCTTCCAGGATGTGCCACCATCATCGGTACGAAATGCGCCTGCGGCAGAGATGGCGACAAAGATGCGCAGAGGATTGCCAGGGTCGAGCACGATGGTGTGCAGGCACAGCCCGCCCGCGCCAGGTTGCCAGCCCCTGGCGGTGTCGTGCTCGCGCAGGCCGGGAAGCTCGGCCCAGTTCCTGCCGCCGTCGGTGGACTCGAAGATAGCCGCGTCCTCGATGCCGGCGTAGACCTTGTCGGGATCGGTGAGTGAGGGCTCGATGTGCCAGACGCGCTTGAACTCCCAGGGGTGCGGCGTGCCGTCGTACCACTGATGCGTGCCGGGAGTGCCGTCATAGGCGAACTTGTTGCCGACCGGCTCCCAGGTTTTGCCGCCATCGTCGGAGCGCTGAATGACCTGCCCATGCCAGCCGGTGGATGGCGCGCAGTAGATGCGATTGGGATCGGCGGGCGAACCCTTGAGGTGATAGACCTCCCATCCGGCGAAGTGGGGGCCGCTGACATCCCAGTTTTGCCGCTTGCCGTCGGACGTGAGGGCAAATGCACCTTTGTGGGTGCCGACCAGTACGCGTACTTTGCTCATGGCTCTTGAATCTCCTGCGCGAGTCTGTGCTGCAACACGATTCGTTTCCGGCAGGCGGCGGTCTGCCGCACAAGCCGCAACGTTAACAACCGCTATGGGTGGCTTGCAACCGGTCTGTGACGGAATCCCACATTGCTCAAAGGCTGATTCGTCGGCGAATCAGCGCGATGGCCTCTGGAGGTCGTCGTTCCAGCGCTGAATCGTCCGATTTGACAAGCATTGGCGCGATTTTCTATCGTGCGGCTGCTCTCTGATAACGCTATCTTAGAGCCGCGAACTTAAAGGCGGGAAAGAATTCCGCCCACCCCCTGCAACCTCCAACCCCCCTGAGGAGAGAGCATGTCCGCACCCCTGAGCAGCTTGTCCCGCCGTACATTCCTGGCTTTGAGCGGCGTAGCCGCCGGCAGCCGCGCGCTACCCGGCTTCGCCGCAACTTCGAACACGCAGCGATCCACTGGAGCACTTCCTACAGTCCCGCGAGCGAGTTTTCTTGACGCCGCGGACCTGACCGCGCTGACCGGCGATGAGCAGTGTCTGCTGGTGAGCCTGCAGGGCCAGGTAAACCGAAAGCAGCCGCGCCTCTATTTTTATTGGGGCACGGACACTACCAACCAGAGATGGCTGAACACGATCAATGTGCCGCATCGTGTGAGCACGGATCCATGGGAGTTTCTGGCGAAGTACCGATCGGAGATTCGTGGCGCCGTGGTGTACGACATCAACGTGCCAGACACGGTGAACGTGGCCACGGCGATTGCGAGCATGCGCGGCGGTGTGATTGCCACGGCAGCGCTGGCGAAGGCGCACCAGCTCAATGTTATCCAGGACCTGACAGGTCAGTTCGCGAATGGAATGGCCGC
>DATDHZ010000060.1:0-4554 GCA_036521315.1 Acidobacteriaceae bacterium
CATTTTGCTGGTGCGCACGGCTCAATCCCTCTCGTTGCCGGCACGGCGCGCTTCGCTCCTCAAGGTCGTCGGCGTCCCCGTCGGTGAGGTCCTCGTTTTGGCATGCTATCCCGAACGCCTGCGCCAAACCTTGCCCGGCGAAATATTCACGGTTCTCTGTGGAATCGCGCTCCTCTTCGTAGCCGTCTGGGCCATCGGCAGCACCGTTGTCGCCCAATCCGCTCCCCGCGTGCAAGCTGCGCCGGCAGCCATCGCGCACAGCACTGGCATCGAGCGAACGATTGCCGTGCGCCTCACTCAATGGCTTCGCCCGCTGTTCCACCGCTGGCTGATCGTCGCAGCCGCCGGAATTCTCTGCGGTGCCTTCCTCGTATTCCAGGAACTCAACGACGGCGGTACTTCTCCGCATGGATCGAAACGCCTGCTGGTGATTGCCGTTTACCTCGGCCTCGAAACCGCCGGCGTTGTCACGGGCTATGCGCTTCTTTCGAGGCAGCTCGCCCTCTTTCCTCGAGAATAGCGGCCGGCGCCGGATCGATTCACTCTCTCAATCCCCCGAGCGAACCACCAGCCGCCGCAAACCCATCCCCGCATACGCCCCAGCCAGCGGAAACAGCAGGATCAGCAGCGAAGCCGCCGCCGATCCAAACCCTGTCGCATGGAAAATCAGATCGAGCGGGATCCACACCCCCACCGCCAGCGCAATCATCCACGCCCGCCGCGACATGCCCAGCCCCAGCAGCGCCGATCCGATTACCAGCATCCCCGCCGTAATCCCGGAATCATCCCAGTGCGGGCGCGCATCGATCCACGCAATCGACAAGCCCACCAGCACCGCCGGCGCCAGCATCATCCACTCCAGCCGCCGGTAGCGCTCCGCCGCAAACCGCCCCGCGACCATCCGCGGACTCCCGAACCGCGCCAGCGCCTCCTGCTCCGCCTGCTCCCGCAGCAGTCCCTGCTTCTCTCCCGCCGCGATCGCATCCGCCAGATGCCCGCGCGTTTCTTCCAGAAACCGCGCCGAGGGCGTCCAGCGCATCCGCAGCTCACGCCGCAACTCCGACAAGTAGCCTTCGATTTTGCCGCCGCTCATGCCATTCCCTCCACCACGTGATTCACCGCCACCGCAAACGCCCGCCACTCCCGTTGCCGCTCCCTGAGCCGCTTCCGGCCGGCGTCCGTCAATGCGTACACCCTTCGCCGCCGCCCCGTCTCGTCGCTCCACTCGCTCGTCACCCATCCGCCATGCTCCAGCCGATGCAGCGCCGGATACAGCGTGCCCTCCGGCAAATCGAACGCGCCGCCGCTGCGCTGTCTCAGCCGTTCGACAACGGCATAGCCATGCGCAGGCTGCGCCTCCAGCGCCGCCAGCAGCAGCAAATCCAGATGCCCTTTGAGCGCTTCCCCCTGCATACCTCGCAATGCTATGCCTCGTAGCGCGATGCGTCAACAACTTCGGTCCTCTTTTGCCTCCCCGGCATCGAACAGCGACGGCGTCTCCGCAAACAGCTCCTCGGTAAATCGCTCCCGATCGTTCACAAATCGTCGAACAATCTGCACCGGCGCCGTCTCCTCGTAACCGATCTCACGCAACTGCGCGTCGTCGAACGAGAAGATCTGCGCCCCCGGATACCCCAGCAGCAGCGGCGAATGGGTCGAGAGGATGAACTGAGCGTCCTTGTGCGCCTTCACCGTCTCGTGCATCAGCACCAGGAATGCGAGTTGCCGCTGCGGCGAGAGCGCGGCCTCCGGCTCATCGAGCAGGAACAACCCGCCGCGCTGCATCTTCAGATCCATGATCGTGAAGAACGTTTCCCCATGCGAGCGGGTATGCAGGCTCCGCCCGCCGTAATAGCTGCTGATCGGCTCGCCTTTCATGCCTGCGGACTCGCGGTCCGAATCGTCGATCCAGTTCGCGAGATTGAACAGGCTCTCGGCCCGCAGAAAGAACCCCGCCCCCGTCCGCACATCAAACGACAGCCGCAGCGCCTTCACCAGCGGCTCGATCGACAGATTGCTCTCCGTCGAGTTGTTTCCGAAGCTCCTCGTTCCCCCTTCGCGCCCGAACCCGTAATGCGCCGCAATGGCTTCCAGCAGCGTCGATTTCCCGCTGCCGTTCTCTCCAGCGAAAAAGGTCACCTGCGACCGCAGTTCCAGGCTCTCCAGCCGTCGAATCACGGGAACACGAAACGGATAGCTATCCCAATCCGCAACTCGTTCGCGCAGCAGCGTGATCTTCCGCAGCATCCTGGGCATGAGTCTAGCAACCGGCAACCACCATTCGGAAACCCCCTACCCCCTACACGCTACCCCCGTTTTTCCTCTTGACAAATTACTGTGTGTTGCATAGTGTATGTCGTATACGATGGAACGTACGGTACAGCAATGAACTTCGAAGCCCTCGAAAACCTGCAACTGGAACTCCGCCGCGGCTGTCTCGTTCTCGGCGTTCTCGCCGCGCTTCGCTCGGAGCAGTATGGATACACCCTGCGCAAGGCTCTCGCCGAAAACGGCCTCGAAATCGACGAGGGAACGCTCTATCCCCTCCTCCGCCGTCTCGAGTCCCAGGGCCTCCTCGCCAGCGAGTGGCGCGAGCATGAAAAGCGGAACAAGCGCTTCTACCGGCTCTCCGCCGAGGGCGCCGAAATCCTCACGCAGTTGCTCGCCGACTGGGAAAAGCTCGACACCTCCATCCACGCCATCATGAAGGAGCACGAACATGGATCTGATACCCCGCTACCTGCAGGCCGTTAGGTTCTGGCTGCCTAAAACTCAGCAGGACGACATCATCGCCGAGCTCTCCCAGGACATCCGCGACCAAATCGACGAGCAGGAGTCGCGGCTCGGCCGTCCGCTCAACGATCTGGAAATCGAAACCCTCCTCCGCCAGCGCGGCTCGCCCATCCAGGTCGCGAACAAGTTTTTGCCGCAGCAGTCTCTGATCGGGCCGCTGCTCTTCCCGATTTACGTGTTCGTGCTGAAGGTGGTAACCCTCTGTCTCCTCATCCCCGCGCTGGTCGGCGTCATCGCCGGCCTCATCACCGGACCGCTCACCCATGCCGTCCGCGGCGGCTGGCAGCCGCCCTTCGCGCACATTGGCGCGCAGTTGTGGAGTGTCTGGTTTACCGCCATGGCCGTCGTCACGCTGGTCTTCGCCGTTCTCGAGCGCACCCAGGCGAAGCGAGAAATCCTTGAGAAATGGGACCCGCGCAAGCTTCCGCCTCTGCGTCCAAAGCATCTGATCCCGCGCGCGAACTCCGCCATTGAGGTCATGGTGAATCTCTGCGTGCTCGTCTGGTGGGCGTGGAACATGGCCGCGCCCCTCGACCTGCGCCTCGGCAACGTGCACATCCTGCTCACGAAGGAGTGGACCTGGTTCTTCTGGGGAATCCTGCTGCTCACGCTCGCCAGCGCCGCGGTCGCAGCCGTCAACTTCGTGCGCCCGTGGTGGACCGCCCCGCGTGTGGCCGCGCGCCTCTACCTCGACGTGGCCGGCGGAGTCTTCTTCTGCTGGGTGCTGAAGGCGAAGCTCCTCGCCACCATCGACTGGCCGAGCGCCACCCCGGAGAAATCCGCGCTCGTCGTCAATCAGGTCAACCTCTGGCTGGCGCGGGCCTTCCCCTTCGCCGTCTTCATCTGTGTGCTCATCGTCACCATCAATGCCTGGCGCCTGGTGAGCGTCCTCCGCAAATCGGATACCGGCGCCATGCGAGCCGCGTTGGTCTAGCGGAGCATTCCTGCAGTTCGCGACAGAGTCGTTCGGCGTTGGCATCAGCGCACGATGCATCAACACGCAGCATACGAATGAGGTCTCTGGATGTCACGACCAAGACCTGTACAACTCGCGCTGATTTTATTGAGCCCGGTCGCAGGGCCCATTGTCAGTCAGAATCCGACTCCGAAAATGGCGGACTCACGCCAATCCGCGGATGCAGCCATTCAGTACGTCAATAGGCAGTATGGCTTCCGCTTCAGTCTGCCAGCGGAGTGGAAGGGATACACAGTCGTCATGAGCCAATGGAGCGCGGATCGCGCTTTGGCGGGAGTGCAAGGGCCGATTCTCCGCATTCGCAACCCCCATTGGACGCAGGCGAATCCGTGGCAGGATATTCCAATCATGATTTTCACGCGTTCACAATGGAGCTTTGTGAATGACGGCAGAGCCTCGGTGAGCGCAACGCCCTACGAGCCAGGGGAAATTGGACGGAATCGGAAATATGTTTTCGCTCTCCCTCCGCGATACAACATCGATGAGGATCACGGCTACAGGGAGGTCATCGAGATCCTGAATGGCCATCCCCTGCATCCGTTCTAACGATGGCCGCATGACCGGCAACCCGGAATTTTCACTACCTGAAACGTCCGGATAGCCGACCATCCACCCAGAAGTATTGTCGAGCGACTGTGACAGGCATAAAAGTGCCACAGTCATTCCTGCAACAACGGACAATAGGCGCTAGGCTCAGTGGCATGAGGATATCCGTCGCAAGCTTGCTTTTTTGGTCGGCTGGTGTCGGCCTTTTGATCTGCGCTGCATTGCTGGCGAGGGACGCG
>DATDHZ010000061.1:0-70436 GCA_036521315.1 Acidobacteriaceae bacterium
CCACGACCGGCTGAAACAGCGTTCCCGCCACCCGCTTCCCAATCCCCACCAACTCCCGCTGCCCCGCAAACATCTTCACCATCGCCGCGCCCGAGTACTCCGGCAGATTCACCTGCATCCCGTTCCGAACCCGTCCCACCGTCGCCTCATCCACCGTCACTGCCGGCATCTCCGGCAAGAGCGTCCGCGGATGCGCCATCCGCTCCTCGAGCCGGCCCTCCGCGCCCAGCGACTCCACCTCCGCCAGCGTCAACGCATCCTCCAGCGTGAACGCGCCCGCCGCCGTTCGCCGCAGGCTCGCCAAATGCGCGCCGCATCCCAGCGCCTGCCCCATCTCATGCGCGATCGACCGTACATACCCGCCCGCTGAAATCCGCAGGTTGAATCGCGCCGTGTCTCCCTCGACGCTCTCGATCGTGAACGCATCCACGCGAATCCGCGCTCGCTTCAGATCCGGAGTCTTCCCCGCCCGCGCCAGCTTGTACGCTGGCTTGCCGTCAATCTTCTTCGCGGAAAACGGCGGCGGCATCTGCTCGCTCTCGCCTACAAACCGGATTGCCTGTTCCCGCACCGCTTCCGGCGTCAGCGTCACGGAGCACACCTCGCTGGTCCTCTGCCCCTCCGCGTCATACGTATCCGTCGCAAACCCGAATCGGATCGTCCCCGCATACGCCTTCTCGTTCGCCGAGAAGAATTGAGCCAGCCGCGTGAACTTCCCCAGCATCAGCGGCAAAACGCCCGTCGCCATCGGGTCAAGCGTCCCCAGATGCCCGACCGAAGACTCGCCCGTAGCGCGGCGCACCCGCGCCACCACGTCGTGCGACGTCATCCCGCCCGGCTTGTCGACCACGAGCAGCCCGTTCACAACTGTAACGATAGCCGTTCTTAGGTTGGGGAAAACATCTGGCTAATGAAGTTCGAAATCCACCGTGATTTGTGTCAGGACTTCCAGGGTTCGCCCTTCAACACGAACGGCTCGTACTTCCACTTGCTGACTGCATCAACTGAAGGCTGCTGCAATATCGCGGGACCTTGGACAACGCAAAGGTGCTCAATCTTTCCAGGACGTCGAAATCGTCGCTTTGAGCACTACATCGCCCTCGACATGCGCCTTCTTGGCAGCCTTTGGGTACTTAGGATTTTTTCCGGCAATCCTCTGTCCCCCAACCACCCCGCTCGACAGGATCGACACATTGTGCGCCTGGTCACTGAGCGGGCCGGACTCCGCAGGGCAGGCGAGCGAGGACACCGGCGGAGTCGAGTTCGACTCCCCATTCTGCGCCGAAGCCACGACTGAGGGCGCTGCCATAATTAGGATGACCAAAAGGAACCGTGGACGAACAATGCGAAGAAGTGTAATCCACCGCTGAGAACCGCGGACGATGATTCGTTACAGTCTCCCTACAGCGACGATGCCGCCCGTTCCCGGATCAGCGCCAGAAATTCATTCCGCGTGTTTTGCTTCTGAAACACGCCCAGCATCGCCGACGTCACCGTCGACGAATTCTGCTTCTCCACCCCGCGCATCATCATGCACAGGTGCCGCGCCTCCACCACCACGCCCACACCCTGCGGATGAATCGCGTCCTGAATCGCCTCGGCAATCTGCCGCGTCAGCCGCTCCTGCACCTGCAGCCGCCGCGCATACACCTCCACCAGCCGCGGAACCTTGCTCAATCCGATCACTTTCCCGTCGGGAATGTACGCGACATGCACTTTACCGAAGAACGGCAGCAGGTGATGCTCGCACAGCGAGTACATTTCGATGTCCTTCACGATCACCATCTCGTCGTACGCCACATCGAACATGGCCCCGTGCAGAATCGCGCCTGGATCCTCCTGGTATCCCTTGGTAAGAAAGGCCAGCGACTTCTCCATCCGCTCCGGCGTCCGCTCCAGCCCATCCCGCGTCGGATCGGCATCGTACCGGCGAAGAATCTCCCGGTAAATATCCCGCGTCGAAACATTCTCCAGCCCCGTCTTTCCGGCAATTTCCCGTTTCTCCCGTGCCGGCATCACCGCATGTGTCCCTCGTGCCATGCTCCCTCGCCCCCTCACCGATTCCTCGCGCCCTGTGGCCTTCGGCCTCTGGCCTGTATCGCCTATACCCTATCCCCTACACCCTATCCCCTATATTCAAAGAAATTATTCGACGTCTCTTCCACACGCAGCGTCAGCGACAGCTCCGGCCGCAGCACGCCCCGCAAACGCCTCTCGATCTCGATACACAGATTCTCCGTGGTCGGCACCCGATGCGCAAAAGCAGCCAGCGTATTCAGATTCTGGTGATCGAACGGCTCGACCACCTCCCTCCTCACGCATCCATCCAGCTCCGTCAGATCGCACACCATCCCTGTCGCCGCATCGATCTCACCACCCACCAGCACTTCCACGGTGTAGTTATGCCCATGGCCATGCGGATTGGCGCACTTCCCATACACCGCGCAATTCTCTTCTTCGCTCAACGCTTCCGAAGCCAGTCGATGCGACGCGCTGAACCGATACCTCCGCCCCAGATACGCTTTCATGCGCGGTCATCCTGAGCGGGTTCGCGGCCATGACGCGAACGAGTCGAAGGACCTCCATTTTCCAACCCGATCATCGAACGCACCCCATTCGCGCCGACGGCGCAGTTGCCTGGACGGCCAGTCCCGCCGAAGGCGCAGTCGCCTGGACGGCTAGTCCCCGCAGTATTCCGCAAATAACTCCGGCATCTCATAAACCCGCACCTTGTGCAGCTTCGCCCCCGGAATCTTTCCCTCCAGCCGCTTCCAAACCGCGACCGCGATGTTTTCCGTCGTCGGTATCGCCGCCCGAAACTCCGGTACCTCCAGGTTCAAATGCCGATGATCATAGACGCCCACCACTTCCTTCTCGATGGCATCCTTCAGCTGCTTCAAGTCGACAACAAACCCGGTCACAGGATCGACATCGCCCGCCACCGTCACTTCCAGCGTGTAATTATGCCCGTGTCCGTTACGATTGGCGCACTTCCCGAACATGCGCGCGTTCTCCTCCTCCGTCCACGCGTCATTCCAGTAGTAATGCGACGCCGAAAACTCCGCCCTTCTCGTCAGTAGAATCATTCCACCCTATCCCCTGTCCCCGCCTTGATCTCCCGCCCCTTCCAGACTACCTGTCGCGTCACGTGATGGTGAAACCAGCTCTGCCACAGCATGGCCGCATACAGCGGAATCCCCAGCGGCGCCCACACGTACTCCCGCAGCCGAAAGCCCGACCTGGCCACGCGGCTGTAGAACCCCCACAGCGCCCGCAGCCACACAATCCCCAGCGCCGCCATCGCCATCGGCAACGTCATCACGCCTGCCGCCAGGCGCCCACCTGTCAGGTTCCGCCCGAGAAAAACCATCAGCACCGGAATCCCCGCCAGCACTCCCAACTGCAGCAGCCGCATCCCCGCAAGCGCTGGCGCATTCCCAAACAGCAGCGCCAGGTTCTTCGTCCACCCCTGCCACATCGCTCCAAAGCTGCGATACATGCGCGTGCTCACGGCTTCCGGCGCGTACCGGAACCGCAGCCCCAGTTTCCGCCGCTTCACGAGCAGCGCCAACTCCACATCCTCGAGAATCGCGCCTCGCACCGCGCGATGCCCGCCGATCTTCTCGTACACGTCCCGCCGCACCAGCAGAAACTGCCCATTCGCCGCCGCGACATGCTTCGTTGGATCGTTCACTTTCGCTGGGGGATAGGTCGCTGCGAGGTCGCCGAAGATCAGCGGCATCACCGCCCGCTGCGCCAGGCCCCGCACCACCTGCCGCGGCGAGTACGACAGCATCCCCGCCCCATGCCGCTCCGCCTCAATCATCGCCAGTCGTACGTACCCCAGCTCATGGGCAGTATCGGCATCGGTAAACAGCAGCCATTCCCCGCGCGCCGCCTGCGCTCCCACCCATGCGGCATTCGCCTTCCCGGTCCATCCCTTCTCCAGCTTCGGAGCATCGATCACCGTCACGCCGGCAAAACCTTCCGCCACCTGCCGCGTTCCATCCGTCGACGCGTCATTGACGACGATGATTTCCCACTCCCGCCCCAGTTCCCACTGCTCTTCCTGCTGCCGCACCAGCGAACTGAGGCAGTCGCCCAGGCAATCGTCTTCATTGCGCGCGGGGATAATGACGGAGAGTCGCAGAGGCTGAGCGTTATCCACCAGTTGTAGGCAGCCCTACTTCACGATCGGAGTTCAGTGATACCTCTCACCAAATCGGACCCGGGCTCTTCATTATTATAGGAACGTGCTCCGTTCAGTCTTCCATTGCGCGCGAGTGGTCCCGCTGTTCCTGGTTGCCGCTGTGGCATCGGCCCAGACTCCTCCCCTTCTGCATCAGCACAGCAACTCGCAACCACCCCTTTCGCAGGCGATTCCCCTCGCCGCCATCTGGCCCCAGATCAACCTGAATATCTTCGTTCTCGACCAATCCGCCAACCCGGCTCCGCCCATCGATCCACACAGCTTCCAGATCTTCCAGGACGGTTTGCCCCGCACCATCCAGTCCACCGCGGCGGCGGATTCCCCCATCTCCCTCGCCCTGCTGATCGATACCTCCGGCTCCACACGCAGGCAGCGTCCCCAGGTCGTATCCGCAGCCAGCACCCTCATCGACGCATTGCCGCCCGGCAGCGAAGTCTCCGTTGTCTTCTTTAACGATCAGGCGTACTGCGACCTGCCGCTCACGCCCGTGTCTTCGTTCAATCCATCCGTGTGGCAGTATCTGGAAGCCCGCGGAGGCACAGCCTTCTACGACGTCCTCGTCGCCACCGAGAACTATTTCATCGGCCACGCCGGTCATCCGCGCCGCGCACTCGTTGCGATCACCGACGGTGGCGAGAACGCCTCTGGCGTTTCTCTCCAGCAGACGGTCCGCGCCCTCGAAACACCTGCCGCTCCTCTGTTCTTCGTCCTCGACACTCCAACCGAGCCACCCGCCAACGTGTCCATTTCCCCCCGTCAATCCGCGCGCGAACAGGGAAATCTTCGAACGCTCGCTGCTGCCGGAGGCGGTCTCGTCTTCACGGCCCGCTCCGAAAACGACCTGAACGCCGTTGCCGCCAAAATCGCCGCCGTCATGCGCAGTCAGATTGCCGTCAGCTATCGCGCGAGCGATGCGGATCGCGACGGCCGCCTGCACCGCCTCGATGTCCGCCTCCCTGTCGACGGAGCGAAATTGAGAATCTATGGACAGCCCGCGTTTTATGCACCCGAAAGCTGAGTCGTCACAATGAAGCCTCCCTGCCATAGCCGCGCCCTGATGGCTGTGCTCTGTGCCCTGAGCCCCGTGCTCTGCTCCTGCAATCGCACCGCCCGTCCCGCGCAGGTGGGCGAAAAGGCTCCTGCCATCGTCATCCACGACGGCACGCAAACCGTCAGCCTGCTCAGCTACCGCGGCAAAACCGTCGTCCTCAACTTCTGGGCCAGCTGGTGCCCGCCCTGCGTGGTCGAGTTCCCCTCGCTCATCCAGCTCCAGCGCCAGTTGCCCGGCGTCACCGTCCTCGCCGTCGCCTTCGACACCGACGAGCCCTCCTATCGCCAGTTCCTCATCGACAACAACATCTCCGGCGTCCTCTCCGTCGACGACGTCACCGACGCCTCCAACCACGCCTTCGGCACCACTCGCCCCCCCGAAACCTACGTCATCGACAAATCCGGCGTAATCCGCCGCAAGTTCATCGGCATGCCCGAAGGCGGCTGGACCAACCCCGAAATCCTCAACTACCTGCGCAATCTCTAGTAAAAATGACTTGTCATCCTGAGCGAAGTTGGACGCGCTCCCAGCGCGCCCAACGGAGTCGAAGAACCTGCATCCCCCAGCACGAACCCGATGAACGCGCCCAGTCACTCCACCCCACGCAGTCCCGTCACTCCTGAGCCGCGCTGGCCCGCCGCCCTCGCCCTGCTCGCCGTCGGCGGCCTCCGCCTCGCCCTTCCCGAATCCCTCTCCGTCGGCCCCGACTGGCTCCTCCTCGCCGTAATCGCCGTCCTTCTCCTCCCCGGATGGCTCGCCCGGCGCGCTGGCAGCCCCCGCCTCGGCCGCGCTTTCGGATTCGTCGTCACCGGCATCGTCACCGCCGACATGATCTGGTCGCTCGGCCTGCTCATCGCTGCGCTGCCCTCACGCAAAGAGCCGCCTCTGACGCTGCTTCAATCCGCCGCCGCACTCTGGATTGTTAACATCCTCGTCTTCGCCTCCTGGTACTGGCGTCTCGATGCCGGAGGGCCCCAGGCGCGCGAACTCCGCGGCTCCCACACTGACGGCGCCTTCCTCTTCCCGCAAATGACCCTCGACGCCGAAGCCCGCCGGACCATGGGCGAAGAAACCTGGTCCCCCGGCTTCATCGACTACCTCTTCCTCGCCTTCAACACCTCCACCGCGTTCTCGCCCACCGACGTACCGGTCTTATCGCGCTGGGCCAAGGCCCTCATGATGCTCCAGTCCCTCATCTCGCTGGCCACCATCGCGCTCCTCGCCGCCCGCGCCGTGAACATCCTTTAGGCTCGATCGCCGCATCGGGACGGAGACAATGGCCGTGACCTCAACTGAGTTGTCATCCTGAGCGAGCCCGCCGAATTCGCAGCGACCGTCGTTTGGTCGCTGCAGAAATTCAAATGGCGAGCCGAAGGACCTGCATTTCCGTTGCTCTGAGAATGGGTACCGGTGCGAACGCGGCGTGCCCCTCATCCCTGCACCCACGGGTCATACGTCCCCACGCTCCATGAGTGTCCCTCAGGATCCTTCACCGTGAACTCGCGGCTGCCGTAATCCGTGTTCTGAATCGGCCGCACCACCGGCGCACCCGCCGCCTGCGCCCGCGCGTACACCGCATCGGCGTCTTTCACTACCACGTAGGCGCTGCGCGTCTCCACGCCGCCCACCTCGTCCGGCGACTTGAACCCGCGCCCGTACGCATCGTCCTTGTGCGAGCCCAGCATGATCATGCCGCCGCCCAGTGTCAGCTCGGCGTGCCCGATCGTCCCGTTCGGCCCCGGATACACCGTCTTCTTCTCAAATCCCAGTACCTGGCACAGCCAGTCAATAGCCGCCGGAGCGTCCTGGTAGCGCAGCGCCGGCATAATCGTCGAGTGCGTATGCGTCGTTTTCTCCATGGGGAATCTCCTCGAATTGGACTTACATCACCGAGTCTCTCCGTCTCCGTCCTCCCTGGTCTTGGAAAAATCGGAAACGCTTCCGGAAAATTCCCTCGAATTTGATTGGAAGGGACACGGCTTCATTCCTTACAAAGAAAACTTGCTTCTTTGAAGGGGTACGGCCTTCAGCCGTGCCATCAGTGCAGAAAATAAACCCGGCTTTAGCCGCTGAGGGACGTTCCTCACTGTCCCGAAAGCCACCTTTGGAGCTTGCCCCTCACTCCACCCGCACATGGTTCGCCCACACCCGCCCCTGCGTCGCCGCATACGCCGTCGGCGACATCCCCGCGAACGCCCGAAACTCGTTGGCCAGATGCGCCTGGTCGTAGAATCCGCACGCCAGCGCCAGCTCTGCCCACTCCACGGCAGCGCCTCTCTGCAGTTGTCCCACCACCCGCTGGAACCGCTGAATCCGGCACCACACCTTCGGCGCAAAGCCCACTTCTTCGCGAAACACCTGTGAGAAGCGCCGCTCGCTCCAACCCGTATCGCGCGCCACTTCCCGCACGCGCCCCACCGCCGGCCTGCGCCCCAGTTCCTCCAGCCCAAACTGCACCGCCGGATGCATCTCCCCTCGCCCGCGCTCCACCCGCGCCGCAATCCGCTCGCGCAGAAACGCCTCCAGGCACGCCAGCCGCGCCTCCGCGCCCTCCATCTCCCGCAGCCGATCCCGCAAGTCGCCCGCTTCCCGGCATACCTCCTCCAGGGCCACGTAGCCGTTCGCCACGCGATCCGCCGCATCGCCCAGAAACACCGGCAGCGCGCCCGGTTCAAACACAATCCCGATCAGGTCCGCCAGGTCCGACGTGTCGATCACCTCGAACGCCGACCGCTGCCCCACAACCAACGCTGGCGCCATCCCGCGCTCCGGCCGCCCCTCCTGGCAGTCAAGCACGAAATCCCGCGCCAGATTCACAATCACCTGCGCGCGCCCCGTCGGCAAAATCCGCTCCCGCCCGTGCGCGAAGTCCATCCCCCGCGCATACCACAGCGCACGCACCCACGGCCGCAGGGCCGCTCCGGGTTCGCGTTGCAGAAAGATCATCCGCTCCATCCTGCACGATCCAGGCCACGGTTGGAAAGATCGCTCCCCGGTGCCCCATATCTGCCGGCTTTTGGCAGATGTGGGATTCCGCCCCCCTTACCCCACCATCGCGCAAACCGCCTCCACACCCCTCCGAAACTCCTCCTCCGGCCCCAGCAAACTCACCACCAGCCATCCGTCGCCGCTAAATCCGAAAAAGTATCCGGGATGTACGCTCACTCCGCGCTCCTCGACCAGCCGCACCGCCAAATCCTCATCCCGCCCCAGCGCCGGAACCCGCAGCACGGCATACCACCCCGCCTCGACTGTTAACCGCGCCACGGCCGGATGCCGCGCCAAAATGTCATCGAGCGCCCGCAAATTCCCACGCGTCCGCGCCCCAATCTGCTCCTGCATCGCCGCCGCTCCAGCCAGCCACGATTCCAGCGCGCACTGCACCGGTGCATTCATCGGCAGAAACGTATCGGCCACCACCTCCAGCCGCTCCAGGGCCTCGCGCAGCTCCGGCCCCGGCCCGAACGCGCAAATCCAGGACGCCTTCATCTGCGGCAGCGCCGCAATCTTGCTGATCCCGCTCAGCACAAACGTCAGCGCCGGATGTGGGCCCGCAGCAAACGATCCCGGGTGCCCCATATCTGCCCGGTTTTGGCAGATGTGGGATTCCGCGTTCCCGTCAACTCCCCCCATCCCAAAATCCAAAAACACCTCATCGACCACCAGCGCCAGCCCAAACTCCGCACACAATCCCTCCAGTTCCCCGCGCTCCCGCGTCCAGTGCCCCGTCGGATTATTCGGATGCACCACCACCATGGCCCGCGTCCGCTCGGTCACCCGCTGCCGCAGCCCCACCAGATCGATCTGCCATCCGTAGTCGTACAACAGCGGATAGGGCACGAGCCGCACATCCTCAATCTGCGCCAGAAAATCGAACAGCGGATAACTCGGCTGCGCGATCAGCACCTCGTCCCCCGCATCGCACAGCAGCCGGAACAGCCAGCTATACCCCTCGCTCGTCCCCGTCGTCAGATAAACCTGCTCCGGCTCAACCCGCGCTCCCCGCTCCGCGTAGTACCCGCACACCGCCTCGCGCGCCCGCCGCATCCCCCGCGGATCGGGATCGTACGTCATCGCCCGCGCATCGCCGAGCGCCGCCAGGATCCTCGCTTCGTCGTAGGCAAATCCGCACTGCGTCGGATTCGACGCCGTCAGATCCAGAATCTCCCGCGCCGCCCTGCGCCGCTCGCGCAGCGCCCGCGCCAGCCGCGTCTCCCCCAAATCCCACCCTGCCCTCGCCGAAAATCGCACCCCACCATCCTGGCACAGCGCGGCCCCGACCCTGCGCTCTGTCGCCTGTCCCCTGCCACCTGCAACCTGTAACCTGTCTCTATGAAGGCCATCATCTTCGACTACGGCGAGGTTCTCTGCCACCGCAACGACCCAGCCTGGCATGACATGCTCGCGCTCACGGCTCTCGATATCCCCACCTTCGAATCCATCTACTGGCGCGACCGCCACCAGTACGACCTCGGCCATTTCGATGGCGCCGGCTTCTGGCAGCGCTTCGGCAAGCACGCCGGCCGCACCTTCACGCCCGACGAGACCCGCGCCCTCATCGATGCCGACGTCCGCATGTGGACCGAGACCGATCCCGTCATGCTCGCCTGGGTCGCTGCGCTGCAGAAGCGCGGCTTGCGCACCGCCATCCTCTCCAACATGGTTCCCGAGGTGCTCCACGCCCTGCGCGCCGAATCGCGCTTCTCCTGGCTCTCGGGCTTCACGCACCTTACCTGGTCGTGCGAGCTCCACATCGCCAAGCCCGATCCCGCCATCTACACCTATACCTGCGAGCAACTGGGTGCGCCGCCTGCAGACTGCCTCCTGATTGACGACAAGCCGGAAAACATCGCGGCCGCCGAAGCCCTCGGCCTTCAGGCCATCCAGTTCCGCGATCCCGATCGGTTGAGTCTCGAACTCGCCCGCCGCAACCTGCTGCAGGACTTTCCGCAGCCCGGCGTGGGCCCGGCGAGTGGCGCCGGACTCGAAGCGATTCCATCACTCTTATCAGAACACGGCGGTTAACCGATCAATCGGTGGACGTTTTTGCGGCGAAGCGGCGATCGCCCGTGCCGCCAGCACCGGGAATCGCGACCTGCTCCACAATCTCCACCGCGAATCCCTGCAGCGCCGGCACATGGGTCGGCGTGTTGCTCAGCAGCCGGATGCGATGGATCCCCAGATCCGCCAGAATCTGCCCGCCCAGCCCCACCTCGCGCAGAGTCCGCTGCCGCCGGTCCTCGTGCCGCTCCCGCTCGCGCGCCTCGCGATGGAAAACGATCCGGTTCGGCTCAACCGTCCGATCCACCTCAAACCCGCGGCTCGCATTGTGCAGGTAGATCAGCGCGCCCCGCCCCGCCTCCGCAATCATCCGCAGCGACTCGCGCATGGTTCGCTGGCAATCGCACAGCGTCGTCCCAAACACGTCGCCCGCCAGGCAGTGCGAGTGCACCCGCACCAGCACCGGCTCAGCCCCCGTCACGTCGCCGCGCACCAGCGCCACATGGCTCTCCCCGCCATGCACCTCGCTCGCGTAGGCAATCATCCGGAACGCGCCCCACTCCGTCGGCATCGCGCTCTCCGCGACGCGCACAATGTACCGCTCGTGCTGCAGCCGGTACCGAATCAGCTCCGCGACCGTCAGCATCTTCAGCCCGTGGTTCCCGCAGAAGGCGATCAGATCCGGTACGCGCGCCATCGTCCCATCGTCCTTCATTACTTCGCAGATCACGCCCGCCGGAATCAGCCCCGCCAGCCGCGCCAAATCCACGCTCGCCTCGGTCTGCCCCGCCCGCACCAGCACCCCGCCCTTGCGCGCCCGCAGTGGAAACACATGTCCGGGCCGCGCCAAATCCTGCGCCGTGGACCGCGGGTCGATCGCCACCCGGATCGTGTGCGCCCGGTCGTACGCCGAAATTCCCGTCGTCACGCCCTCGCGCGCCTCTATCGTCTCCGTGAACGCAGTCCCAAACCGCGATGAGTTCTCCTGGGTCATCGGCCCCAGCCGCAGATAATCGGCGCGCTCCTCCGTCAGCGTCATGCAAACCAGTCCGCGCCCGTGCTTCGCCATAAAGTTAATGGCCTCCGGGCTCACGTGCTCCGCGGCCAGCGTCAGGTCGCCCTCGTTCTCGCGGTCCTCATCGTCCACCACCACGATCATCCGTCCCGCCTTGATCTCCTCGATCGCGCCGGGCACATCGGTCATGGGACCTTTCTCGCTCATAGCTCTATTCTCCGCTAACTCCGCCCTCCCATCATCCCCAAAAGGTCGTCCTTCTTTCTCCCCCTCGCTTGCACCGCATCCTCGTAACCAGGGCCTCACGGCCATAAAAAGGCTCTGTCCGCATCCGCAGACAGAGCCGTCACTGCTGTTCACTAACAACTGACCGCTGTTCGCAGACAACCGATAATTGGCCCTGGCTACCGTCCGGCAGCCATCGTCTCGCCCGCGGTTGCCTTTTCTCCCGACTGAAACTCCGTCCACGGCCCCGACTTCATATCCACCAGAATTGGAGCCATCCACGAGTATTCCGGATGCGCCGCCAGAAACGGCTTCGCCAGAAAATCCTCGCCGCACGGATGCCCCGCGTGCGCCACCATCTCCATCTTCCCGGCCAGATCGCTGTCCGTCACTTTCCCCTGCACCGCGCCCGCCGGATAGTACGGCCCCCAATCGTCGCTCATGCCTTCCTTCGAGTCGTCCACATGTCCGCACAGCGTGCGCTGGTCCGGGCTCACCGCATGCGAGTACGAATCGTGATGGTCGCCGAGAAATTTCTCCGCCAGTTCTACGTCGATCTGCCCCTTGTACTCGGCCATGTACTGCTCCCACTGCACCCGCCGCGCATTCGACGAGTACGACAGATCGTCGTAGTGGAATCCCGGCGTCTCATCCTTCAGCACGCCCGGGTCGCGCGCAAAGTTTGAGCTTACAAAATAGCCGTCCTTCTTCCGCCACACAGGCGTGTGCTGCAACCCCAGCTCCAGATAAGCAATTTCGCCGGTCTTGCGATCCCCAATCAGCCAGTCGTTCGCATAGCCGCCGTTGTCTCCCTGAATCATCACCCGCACATAATCGTCGATGCTGTCCGCGTACTGCAGTGCCTTGCGCGACCGCACGAACTCCGGAATCCCGCCCGAATTCCACCCCTCAAATTTGCTAATTGTCGTCTCGGTGATCATGATCCCGTCATCGTTGATCCCAAAATCGTCGTTGCTCGTAATCATCCCAGGCACCCCGTCCTGCAATATCCGATGCCCATGTTCCGGCACGATGTCGAACATCATCGTCCAGCGCGACCCCTCCGCGTACGACGACCAGTTATTGTGCGCGATCACGATCTTCCCGTCTTTCGTGTAGCTGCCCGTCGCAATGAACGCACTGCAGTGCGAAGGCGCCTCGATCGGCGGCGCATTCTTCGCGTGCTGCTGTTTGTCGAGCCACGGCACGTAATACTCCGCGAGTTCCATCGTCCCGTTCAGCGCCACGATGTCCCACACGTCCACCTTCACGCCGCGCGCCTGCGCCCCATCAGCAATCCCCTGCAACTCCGCGCGATACTCCGCGTCGATGTGCGGCCAAAACATGTTCTTCGCCGCATCCCGGAAGAACTGCCAGTCGCGCTTCGTATCGTGCTCGTCCTCGACCTTAAAGACGTTCAGCGCATCCGCGATCTGCGGCCCCAGCAAATATCCATGCTGGAAACCAATCTGCCCAGGCGCTCCCTCCAGATGCACATAGGTCCAGCCGTTCTGCTGGAAGGTGTACGCCCCACTCAGCCGCGGGTCCTTGCTCCCATTCGCATCCTGCGTCCTGGCCGCATGCGCCGCCAACGCTCCCGCCGCCATACAGATCGCCGCCAGCCCCAGATGCCGCATCCGCCTTCGCATATCCGTGCGCATAGATTCAGGTCCTTCTCTCGTGGAATTCTCGGGGATACCGGAGCATACCAAATTACACGCCCGGTGCCCCATATCGGCCCGCAGTACGCAGATGTGGGAAAGCCGGACGCCCTCGTCTTTGCTTTCCCTGCACCCTACACGCTGTACGCTGCCCCCTATTTCTTCTCCGTCTCCTTCATCAGCTCCTCCAGCTCCCCCTTCCACACCTCCGCATGCGTATGCGTCCCATGCCCAAACGTCTGCATCGACGCCGGCACCAGTACGAACTTCGCATGCGGAATCCGCGCCGCCAGTTGCGGCGCCATCTCCAGTTCCGGCGGATTGATAAAGTCATCCGCCGAATTGATCCACAGCACCGGTGCCTGAATCGTGCTCAGCTTCGGCTCAGGATCGTAGTTCCGCGACGCATCGAAATAGTAGAGAAAATCATCGGCATCCGTCCGCGCCACAATCGCCTTCACCGTCTTGTCCACGTACGCCTCGGCCTCCTGCCGCGTCGGATAGTCCTTTTGCATATGCTGCGGCGCCGAGCCCGCGATGATCAGAAAATCCGCCGCCCCCTCCAGCCCCTCCACCGGTTCGCTCGTGTAGTTCCCGTTGTCCCACTTCGGATCGTCGCGGATGCTCTGCATCGACATATAGCGCCACATCCGATTCCGCCCGGCAATCTCGATCGGCATGCACGCAAACGGCGCCAGCGCATCCATAAACTCCGGATACGTCTCGCCCCACACGAACGACTGCATGCATCCCATCGACGTCCCCAGAATCAGCCGCAGATGGTCCACATGCAGCCCATCCACCAGCATCTGGTGATCTAGCTTCACCATGTCGTCGTAGTCATAGTGCGGAAACTGCATCCGCAGTCCATCCGACGGCTTGCTCGAATCCCCGTGCCCGATCTCGTCCGGCAGGATGATGAAGTACTTCGTGATGTCCAGCGGCTGCCCGGGTCCAAACAGCACGTCGGAGAAGACCGGGCTGACCAGATTATGCGCATTCCCGCCCGTCCCGTGCAGCAGCAGCACCGCATTGTCCGTGTGCCCGGTTGGGTCGCGGTGCGGCTGGCCCACCGTCAGGTAATGCAGCTTCAGTTCCGGCAGCGTCTCGCCTGTCCCGAACCGGAAACTCGCAATCGTGTACTCGCCGTTCTTCACCGGCCAGTGCGTCGGCGGATACTCCGGCTTCGGCGCCTGCGCCAAAACAGCCGTCGCAAAACACAAGCTCAGCAGAACAGCGAACAAACGATGCATCCACGACCTCCGAACAGCATCTTGAACACCAGGTACCCGGATTGTAAGCCGCAGGCTCCCGCCCTCGCCCGCTCACCGCTGCCGGGGACCTGCGTCTGATGGGTGCGCGTATCCCCAGTCAGGCCCCACAGCATGATCGCGCATGTCCGCATGCGGACACAATTGGCCAGTTTCGAACACAAACGCAGGGCCCCAGTCCAATTCAGGTTCGTCGATCACTCACTTTTACGCACCGGAAGGATGGAACCCATCGTGCTCAATCAACCACGCCGTCGCCATCGCCGGATCGGGGGCCGGGCTGTTTGAGACAATTCGCTGCGTTTCGGCTGGATACAGCCAATGAGCGTCTGTGGCGCGAGGATGTTCCCATCGCCCTGCCGCCAAAACCCTTCGCCGTGCTGCGCTACCTGGTCGAGAACCCAGGTCGCCTCATCACCCACGACGAGCTGCTCGACGCCCTCTGGCCGGAAACCTACGTCCAGCCCCAGGTTCTCCGCACCTACGTCCTCGAGCTGCGCCGCATCCTTGGCGACGATTCCACCCAGCCGCGCTTCATTCAGACCGTCCCGAAACGCGGCTATCGCTTCATCGCAACGGTGAGAGAAGGGCAGCCGGCAGTCCCCGCGAACGCTGGCGGCGAGCGCCCCGGCATCGTGGGCCGCGATGCGGAGCTGGCCAGCCTCGACGCCGATTTGCGCACGCTCGATCAGCAACAGCGCCGCATCCTCTTCGTCACCGGAGAACCAGGCATCGGCAAAACAGCGCTGGTCGACGCTTTCTGCGCCAGCCTCGGTCCGTCTCAGGCCAAAGTCGCCCGCGGGCAGTGCGTCGAAGGCTTTGCCGCGAGCGAGCCGTATTACCCCGTGATGGAAGCGCTGCGCCAGCTGTGCGCGCTGCCCGACGGCGAAAGCGCCTGCCGCGTCCTCGCTCGCATCGCTGCGCCCTGGCTCTCGGCTCTTGGGCGCGACGAAGCGACCATCCTGCCTCGTCTCGATGACCGCATGGCCGGCCAGCTCTGCGCTGCGCTCGAAGAAATCGCCGCAGAAAAACCGCTCATCCTCATCTTCGAGGATCTGCACTGGGCCGACGAATCGACGCTCAACCTCATCTCTGCCCTCGCGCGCCGCCGCGCTCCCGCCAAACTCATGGTGCTCATCACCTGCCCCGCCGCAGAAGTTGCCCCCGGCGCCGCCTGCCGCGGACTGCAGCAGGACCTGCTCCGCCGCCAGCTCGCCGCTGAGTTCGCCCTCGCCCCGCTCACCCAGTCCGGCGTCACCCAGCTCCTGCGCCGCGCGCTCCACCAGGACGACTTACCGCCCGGCCTCGCCGCCTTCGTCCACCAGCACTCCGAAGGCAACCCGCTGTTTGCCATCGCCATGCTCGAGCACCTCATCGCGCAGGGCTTTCTTGTGCGAGCCAGCCCAGAGGTTCCAGCGGGCTCGTGGCGGACCTCGGCGTCGTTTTCCGAAATCGAAGCCGAAGTCCCCGACGGCCTCGCCCAAATGATCGAGCTCGAGATGGAGCGCCTCCGCCCCGAAGAGCTGCAGTTGCTCGAGGCCGGCAGCCTCATGGGCATTGCCTTCCCCGTATGGGCCGTTGCCGCAGCCCTCCAGCAGGAAATGCCCGCGGCCGAAGAAGCCTGCGACGCACTGTCGCGTCGGCTCTACTTCGTTCGCCGCGCCGGCGAAGACGAGCTCCCCGATGGCACCCGCTCCGATTTCTACGTCTTCGTGCACGGCATCTACCGCCAGGTGCTCTGCCGCCGGCAGTCGGCCACGCGCCGCGCCCAGCGCCATCAGCGCATCGCCATCCGTCTGCGCGACCTCTTCGCGGGACGCGAATCAAGCGTCGCGCGTGAGCAGGCCATGCACTTCGAAGCGGCCGGCGACTGGCTCAGCGCGGCCATGGCTCTGCGCTCCGCAGCCCGCCATGCGCTCGCCCGCCACGCCGACTCCGAGGCTGCCGAGCTCCTCAGCCACGCCCTGCGCCTCGCCCAAAACCTCGGCGAACTGGAGCGGAAAGCCGCAACACGCGGCATCCGCGAAGACCTCGTGCACGCGGAATCCTCATTGCGCGATGACGACGAGATCCAAACCATCCTGTCATCCTGAGCGAGCCTTCCGAATACGTTGCGCCCCGTCTTTGGGCGCAACAATATTTCAGCCGCGAGCCGAACAGCCTGGCCTGAGCGAAGTCGAAGGCACCTGCATCTCTCACACCTGCCATCCTGAGCGTAGCGCCACGCAACTGCTTCGTTCGCCAATCCACCTGGGCGCGCAGTCGAAGGATCTGCATTTGCCCTCCGCGTAATGGAGCGTACTGCACCCCGACAAGCAGTCCCTAACCAGATACCCCCTCCCGCCGTGCAAATCTTGACGGATTCTGGATACCGGCTAGACGACTTTTCCTCCTCGCCCCCGCTAGTGTCGTTGGCAGAAGCAGGAGGAAACGATGCGATCCTTACTCCCCAAGTTCCTTTTCGCGCCCGCCTTCGTGGCCGCAGCAGCTCTCCTCACCAGCTCCGCCATGGCGGAATCGACCGTGAACATCCCCTTCAACTTCACCGTCGCCGGCAAGATCTGGCCGGCCGGCAAATATGACATTCAGAAGGGCCCCCTCCTCAACTCCGTCCGGTTGTCGAGCCTCGATTCCTCGCACAACATTGTCTGGTCCGTTGTGCCCGGCGATCCCAGCCCCACCGATCTGCGGACCATCCTCACCTTCGATGTGCTGAACGACAACCACGCGCTGCGCACCGTCCAGTTCGGCAGCCGCATCACTCCGCGCCTCGACAAGCCCGCGAAGGAATACACGCCCATGCGCATCATGGCCGGAGAATAAGTTTTCTCCGCCGCCTGACTACCCGGCGGAGAAATAAACCAAGCTCGCCGCCAACTGCGGCGAGCTTCTTTGTTTGCGCAAAGTCTGCCAACAGCCAGCTTTCGCACGTTGCGAGACACTCCGGACGAGCAGCTTTGTTCAAGCCTCGGAAAATTTCCGGAGCTTTTTTTCGGGGCACGACCCTGGCGCGGTTCGAATGACTGCGGGTGCCCCATGCAAGCCCGATTGGCTTGAGTGGGGTTGTTCGACTTTCGTCGTTGAATCTGACCTTGCCGTTAAAACCCGAAAATGAGCTGCGCTTTAACCGCTGAGGAACGATTTTCTTGTGTCGGCGAAACTCATTTCGCAATCTGTTGAGATGTGCCGTGAAAGTCTGAAATTACGCTGGATTCCAGCGTCACTCGCGTCTGCTTTTGTATCAGGGCTTGTCGGCGCCGGTGCGCGCAGCGCGTCGTGCGCAAGCGCGACGACGGTAGAAGCCCCGGCCTTCAGGCCGGGGAATCACCCGTAAAGAAGCAACGGGCTTCAGCCCCGGCAAACCGCGTTAGACCCCGAAATTTCCTTGGACCTGCGCCCCTGGTTGAGGGGGTCCGCATCAGCGCGCCGCAACACCAGGCGTGAGCAAGCCGACATGATCAATGCCGACCGCATGGCTGATATCGAGAACATCGGCGACCGACGCGAAGTCAACCCCGCGATCACCCTGAACGAACAGCACCTTTTCCGCGCGAACAGAGAAGATGCGATTCAGTTCCGCCGCCAGGCGCGCCTTCCCGTCGATCCCCTGCCCGTTGATCCGGTACACCGCTCCGGCAGGACCAGCGAGCACCTGCACGACGATGGTCTGCGGCGCCGCCGGCTCATGCGCCTTCGGCGGCTGCGGAATCATCGCCACCAGCCCCCGCGGCGTCACCGGCACAATCACCATAAAGAGGATCAGCAGCACCAGCAGGACGTCGATCAGCGGCGTAACATTCGGCTCCGCCTGCAAAGTTCGCGCACCACCCAGTTGCATCGCCATCGGAGCACCTCCCGTGCTCATACTGACTCCGCCCCAACACGGAAGGTTCCAGCGCAGTGTGATCCGCACTCGATCTTGAATTCGCTCTCCCTCTCCGCGAACGAGGCTTCCACGGATGGCTGTGATACGCTGGCGAACCATGCGTTATCTTCCCATTCTGCTTGCCCTCGCCGGCCCTATCGCTCTTCGCGCGCAGACCACGCCGGCGCCCCTGCCCGGCAATCCTGAAGCGATGCTGCACGCAGCCGCTTCTTCCTACGATCTGCAATCAGCCGCTGCGAAGCCCTGGCACTTGCGGATCCTCTATCAGCTTTACGATCAGGACGAGAAGCCATCCGAGACCGGAACTCTGGAATATTGGTGGGCCTCACCGGAGCGGAACCGCGAGAGCCTGACCCGCGGCAACGTAACATGGTCGCGCTGGCACACACCGGAGGGCAAAACGCTCGGGGTCGCTTCGGGCCGCTTCAATTTCGCCGAGAATGGCTTACTCAACCAGTTTTTGTCGCCCTTGCCATCGCCCGACCGGTTCAATGACGAGAACACTCGCTTTCAAAAAGAAACGGTGAAGTTCGGCAACACGGACGCGCCCTGCGTCATGCTGGTCCCGAAAGGACTGGCCTTCGACTCCGAGTCTCCGGCCGCGGGCCTCTTTCCGACGTATTGTTTCGATCCTAAGTTCCCCTTGCTGGTGGCGCGGCTCGCCTGGGGCGCGCCCACGATTGGATACGGCAGTTTCCTCCGCTTCGCCGGCCACTACCTCGCCGGCTCCGTCACGGAGTACGAGCGCGGTCGCAGGATTCTCACCGCGAAACTGGACAGCGCCGAGGGCATGCAGCCCGACGACGCCGCACTGATCCCGCCGCCGGATGCAACCGAAAATCCGTTTATCCAGAAGGTCGGCGTGGCCTCCGGTGTCATGGCCGGCGCCCGTATCGGGGGATCGCAGCCGGCCTACCCCGAGAACGCGAAAGCTGCACGGGAGAGCGGCACAGTCGTGCTCCGCGCGCTCATCGGCACCGACGGCCGCATCCACGACCTGAGCGTGGTCAGTGCGCCCGCGCTCTCCCTGGTGATTGCGGCCATGCAGTCCGTTCAGACCTGGCAATACCGCCCCTATCTCCTGAATGGCCAGCCAGTCGAGGTCGAGACGCAGATCAACGTGGTCTTCACCCTGGGATGAACCACGGGGCCTCCCATCGGCCCCCAAACTCAGCGGCGCAGTCTCACGACGAAGCCAGCTTTTTTTGCTGACCGCTTTTTAGCCGACCGCTTTTTCTACTGACCGCTTCTTCGCTGACCGTTTTTAGCTGACCGCTTCTTCGCTGCCTCTCCTTCACGCGCGTTCCGGCTCCCGCGCGTCGCCAGCATCCGTAGCCGACTCCGGCGGACGCCTCGGCATCCGATCTCTTCCATCGCGGCGACGCTCGGCCTCCAGCATCTGTCCAATCGATGTGCCGGCGAAGCCCAGCAGGATCCGCTCGCTCCACACCGCATCGCCCGCACCAGGATCGGCCAGCGAGATGCGGCCGCCCTCCATGCCTTCCGGCTTTTCGACATCTTCCGCCTCGTTGTCCGCTGGCTCGTCGACGACTGCCGGCTCCGCTGTCGGCCGAGCCGCATCGTCCGATGCGACCTCTCGCCGGGCTTCGAGCCCACTCATCTCCGGCAACTTGGCCGTCTCCGCCTCGCGAGGAAACGCGGACGCTGCGGACGCTGCTTCCACAACTGAAGCCATAACCCCTGGCTGAACCGGCGGCGGCGGCCCGGGCCAAAAAGAAGCGCCGCTCTCTTCCGCCCCCGAAACCTGAAACACCAGGGGCAGCTGGGCCGTCGGTTCACCGGCCGCCGAGGAAACCGGTTCCGCAGGCTCCCCCGCCTCCTCCGGTTCGGCCGCATGGATCGCCTCAGCGGCTTCCAGCCTCACCGTTACAAATTCCTGCGCTCGCTGCCCGACCACCATGGGAGGCAGCAGCGTAAAACCAATCCCTTCCGCAACGCGATCCTCGGAATAGGCCGCCTGCCTCGCGCGATGCCAGACAAGGAATCCCCCAAACAGCCCAGCAGCAAAGAAAACCGCGGCAATTCCTGCCGCCAGCCATAAAGGATCTGCCAAAATGCGTGGCGGCACGCTGGCGAGGCGCATGATCCGGTAGGGATTCTCCCACGCCGGTATTGCTGCCCTCGCAGATCCCTTCGGATGACGAGCCGGCGGCGCCCGTGCCGGAGGCGAACCCTCGGCCAGCGCCGTCGCCACAGCATTGGCGGCCACCGCTGCCGTCCTCGGATCGGGATCGCGATAGCGAATCTCGAGCGTCTCCAGCCACGGCTCCGTCAAGTCCAGCCGGGACCGAAAATCGCCGATCACATGAGCCCCGTCCCCGATGGAAGCTCCGGCTTTTTGCAATAAATCCAGAACCAGGGCATCGCTCAGGATCGCCTGCGCAGCAGCGACAGCGGGCTGGCCGCTCCCCGTCAGTGCGAAATCGTCGTGATAAGCGGCATCCGGATTGAACGAGAGCTCGGCCGTCGGCGCCTGCTCCACGCTGCTCCGCGCCAGAACGAACGTCACCGCGCCCAAAGCAAGCGCCACCACGGCCAGCAAGGCAATCCGCCTTGCCATCACGCCGGCGCGCAGTGAGGCGCTCTCGATTTGCATAATCCCCCGCAACGAGCCCGGGGCGCCAACGGCGAACAAGGGGGAGGATGGGGACGCCGCTGCGATGGCCACCGGGTCAATCCAGCCAGTGAACGATTCGTGTGTTCGCCTATACTATCCCGTTTTCACAGCGATTGGCTTCGCTGACCGCTTTTTACCTGACCGCTTTTTACCAGACCGTCTTTTGCTGACCCGCTACCCGCTGCTTTTCGTCACCACAAACCACCGGTGCTGCACAATCTGCCGGTGCATAAACGGAAACAGCGAGCTCATCGACAGGTGCGGATAGTTCATCGTCACCTGATAACGGCCTTCCGGCAGATCGTGCGATTGAATTACGACCACGTAGTGTCCGTCGCCCAGGTCCTGCGGATCGAGCGTGCGCAGCCGCGCGCCATGCGCGTCTTCCAGCTGCAGCAGCGCGGAGTGCGGCGCCGATGTCGCCCCGCCCAGATCGAGGTGTACCTCGATCTGGTCGTTCCGGCTCCGCTGGAACACGTCTCCCGCGACGTTGATGCGCGCGGTATAGCAGGTCTGGATGGCCAGGACCCACATGAACATCAGGAGGAACGCGATCACGGCAATCAGAAAAAAGCCCACCGCCACATCGCGAGCGCCGGATTCCACGGCCTTCTCAAACCACGCGAAGACGCGCGGGCCCACTTTGACGAAGGCGATCGCAAAGACGGTCATAAAAATCAGGATGACAATCGATCGCGAGATCCAGCCTGCTGTGTGCAGTCCCATGTGAAAGCGGAAGACCATCAGGCTCTCGAGCGCGGCCGCCAGCATCATCAGCACATCCAGCACCACGAGAAACAGGATGAACGGCAGCAAAAAGAATGCGCCCTTGTAAGTGAGATCGCGCATCGTGTTGAGGAAGCTGGCTGCACCGGCCTTGAGCCCCTGCCCGCCACCCGGATCGGGGAACGCCAGCGACAGGCCGTGCAGCAGAATATGTGCGACCGCCAGCACAATGGCCACCAGCGCCATGGCAATCACCGACGTCAGCGCCCAGAACTCCCACAGCTCGATGATCACTCCCTGCGAAGGCAGATTCATCGTCCAGAAGTTCACGTTGATGCCCGTTTGCAGCGTGGCCGCCACCGGCCAAATCTTCAGCAGAGCCAGTCCGAAGACCAGGATGTATCCGGAGACAAACGCCAGCCGTTGTTGCCAGGTGTCGTCAGCCATTCCTTCACCTCTGTGGGGGCAGCCGCTCGAGTGCGGGAATTCTAGCATGGCAAAGTGAGCTGCCTTCCCGGCCCCATGCACGGACCGGTCGCGCGGCGCTCTCATCCCCCGGCCCAAACAAAACGGGCATCCCGTTCCGAGGACGCCCGCAGTCTTCGCTACCCGGTTTTCGGCGGAACGCTGTTTCACAAACCGCCATCTGCCGACCCCAGCTTCGCGGGCCGAGCAGCGCAAAAGAAAAAGGGCCTTGTCGCGAGGACAAGGCCCTTTGCGCCATCAGGCGCGTGTGCCGAGCGGCCAGCTCAGTACATGCCTTCCATGCCGCCCCCGTGGCCGCCCGCCGGCGCCGCCTGCTTGGGCTCGGGAATCTCCGAGACCATCGCTTCGGTCGTCAGCATCAGGCCCGCGATCGAGGCCGCATTCTGCAGCGCCGTTCGCGTTACTTTGGTCGGGTCGATCACGCCGGCCTTCACCAGGTCCTCAAAAACGCCCGTCTGCGCGTTGTACCCGAAGTGCGCATCCTTGCTCTCGAGAATCTTGCCCACCACCACTGCGCCTTCTTCGCCGGCATTGCCGACGATCTGCCGCAGCGGCTCCTCGAGCGCCCGGCGCACGATCTGCGCGCCGATCTTCTCGTCGCCCTGCAGCGTGCCGATCAACTCCAGAACGTCCTTCTCGCAGCGCACCAGCGCCACGCCGCCGCCGGGGACGATGCCTTCCTCGACCGCCGCGCGCGTTGCGTGCATAGCGTCCTCAACTCGAGCCTTCTTCTCCTTCATCTCCGTCTCGGTCGCCGCGCCCACCTTGATCACCGCCACGCCGCCCACCAGCTTCGCCAGACGCTCCTGCAGCTTCTCGCGATCGTAATCCGACGTCGTCTTGTCGATCTGGCTGCGAATTTCCTTCACCCGGCCTTCGATCGCCTTCGACTCGCCACGGCCTTCGACAATGGTCGTGTTGTCCTTGTCGATGGTCACGCGCTTTGCCTTGCCCAGGTCCTCGATCTTGATGTTCTCAAGCTTGATGCCCAGGTCTTCCGTGACGGCCTTGCCGCCGGTGAGGATCGCGATGTCGCCCAGCATGGCTTTGCGGCGATCGCCGAAGCCAGGAGCCTTCACCGCGGCCACGTTCAGCGTGCCGCGCAGCTTGTTCACAACCAGCGTAGCCAGCGCTTCACCGTCCACGTCTTCCGCGACGATGACGAGCGGCTTGCCGTTCCGCGCCACCTGCTCCAGCAGCGGCAGCAGATCCTTCATCGAGCTGATCTTCTTCTCGTAGATCAGAATGTACGGCTCTTCCAGAACCGCTTCCATCCGGTCCGGATCGGTCACGAAGTAAGGCGACAGATAGCCGCGGTCGAACTGCATGCCCTCGACCACTTCCAGCTGCGTCTCCAGCGTCTTCGATTCTTCCACCGTGATCACGCCGTCCTTGCCGACCTTCTTCATGGCCTCGGCAATGATGTTGCCGATCGTGGTGTCGCTGTTCGCCGAGATGGTGCCGACCTGGGCGATCATATCGCCGGTCACCGGCTTGGAGAACTTCGCCAGCGCCCCGCCCGTCACCGTTCCGTCCTCGGCGCGCTTGCCCACGATGGCCTCAACCGCCTTGTTGATGCCCCGCTGCAGCGCCATCGGATTCGCGCCCGCCGCCACGGTCTTCACGCCCTCGCGATAGATGGCCTGCGCCAGGACCGTCGCGGTCGTGGTGCCGTCGCCGGCCACGTCGCTGGTCTTCGACGCCACTTCGCGCACCATCTGCGCCCCCATGTTCTCGAGCGAATCCTTCAGTTCGATCTCCTTGGCCACCGTCACGCCGTCCTTGGTGATGGTGGGCGATCCAAACTTTTTCTCAATCACGACGTTGCGCCCCTTGGGGCCCAGCGTCACCTTCACCGCATCCGCCAGAACATTCACGCCGCGCAGAATCGCCTGGCGGGAATCCTCTCCATGCAGAATTTGCTTTGCCATTGCTCAATCTCCTTGTTGATCAACCAAAACTTTGTCGCCATCAAAAACTCTGTCATCCTGAGCGAACTCGCCGAATTCGCTGCGCGTTCTTTGCGCAGCCGAATTTCACGCAGCGAGCCGAAGGACCTGCATTTTCGGGGTCCCCGGGTGCCCCATTCAAGCCCGTTGTTGGCTTGAGTGGGCCACCACCTATTTCTTCAGAATCCCCAGCACTTCCTCTTCGCGCATGATGAGGAACTCTTCCCCATCGATCTTGATCTCGGTGCCCGAGTACTTGCCGAACAGCACGCGGTCGCCCTTCTTCACGTCCAGCGGGAAGACCTTGCCTTCGTCGTTGCTCTTGCCCTTGCCCACGGAGATCACTTCGCCTTCCTGCGGCTTCTCCTTGGCGGTGTCCGGGATGATGATGCCCCCGCGAATCGACTCGCCCTCTTCGATACGCCGAACCAGGATGCGATCGTGCAGCGGAGTAAACGTGGTCGTGGCTGATGCCGTTGCTGTTGCCATTGCGTCTCCTTCTTTTAGGTTTGCCCGAAGCGCGCTCCGCGCTCCGCATGGTTTTGCCCGCGGACGTTGAATCCACGGAGAGAAAGTTCCGAAGATTGCTGGATGTTCCGGGTCACCGCCGGACCTCGTGCCTGAACCGGGCCCCGTCTTCCGGTCCGGATCGCCCTCGCGCGGCGATCTCCCGCACGATAAGCGCTTTAGCAGTTTAACCCTTCGACTGCTAAGGTACCGCTTTGGGAGGTGCCTGTCAAGAGCTCCCGAGGTGGAAATCGATAAAAAGTGAGTGAAAGACACTCAGATTATCGGCGTTCCTCTCGTCGCAGGCTCATGGCGCAGGTGCCAGATGCCCGGCCCTGCGAATCAGGAAGCCATGGCAACTGCTACCCGGACCCGCAACTCTTCGCCTTTTGCCTGGTATCAGGGCACGACCTTGGTCGCGCCGTTAAATCCTGAAAATACTGGGCTTCATTGCCCCTGAGGGCTGCATTTTTCTCGCCGATACTCCTTTTTCCGCAACCTGCTTGAGTCGTGCCGCAAAGGCCCGGGTACAGGACGGCTTCAGCCCCGGTGCCTCGCCCCAAACTCTCGCGCCGGAGGCGCACCGCTAACCAGCCCAGGGTTTTAACGCTGGGCTCGGTCCCGCAATCTTTCCGAGTCCCGGAGGGACGGCGCTCCTCAGCGCATCCCGCGCGGACGCCCAGCCTTTCTTGAACGCTGAACGCTGCCTTCCCCGAACGCTGAACGCCACCCAGCCGCCCACAATCCCCTTGTCGACCGTCCCGCAAAGGACTATGGTTCCTCCACCGTCGCGCCCGCGACACCCCGAACCGCCTAAGCGAGGTCCCCCATGCAAGCATCTCCGCTCCATCCGCCCTTCGCCCTCACCGCATCCCCACGGCCGGAACCGCTGCTGCCCACCCAACCCGCGGCCCCGCCTTCCCGCCGTCGCCGCCTCACCTTCTGCCTCGTCTCGACCCTCCTGCTCACCTTCACCGCAGCCGTCTCGCACGCGCAGCGCGCCCACCACCCTCCCGACTACACCTCCATCGTCGTCTTCGGCGACTCGCTCTCCGACACCGGCAATGTGGGGCATCTGACCCTGGCCAAGTATGGAGTCGAGATTCCCGGCCCCGACGCCGACTACACCGCCGGCCGCTTCACCGACGGCGCCGACACCCTCCCCCCTGCCGAGAAATACTTTGGCGTCTGGGTCGAGCAGCTCGCCGCGAGCTTCCCCTCGAAGCCCCCGGTCGTCGACTCGCTCGACGGCGGCACCGACTACGCCTACGGCTTCGCTACCACCGGCTCGGGCACCGGCGTCTTCACCTTCGGCCCCTCCGATGAGCTCTCCGTCAACGTCGACAATGTCGGCCAGCAGATCACCGATTATCTCGCCACCAAACCGCACATCACCGACAAGACCCTCTTCGTCGTCTGGGGCGGCGCCATCGACGTTCTCTACGCCACCTCCCAGGACCAGGTCATCGACGCCGGCATCGACCAGATCCTCAACATTCAGCGCCTCGTTGACGCCGGAGCCACCCAGTTCCTCATTCCCAATCTGCCGCCGCTGGGCTCGGTCCCTCGGCTCAACGGCTCTCCCACAACGTCGGTTCCCGCCACCGCGGCCAGCGCCCTCTACAACGACGTTCTGAGCGGCGGTGTTGCGCTGCTGCGTTTCCTCGATCCCGAAAAGCATCCGCAGTTCTCAGAGCTCGATGTCTTCTCCCTGTTCAACCAAATCGTCGCCTCGCCCGCAAAGTACTCCCTCGTCAACGTGACGATGAGCTCCCAGGGCGAGCCGGTCGATCCGGACACATACCTCTTCTGGGACGATCTCCATCCCACCACGCGCGGCCACAATATCCTCGCCGTCACCGCTGCCGGCGTCCTCACCAAAGGCGGCGCGCGCGATGGTTTCGCGACCGTCCGAGACAGCTCCATCGGCCAGCACGCAGGCGCCGCCGGCGATTTCAACCGCAACCCTGCAGAGGCGGTCCACTAGAGAAAACCCGAGGCCTCGAACGCACTGCATGAGCCGGGCCGTCGCCAGCGCGTCCCGTTCCCGGGCCACCCCCGGGTGCCCCCGCAGTTGGCAGATGGGTAATAACGCGGGTGCGAAAAGGCGGGTGCCCCATATCTGCCAGCAGTTGGCAGATGGGGGAAGACGCGCGCAGCGCGTCCCGTTCCTGAGCCACCCCGGATGCCCCCGCAGTTGGCCGATGGGTGACTACGCGCGCCAGCGCGTCCCATCCCTAAACCTCCGCCAGCTCCCCGCTACGGAGCATGCCCGATGAACCCATCCGCCCACTGGAGAAACCACCTCATGTTGGGAGCATCGGTGTGGCCGCCATCGTCCTGTCGCCACGCCAGCTTCCCGCCCAGCAGCCCCTGATTGACCGCCGGCATGGGAGCCGTCAGCGGATCGCTGCCGACAGTGAAACCGCTGCCGCTCAGTCCCGGCACGCCCAGCAAAGTCCACACGGGACTGGCCGCCACCGTCGCCATCCAGCTGCCGCGATGGTCGAGCCAGTGTGCATCGCCCTTCTCCGGAATGCCGTAGCTGATAAACGTCAGCCGCGGCGCGCACAGCGCGATCAGTTCGTTGGAATCGACCGGCAAATCGCCAGGATTCATGCTGCCGAACTTCGCCTCCGACGCCCCGTATTTCAGGAAGTTGCCGGCCATCCAGTAGGACTCACAGCCGGTCAGGCTCTCCACCGCCTCGCCGTAGTTGCGCCGCAGCAGCGTCGCGCCGCCCTTGCCCGAGCTGCCCACCAGCACCATCGCGAACCGCTGATCGAACGCCATGGTGACGAGCGCCGCCTTGCCGTAGCGCGACACGCCTTCGATGCCCACGTGCTTCGCGTCCACGCTCGCATCGCTCTCGAGATAATCGAGCCCGCGTCCCGCGCCCCAGGCCCACGCCCGCAGCGCGCCCCACTGCTCCGGCGTGCGCGGCTGGCCCTTGTTCACCAGGCCGATGATGCCGCGCGTCATTCCGGCGCCGTCGTCCGCCTGCACGCTGGCCGGGTCAAACAAGGCGAAGCCCCAGCCGTCGTTGATCAGCTGCCACGTATTCGGCAGCCCGCCGTCTTCGTTGAGCTGCGGAAACGTAAACGGCGTGTTCTTCATCGGCTCCCACGCGGGATGATCGGCGAAGACTTTCGCAAGAGATGGGTCCTGCTGCACCAGCAGCGCCTTCATCCCCGCATTGATGCGCGCCATGTCGTCGCCCCGCGGTTCGTTCGGCGCGGGAAAGCCCGCCGGCCCGAACATCATCAGCACCGGCACCGGGCCTTTCGCGCCCAGCGGCGTCACCAGCGTCATGTGAATCTCCACCTTGATCGCCGGATCCGCGGCGTTGTCGACGTGGCCGATCAGGTCCTTCGCAATCACCGGCCGAAAGCCGATCATCTCGTGGTCCACAGCCGTCACCCTCCAGGTGACCTTCGGGACTTTCGCCGGAACGCGCCCGTACACCTCTCTCTCGTAGAGATCGACGATCTGCGGACGCCGCTGCTTCCACCACATCTCCGGCGTCGTCACCTTCTGTCCGTCGGTCAGCGTGAGCGCATCGGGCACGTTGGGATACGGATTCGCCTTCGACTCGTCGTAATTCGCGTGGTTCGGCGCGTGCTCATCGCCGCTCGGCCCCGGCCGCAGCGCCTGAATGCCGAGCTGATCCATCATGTTCTTCTGAACCTGCTCGGCTGTCATCGTCGCCGTCGGCGCGCTCGCGGTTTGCGCCTGCGCCGCAATCCCGGCCCACATCAAAGCGGCGGCGATCGAAAGCGGTACGGAAGCCAGACACCCACGCCTCTGCATAGTGCTATCCTTGCCTCGCAATTAACCGGTTGAGTTCGCAGCCCATCCTAGATCATCCGCAATGAAGCCAGCAAAAATCCTGGGCTTTCCGCTTCTCCTCGCTGCATGTCTCGCTGCCCCATCGGCGCGCACTCACCAGGCTTCAGCCGCGCCGGTCTGGATCGGCTCCTGGGCCGCATCGCAGCAAATTCCCGAGCCGGCCAACTCGCTGCCGCCAGACGATCTCCGCGACGCCACAGTCCGCCAGGTCGTCCGCCTCTCCGTCGGCGGTTCCACGCTGCGCGTCCATCTCTCCAACGCCTTCGGAACCGAACCGCTTCACTTCACATCGATCCACATCGCCCATCCGCTCGCAAGCGGCTCGCCCGCCATCGATCCGGCCTCCGACCGCGCCCTCACCTTCGCCGGCGCTCCTGACGTGACCATTCCAGCAGGCGCCGAATACCTCTCCGATCCCATCGCCGACCCACTCGCGCCTCTCTCCAGTGTGGCCATCACGTTTCATCTCGACGCGCCGCCCGCGCGCGAAACTGGCCATCCCGGCTCCCGCGCCACGTCCTGGTACGTCCACGGAGACCAGGTCCCCTCAGCCGACCTGCCCGGCGCCCGATCGGTCGAGCACTGGTATCAGTTCTCCGGCATCGACGTGCTCGCGCCGCCCACCGCGGCCTCCGTCGTCGCGCTGGGCGACTCCATCACCGACGGCCACGCCACCACCACCAACGGCAACGACCGCTGGACCGACATTCTCGCGAACCGGCTCCAGGCCTCGCCCACTTCGCGCAACATCGGCGTGCTGAACCAGGGCATCGGCGGCAACCACCTGCTCATCGATGGGCTGGGGCCGAATGCCCTCGCCCGCTTCGATCGCGATGTTCTCGCGCAAACCGGCGTCCGCTGGCTCATCGTCTTTGAGGGGGTCAACGACCTGGGCGGTCTTACGAAGAACGGCGACGTGTCAGCCGCCGAACACAGCGCGCTGGCCGCCCGCATTCTGGCCGCGTACCAGCAAATGATCGTGCGCGCCCACGCCCACGGCATCCGCGTCATCGGCGCGACCATCACCCCCTTCGCCGGCTCCGATTTTTATCATCCCGGCGCGGCTACGGAGGCGGACCGCCAGGCCGTGAATGCCTGGATTCGCGCCCCAGGCCACTTCGACAGCGTTCTCGATTTTGATCAGGTTGTGCGCGATCCGAGCCAGCCCGATCGTCTGCTGCCGGCGTACGACTGCGGCGACCACCTGCATCCCAATCCCGCCGGCTACAAGGCCATCGGAGACGCGGTCCCGCTATCGCTCTTTGCGCAATGAAATTGTTGGGATGAGTCCTACCGCGCCCGGCTCTCGGCCAGCTTGCGCGGTTTCTTCGCCGCCGCCTCTGCCACCGAGGCTACCGCCAGCTTCTTGTCGCTCTCGCGCCGCTTCTTGTCCTCGTGTGAGACGAGCAGCGCTTCGATCTGCCGCAGCAGGTCCTGAGTGTTCATCGGCTTCACCAGCATCTTGTCGTGGCCGGTCGTGTCCCAGTCTCCATCAGCCGGGGGATACGCCGTCAGGATCGCGACCGCCGGACGGTTGGGCGCCTTGCGCGCCGCTGCCGCCACTTCCTGCCCGGATGTGTCGCTTTCCATGCGCAGGTCGGTAATGACCATGTGGTATTCGTTCGACTTGATGCGCAGTTTCGCTTCGCGCGCCGAAGCCGCGGTTTCCACCTCAAACCCGCTGATCTCCAGCACCGCTTTCAGCGTCAGCAGAATTGCCACGTCGTCGTCAACGAGAAGAATGCGCCGTTTCATACCAGGGCTCCTGAGTCACTTGCGGGGATCGTACACGAATCGCGGGTTGGATGCATGAAGCGGTCAGGCGTATGCCGCCCCCCTTCGCCTTTTCTTCCGTTGCTACACTGGAACTGGCTTCTCTTGCGTAAACCCCACAGCACCGCCCGGTGTTGCGGAGGAAACCTCGCGACCGAAGCCCCCTCAACCCGATGAAACCACTCCCGGGCAACGTGGCAGAATATCACGTCGAAAACTTCGGCTGCCGTGCCAGCCGATCCGACGGCGAGTCCATCGCTGCCACCCTGCGCGAGCATGGGATGGAAGCCGCGGAAGATCCCTCCGCCGCCCGCGTGGTGGTCGTGAACACCTGCAGCGTCACCGCGGAGGCTGACCGCCAGGCGCGTGCCTACGTGCGCCGCCTGCGCAGACAAAACCCCGCAGCGCGCATCCTCGTCACCGGCTGCTATGCCCAGCGTGCTCCTCAGGAACTGGCCGCCCTGCCCGAGGTCGACGCCGTGGTCGGCAATAGCCACAAAGCCCTGGTCGCGGATATGGCGCTCAGGCTGGCTGCGGCCTCCCCGGCTCCTCCAGGGTACGCGCACTCCTCAATTCCGCCAGACGCGCACTCTCTCAGTCCGCTGGACGCGCAGTCCTCCTTCGTTTCCCTGGCCACCATCCTGCACGACGACCGCTTCGCGCACTCTGAGCTGGCCACGCTCCCCTTTGCCGCCGACGCCCGCCAGACCCGCCCCAATCTCAAGGTGCAGGATGGCTGCGGCAATCGCTGCTCCTTCTGCATCATTCCCACCACCCGCGGGCACAGCCGATCCATCCCGCTCGGCGACTGCCTCGCAAGCGTGCGCCGCTTTGTCGATCGCGGCGGCATCGAGCTGGTCCTTTCCGGCATCAATCTCGGCCGCTGGGGACGCGACCTCCAGACCCCGCAGCGCTTTCAGGACCTGGTGGCCGCCATCCTGACCGAAACCGCTCTCCCTCGCCTGCGCCTCAGCTCCATCGAGCCGATGGACTGGTCCGCGGACCTGCTCGCCCTCTATCGCGAATTTGCCACCGGTCCGCATCCGCGCCTCGCCCGCCATACCCACCTGCCCCTGCAGTCCGGCTCCGATGCCATCCTGCGGCGCATGCACCGCCGCTACCGCCCCTGGCATTACGCCGAGCGTCTGGCGAAGATTCGCGAACTCCTGCCCGCCGCGGCCATCGGCGCCGATGTCATGATTGGCTTTCCCGGCGAAACCGATTCCCTTTTCCACGAAAGTTACCGCTTCATCGCCGCCCAGCCGTTCACCTACCTGCACCTGTTTCCCTTCTCCGCGCGTCCCGCCACGCCCGCCTGGGAGCTGCACCGCCAGAATCCCGTCCCGCCCCGCGCCGTGCAGGATCGTATGGCGGCCCTGCGCTCCCTGATCGCCGGCAAGTCCCGCAGCTTCCGCGAGCCATTCGTCGGCCTCAGCCTTTCCGCCGTGACCGTCGAGCCAGGAACCGACCCCGGGACCACCGATGCCGTCACCGACAACTTCCTTAAGCTCACGCTGGATACCGCGATCCCGCCCAATCGCCTGATCGAGGCCCGCGTCTCCGGCTTAACCCAGGAGGGCCTGTGCGGCACGCATGGAAATAGCAATTGCAGCGCCGAGGCCGCTTCCGGGCAGGGCCTTCCCGCATCTAAGTTCGACGAGCGTTGATATACTGAAGTGCCGCGTGATCTTCAGTCACGCTTCAGGAGAAAAACCCATCGATAAGCGTTCCGCGAAACAGTTTGTCCGCATCAATGAGCGAATCCGCGCCCGCGAGATTCGCGTCATCGACGAAAAGGGTGAGCAACTCGGCA
Organism: Acidobacteriaceae bacterium; assembly: GCA_036521315.1. Classification (GTDB taxonomy): domain Bacteria; phylum Acidobacteriota; class Terriglobia; order Terriglobales; family Acidobacteriaceae; genus Palsa-343. The sequence goes on from DATDHZ010000061.1 coordinate 32,062, forward strand.
TTCTGCCCCCATTCGAAGCCCTGAAAATTGCCCGCGAACGCGGGCTCGACCTGGTCGAGGTCTCGCCCACTGCGGTCCCTCCGGTCTGCCGCATTCAGGATTACGGCAAGTTTCTCTACGAAAAAGAAAAGAGCGACCGCGCCGCGCGCAAGCGCCAGAAGGTCATCACCGTCAAGGAAGTCAAGTTTTCCGTCACCATCGACGATCACGACTACGTCACCCGCAAGAACCAGGCGGTCCGGTTTTTGCAGGATGGCGACAAGGTGAAAGCCTCGCTCCGCTTCAAGGGCCGGCAGATGGCCCACCGCGAGCTCGGCTATGCCATCATCAACCGCCTGATCCAGGATATCGGCGATAACGGCGTGGTGGAATTCATGCCGCGCATGGAAGGCAACACCCTGCACGCTATCCTGGCGCCCGGCAAAAAGGAAACTCCGAAGAAACCGCCCGCTCCCCGGCCGGAGCCGTCCCAGACCCAAACCGTTTCATAATATGGACCTGCGGCAGGGCCAGGACCGCAGTAATCTCACTGATCCCACGAATGTTGTATCGACTGTCGGGCCAATGGGGTCTTGAATAAAGAAATCGCCAGCACCATTCCACGGGGTGGTGTAATATGGCGATCCCGAGGCAAGCAGCATGAACAGGATCAAAGGCCTGTTACAAGCTCTGTATGCCGATGAGGCGGGTCAGGATCTGATCGAGTATGCCCTGATTGCCACTCTCATCGCCCTGGTTGCAATCACCGGGTTGAACGGTCTCGCTTCCAGCATTTCGAGCGAGTACAACTCGATTAATTCGAGGTTCAGCTCGGCTGTCTCGTAACCCTGCCACCGCCTGACGCCTCCCCAGTCAGGCCGCTGTTCTGCGCGTACATCCCCATCCATCAGTCACCAGCCAGACAGAGAAGAGGATTTCCCGGCGAGCTTATTCCGCCCGGAGCGCCTCTACAGGATTGACGGCCGTCGTCCGCCGCGAGGGCACGTAACTGGCCAGAGCGGCTGCGCCCACCAGCCCCACCACCGCGACCCCGTAGGTCAGCGGATCCGTCGGGCTCACGTGAAACAGCAAGGATGTGAGCAATCGCGTCGCCCCCAGCGCCACCACCAGCCCGCACGCCACGCCGATTCCCGCCAGCAGCAGTCCCTGGCGCACAAACATTCCCGTAATGTTGCTGCGCTGCGCGCCCAGCGCGATGCGAATCCCAATTTCGCGCCGCCGCTGCGACGCCGAATACGCGATCGTCCCGTAGAGTCCCACCACGCCCAGCAGCAGCGCCATGCCTCCCGCTGTGCCCAGCATCGCCAGCAGGAATGACGTGCGCGCCACGGAGCGGCTGTAGTAGTACTGCGTCGTCCGCACTTCGGCCAGCGGCAGGTTCGCATCGACGCTCCACACCGCTTGCCGCACTTCACGCATGAAGCTGTCCTCCCCGGCCTGCGGGGAGCGGATGACAAACTTCACATAGCGTCGCACGTTCTCCGGCGCGCTCTCGAAGTTCGTCATCAGCAGCGGCCAGTAGGCCGCGGCGGGTGCCTCTTTTTCCATGCCGTCCCAGTGAACCGTGCCCGCCACGCCGATAATCTCCCGCCAGTCATCTTTTGAGCTCACGCGAATCCGTTTGCCGAGTCCCTGCTGCGGCGAGCCCCACATCTCGCGCGCCAGGTTCTCGCTGACGATCGCCACCGGCAGCTTCTGATAATCGTCAGCCCAGGTGTAATCGCGCCCGGCGATCAGCGGAATGCCGAGCGTCTTCAGGTACCCGGGCCCAATAAACTCGAACCGCCGCAGCGGCGGCAATTGCCCGTCGGCATAATTGCGGTCGGCCGCAAACACCGGATCGGTCCACCCGTTGCCGTCCATCGGCACGGCCAGTCCGATGGCCGCCGAGGAAACGCCAGGAATCGCCTGAATCTTTTCGAGGATCGCCTGCTCCTCGTGGATTGCCTGCACCGCGTTGGGGAACTCGGTGTCGGAAATGTCGACGGTAAACGTCTGCACCGGCGCGGCAGCGTTGTAACCCGGACTCTCATGGGTCAGCGCGCGAAACGTCCTCAGCATCAGGCCGGAGCAGATCAGCAGCACAAACGCCAGGCTCATCTGCACCACCACGAGCGTGTTGCGCGTGCGGTGCCGCTCGCGTCCCTGGCTCAGCGTGCGTCCGCCTTCGCGCAGACCGGTGCCCATGCGCGCGCCCGCATAGCGCAGCGCTGGAATCGACCCGAACAGCAGGCTCGTCAGCACCGCAATCCCCAGCGAGAAGCCCAGCACCGGCAGACCGATGCCGATGTCGTGAATGCGCGGCAGCCCCTGCGGCGCTATTGCCGTGAGCAAATGCAGCGCGCCCCACGCGACTGCCAGCCCCAGCGCGCTGCCCGTGCCCCCGATCACTGCGCTCTCCACCAGGAAGTCCCCCACAATGCGTTGCCGGCTCGCTCCCAGAGCGGAGCAGATCGCGAGTTCCATGTGGCGCCCTTCGGCGCGCACCAGCATCAGGTTGGCCACGTTGGCGCACGCAATCAGCAGCACAACGCCAATGCCGCCCATCAGCACCCAGAGCAGCCGGCTCACATCGCCCACCACGTCCTGGCGCAGCGGCAGGATGTCCGGCGAGAACTTCGCCGCGTAAAAGAGCCCCAGGCTGAATCCCCGCGGCGGCGGAAAGCTCGCCCACACGGTCGGGATCATCCGCGCTACGTCCGCATTCGCCTGCTCGAGCGTCACGCCCGGTTTCAGCCGCGCGATGCCCTCCATGTTGAACTGGCCCAGGGTCGTCTTGCCGCGATCCATCTGCATCGGGAGAAACATGTCCTGATCGTCCCAGTCCAGGAACCGGAACTGCTTTGGCATCACGCCCACAATCTCCCGCGGCTTATGGTCGACCTCAATCATTCGCCCGATCACGCCTCGGTCGCCGCCATAATGCCGCTGCCAGAAGGCATAACCAAGAATCACAGTGGGCGAGTGTCCCGGCAGATCGTCGTCGTGCGAGAACCATCGTCCCAGCATCGGCGGAACATCCAGGATCGGCAGCAATCCGTCCGACACGTCGAGCGCCGGCACGCGCTCCGGTGTGCCCGTCCCCGTCACGCTCACCGAGTCGCCGTTGTACACACCAATGTCCTGAAACACGCGGCTCTGCTCCCGGTAGATGAAGTAGTTCGCCGGAGCCATGTTGATTTTGTCCAGGTTGATCCCCGGCGCTTTGTGCCACACCGCCACCAGTTGCTCCGGGTGCGGATACGGCAGCGGCTTGAGCAGCACGCCCTCCACCACGCTGAAGACGGCGATGTTCGCGCCCACGCCCGCCGCCAGCGTCGCCAGCGCGACCACCGTGAACATCGGAGCCCGGCGCAGCCTGCGCAGCACCGGCGTCAGCCTTGACCCGAGTGTGTCGAACACGCCACCCCTCCTCGACGCGCTGATTCGTCCGCGCCATTGCCGTTCCTGCCAGATACGCGCCATGCGGAACAGAAGTTCCCGCCTCCGCCATACCCGATTCATCGTCCCGCGGATCATTCCAGCTATCATTCTCTGCATAGAGGAAACCCACCCGCATGACGACTGTGCCTGCAAGCACTGCGGTGACGAACGGCCCAACTGCGGTGCCGCGCGAGCACCCGCCTCTCAACGTCGACTCCGTCGTGAAGCGCTTCGGCGCGTCCACCGCCGTCGCGGGCGTCTCCCTCGAAATTCCGCAGGGCGCGAGCTTCGGCCTGCTCGGTCCCAATGGCGCCGGTAAATCGACGCTCATCCGCAGCATCGTCGGCCGCGTGCGGCCTGACTCCGGAAGCATCCGCATTTTCGGCCACGCCGTCGGCTCCGCCGCCGCACGCGCTGAACTCGGCTGGGTCCCGCAGGAACTCGCCCTCTATCCGCTGCTCTCCTGCCGCGAGAATCTGCAGGCTTTTGGCCGCTATCAGGGACTGGGCGGGAAAACGCTCGAGGACGCCATCGCATGGTGCCTGGACTGGGCAGCGCTCGCCGACCGCTCGAAAACCCCGGTCAAAACGCTGTCGGGGGGCATGAAGCGGCGGCTCAACATGGCCGCCGGCCTGATTCATCGGCCGCGGCTCATTCTGCTCGACGAACCGACCGTCGGCGTCGACCCGCAGTCGCGCAATCGCATCTTCGAAATGGTGGAGGCGCTGCGCGACGACGGCGCGACGATCATCTACACCACCCATTACATGGAAGAGGCGGAGCGCTTGTGCGACACGATCGCCATCATCGACCACGGACACATCATCGCGATGGGATCGAAGGAAGCGCTGGTCGCGAAGACCTTCGGCACGAGCAGCTCTGTCCTTATGCACGTCGGTCCGGCAACCACCGATCTGGCCGCATGGGCGGCCGCCCGCGGAGGCACGGCAACGGACAACTCCGTACTCGTTTCCGTCGAAAAGCCGACGGAGATTGCCGCGCTGCTGGAAGCCGCCGCCCTCGACCGCCTGGAGATCCTCGATGTCACCCTCCAGCGCCCCAATCTCGAATCGGTCTTCCTGCACCTGACCGGAAAGGAGCTGCGCGCATGATCGGCACCATCGTGCAAACCAGCTTCCGCTCGCTGCGCCGCGATCGCGGCGCGTTTCTCATGTCCTTTATCCTGCCCATCGGTTTCTTCACGATTTTCGGTTTTGTCTTCGGCAGCATGCGCACCTCCGGCACGCCGCGCGTCGCGGTGCTCGTCGTCGATCAGGATCGCACCGACGCGTCGCGCGCGCTCGTTCGCGGGCTCGAACGCGAGCCGTCGCTCGACGCGGTCACCCGCCCGAAAGCCACGAAAGAAAACCCCGCACCGGCCGACTACTCCGAAGCCTCCGCGCAGGATGCCGTGCGCAACGGGGACGCGCCGGCCGCGCTGGTCATTCCCGCAGGCTTCGGTGCGAACCCCATTTCCTTCGCCCCGGGCGGCTCGCGCCCCACCTTCCGCATCCTGCATGACAGCTCCGACCCCGTGGCCGCGCAGGTGGTCGCCGGCATGTTGCAGAAGGTCGTCATGACGTCCCTGCCCTCCATGATGGCCGAAGCGGGCTCACGCGAATTCTCCTCCTGGGTCGGCGGCCTCACGCCGCAACAGCGCCGGCAGATGGACACCGGGCTCGGCCAGCTGCGCAAATACGAGCAGGAGCAGGATGCGCAGCCCGCAGCGACCCCCAAATCCACCACTGACTCAGCGGCTGACTTGAGCGGAATGGTTTCTGTCGACATTCAGGATGTCGTCGGCGGGAAAAAGCGAAACCCCATGATCTCCTACTACGCAGCGGGCGTCGGCGTGATGTTTCTGCTCTTCACCGCCAGCGCCGCGGGCGGCAGCCTTCTGGATGAATCCGACTCCGGCGCGCTCGACCGCGTGCTTTCCGCGCGCGTCAGCATGACCACGCTGCTCGCCGGCAAGCTCGCCTGGTGCACCCTGCTGGCCATCAGCCAACTCATCCTCATGTTTCTATGGGCGGCTCTGGTCTTTCATCTCGACCTGTTCACGCATATTCCAGGCTTTCTCATCATGACTGTGTGCACAGCTTTCGCAGTCGCGTCGTTCGGGATGCTGCTGGCCAGTGTCACGCGCACCCGCGGACAGCTGGCGGCCTTTTCCACGCTCATCATTCTCACCATGTCCGCCCTCGGCGGCAGCATGTTTCCCAAATTCCTCATGTCGAACGCGATGCTCCTGGTCGGCCGGTTCACATTCAACTCCTGGGCCATCAGCGGCTATACCAAAGTCTTCTGGCGCGATGAGTCCATACGCGCGCTCGGTCCGGAGATCGCTGTGCTGCTCACGTCAGCCGTGGTGCTGTTTCTGCTCGCGCGCTGGTTCGCGCGCAAATGGGAGTACGCATGAGGAACGCTGCGGCGCTGCCGCGGGGACACGGCGCGGCTGCTGCTCAGGCGTTGCACTGTGGGCCTTCTGTCAGGCGTGGAATCGCTCAGCCGCCCGCAGCTTCGCCTTCGCCGCTTCCTCTTCGCGGTTCTTTGCCGGCGCGTGCGTCGCCAGCGATTCCAGCAGCCGCCCCGAGCTGGCCGCAATCTCCTCCACCGCCGTCATGAACGCTGCCTCGTTCGCCTGCGAAGGCTTCGTGAAGCCGCTGATCTTGCGCACGTACTGCAGAGAGGCGCCGCGAATCTCATCCGGCGTCACCGGCGGATCGAAATTGAAGAGAGTTTTGATGTTTCTGCACATAAGCGAACCTTGACGCTTCCATTCTCCCCGATTCCGCGCGCGATCCTAACCTGCGCGGCCTGTTCCGGATCAGAATCAGCCCTGTGCTCCACACTCCCGCCGCCTTTTCCACCCTGCCCGACCTGCGATACTGAATCTTCCGATGATTGCACTTTGTCCCAGGTGCGGGGGGATGGGCGTACGCCCGGTGACGCGGCCCGGCGGTGGACGTGCCGTGGAGGCCTGTGAGTGCCAGGCACAGCAGCGTGTCGCCCGGCTGCTCCATCGCGCCAGCATCCCGGCCCGCTACGAACACTGCTCGCTCGAGAGCTACGAGGCGAATTTTCCCGGCGCTGATCGCTCGCTGTGCGCCGCGCATCTCATGGCGCGCCGCTTCGTCGACGGCTATCCGGCCACCACCAGTGGACGCGGCCTCCTCCTCACCGGCTCCATCGGCGTCGGCAAGACTCATCTCGCGGTCGGCATCCTCCAGGCGCTCATTGTCGAGAAGGGCGTCCACGGCCTCTTTTGCGACTACCGCGAATTACTGAAACAAATCCAGCACTCCTACAATCCGCAGGTCGCCACCACCGAAATGGAGATCCTGCAGCCCGTCTTCGACGCCGAAGTGCTGGTGCTGGACGAGCTGGGCGCGGCCAAGCCCACGGACTGGGTGTGGGACACCGTCGCCCTGGTGCTGAACACCCGTTACAACGACAAGCGCACCACGCTGATCACTACGAACTACGCCGATCTCGCGCCCGGAGCCGCCAACGGCGGCAACGGCGCCAGCCGCGCCGCACGCGAGGAGACGCTGGGCGATCGCATCGGAGAACGCATGCGCTCGCGGCTGGCGGAGATGTGCGTGCCCATCGAAATACGCGGCGAAGACTTCCGCCGCACCGTCGGCCGCGCTCGTTTCGGCTGATTTCCCCCCCGGCCTGGCTCGGTTCCCCCACTCCCAACCCCTGTGGCTGGCCCCCGTTTCCCAACTCGATCCATCGTTTTGCCGTCCCGCGCATCTTTTCTTTAGGGATACCCGGCGGCAACCGGAGGCATCGATGGCTCAGGAAACAACGCGACCCCGCGTGCTGCTCATCGGCGGCGGCTTTGCCGGCACGCATGCCGCCAAGGCGCTCGCGAAGCTGCCCGTGGATGTGACGGTCGTCGATCGCCGCAACCACTTCACCTTCCAGCCGCTGCTCTATCAGGTGGGCCTGGCCGTGCTCTCTCCGGCCGATATCGCCTCGCCCATTCGCACCATTCTGCGCAACGGCACCAACACCGAAGTGCTGATGGACGAAGCCGTCGCCTTTGACCTCGAGCGTCGGCGCGTTCGCTTCCGCAGCGGCGTCGAAATCGCCTACGGCTACCTGATGCTGGCCACCGGCGCAACCCATTCCTATTTCGGCCACGATGAATGGGCCCCGCTGGCGCCCGGCTTGAAGACCGTCGAGGACGCCATCGAGATTCGCCGCCGCGTCCTGCTCGCGTTTGAGCTGGCCGAGCGCCAGATGCTCGAAACCGGCGCCCATCCGCCCCTCAACTTTGTCGTCATCGGCGGAGGCCCCACCGGCGTCGAACTCGCCGGGGCCATCTGCGACATCACCCGCCACTACATGCGCCGCGACTTCCGCCACATCGATCCGTCCCGGGCACGCGTCCTGCTCATCGAAGGCGGTCCCCACGTGCTTGCGGCCTATCCCGACCTGCTGCAGCGCAAAGCCGAGGAACAGCTCAGGAAGCTGGGCGTCGAAGTGCACACCGGCCAGCACGTCACTGCCGTCCAGCCGGGATTTGTCATGGTGGGCGACCGGCGCATCGACGCGGCTGTCACGCTGTGGGCTGCGGGCGTCGAGGCCTCGCCGCTCGGCAAGCTGCTCGGCGTCTCCACCGACAAGCGCGGCTGCGTCCTCGTCAACAGCACGCTCAACCCAGAGGGCCATCCGGAAATCTTTGTCTGCGGCGACCTCGCCCACTTCGAGCAGGACGGCCATCAGGTCCCCGGCGTCGCCCAGCCCGCCATGCAGATGGGCGATCACGTGGCAAAAATGATTCGGGCAGACCTGAACCACCAGCCGCGGCCGCCCTTCCGTTATTTCGACAAGGGCGACATGGCCACCATCGGCCGCATGGCCGCCGTTGCCAAAGTGGAATGGCCCTTCAAAGCACTCTGGAGCGGCTTTCCGGCCTGGGTCACCTGGCTGGTCGTCCACATCTATTTCCTCATCGGCTTCCGCAACCGGATCGCCGTGCTCTCGCAGTGGATCTGGAACTACTTCACCTTCTCGCGAGGCGTGCGCCTCATTTACGGCAGCCAGGAGCTTCCCGGCTGGACGAATCAGCGGGGCGTGGACAAACCGCTCACCACAGATGTGCTCGACCCAACCGCGCCCGGCGCGCACCTGAACCCGGAGTCTGCGGCGCAGTCAAAATCCGCCGCCGACTGATACCGCCGCACCGCGCGCTCGCGCCCTTCAGTAAATCGGGCCTTCGCCTTCGGGGCGTGTCTTCCAGCGCCGATGCACCCACAGCCACTGATCCGGATGCCGCCGGATCGCCGCTTCGATCGCCTCCGTCAGGCGCGCCGTCGATTCCGCAATGTTGCGCTCCTCGTCGCCGGTCTCGGCCAGTGGGATCTCCGCTCCAAAGCGCAGCACATATCTTTTCTCGCCCGGCTCCCACACCATGAAACCCGGCAACACCGCCGCGCCCGTGCGCAGCGCCACGCGTGCCAGTCCTGACGCCGTGCAGGCCGGCACGCCGAAGAACGGCACGAACACCCCCTGCGGCGGCGTCATATTCGTGTCCATCAGGATGCCCACCGTCTCGCCGCGCCGCATCGCCGCCAGCAGCCCCCGCGCGAAATCATCCTTGTGGACCACGTGATTCCCATGCAGGCAGCGGATGTCGTTCACCATGCGGTCGACCCGCGGATTGTCCAGCCGCCGGATCACCATCGTCATGGGATACCCCATCAGCGAGTGCCAGAAGCTCGACAGCTCCCACGCGCCCAGGTGCGCCGTCACGATCAGCACGCCTTTCCCGCGATCCCGCGCGGTCAGGTAGTGCTCCAGGCCCTCGTACCGCATCCGGTCGCCTGTGTTTTCCCGCGTATACCGCGGCATCTGGCAGAATTCGGCGAGTTGCCAGCCCAGGAATCGATAAACGTTACGCAGCAGCCTTTCACGTTCCGAGTCCGGCAAATCCGGATACGCCAGCTCCAGGTTGCGCATGCCTGTGCGGCGCAGGCGCGGCAGCACATGCCAGCCAAGCGCGCCGACCGCCGCTCCCGCGCCCCGCGCCACAGGCTGCCGCAGCACGCCGAAGAGCCGCAGCAGCGTCCATGCCAGGGCGTATTCCAGAGCTTCTCGCATCTTTCCCCGCGAAACCGTCAGTGTAAACGGGACGGCGCTCGCGAGGGATGCAAACCTTTATGTGTGCACGCCACTGAAATGGAGGTCAGGATGGCTGGAGGGCAAACGCGGACGACGACGGGGCCCGGGCAGAGGGAGGGTCCACCAGGCAGACGGCAGGTGAGGCCGCGAAAGCCGTTCGCTTCCGCGGCCCCTTACCTGAAACGCCAGGATTACTGCGCGTTTTCCCGCGCTGCGTGGAAGTACTTCGCCACCGTGCGAACAAACGGCTGCGCCGATTCCGGTACCGGCTCATGCCCATCGAGAATCGAGTGGGCCGTGTGGGGAGCCCCGTAGAGCGCCTCCGTGTCGGTCGTATTCTGCGAAACCGATACGCCGCTCAGGTCCACCCCCGCAAACAGCCCCTTGCTGCGCGACCAGGTCAGCAACTCCGACTGCAGCTTCCAGTTCGTCGACGCGCCGGCATCGCGGCCCACCGGTCCCGCCGCGGCGGAGGCGCCTGCCCCAATCTTGAACTTGCTCTCGAGCAGATCCTGCATGCCCTTCTGGTTCACAGCTACCAGCACCAGCTCCGTGCCCTGGCCGCCAATCTGGAAACCCCACGACCCTCCAGCCATCCGCAGGAACACCGGCCCGCTCCAGCCGTGGCCCGTCCGGCACGTCGCCACGCCCTGGCCGTATTCCGCCCCCACGATAAAGGCCCCCTTGTACAGGCCCGGGACAACCGCCACGCAGGTGGCCTGGTGCAGGATCGAATCGGGGATCTGGTGATCGGGCGTCGCCATAATCTCGTTCAGCACATTCGTCGCCGCGTCCAGGCGGTCCCGCAGCTTTGACGTGTCCTGAGAAAACGCCGGAATAGCCAGCGCTGCTGCGCACGCAATTACTAGAAGTCTTTTCATTTCTGTGATTCTCCCATCAAAAAATATGATCTCGGTAGCCCTCGCTATACTACCGCAACTCAATGCAAGGCACGATGTGCCCGGTCCGGCACGATTGAAATTTGACCCAGGAGGCAGCCCGCGCGGTTCCGATTGTTACGATGCGCTCTGGCGTCGGAAGGTTGAGACGGGGGAAGAATCGTTTCTCTGTATCGGCAACAAAAAATTGGGGCTGTGGATGCAGTCACCCGCTTCCGTTCAGCCCCGTTCCCCAGATCTGCGTTGTTAACTGCTCCCATTTGTAGTGGGAGTCCTCTGCTCGGGCAAGATAACGGAGGTAGGTTCGTCTTTCGTAACGGGATTGGTTACTAAACAGGGGGAATTGGTTACATTTTGTACTTGCCCATATCTTCATCGCCCAGGTTCTCCAGCCAGCGCCGCAAATCCTGCTCGCTCGGCTGCGCTTCGGCGGCATTCGGCACCACCTTGGCCGCCTGCAGCACCTCTTCCGCAACGAAAATAGGACAGTCGGAGCGCAGAGCCAGCGCCAGGGCGTCAGACGGCCTCGCGTCGATGGCCACAATCTCGCCGTTCTGCTCCATCCAAATCACTGCATAGAACGTGTCGCCCCTCAGCTCCGAAACAACCACCCGCCGAACCTGCGCATTCAGCCCCGTCACCACGTTCTTCAGCAGATCGTGCGTGTAGGGCCTCGGCGTCGAGGCCTTCACCACCTCCAGTTGAATCGCCTGAGCCTCATACAGCCCCACCCAGATCGGCAGCACCGCCTCGCTCTTCGGGTCTTTCAGGATCACGACCGGCATGTTCGTGGAAGGATCGACCATCAGGCCCCGGATTTTCATTTCCACTTCCATCGCGACCTCACTCGACCACCGCTTCCCCAACCAGACTGTTGGGAAAGGTTTTTGTCACCCGCACCGGCAGGTAAACCCCCGGCGCCGGCGCAATCGGCTGCTTCGTGGTGAAGTTCATCGTCTTGTTCTGTGACGTCCGCCCCACCACCTGGCCGCGCGCCGGATTCAGCCCCTCCACCATCGTCTCCAGCACCTGGCCCATGTGCTTCTCGTAATTCACTCGCTGAATCTCGCGCTGCCGCTCCAGCAGAATCTGCAGCCGCGCCCCCTTCTCGTCCTCGCTCACCGAGTCCGGCATCGACAGCGACGGCGTATTCGGCCGCGGCGAGTACTTGAAGGCAAACACTCCGTCGTACTGCACCTCGTCGAGCAGATCGATCGTCTCCTCGAAGTCTTCCGCCGTCTCCCCCGGGAACCCGGCAATGATGTCCGTCGTCATGCTGATCGGCCGCCGCGCCCCCTTAATCCATGCGATGCGCTCCAGGTACTGCTCGCGTGTGTATTCCCGCGCCATCAAGCGCAAAACTTTTGATGATCCGCTTTGGACCGGCAAATGCACATGGTCGCAAAGCGCTGGAACCGCATCGATCGCCTCGACAATGTCCCTGGTAAAATCGCGCGGATGCGACGTGGTAAACCGCACCCTGCGGATTCCCGGGATCTCCGCCACCGCGGCCAGCAGTTCCGCAAAACTGCGCTTCCCTTCCGGGTCCCGGTACGAGTTCACGTTCTGCCCCAGCAGTTGAATCTCCGTGAATCCCTCACCGGCCATGCGCCGCGCCTCGGCCAGCACCGACTCCGACCGCCGGCTGCGCTCCTTGCCGCGCGTGTAGGGCACCACGCAGTAGGCGCAGAACTTGTCGCACCCTTCAATGATGGTGATGTAGCCGCGATGCGGATTCGACCGCGCCGTGAACTCCGTCTCGAAGGTCTCCTCGGTCTGCCGGTCGTCGAGCCCGGTCACCCGCGTCGCCCCCTGCTCAATCTGCACCAGCATCTCGGGCAAACGCCGATATGAAGCCGAGCCTGAGACCAGCGACACAAACGGCGCACGCTCGAAAATTTTCTCGCCTTCCTGCTGCGCCACGCACCCCAGTACCCCGAATCGCTTGCCCTGCTTATAGAGCGCCTTGTAGTCGTTCAGGCGATGGAAGACCTTCTGCTCCGCCTTGTCGCGGATCGAGCATGTGTTGTAGAGGATCAGGTCAGCCGCTTCTTCCGTCTCTACCCGGGCGTAGCCCTGCTGTTCCAGCGTGCCGATGACTTTTTCTGAGTCATGCACGTTCATCTGGCAGCCGAACGTCTCGAGATAGAAAGTCTTTTGCGCCGCCATTCTCTCCTGAGTATAGCGGAGGCCTGCGTCGGCCACCCGCGCCGCAAGGGCTCTGCGCGTATGCCCCCGCGCCACAAATATTCCTCACGCCCTTGCGAACTCCCGCGCTCGATGTGCGACGATGTACCACCTCCCCTATGACGGACCGTGATCGCTGGAACGCCAAATTTGTGGCCGGTGAAGCGCAGCTCTCTGAGCCGGATCCATTGCTCCTCGAAGCCTGTTCCGACCTGCCTCCCGGTAACGCTCTCGATCTCGCCGGCGGCGCAGGACGCCATGCCATCTGGCTCGCCCAGCACGGCTGGCGCGTCCTCCTCACCGATGTCTCCGACGAGGGCCTCGCGCTGGCGGCGCAGCGTTCCGCGGAGGCCGCCGTCGCCCTCACCTTCCGCCGCGAATCGGTGGAGGAGACCCTCGCGTGGGCGACAAAGTACCAGGACGTCTACGACCTCCGCTTCGACCTGATCACCGTCTTCCTGTTTCTCGCCCGCGAACATTTCTCCGCCCTGCCGCTCCTCCTCGCGCCCGGCGGCCGGCTCATCTACAAGACCTGCACCTCTGAGCATCGCCGCTTTCAGGAGCGCCACTCGCTCGCCTACGCCCTGCATCCCGGCGAGCTGGGCAAAGCGTTTCCCGCCCTCGAAACAATCCTGTATCGCGAAGCCGACGGCATCGCTGAATTAGTGGCGAAGAGATCCTGAGAAGGCCTGGCGTCCACCGGGCGCCGCGTCGAACCGCAGCACCGCGACCCACTGCCCCTGGTGCGCCGCGCCCCACACCACGCGTCCGCCCAGCACGCGGGCGATGGTCCCCGGCAGCAAATCGCGGTGAAAGTCGAAATATCGCTCGTCCCACTCCTCGCTGCGCCGGCCAAAGAGAAACGGCAAATGCAGCGGATCGTATTTGGTCGAGAACAGCAGCGCCACTGAGTAGTTCGCCGGCAGCTCCGCCGCTTTCTCAATCGACTCGGCCGAAAAGTTGTCGATCGCGACAACCGAGACCGGCTCCGCCACATAGCCCAGCTCCGTCTTGCTCAGTTCATCGCTCACCGGCCACGCGGTCAGAACCGTCGCGCCGGAAAAATGCTGCTCGACCTGCGCGATCGCCTCCCGGTGCAGCCGGATCACCGTGACGTATTCGAGATTGTCCTCCGGCGCAAACCGGTACGGCGGATTGACGAACAGTCCCACCACGAACGAGGCCGCGCACAGCGCCACCAGCGCCCCCCAGTCGCGCACTCGCCGGCGAAACGTATTCGCCGCCAGCAGCAGCACCAGCGGGTACAACGGCAGCAAATAGCGCGTGAGCAATGCGCCCCCCAGCACCGAAAACAGCACGAGATTCGCTGCGATCGTCACATAGAACACAGCCTGATGCTCGAGCGAAATATGCGCGCGCACCCGCGGCGTCTCTGTGCCCGATGTCGCGTCCCCCTCCCCTACCGGCGGCAGCAGCAGGCACGCCAGCATCAGCGCCACCGGCACGAACATGTTCATGTGAAAGAAGAGGTGCATCACCCGATAGCCGAGCGCCAGCACCACGCGCTCCGCCGTCAGCGTGGCCGTCGCGTTGTAACGCACGTACTCGGGATTGCCGAGGGCAAATCCAGTCTTGTGCCAGTGATACGCGTACCAGCCGGCGAGCGGAAGCACCGGCGTCAGCAGCGCCGCAACGGTACGGATACGCGCGCGCCGCGGACCGCGCCGCCAGGCCGTCCAAACCGCCAGCGCCACCGGGGTCATGATCGCGGTTTCCTTCGAAAGGGCGGCCAGCGAGAAGCACAGCGCCGCCAGCCAAATCCGCTCTTCAAGCAGAAGCGCCAGCGCCCAAAGCGTCGCCGCGGCGGCGAACAGGTCCCCATGCGCCAGCGAGCTTTGCGCAAAGAAGACCGGATAGAGCGCGGTCAGCAGCACAGTCGCGCTCGCAACGGACGCCTTGCCGGTCGTCACCATCCCCAGCCGCCACACCGCGGCCAGCGCCGCCGCCGCCACCACGCACATCGCCGCCCGCGTCACCAGCGGCGCGAAATGAAAAACTTTCCAGCACAGCGCCAGCACCAGCGACGGCAGCGGCGGGTGCGCGTTGGTCAGCGTCGAATACGGAATCAGCGTGCCGGTGCGAAAAAAATCGTGCGCCGCGGGAATGTAGTAACCGGCCTCATCCCAGTAGTACGGCAGGCGCAGCAGCGGAGCATGCATCGCCGCGACCAGCACGCCTGCCGCGGCGAACACCCCCCACAGCGGAATCCCTCCGCGCGCTGTCGCCGCCCTCATCGAGTTAGTGGACGGGGCCCTTGGGAAGCTGCGGCGGCAGCGGTTCCAGAGCCAGCGCCCCGAAGGTCTGCTCGTACTGCGCGATGTTCTGACCCAGGATGTTGAACAGCGCCTTCGCCTGCTGCGGGCTCAGGTAAACGCCCAGCGCATTCTGCACATTCACCTGCTCCGGGGCGTCCTGATGGACGAGGCCGAAAACCAGCAGGAAATCCCACACGCTCACGCGCACCTGCACGCTGTTCGAGTAGATTTCGTGATATTCCGGCGTCTGGCTCAGATTGATTTTTGGCTGCGGATTCGATGGATTCATAGGCACCCTCAAGGGTACCGCAACGGCATGAGCACAGTTAGGGTGCACTCCCCCATTGCCCCATAGAGCGGGCAATGAGTTCTGACCCATCCGGAAAAAGGAAAGGGCGTGCCCTCAGGCACGCCCTGAAAAAATCAAAGTTCGGCTCTGCAATCGAAGCCACAACCCCTTACTGCGGTTTCTTCGGAGGAGCCTGACGCGTTTGCAGCCGCTCCGTCTCCTGGGTGTGCCGTTGCTCCAGCTTTTGGGTCTGCTGCTGGTGCTTCTGTTCCATCTGTTGCTTCTTCTGGTCGTTGTAGTTCTTCTGCTGCGCAACCTGATGATCGCGCTCCTGTTTCTGCTGGAGCGCCTGGTGCTCCTGGTTCTGCTTGTCAATCAGCTTTTGCTGCTGCTGCTGATACTTTTGATCGAGCTTTGGATTGCCGGTGTTCGGCTGCGTCGCCTGATGCGCCTGCAGGTCGCTGGCATGCGCGGGGTTTCCGGCGTGAGCGCCCGCCGCTCCGTTTTCAGAGCGAGCGCCCGCCGCCCCCCCACCATGCGGAGCGTTCGGCGGTTCATGGTAGGGCGCGCCGGCCTCGCGTGCCTTCACGACGCCCGAGCCACTGAAATCGCCCGGCCGCGAAGTCGCCGCAATCTCCGGCCGCCCATAGTTGGCCGATGCCCGCATGTCGGGATTCGCCCTCGCCGCCTCAACGTGCTGCCGCTGCACTTCCACCGGAGGTACATGCCGCTCCTGCTCGTACCGCTCCTCGTCCGGAGTGGGTCGCCGCTCAATGCCGCCTTCCCCGCCGTTATAGCTCACTCGATTCACCGTGGTTTCGTGAATCACCGTGCGGTCAATGTAGGTGTTGTGAATCACCGTCGTGTCGACGGTGAGCACCGCCGTGTTGTAGCGGAAGACCCGGCCCTCCCACATGCCGCCGACGAAGCCGACGCCGAAGTAGCCAAAGCCATAGCTAATTCCGCCGTAGAACCCGACGTGCGGCCCCCAGTAGCCTTCGTGCCACAGGTAGCCGCCCCCTCCCCAGCCCCACCAGCCCGGTGTCCACAGCATTCCCGGTTCCGGCGCTTCCACCCAGGTTCCCGGTACCCAGTAATACCCGTAGTCGGGGTCCCAGGCCCAGTAGCCCGGTGTCCAAAGATAGCCATCGCCCGGGCATGCGGGAAGATCGTAAACAGGCAATGCCGGCGGCCCAAACGACACCGTGACCCCAATCGCCTGCCCGTAGGTCGGTTGCAGAAAGATCACTGCGCAAAAGGCGATAAGCGCCATGCGCAAGAGTCGATTCACCATATTCAGGCCTTCTTTCTGAGTGCGCGCCGGCCTCGGGAAGCCGTGTGGACCACAGGGCAATCCACCGCGGCGCGGCGTTCGCACGTCGCTGCTCTCTGATGAAGAAATCGGCGTTGGGGATGTACCGAAAACGCTCCGAGCGATGCGTGATGCAACGAGCTGTCCCGAATGGCAGGACGGATGCAGCCTGCGACGATGCGCGATTCGTAATATCTGCGCAAATCTTCCCGGGAGCCCGCCGATTTGCCATTGCTGCGGACTATGATCGAAACGGAAGCTGGCGAACTTCCCTCTGGATCGCTACCGTGCCGCAATCCTTCCGGCACGCGCCCCCCGGATCGTCACTACTCGCTGAGATTCCTCTGCTCCGGTTCGAAGAAAGGTCCAGACCAATGCGTGTTCACCTCGTCAATCCGAGCGACAATTCGTTTGGCACCGCTGTCATTACACCGCGCTGGCTCTTCGTTTTGGCCGCCGCCACGCCCGCCACTGCCGGCGACCCCATCCTGGTCGATGAATCGCTGGAACCAATCGATCCCGCCACCCTGCACGCCGGCGACATTGTCGGCATCAGCGTCCACACCGGCAATGCCCTGCGCGGCTATGAAGTCGGCCGCATGGCGCGCGAACGCGGCGCCTGGGTCGTGTACGGCGGCATTCACGCCACCCTCTACCCTGAAGAAGCCTTCGAGCGCGGGCACGCGCATTCCGTCGTCACCGGCGACGGGGATCTCGTGTGGGCCTCCGTTGTTGCCGACTGCCTCTCCGGCGCGCCCGGCAGGGTCTACGCTGGCGGCCGCATTTCCGGCGACGATTTTCTCCCTGCCCGCTGGGATCTGCTGCAGCCCGACAAGTATATGTGGGCCTCGGTGCAAACCACCCGCGGATGCCCCAAGCATTGCTCCTTCTGCAGCGTCTGGCGCACTGACGGCCAGAAACCGCGGCCGCGGCGCTACCAGAGCGTCATCGACGAGATCGTCTCCCTGCGCCGTCTCGGCTTCCGTTTCATCGCCCTCGCCGACGACAATTTCTACCCGGTTACCCATACCGATCTTCGCCTGGCCCGCGAGCAGAACAACCTCGCCCGCCTCGACGAACTCAATGCCATCCGCGCCGATCGCTTCCACCTCATGGAGGAGCTCGCCAGCCTCCCCAAAGACATGGTGTTCTATACCCAAATCACCATGGAGGCCGGCGAAGACGGCGAATATCTCGACGCCATGCGCCGCGCCAACATCAAAGGCGCGCTGGTCGGCGTGGAAGCCGTCACGCCCGAAGGGCTCAAAGCTGTCTTCAAAGACTGGAACTGTTCCGGCGATGCGCTGGCCCGCCAGCTCCAGAATTTCAAACAGCACGGCGTGCACGTGCTCGGCTCCTTCATCTTCGGTCTGCCCACCGACACGCCCGCCACCTTCGACGCTACGGTCGAAATGGCCGTCCGCGCCGGCGTCACCTTCGCCCAGTTCGTCATGATGACTCCCTTCCCCGGCACGGTCGATTTCATCCGCTGGGAAAAGGAGCAGTCGGTCTCGCCGACGATGATCGCCGGTGTGCCCCTCACGCGCTACTGGCTGATCCCGATCGAAGTCCGCCCAAAAATGTTCACCCCGCATCCTTCGATGAGCTCCGACGAGATTCGCGAGCGCACGCAGCGCGTGTGGGACAAGTTTTACGCCTGGAATCTCATTTGGAAGCGCTCCGCCTGCACACCCAATCTGCACGCCCGCATCGCCTTCGTCTTTCTGTCGAAACTCTACCGGCAGATGTACGCCGGAACCGGCATCTCCACCGACAGTGCTCGACGCCGGAAAGCAAAGCGTTGGGCGCGCTGGACGGCCAGGCAGTGTCGCAAGCTGTTTCAGGCGAAGCCCATGCCGGAGCTGCAGCTCCCCGACTGGAGCAGGCGCCTCGGAGCAGCAGCTCCCCGCCCCGATCTTCTCCACATCCAAAGCCGGGCCGACTGACAGCCGCGGTTTGTCGGCGATCTACGCCGGTCCCTGCTGGGGTAACTCAGCAGCCCTGCTGTTCCTTTCGACGTCCTTTTTCGTAACGACAGCCACGCCGCCTTCCGTCAAGTGAAAGCGCGACGCGTCCGCGGCCCGATCGACGCCGATCGACACTCCTTCAGGGACCTGCACGCCCTCATCAAGGATCGCTCTCCTGATCGTGCACTTTGACCCTACTGTGCAATTGTCGAAAATAATTGAGCCTTCAACCACCGCCTCAGAGTGAATCCTGACGCCGCGGCCCAGCACAGAGCCGGACACTGAACCCCCGGAAAGAATGCATCCACCCGAGACGATCGAGCCGGTTGCGTGGCCGGGCCGGCCCTGTTCGTCAAAAGTGAACTTCGCGCTGGGATCCGGATAGCTCGCCGTGCGAATCGGCCACTGCGGATTGTATAGATTGAGTGACGGAACCAGCCCGCACAGATCCCTCTGTGCTTCGTAATAGGCATCCAGCGTGCCGACGTCGCGCCAGTACGCTGGTGCCGGAGCGGGCTCGCCCGGAATCACATTGGTTTGAAAGTTGTAAGCGCGCATGTTGGTGCGTCCCAGCATGCGCGGCAGCACGTCTCGCCCAAAATCGTGGCGGCTGTTCGATCGCTGCGCATCCGCCTGCAGTTCCTGGTACAAAACTCTGGCCGAGAAAATGTAGTTGCCCATAGACGCGTAGATCATTCCCGGGACGCCGGGGATCGAAGGCGCACAATCGCTCTTCTCGTGAAAACCGTGGATCGCGCCTCCCTCATCGGCCTCGATGACTCCAAACGCAGTTGCCAGATCTTGCCGGACCGGGATCGCCGCCACCGTCACATCCGCGCGCATGCGCTCGTGAAACTCGATCATGTGCTGAACGTTCATTCGGTAGATATGGTCCGCGCTGAATATTGCTACCAGACCGTCTTCGGGAACTTCCAGGAGAGAAAGGTTCTGAAAGATAGCATCGGCTGTTCCGCGGTACCAGGAGTCATCTTCCGATTTCATCTGCGCAGGCACCGGGATGATGAACTGTTCCTGGAGAATTCCGCCGAATTGCCACCCGTCTCGCAAATGCCGCAACAGCGAATGGCTGCGGTACTGCACCAGAACGTAAATCGCGCACAGGCCGGAGTTGATCAGATTGCTCAGTGCGAAATCGATGATCCGGTATTTGCCGCCGAAAGGCACGGCCGGCTTGGCGCTGTTTTCCGTGAGAGGCAGGAGACGATTTCCGGCGCCGCCGGCGAGAACGAACGTCACTACTTTGGTTGCCATCTGTGAAGCCTTTCAACCGCCCCTGCACGCCGTTTCGCAGCCCCTCGGCTTCGAAAGCGCGTCCTCAGCCGCGATGGAGCGGCTTCCTGTCCACCCGCAGTCTGCGACTTCCGCGAATCGTCAACGATGCATCACTCGCTGAATGGAACGCCATACATCAGAAGGGCTGTGGAAGGTGGGCGATGCCGTGCGCCGATTAATGTCGGATTCCTTCCCATGGTTTTCCAGATAAGGAGCGCGCTGGCGTTCATGTACAACAACCGCAGCTGGTCCGGGTTGTGCCGCGCTCGGTGTAGATACTGATGGCCGTCAGGAGCTGCGTTTGACCTGATTCGGCCAGATAGTCCGCCATGCTGAAGGGAGGAGCGTTCCGGAGATCCCGCACCTCATCTGCGTTCTGCACGACCACCTCATAGTTCATTGCCTTTGCAGGATGCTCCGCATTCAGTTGCGACCACAGATCGTTCGAAGTATGGCTGGACGACAACTTCTGGTTCACGATGATGAACTTTGCAGGTGGATCGTCGGCCCGATGGATCGCTCCATGTTGCCCATCGGCATGCTCTCTGTTCTTCATGTCTGAGTCCTTGCAAACCAGTAATACCGGCGCCAGCAGTTGACGCAGCGAACGGCCCGCAGACTCAACGCAGCAAGCAGGGCGTCCTGCCACTCCGGCTCAGCCGGCCTGAATTCGACAGAACTGCACAGAGGACACCGTCTTCTCATCCACAGGACCCGCGGGATTGCAGTCGGCCAGTTCAGCGCAGCGCCTTTCATTTGAATGCATCCTCCCTGTTGGGGTCGGCCCGCGCCGCACATCGGAGATGTCGGATCGCGTCCAGTTACGACGCTGCATTCCCTCACTTGCGGCTCCTGCTTTTTGTTCGCTCCTGACCAGCAAAGTGACCCAAACTGCGGCCCGGCGGTCCTGCCCGCTGAAGATCGCGGTCGCGGCGCAAAGACAGCCGCCTACTTCGGTGCAAACAGCCTGACGGTCAGCTCGTCGATCAAGCCGAGCGAACCATTCTCCTGAATGTGCCGCGTGTGCAATGTCGCTTTGGCGACTCGCACACCCAGCCACCGCGAGATACGCACCACGCCGAGTTCCGCCGCATTGAAGCGAGCCTTCGTCTGCGACAAAGCGCGGGCAATCGCCCGATGGCTTGCCGCTTCATCCGTTCGGCCGCAACCCCGGCGGCAACACTCCGAATCGATCCACATAAAGTGCCATCCCGCATTCCGTACAGCGAGATCCAGGTGCGCAGGCGCCGCATCTTCGGCGACCATCCACGCCTCGTCGAACGACTTCTGCGTCAGGGAAAGACCGTGGGGCAGAATGGAGCCGACCCGTAGAAAGATCGCAGGCGCCCTGATCATGAAAAGCTTCCGGAGTCTCCCGCCTTCGCGGGGATAACAGAATCCCCCGCTGGTGAATTCGGAACCGCTTCGGGAGCGATCGTGCGGGCGGGGCTGATGGAGGTTTCGGTGTCATCGGCCCTCGTCTCAGGATCGCCGCTTGCGGGGGCTGTCACCGCATCGGGCCGCGTGAGTCCGGAGGGGAAAATCGAAGGACTGCCTGACCGCGTGGACAAGTGTTTCTTTACATCGGATCTGTTCATCAGAGTCATTGCAACTCCAGTCGACCGGTTGCGTGCCTGAAAGTTGCTCGTCTGAGCGATGCGCGGATGGCTGGAGGCGAGGAAGGATTATCTAAGCTACCTCTTCAGTATACGCCCACGACTCACCGCCAATGTGTCGGGCACCCTCAACCATTGAGGCAGCCCATACTTCTCACCAAAAGAGTTCCCTATCTTGCCACAATAGCCCATCCTGCGGAACCTACTCACGCAGGAGATAAAGTGTCGTATCACCTGGCTCGAAGAAAGTTATGCTCGCTGCGAGCGGCTTAGAGGCTGTTATTCACTTTCCCGCGACCGGCGTTGCGACGGAAAATCGGGCCAGAATCGCGGCCCCCTCGGACCGCACCTGGTCCGTGGGGTGGAGACGAAGGGGAGCCCGAAGGCTGTGGCGGTCTACTGTCGAGGGCGAGAATGAAGTATTGACCCGCTTTGCTCCGCAACCCGCAGGGCTGGGGCCCATTTCCCCTATTTCTTCGTCGCTCGTCGCTGGCAGACACCCGAAAGTGAATAACAGCCTCTCAGCATAGCCGATAAGTTTGCCGCAGAGTTCATTTACAAGGCTAATAATCCGCAGGAGGCCGTGAAAACTCTGGCCTACCTCGCCCAGGCGGAAGATCCACCCAGCCGATCATCTGGAGCAGATTCGGGAGCGGATGGAGAGGCTCGCTGCAATCGCCCCATCTTCGCTTAGTTTCTGTCGAGGGCAGGAACGGCTGCGCGAGCAAGACCTGGCTGGAGGCGGCATAACCCGCTCTGTGCGAGGTCTTCCCTGCAGGTATCGGCTCCTGATCGTCTTGCGCATTGACGCTGCGGTCCTCTGCAAGCCATCAAGCTCGAATGAAGGAGATTCGCTGTGCCGCGGCGCAGTGCCTCCACGCGGCGACCTCCAGGCTTCCCCCCGTTCGCCGCTTTGCGGCAGACCAGGAAAGTCTGCCACACGGGAACGGCTGGCTAATACCGATAGCCGCCGCCGCCGCCCTTGCCGGATCGACCGCGGTTGCCATCCCGGCCACCGGACCGTCCGCCGCCGTAACCCCCTCCGCCGAAGCCCGAGGCTTTTGGCCGTGCTTCGTTGACGATCAGCGCTCGTCCGCCAACCTGGGTGCCGTTGAGCGCGCTAATCGCGGATTCCGCTTCGCTGTCGCTCGTCATCTCGATAAAGCCAAACCCGCGCGAGCGGCCGGTATCGCGATCGGTGGCCACTTTGGCACTTTCCACGGTGCCGTGAGGTTCAAACAACTGGCGCAGTTCTTCTTCGCTTGCGTCGAACGACAAATTGCCCACGTAGAGCTTCTTCATTGGAGTTCCCTTTTGGTTGGGGCTGTTTCGGTAGCAGCCATCGTGGTATCGGAGAGCGGCTCGGAGTGGGGTGCCATTTCCGTGTTCGAACCGAATTCACCGGATTCCGAATCCGGCGGAGATTCGCGCTTTTCCAGTCTGCGCTGGAGCTTGCGCTCCTGTTTGGCCTGTTGTTTCTCCTGACGAGCGCGCTCCTTTTGCCGCTTGGCAAAGGTTGCACTGGAGCGTGGTGCCAAGATTACCTCCTTTTGCTCCGCCGACGCGGAAGGCTCGTGCTTTCTCCTTCAGCAACTGCGGGCCCGGCCAGCACGGGATTCGATTCCTCCTGCACGGCGTGGATGAACGAGCGCGGCAGGAACTTCGGATCGCACCGGACTCCCAGCGCGGCAAGCGTGTGAGCCGACTTGACGAGCGCGGCGCGCTTCGTGGAAAGCTTGCGCAGGTGGGCTTCACGGGCTGCCTGGGACTCAAAGACTTCCAGAGTGTTGCAGTAGGTGATCTTGCGATCCATCAGGTCGATGGCCTGATGGAGATCTTTCAGTGCGTATTGACTATAGGCATTCGCTTGCATGCGACCCCGCTTTTGTGCCGGTTCAGAGTGGTGTTGGCTGGAGGGCCGTAACGCGAGTCCGCTGATGGTCGGCAGAAACTCACGGACGCCGGCCCCGACTAATCTGGGAAAAATTGGAATACGCAGTTCGGAGCTCGCATTGAGATTCGATCAGAGTCCCTGAACGCTTTCTGCCTGCAGGCCTTTCAGGCCGCGAATGGCCGCAAACTGTACGCGCTGTCCTTCCTGGAGAGTTCGTGCGCCAGCGGCCAGAATTGCCGCCTGATGGACAAAGATTTCCCCGCCTTGATCGCGGAGAATGACACCGTAGCCTTTCGCATCATTGAACCACTTGACGCTTCCCTCTTCCATGCGCACGGCCCCTGGCTGGATTCCGGCGGAGATAGGCGGGACAGAGAGTGGCAGGAACAGAAACCGCCAGACTCGGATCGGGTCAAGCTTCGCTAGACATCTCCAGTATACACCGGATTACGCCACGCCTTTGCATCCGCCGCGGTCACGGCAGCCCTAACGTCACAGTAGAGGCGCACTTTAAAGTCACAGACTTGCGCTCCAAATCTCAGTCCTGACGGATACAAATCACCACCGGGGCGAGCGGTCCGTGCGTCGAAGCCCGAACCCCTTTTCCGATGCAGCCGAGCTTGTTCAAAGATGAGTTTGGATGCCACCGACTGTCCCTTCGCCCCCGGCGCACCTGCGTCAAAGCCGCCGGCTGCTGCGTACTTCGTTTGACCTGTTTGCTCTGCCGGGAGTAGCGTCGAAGGCAGGTGGTTTTATCCTCTTCTCGCACCCCGAATGGCTCTGAGCTAAGTCAGCCTCTCCGGATCTTCTCCCCGTGGCGCAGCACAATCGCGCAATCCTTCATTGGAACGGCTTCTGCGTTTCAAACAACAGGAAGCGCCCCCGATGAGACAAAGGGCATCAGGGCAGTCCTGCGGAAACACCCATCCCTGCATTGGTATCAGGACAGCGGGAGACAATGAGTAGTCCTTCATGACGTCCAGGCAGCAGTTCTCTCCGTTGTGCGACGTACACCACGCCTCTATGCGAAGGGTGATGCTGGAGGAAGATTCCGAAGAGATACGCTCGTACCACAGCTGTGAGCGCCGTGACTGCTCCCGCGTATTCCGTGACAACTCCGGTTATTTGGACTGGATCGATGGAAATTTCGACGAAAGCCGCGCTCATATCAGAAACTGCTCGGTCTGCCGGGCGATTCTTTACCTCGCCGAAGCAGATGAGTCCCGGAAGATAGAGACCTGGGAATGTCCCCGAATGGGTTGCCCATTCGCCGAAGAATTGCCGTCGCCGGCCTCGCGCTGAATCGTCTCACAGGATCGACTCAGGGTTGTTCGCCCGGCAGAAGCAGAATCGCCGAAAAGGAGCATCGCATGGAATACCGGAAAATCTCTGTCGAACTGGCCGTCTTCGCGGACGAAGCCGATGCGGTCGTCGCGGAACTGAACTCGGCGATCGACCGCCTGGAAGAGACGCATACCATTTTCGGCGGTGATATCGAAACGGCAGCGGTCGAAAAGAGCGGGGCGCGCAGGAAATCGGCTCTCATGCACACGCTGGCAGCAGGAGATGCAGCCGTGGCTGCAGTCAAACTGGCTGGCGATAAGATTGCCGGCGCCTGCAGGAAAGTCGTCTGATCATCGCGCATGCTTTGCCCGGCTCGGAATCGAGCCACTCGAACCTTGGCCAGAGAAGCGCAGTTTCCCGATCATTGGTGGTGCGAATCGTCTCACCAAAGCTTGCAGGCGGCCTGGTTGATCAGGCTGCCGGCGTGATCAGCAGGGCCTCGATAAGAGGCGGCGGTGTCGGCTTGGGCAGAACCGCCGATGCATACCGCCCGTCCGAGATATCGGAGAACGCCTGGTTCGCGGTATCTTCGGTTCGCGTTGAGTTGATATGAAGCACCCGCACGGCCCGAATTGCCACGCTGGCGAGCAGAAAACGGTTTTCGATAGCGCGTCCCGCCGAGTACACCAGATCAGATCGCATAACCCCTCTTTTTCCCGGTGATGGTGCGTTTGCTGCGGAAGCCGGGCTCGAGGCACGTACCCAATGTGGGTCCGTCTGTCGGGGAAGCTCCGTTCCGGCGAAATCAAAATCAGCCGGTCTGGAGAGCGATCGAGGGTAGCCGAGAAAATCCAGATCGATCCACACTTCGGATCAGGTCTGCTTCGAGCATACGCTCATTCTAAGTTTCAGACTGGATTCTTTTCGAGGATACGGCAGACCGATGCTATCCTTAAGTTCAATCGTAGACTCCGACTTGGTGTTCTCGCCTGTTCCGCTTCATCGCTTGACTCGCAGATAACCCCGCGTGAGTTCAGCGATACTTTCAAATCGAAAAGGAACACAGATATGGAACAGGGAACAGTGAAGTGGTTCAATGACGCCAAAGGCTTTGGATTTCTCAGCAGGGCGAACGGAGAGGACGTCTTCGTCCACTTCTCCGCGATTCAGAGCAACGGCTTCCGCTCGCTTCAGGAAGGTCAGGCGGTTCAGTTCAACGTGACGAAGGGACCAAAGGGTTGGCAGGCTGAGAACGTCCAGGTTCTCTGAAAACGATCCGAATGAAGCGAAGCGGGAGGAATGTCTCATTCTTCCCGCTTTTCCTCGTCTGGCCTGCCTGCCGAGGTGAACGATTACCTCGCGCCCGAAACCTGCCGGCCGATAGGGATGGACGGAGTCTCACGAGCCGATGATGATGCCCCGGGAGATGGCATACCGGGTCAGTTCCGCCGTCGTACGCAGGCCAATCTCGTTCATCAGCGCGTTCTTGTGAAACTCCACAGTTTTCGGAGAGATCGCGAGCGTAGCCGAGATCTCCTTGATGGTCTTTCCTTCCGCAACCAGCTGCAGAACCTCTCGCTGCCGTGGCGTCAGCTCCTTCGCAAACACGTCGGAGCTTTGTCGCAGATCGCGCAGGGAGATGTCCGGCAATGCGTCCTTCAGGAGCGGTGTGACATAGATTTTCCCGGAGAGCGCCCGCTGAATGGCGGTCAGCAGCTCCTGCGTCGCCGATTGCTTGGCAACATAGCCCACGCCCCCCGCGCGGAATGCGGCGCGAAGATACTGGACGTCGATCTGCTGCGTCACGAAGACCAGTTTTGCCTGCGGCACAAGCTTGCCCAGCTGCAGTGCGGCGTCGATGCCGTTCAGCTCCGGCATGCCGATATCCAGAACCACCACATCCGGCTTGTAGATTCCCGCATCGACGAGTAAACGCCGCCCATCGGTCGATATGCCGACGACCTCATAGTGCTCGGCGAGCAGGCTCCTCAGCCCTTCCGCAACGAGCGCATGATCGTCCGCAATCAGCACCCGCGCCTTAGGCATGCTCCTCCAGCGCGATATCGACCACAATCGACGTCCCGTTTCCAAGCGAGGACGCGACCGAAAAAGTTCCTCCGGCAATGCGCGCCCGCTCATTCATGCTCACCAGCCCCAGCCCCCTCGTCGGAAACTCGTTGTCCTGATCGAATCCGTTGCCAAAGTCTCGTATCTGCAGCCGAACCGCCCCATCGGCGTAGTCCAGCGAAACCTTTACATGAGTTTTGCCGGCATGTTTGCTCACGTTCCTCAGCGCTTCCTGGGTGATGCGGTAAAGCGCTGTTGCGGCGGCCGCCGGCAGATCCCGCGGTATCTCCGATTCCGCGTACGTCGCCGGCATCTGCTCTCTTTGCTCAAAATCCTCCACCAGCGCCCCCAGCGCCGCCGAGATGCCGAGGTCGCTCAGAATCGCCGGGTGCAGCCGGTGCGAAATCGCGCGAACTTCGTTGTTCAGGGACTGCACTTCCTGGCGGATCGCCGGCAGCTGCTTTTCCTGGCCCTCGTCCGCCCTCGCGCACAGAATCTCCAGCAGGCTGAGGCGCTGGCTGATGTCGTCGTGCAATTCACGCGCCACGCGTTGCCGCTCTTCCTCCTGCACGGAAATGAGGTGCGCCGCCAGTTCCCGCAGTTGTTCCTCAGCACGAGCTATCGTTCGGTTCTGCCTCTCGACCTCGTTTTGCAGCGTTTCCTGCTGCCGGCTGAGCACCTTTTCCGCTTCCCGGCGCAGGGTGATGTCCTCCATCGTCAGCAACAGCGCGCGGCCTCCGTCCACCCGCAGAGCCTGGCCTTTAATCAGGAGAATGCGGGGCTGGGATGTCGTTGACTGATGCTCAAATTCGAGAAGCGTGCCCGGAGTGGCGCCGGACAGTTCCTCCAGCTTCCCCTCAAAACCAGGCAGTCCCCACAGGTGCGCGACGAGATCGGGCAAAGACCTCCCGCAAAGCTCGCTCTCTTTCATTTGCGTCAATTCCATGAAGGCTTCATTGACGGTGCGGATGCGGCAGTCCATCTCGAGAACGACCACCGGGATCGGTACCCGTTCCACGACCGAACTGGCAAAGTCCCGCGCGTTGCGGAGATCCTGCTGGCTGCTCCGCAGCTGATCGATATCCACCAGCAGCACCACCAGCCCTTCAATCTTATTTTCCGCGGTGCGATACGGCCGGATGCGCAGCAGATACCATTTGCCTTCCCGGTCCTGCACCTCGATTTCCCGGGTTCCCAGGGTGTCCAGCACCTCCAGCAAAATCGGCTCGATGTTCTCGACGCTGAGCTGCAGGCGTATTTCGCGAATGGATCGTCCGATATCCGCCGTTCGGATACTCAGCATTCGTTCCATCGGCGGGGTGAACTGGCGTATTTTCAGATCCTCGGTCAGCATCAGCAGCGGCATATTCACGCTGTTCAGCAGATTGGTCAGATCGTTGCTCGCCTGCATCAGCGACAGATTGCGTTGCTGCAACTCTTCATTGACGGTCTGCAGTTCTTCATTGGAGCTTTGCAGTTCCTCCTTCGTCGTTTCCAGTTCTTCATTCGTGCTCTGCAGCTCCTCATTGGCCGACTGGATCTCTTCGTTCGCAGAAACAAGTTCCTGGTTGCGCGCGTCGCGCTCTTCGATCAGAGACTGGAGATGAAACCGCGTTGCCGTAAGGTCCTGGCGCAGCTGGGAAACAATCCTGTTCTGTCCCTCCTCCGCCAGTTCCGGAACCATGATTTGCTGCGACACTTTTTCCGCGGCAGCGCCCTGCAGGCTCGGAAACAGCACGAGGAAGCACCTCGATCGGGCGGTGGCGCTGGTGATCGGCAATACCTCCACCCGCAGCGGCTGCGAGCCGTCTCTGTCAACGTGAATCCCCGACGTGACGAATACCGGGATGTTCTCGCGGATGGAGCGCTCGACCGCTGCTTTCACTTCGGAAGCAATGTCCCTGCGCAGCACGCGCGACAGGTTCCAGCTCACGGCTCCTGGCGTAAGCTCGACGTAGGGATTCGTCTGGCCGCGGGCCTGCAAGATCTCCAGCCCCTCATCCACAATGAGTCCTGGCGGAGCATAGCGCGCCAGCACCATGCGATCGGCTGCGCGCTGCAGCTCCAGTTCTGACCAGTCTTCCAGCGGCCGCGACGCATCGTCTCCCCCGCGCAACGACGAGGGCAGCAGGCTGATGCTCAGAGGGTTGGCAGAACGATACATCGCGGAAGACGCGCCCCCCATCCTGAGATAGATCTTGCTTTTGCGATCCACTGCGCTGAAGATTTCCGCATAGTCTCGCAGGCTCTCCGACGTTCCCAGAAAAAGATATCCGTCAGGGTCCAGCGCGTAGTGAAAGGTTGTGATGATCTGGTTTTGCAGTTGCTGGTTGAAATAGATCAGAACATTTCGGCAACTGAGGATATCGATATGCGAAAAGGGCGGATCGCCGACCAGGTTCTGCCGTGCGAAAATGCAGCAATCTCTCACACGCTTCGACACCTGATAGCCACGCTCGATCTTCGTGAAGAAGCGTCGCAGCCGCTCGGCTGACACATCCGCGATCAGCGATTCCGGGTAGATCGCCGTTCGCGCCATTTCGATCGCGTTTTCGCTGGCATCGGTGCCGAAGATCTGCACCGTCGAATCCAGGCCGTTCGCCGTCAGATATTCGAGAATCACAATCGCCAGTGAATAAGCCTCTTCCCCGCTGGCGCAGCCGGCACACCAGATGCGTATCGGCTTTTCCGGGGGCCGATTCTTAAAGAGAGCCGGGAGTACCACCGAACTGACGGATTGCCAGAACTCTGGGTCGCGGAAGAAGCGTGTGACATTGATCAGCACGTCCTCGTGCAGTGCTCGCACCTCATCGGGGCGCAACTGCAGGAATCGCGCATAGTCGGCCAAAGAATCGAGCCGGCGCACCACCATGCGGCGGCCGATTCTCCTATGGATCGTTTCCTGCTTGTATTGGCGCAGGTCAAGGCCGGTCATGTTGCGCAGAACCTGGAAGATGCGCTGAAGATTTTGCTCCTGGTTCGGAACCGCCAGGCCTTCTTTGAGCGAACGAATCTGCGGCACAGAGAATAGCTTCCCCAGCCGGGCCAGCTCGATTCCGATCTCAGCCGGCGATCCCACGAAATCCACATGGTCCATCTCAATGGATGTCGTGGGCATTCCTTTATGCTCCGCTGTCTCGGGGGACTGGGCCATCGACAGGCCGCCTTCACCCTTGATCGCCCGCAAGCCAAGCGCGCCGTCGGAATCGGCTCCCGACAGAACCACTCCGATGGCATAGTTCTGTTGATCCGTACTCAGGGAACGAAAGAAACTGTCAATGGGAAGGCGAACCCGAGCGTTGCTGTCGCGCCGCTCGGTGCGAAACTTTCCCAGCTCGAGATGCGCCATCAGCCCCGGGGGCAGGATGTACACCTGATCCGGTTCCGGTCGAATTCCCTCCTCGATCGCCCGAACCGGCATGGCCGTATGCCGCGAAAGTATGTCGGTTAAGTAACTCGGCTTGTCTGCGGCCAGGTGAGAAATCAGCACGTAGGCCATGCCGGTCTTTTCCGGCACGTTCTCCAGCAATTCCTGAAAGGCCCGCAGACCCCCGGCGGAAGCGCCAATCGCAACCACCGGGTACGGTAACGTTGCCGCCCGGCCCGCTTCGTTCCATTCGGCGGGCGACGCTGGTTCCAGTCCAATCTCTGCGCATAACCCCGGAGGATCAGAGGCCGCTTTCGCTTTCCAGTCGGTATCGTTCAGTGCTGCGAGATTGTCATCTTCCCTGGCTTCGGTAACCTCAGGAGAGTTGGAAGATGTCGCGAAAATTTCTTCGTCTGCCATGGCAGCTCCACCTTTGAGAGCCGGCTCCCCGGTCTCTCCCCATGCTACGGCAGCTTCCTTACGCCTGGCTCCCTGTCGCCGATTTCCGGAATACCGTAAGCATGGAATGGATCTGCGTCAACAGTCTTCGCGGACCATCCGGCGTGGAAGGAACAGCGACCTCATTCCGGAAGCTCTGCTGGCGGACAGAGGCCGTGGTCAGCCGAATGATGGGAAGAGAAGGGTTGACCTTCCGAAGAGAGGAGATGACCGCGGCGGCCTGATGCTCCTCGACCGAGTGACACAGGACGGCGAGATGTGCGGTCCTTATTCGGGTTCCGGCCTCGAATACCCAGGAATGTGCCTGGTACCGCTCGCAAACCCTGCGCCCTAGGATGGGAAACGGATAGATAGCCAGGGCGCGTGCGATGACCCCAGTGAACGCCTGATCAGCCTCTCCAGGCTGACTTGACTGATCTTCCTCTTAACGCTGAAAGACTTCGCGAACGGGCCCCGACTGTCGCTCCCTCGGAACGGAATGAACCCCGCTCACCGAGAAAGCATGTCGCAAAGAGATGCTGCATTTCAGTGTTTCTAAGGAGTCAAATGATGGAAAGCGAGGGAACGATCGGCACGGGAGACCTCATTCTGAAGTCATGGCGCGAAATCGCAGACTATATGGGAAAAGGCGTGCGGACCGTGCAGAGATGGGAGCAGGATTTCGGTTTACCGGTCCATCGTGGCGAAAACCACCCCAGAAAGGCGATTCTTGCGCGCTCCAGCGAATTGGACGCCTGGGCGATCAATTGCTGTGAAACCCGGAGCGCTGATTCCGCCGTTCGAACGGCCGTTCCCGTCTCCATCAAAAAGCGAGCGGACAGGCTGGCGAAGCCCGGACAAGCCGACGAAAGATTGGAATTGCGCGCGCGCGCGCTCCTGACTTCGTGGAAGGAAATCGCGCTGTATGTCGATTCGGGAGTTCGTACCGTGCAGCGCTGGGAGCGGGACTTCGGCTTTCCCGTGCGCCGCCCAAAAACTCTCTCGAAGAAAGCCATCCTGGCCCGTCCCTGCGACATCGACAGATGGCTGAACGAGGCGCCGTTTTTCGCCTCCGCGAAGGTCGCCGCCTGACGAGGCCGAGATACACGGGGCAGGGATACACGGGGCAGCACGCGGGCCAGTCGCACCTGCCTGGGTGAGCCCCTCTGCACTTTTCTGAAAACAGCGGGCCCCGTCGCTGCGACGGAGCCCGAAGTTGCGAACCGTTCGATACGCCATGGCGCAAGCGAGACGCAACCACTTTTCAGTCTCGGCTGAATGCCGCTCCGCGGGCAAGCGTCATTCTGTGTCAGGCGCCCGGCCACACCCTGGCTGCGCATCGAGTCCTGGGTCGACAGGCGCACCGTTGTGCACCCTCTGCGGCACAGTACAATTCAAGTGACCAGGCGGTCCGCCCATCGGGCGCCGGATCAATGTCAGGCTGCGGCAGAGCGGACGGTAAGTTCTCCCTGAACGGGTGACCCAATCGATAACGCGCCGTTCATCGAGAAGGACAGCACGGAATGGATCGAATGTGCGAAAGTGGCGGAACTGGCAGACGCACCAGACTTAGGATCTGGCGGGGCAACCCGTGGGGGTTCGAGTCCCCCCTTTCGCACCAGGCTGCACTTGCAGAACCTTATCCGGTTCAGACCCGCCCCCTCCCGGTGGCTCGCAGTTTTGGAGTGGTGACTGAATCGGCGACCGAAAATCGAAGGTGCGCTCCAAAGTCCCGTCAATGAAACCCCTGCCGTATCGCCCCAAACTAAAGATCCGGCGGGGCGACCCATAGAGAGCGCCCCCTTCGCGGCCCCCCTCCGCTTAGGCCAATTCCAGCCCGATCCTCTCCGCCTCGCGATCCATCTGAACGATGCGGAAACTGCGCACCTGCCCGACCCGCACCGGCTCTGGCGGCGCCGCAGCCGTCGCCGTCCCCTTCCAGCGAGCCTGCAGCATCGAGCTCAGCGACGAAAGATCGGCTTTCCCACCGCCCGCGCTCTCCGCGCCGGCCTCCGCCCCTCCCGCTCCAGCGGCGCACGTCGCGCGAATCCCTTCCCCCAATTCCACGACCGCGGTCCCTGCGGACTGCTCGATCACCCGCCCCGAAACCACATCGCCCGCCTTGTGCTCGGCGAGATATTCGTTCAGGCTCGTCGGCACCAGCTGCTTCATGCTCAGCTTCATCTGCCGCTTCTCGGTATCGATCGCCAGCACCTGCGCGCGCACCACCTGCCCCGCCTTCAGCACCTCCTGAGGATGGTGCAGGTGCCGCTCCGCCGTGATCTCGCTGATGTGTACCAGTCCTTCCACGCCCTCGGCAACCTGCACAAACGCCCCGAACTTCATCATCCGCGTCACCGGCCCTTCGACCGCCGACCCCACCGGATACTTCTTCGCCACATCGGCCCACGGATCGCCGAGCGCCTGCTTCAGCCCCAGCGACATGCGCTTCTCCGCCGAATTCACCGACAGAATCACCGCCTCCACCGTGTCGCCCTGCTTCAGCAGATCGCTCGGCCGCCGCACCTTCTTCACCCACGACATCTCCGAAACGTGAATCAATCCTTCGATCCCCGGCTCCAGCTCCACAAACGCCCCGAAATCCGTCAGCCGCGTCACGGTCGCGGTCACGCGCTGGCCCGCCTTGTACTTGTCGCCCGCGGCGTCCCACGGCTCCGGCTGCAGTTGTTTCAGCCCCAGCGAAATGCGCCGATTCTCCGCATCGATTTTCAGCACCTTCACCCGGACCGCCTCGCCCACCGTCAGCACGTCTTCCGGCGTGCCCACGCGCGTCCACGCCATGTCGCTCACGTGCAGCAGCCCGTCGATGCCGCCAATATCGACAAACGCGCCATAGCTCATCAGGCTGCGCACCGTGCCGCTCACCACATCGCCTTCCTTCATGGCGGACATCTGGCTCTGCTGCTGCGCAAACGCTTCTTCCTCGACAATCGCGCGCCGATCCACCACCACATCTTCATCCGCAACATCGAGCTTGATGATGCGGCAGGTGATCTCCTGCCCCACCAGCTTTTCCATCTCCGCGGCATCGCGCGTGCCGCTCCGCGACGCAGGCAGAAACGCGCGCACGCCCACATCCACGCTCAGCCCGCCTTTCACCACCGCCGTCACCGTCCCGACGATGGCCGACTTCTGCGCAAACGCCTCTTCGAGCGACGCCCAGTCCTTCGGCTGGCTCACCCGCGTGAGCGACAGCACGTAGTACCGCTCTTCGTTCCGCCCCTTCACGCTCACCGGAAACGTGTCGCCCGGCTTCACGCCCTCGGCATTGTCGCGAAACGCGGTGCGCGGCAAAATGCCCTCGACCTTGAATCCAATGTCCAGAAACACCGATTCGGCATCGAGGGAGACCACTGTCCCCTCCAGCTGCTTCGCGCCGCCTCCGGTGCGGTGGCTCTGCTCAAACGCTGTGAGCAGCGCGCCAAAATTCTCTGCGCCAATATTCTCTGCAGGCTCGGCTGTGGGTTGGGAAGTGGGTTCAGCGGACGTCTCGGGCGAATTCTGGTTTTCCATCACGGCTATGGATTATTGTGGCACGCCGCCGATCTCCGCATGCTCTGCTCCGCGTCTCCTCCTGATATGCTGCCCGTCAGAGCCTCCCATGCTGCTCGAACTCCGAGCCGAGAATTACGCCGTCATCGACCACGCCATCGCCGGATTCGGCCCCGGCCTCAACCTGCTCACCGGCGAAACCGGCGCAGGCAAATCCATTCTCGTCGACGCGCTCGCCCTGCTCATGGGCCAGAAGGCCTCCAGCGGCCTCATCCGCCATGGCGCCGATCGCGCCGTCCTCTCCTGCGTCTTCGAGAGCACCCCCGGCGCCGACCTCGTCCTCGAAGCCAACGGCATCGACGCCGAAGGAACAGAGATTATTCTCCGCCGCGAAATCCTCGACAACGGCAAGGGCCGCGTCTTCGTCAACAATCAGCCCGCCACCGTTGCGGTCCTGCGCGCCGTCGCTCCCGAGCTCGCGCTCATCCACGCGCAGAGCGAAACCATCAGCGGCTTCGACCCCGCCCAGCAGCGCAGCCTGCTCGACCGCTTCGGCGGCCTCTCGCTCGAAAACACGGAGCAGGCTTTCGCCCGCTGGCGCGGGATCCAGGAGCGTCTCGCTGAACTCGAACGCGACGAGCAGGACCGCCTCCGTCTCGCCGACCTGTGGAGCTTTCAGGCTCGCGAAATTCAGTCCGCCGCGCCCCAGCCCGGCGAAGACGAAGCCCTCGAATCCGAAAAGCGCGTCCTCGCCAACGCGGAAAAGCTTTTCGCCGCCGCGACCAGCGCCAACAATCTCCTCTACGAAGACAGCGAATCCGCCGAAACGACGCTGGCCGCCGCGCAAAAGCATGTGGAAGAGCTGGCCCGCTACGACGCCCAGTTCTCCGACGCCGTCCAGCAGCTCGCCTCCGCCCGCGCCGCCATCGAAGACGTCGCCGCCACCGTCCGCGATTACGCCGAAAAAATCGATGCCAGCCCCGAGCGCCTCGCCGATATCGAAGACCGCCTCGCCCTCCTCGATCGGCTCAAGCGCAAATACGGCTCAAGCCTCGCCGACGTCATCGCCTTCGGCGAAGAGGCCGCGCGCAAGCTGGCGGAAATCGAGAATCGCGACGAAGTTCTGAAGTCTCTGCGCGCGGACCTGACCATAGCCGCCGACGCCTATCAGACTGCCGCGCGCGCCCTCACCGCCGAGCGCGCCGCCGCCGCCAAAAAGCTCGAGAAACTGGCCGAAGCCCAGATTAATTCGCTCGCCATGCGCTCGCGCTTCTCCATCGCCGTCACTCCCACTGAAGACGACGCCGCCTGGACCGCCCACGGCTGGGATACCGTCGAGTGCCGCATCGCCACCAATCCAGGCGAGCCGCTCCAGCCCCTCGACCACATCGCCTCCGGCGGCGAGATGTCCCGCGTGCTGCTCGCCCTCAAAGTCAGCGTCGAAGATGGCGCCCATCGCCATCGCGCCCGCAAAATTCAGGTCCCGCGCACCCTCGTCTTCGACGAAATCGACATCGGCATTGGAGGCCGCGCCGCCGAAGCCGTCGGCCAAAAGCTCAAAGACCTCTCGCGCGTGCAGCAGGTCCTCTGCGTCACCCACCTGCCCCAAATCGCCGCCTTCGCCGACCAGCACCTCCTTATCGAGAAGCAGGAGAAGCAGCGGCGCACGCAAACCTCCGTGCGTCTGCTTTCCTCCGAGGAGCGCGCCGAAGAAATCGCCCGCATGATCTCCGGAGCCACCGTCACCGAAACCAGCCGCCGCCACGCCGAGCAAATGCTCAAGGGCAGCGCTACCCCGGCCCGGCCTTCCTGATCCGCCCGCCGCGACCCCGCATCCGCTCGACGCAGCCCCCTCCCCATTCCATTACCATCGCAGCAGGCACGCCATGACCCTCCGCATTCTCGCCGCCGCCCTCCTCCTGTTTGCTTCCGCCGTCCCTGCCCAAACCCCATCGGCCCCGGCCGCTCCCTCGCAGTCCGAGATGGCCCAGCAGGTCCGCGATCAGTTCCTCCACGCCTGGAACGGCTACCACCAGTACGCCTGGGGCCACGATGAGCTGCGCCCGCTCTCCAACAAGCCCTTCGACTGGTACGGCGCCTCGCTCTACATGACGCCCGTCGATGCCCTCGACACCATGATCGTCATGGGCCTCACCCAGCAGGCCGACGAAGACCGCCACCTCATCGACACGCAGCTCTCCTTCGACAAAGACATCTACGTCAAAAATTTCGAAATCACCATCCGCATGCTCGGCGGCCTGCTCAGCTCTTATGAACTGACCAACGATCCCCGCCTGCTCGCTCTCGCCGACGACCTCGGCACGCGCCTGCTCCCCGCCTTCAACTCCCCCACCGGCATGCCCTGGGTCGAAGTGAATCTGAAGACAGGCGCCACGCGCGGCGAAGACACCAACCCTGCGGAAGTCGGCACCCTCCTGCTCGAATTCGGCACGCTCAGCCGGCTCACCCATAAGCCGGTCTACTACCAGAAGGCGAAAGCCGCCGTCATCGCCGTCTACAATCGCCGCTCGCCCCTCGGTCTCTTCGGCGATGAGATCAACGTCCGCACCGGCGCATGGACCGGAACCACCGCGAACATCAACGGCGGCAGCGACTCGTATTACGAATATCTGCTGAAGGCCTGGAAGCTCTTCGGCGACGAAGATTGCCACCGCATGTGGGAATCAAGCCTGGCCGCGCTCAACCAGTACGTCGCCCAGGAAGTGACCTACCCGTCCGGCCAAACCGGCTTCTGGTACGGAGAAGCCAATATGAACACCGGCGCCCGCACCGGCACGGAGTACGGCGCCCTCGCTGCGTTCTTCGGCGGCTCCCTCGCGCTCTCCGGCGATCTCGACCGCGCCCGCCGCCTGCAGGACTCCAACTACAAAATGTGGACCCTCACCGGCATTGAGCCGGAGCTGATCGACTACACCTCGATGAAGATCCTGAGCCCTGGATACGAGCTCCGCCCCGAGAACATCGAATCCGCCTACTATCTCTACTACTTCACCCACGACCCCAAATACCGCCAGATGGGCATGACGTACTTCGAATCCATCGTGAAGAACTGCCGCACGCCCTCAGCCTTTGCCGCGCTCTCCAGCGTCAAAACCATGACCCAGCGCGACGACATGGAAAGCTTCTTCTTCGCTGAAACCATGAAGTATCTCTACCTCCTCCTCGGCGCCCCCGACCGCATCGACCTGAGCAAGACCGTCTTCAACACCGAAGCCCACCCGCTGAACATCGCCGCCCCCGCGCCGCCGGGAAAATAACCATGTCATCCTGAGCGAAGCGCCACGCAGCCGCTGGGTCCATAGCGTACGGCCGCGCGCAGCCGAAGGACCTGCATTTTCCCCTCCCGGCACCGCACTGCTGACCGCAGCGGCCCGCACCTCCCCCATTCGTAGGATTGTGACCCCGCCTCGCCCCGTGCGGAGATGGTAGACAGGTGTCCACAGTAACCCAAACTCCCGCAGTCAGGCGCAGCGGTCTGTCTGAATTCCGCCTGATCCCCCGTGTCGAAACCTGGCCCCGCGTCGTCGCTTTTGCCCAGACCGTCCCAGGCAAACTCGTCCTCCTCGCCCTGTTCATTGCCGGGATGGACTTTTTCCTCGCCGGCCTCACGTCTTCCCTTTACTTCGTCTTCTTCTTCGGCCTCATCACCTTTCTGCCCGAATATCGGCGGCCGGTGCTCGCCATTTGCCCGGTCCTCTTCCTGATTCAGGCCAATCTGCGCGATCCGTTGACGCTGGCCGAATCACTGCTCGTCATGGCCGTGGGAATGCTTCTTTATTGGTGCGCCCTGCGCTGGCCCAAATCGCGCTTCGGCCGCCGTCCGCTGGTCTTCCTCCTCACCGGCTTTTCCCTGCTCATCGTCATCGCCTGCATAACCAAGCCGGCCACCCGCCCCTATCTCGTCCTCTGGACCCTGGTCGGCGCCGCCACCACCTACCTTTGGTTCATTGCCTACGCGATCACCGACCGCACCTCCCACCTCCGGCAGGATGCTCCGCTCGAACTGGCCACCTTCCGCCCGCTCTGGGGCTCAACCGTTACGCCGTTTCCGAAAGGCGCAGCCTATCTGCGCCGCATCGAGGCAAAGTCTCCCGAGCAGCTGGCCGTTACCCAGCTCAAAGGCCTCAAGCTGCTCCTCTGGGCCATTCTCCTCGCCCTCCTGCAGCGCTTTTGGCTCCAGTTCTTCCACGGCTATCTCCACATCCCCATGCCCGACGAAGCACTTGCCGCCAGCGTCAGCGGCACACCGGTTCCCTGGCACATGCGCTGGGCCTGCCAGATCCTCGCCTTCTTCGAGCTGATCCTCGGCTATTCCGTCATGGGCCATCAGATCATTGCCTGCGCCCGCATGGCCGGATTCAATGCCCTGCGCAACACCTATCGCCCCTTGTCCT
>DATDHZ010000062.1:0-10262 GCA_036521315.1 Acidobacteriaceae bacterium
ATGTTCCCGCAGTTGACGGTTCAGCAGCAGGCACGGGTAGCTGAAGAGGTCTTCGCCTTCACTTCCGGCATCGGGAAGCGGGACGCCGTCGCGGAAAATCCGTCCGCGCTCGCCGAACTAACGGCTTGATTGCTGCCAGGCCTGAGAGGGCCGGCGGAAGGCGGCCCCCTCTCTGCGCCACACACCAGATTCTCTCCCCTGAAGGGGAAATGGCATGAGTCTCACCCAGAATCCGCCCATCCCAGGAACGCAGCCTCCGGTGCCTCACGCCGACGCTCGCGATCTGTCTCTGCATCGATCGGCTGAAGTGACGGCCGCAGCGACGGAACCAATTGCTCGCCAGACCGATCGGCATTTGCACCTCGTCGAGACAAAGCAGCCGGCCACTGTCTGGATCGATCTCGATAATTCGCCGCACGTCCCGCTTTTCCGTCCCATCATTCAGGAACTCGAAAAGCGCGGCTGGAAAGTGATCGTGACGGCGCGGGATTGCTTTCAGGTTCGGGAGCTTGCCGACCTGGCCGGGCTCGATTACCACATCGTCGGGCGCCACTATGGCAAGAATCGCGTGGCCAAAGTCGCGGGCCTTGCGGTTCGCGTCCTCCAGCTCGCGCCCTTCATCCTTCGCACGAAGCCGGCTCTCAGCGTCTCGCACGGTTCCCGCGCGCTCATCACGCTCTCGGCTCTGCTGGGCATCCGCAACCTGACCATTTCCGATTACGAGCACTGCGATCTTCGCCTCACGAACTGGCTGGGTTCGGAAGACAAGAAGTGGTTCATGACGCCCAGCGTGATTCCCGCTTCGAAGTACGAGCGGCCCGGGATGCGGTCCGATCACATTCTGAGTTATCCCGGCATCAAGGAAGATGTTTACGTTCCCTTTTTCGTACCGGATCCGAAGCTGCAAACCACGCTCGGATTCGGCCCGACCGATACCGTGGTCACCCTGCGTCCGCCGGCCAGCGAAGCTCATTATCACAATCCTGAGAGCGAGAAGCTCCTGAGCACCGTGCTCGACATGCTCGAGGAGCACCCCGAGGTCAAGACGGTTCTGGTGCCCCGCACGCCGAGGCAGGAGCAGGAACTGCGCGCCGCCAAGCCGGATCTCTTCGCTTCCGGACGAATCATCGTGCCGCAGCACGCCATCGATGGCCTCGGACTCATCTGGAACTCCGACCTTGTCGTCAGCGGAGGCGGCACCATGAACCGCGAGGCCGCCGCCCTCGGCGTTCCGGTTTACAGTATCTTTCGCGGAACCCTCGGCGCGGTCGACAAACACCTGGCTGAGACGGGCAGGCTCGTCATGCTCGAAAGCGCGCAGGATGTGCGCGACAACCTGAAGCTCGTCCGCCGGAGCAGAAATCAGGCTCCTCTGCCCACTCGCAGAATCACGCTGGATGCGGTTGTGAATCACATGCAGACCATCCTGGAAGACCGAGGCTAGACGATGCACAGCAACACCCTGGTCGATCTGGAACACGCCGAAGCCGGTGCGCCGAGCATTGCTGAACTGTGCGATATGGCGGCTGCGGGTCTGGCGCCGATGCTCGATCCCGAGCGCCAGATTTTCTGCCATATCTACGGCCGCACAGCCGGAGGCATGCAGCGTCATGGCCTCTCTCCGCGGTACACGATGATGACCCTGCTCGGTCTGCATCGCTACGAACGGGCCGGACACAGCTCGCCCGTGCCGATCAGGGGCGTGTTCGATGCCCTGCTGGCGGATCTGAGCTGGGTCGACGGAGCCGGCGATCTGGGTCTGCTGCTCTGGACAGTGGCGGAAATCGCGCCCGAGCGCCTGCCGCGCACCTACTCGCAGGTCAACGCCGCAGCAGCGCTCCAGACCTTTGTGGACGGCCGTCAGGGACGCACCATGGAAGTCGCCTGGTATCTGACCGGACTCGTGACCTCGGTGCTCGCGGGCTTCGACTCGCTCCCGGGCATCTCGCAGCAGGTAACGGACGCCCGCCGCATTCTCGAACAGAACTGCGGAGCCTCCGGTATCTTCGGCCATCTCAACGGAAGCAGCGCGCTGGCCGGCAAGGTTCGCCGCACCATCGGCAGCTTCGCCGACCAGGTCTATCCCACCATCGCCTTCTCGCGCCTGGCTCAGGCGTATCGCGATGAGGCGGCTCGATCCATAGCGCTTCGGAACGCGGAAATCATGTGCCGGCTGCAGGGCCCGCTCGGCGAATGGTCCTGGCATTACGATTCGCTCACCGGCAGGGTCGTGAATCGCTACCCCGTCTATTCGGTCCACCAGCATGCTATGGCGCCCATGATGCTGTTTGCCGCCGCGGATACCGCGGGCTGCGACTTCAGCGAATCGATCTACCGCGGCCTCGCCTGGATCGCGGGCAATAACGAACTCCGCCGCAATTTCATCGAGCCCTCGCTCGGGCTGGTTTGGCGGTGCATCTACCTCCGTCCTCTCGACTCGTACACCGATGCCGCGCTGCGCTTCCTTCGCCTGCGGAGCGGCGCCGCCGATGTTCGCCTAAAAGTCCGCTACGAATGCCGTCCTTACGAACTGGGGTGGTTACTCTATGCCTTTGCAGGAAGATAACAGCTGCGTTACGGCTCCAGCCGAACTCATTCCCTCCGCGGATGCCACCATCACATCGAAAGTGATGACGGTGGTGGGGGCGCGCCCGAATTTCATGAAGGCTGCGCCGATCATCGCAGCCATTCGCAAGCACAACGACCGCCTCGCACGTGCATCGGCTACCGGCAACGGTCATGATGCCCGTGTGGGCCTCGAGAGCATCCTGGTCCACACCGGCCAGCATTACGACGAGGCGATGTCGGATCGCTTTTTCGCCGATCTGAATATTCCCAAGCCTGATGTGCATCTCGGCGCCGGCTCTGGTTCGCACGCCGTGCAGACGGCCGAAATCATGAAGCGCTTCGAAGACGTTCTGCTGCGGGAGCGTCCGGCCCTGCTCATCGTTGTTGGAGACGTCAATTCCACCGTGGCCTGCGCCATGGTCGCCGCGAAGATCACCTACAGCACGGGCGAGCCACGCCCACTCATCGCCCACGTCGAATCCGGACTGCGCTCCTTCGATCGCGAGATGCCCGAGGAAGTGAACCGCATCCTCACCGATCATCTCGCCGATCTGCTGTTCGTCACCGAGGAAAGCGGACTCAGGAATCTGCGCCGCGAAGGCATCCCGGATGCGCGCGTTCACTTCGTCGGCAACACCATGATCGATTCGCTGCTCGCCTTCCGCCATAAAGCCGAGCAGTCACCCATTCTCGATTTGCTGAGCCTGCGCGACAACGTCTCTCCGCACAGGAAGAATAATGGGGTCGCGCGCTACGCGCTGCTCACGCTCCACCGCCCGTCGAACGTCGACCGGCGGCAGGACTTTCTCAACATTCTCGAGGGGCTCGAGGAGCTGGCCTCGGCTTACCCCGTGATCTTCCCGGCCCATCCGCGCACCCAAAAGAGGATCGTGGAATTTGGACTGGAGCGTTACTTCAGTCCCGCCAACGAAGCGCATGGGCAATCTCCCGCTGCGGACGGCCGCATCCGCCTCGTCGATCCGCTCGGCTATCTCGATTTCCTGTCGCTCATGCAGCAGGCCACCGTGGTCGTCACCGATTCCGGAGGCATTCAGGAGGAGACCACCTCGCTCGGCGTGCCGTGCGTTACCGTGCGGGAGAACACTGAGCGCCCGGTGACGGTTGAAGTCGGGACGAACATCCTGGCAGGTACCAGCCCCGAAGGTATTCGCCGCGCTGCCCGGCGCCAACTGGCGGCGAAATCGGACCACCGGACACCGGAAGCGTGGGACGGCCGCAGCGCTCAGCGCATCCTCGATGTCATTTGCCGCGAGCTGGCCACGCGCCTGCAGCAAACCATACCCGTCGCATAGTTTGAACTGCCATGGCCGTCACCTCGCAGCTTCCTGACTTGCACGCACCCGCCGGCAAAGCGACGACCCATTACGTGGTCATCACGCCGGTCCGCGACGAGGAGCGTTTTCTCGAGGACACGATTCGCTCGATGTGCAGCCAGACCGTGCGGCCCGCGGAGTGGATCATCGTCGATGACGGATCCAGCGACCGCACCGGCGACCTCGCGGACGAATACGCGGCGCAGCATTCGTGGATTCGCGTGGTCCATCGCCCCAACCGGGGCTTCCGCAAATCCGGCGGCGGCGTGATGGAAGCCTTTCAAGACGGCTATTGCGCCCTTACCTGCGCTGACTGGGATTTCATCGTAAAGCTCGACGGCGATCTTAGCTTCGCGCCCGACTACTTTGAGAAGGCCTTCGCATATTTTCAGCAGAACGCGCAGCTGGGCATCGGCGGCGGCGTCATCGCCCACAATATCGATGGAACCATGACGCCCGAGCGCAATCCAAGCTTCCACGTCCGCGGCGCGACGAAGATGTACAAGAGAGAGTGCTGGGAGGCCATTGGCGGTCTGTGGCCGGCCCCAGGATGGGACACCATCGATGAAGTCAAGGCCAACATGCTGGGCTGGACCACCCACTCCTTCCCATCGCTGCACCTGACGCACCACCGCCTCACGGGCGCGGAGGAAGGCCTGCTGCGCGACCGCATCAAGCATGGCGTCGCCTGTTACGTTTCCGGCTACCATCCCCTCTTCGTCGCTGCCAGCTGCGCATCGAGGCTCATGCAGACGCCGCGCGTGACCGGCTCTGTCGGCATCCTGTACGGTTTCGTGAAAGCCCATTTCACTCGGCCGTCGCGCGTCAACGATCGCGACTATCTCGCGTACATCCGCGGCCAGCAACTCCGGCGTCTCTTCGGCCGGCCCACCATCTGGCGCTAGCTCTTACCTCGACAGGCTCATCACCATGTGCGGCATTTGCGGAAAACTTGCGCTCGATCGCGATCAGACGGTGCCCCCGGCGCTGATTCGGGCCATGGCGGACACCATTCGCCATCGCGGTCCGGACGACGAGGGCTACTACGTCTCCGGTCCCGTCGGCCTTGGATTCCGGCGCCTGTCCATCATCGATCTGCACACCGGGCATCAGCCGCTCTCCAATGAAGACGGCACGGTCTGGATCGTTTTCAACGGTGAGATTTACAACTACCAGGAGCTGCGTGCCTGGCTCATCGATAAGGGCCACAGCTTCAAGACCCGCACCGATACCGAAGTCATCGTGCATCTGTACGAGGAACTCGGCCCGGCGTGCCTTGAAAAACTGCGCGGCATGTTCGCGTTCGCCATCTGGGACGACAAGGCGCAAACCCTGCTGCTGGCCCGCGATCGTGTCGGCATCAAGCCGCTCTACTATCACCTCACCGGCAGCTCACTGTCTTTCGCATCGGAGTTGAAGGCGATCCTCGCCGATCCCTCCGTCGAGCGGAGCCTGGCGCCCGAGCTGATCGACCGCTTTCTTACTTTCATGTATGTGCCCGGCGAAGAGACGCTGCTGCGGGGCATCCGCAAGCTTCTTCCGGGCCACTATCTCCTCGTCAAGGACGGGCAGGTAACCATCCGCCAATATTGGGACCTTCAGTTCGCGGAAGCTTCGCC
Organism: Acidobacteriaceae bacterium; assembly: GCA_036521315.1. Classification (GTDB taxonomy): domain Bacteria; phylum Acidobacteriota; class Terriglobia; order Terriglobales; family Acidobacteriaceae; genus Palsa-343. The sequence continues at coordinate 5,522 of DATDHZ010000062.1, forward strand.
CCGCCGGAGCGTGGAACAGGCGGAAGCCGATTTGCTCAACCTTCTGTCGGAGACTGTGGGCCAGCACATGATTGCCGACGTTCCCGTCGGCATCCTGCTCAGCGGCGGCGTTGATTCCACAGGCGTTCTCAGCCTCGCCGTCGACAACACCGACAAGACCATCAGCACCTTCACGGTCGGATTCGCCGGCAACACCTTCGCCGATGAGCGGCCGTATGCGCGCCTTGCCGCGGAGCGTTACGGCACCCGGCACTATGACATGACCATCAGCGCGCAGGACTTTGCGGCCTTCCTGCCCAGCTATGTCTGGCATATGGAAGAGCCGGTCTGCGAGCCGCCGGCCATAGCGCTCTACTATGTTTCCAAACTCGCCCGCGAGTATGTCACTGTGCTGCTCTCCGGTGAAGGCGGCGATGAAGCATTCGCCGGTTACAGCAACTACCGCAACCTGGTGTGGCTGGAACGGCTCAAGCGCGGCGGGCCGGCGCTGAACAGCGCCCTCGCCGGCGGTATGTCTCTCGCCGGTTCCCTGTTCTCGTCATCCCGCGTGGCAAAATATGTTCCGCTGATGGGTGAGCGCTTCCCTGACTATTACTACAGCCGCACGACGAATCCGTTCCGCACCACCGGCAACGGTCTTGCCACCGTCTACTCTTCCGATTTCGCCGGTTCCGTGGATCGCGAGCACAGCCTCGAACCGGTGCGCACTCTGCAAGCAAACATGCGCGGCCAGGGCACGCTCCACACCATGCTGTACATCGACACCAAAACCTGGCTGCCCGACGATCTCCTGATCAAAGCCGACAAAATGACGATGGCGAATTCCATCGAACTGCGCGTACCGCTGCTCGACCATAAAGTGCTGGAGTTTGCCGCGTCTCTGCGTCCTGAACTGAAGCTCAACGGCGTGAATACGAAATACATTCTCAAGAAAGCGCTGTCGCAGCGGATTCCTGCGGCCATTCGCGACCGCAAGAAGACGGGATTCCCGGTTCCCTACGAGTCGTGGCTCCGCACCGATCTCAAAGACATTGTCCGGGATGTACTGACGGATTCGAAAACCACCAACCGGGGCTACTTCAGCCGCGGAGCGGTCGAGCGGCTGATTCGGGACGATGCCGCCGGGGCCAGCTATTCCAAAGAACTTTTTTCGCTGCTCACGCTGGAACTGTGGCAGCGCACGTTTCTGGATAAGGAGAATGTTGTCCTCCACTAGGGTTCGCCGCGCGGCCATGTCGCTCGGCGCCAAGGCATTCTGGCGCATCCCGGCGCGATTCACCGCCGCGCGCATCCTTGGCAGGGACTACGCGCTCCGCTGCGTGGTTTTCCACCATATCGCGGAGGCTCCGTCGCCCTTCACTGCGGGCATCAGCGTGAGCATCACCCCGCGGGCCCTTGAAGCCGCGCTGCAATTTCTTTCCTCCCGGTATGTTCCTGTGCGGCTCGAAGATGTCCTGACCAATGGAGAAGGCCGCGGCCTGCCTGATCGCGCGGTCCTGGTCACTTTCGATGACGCCTACGCCTCTGTCGGCGAGTACGCAGCACCGCTTTGCCGCCGCTATCACGTCCCGGCAGCTTTCTTCGTGAATGCGGCCTTTGTCGATAACCGGAGGCTTGCGCCCGACAATCTTGTCTGTTACGCGGTCAGTATGTTAGGAATGGACATTATCAACCGGGCAATCGGCTGCGTGTTTGACAACAGGGGCCCTGAGCTGCACACATTAGCCGAGCTATTCGGCGTTTTTTTCCCCACGATCACGCTGGAGCAGCGCACCAACTTTCTGGATGCGCTATGCCGGCTTTCGGGAATCAACGAGGAGAGCCTGGCACGCGATGCGAACTTATACCTCACATCCAGGCAGCTTCGCGATCTGAGTTCGCCTGATTTTGAGATAGGCAACCACACGTATACCCATACCCATTGCAGATCATTTTCAGAACAGGACTTCGCGTCGGAGATCGATCGAAATAAAGCGGAACTGGAATCCATGTGCGGCGCCCGAGTGCGATCTTTCAGTCAGCCTTACGGCTCTTCGCGGGACGTTACTCGTGACGTAATCGACCATCTGGAAAGGTCCGGACACCAGGCTGTCTTTTTGAGCGAAAGCGTGGCCAACCCTCGCAATGCAGACCTCTTTCATCTCGACCGCGTGAGCACGAGCGCTGCGAGCGACGATGCGCTGTTCTTCGAGCTCGAGGTTCTTCCCCGAATTCGCGCCATTCGGCACAAGCTTTTCACCCCGCCAGGTGTTGCCGGGCGGGCACCGGCCGCTGCCTGACACCGGCCGTTCAACCCCGGTTGGCCGTAACCCTCTCACCCAACACGCTGGCGAACCAGCAAGCGCTTTCAAGGATCAAAGAACAATGACCCGTCAAGAATTCCTTCTGGAAATGGATGAGATTCTCGGACTTCGCGCCGGTACGCTCCGAGGCGACGAGAAATTAGACGACCTGCAGAATTGGGACTCCACCGCGCTCGTGGGCCTGATTGTCCTCGCCGAAAACGCAAATCAAACGAACATCTCACCCGATCAGGTGGTAGGCTGTTCCACCGTTGCTGATCTTTTGCGTTTGGCAAACGTGGATCCTGCACCGGCGCGGAAATAACTTCCTCAGCTAACCACCCCCGCACCTATCAGCCAATCGGAGCCTCTGAGCTCCGGCTACGAGCCATGCCAGAAACCACTCCGTCCTCGCCCGACTTGTTGCGGGAGCTGCATTTTCCCGTCACTCCGGCCACGGTTCTGCGCAAGCGTCATACGCTGAAGCGGGAGTTGCTCGCCCAGCCGAACCTTTTGTCCAGGCGCATTGCCGTCCTCGGGGGATCGACCACAAGCGAATTGACGGCCATGCTGGAGCTGTTTCTGCTCTTTCACGGCATTCGGCCCACCTTTTACGAGTCCGGCTACAATCGCTACGCCGAAGACGTCCTCCTCGACAACGCGGCGCTGGCTGCCTTTCAGCCCGATGTGGTCTTCCTGCACACCACCTGGCGCAACGTTTCGGAATTTCCCGCGCTGCTCGAGCCTGCCGCTGACGTCGATCGGCGTGTTCGCCGCGAAGCCGCCCGTTTTGAAGCACTCTGGGACAAACTGCACGATCGTTATGGCGTCATGGTCGTGCAGAACAATTTCGACCTGCCGCCGCTGCGTCCCCTTGGCAATCTCGAGGCGTTCGAGCCCTCCAGCCGCACGGACTTCCTCATGCGCCTCAACGCGGATTTCGCCGCCTGGGCGCGAAGGCACTCCTGGTTCGCGATCAATGACATTCACTATCTCTGCGCGCAGATCGGCCTCGGCGCCTGGCACGGCGGCACCTACTGGTACAACTTCCACATGGCGGTTAGCCCCACGGCAACCGTCGCCCTCGCGCAAAATGCGGCCGCGCTGATCAAGTCGGTCTATGGAAAGTCCCGCAAATGCCTGGTCCTTGATCTGGACAACACCCTCTGGGGCGGCGTCATCGGGGACGATGGCGTGAACAATCTCATCCTCGGCGCCGATCATCCTGTCGGCGAGGCGTACCTTGATTTCCAGCGCTACGTGAAAAGCCTGCGCGAGCGGGGCATCCTTCTCGCCGTTTGCTCCAAAAACGACCCGGCGATTGCAAAAGAGGGATTCTCCCATCCTGACAGCGTTCTCAGGCTCGACGATTTCATCGCGTTTCATGCAAACTGGGACGCCAAGCCGCTGGCGATGCGCGCCATCGCCGCCGAACTCAACATCGGCCTCGACAGCCTTGTGTTTGTTGACGACAACCCGATGGAACGCGCCCTGATGCGCGAACAGCTTCCCGACGTCGCGACGCCGGAAGTAGGTTCCGACGTCGCGCGATACGCGGAGATCCTCGAAGCCGAGCACTACTTCGACGTGCACCGCATCGTTCGGGACGACCTGAGCCGTGCCGCGTTCTACGACGAGAATGCGAAGCGCAGCGAGCAGCAAAGCACCGTCGCCGACTATGGTGAATTTCTCGCTTCGCTCGACATGACCGCCGAGATTGCGCCCTTCGCGCCCGTCTACCTCGAGCGCATCACGCAGCTGATCAACAAGACGAATCAGTTCAACCTGACCACCCGGCGCTACACCTCTGCGGAGGTGGAATCGATTGCAGCCGATGCCGCTTGCGTCGCCCTGTACGGCCGGCTTGCCGACAAATTTGGCGACAACGGTTTGGTCTCCGTCATCATCGGCCGCGCCGCCGGCGATGTACTCCATCTCGACCTCTGGCTCATGAGCTGCCGCGTACTGAATCGCGAGATGGAACTAGCTATGTTCGACGCGCTGGTTGAGCAGTGCCAGGCCCGCGGCCTGCGCAGCCTCCTCGGCGTGTACGTCCCCTCGAAGAAAAACGCCATGGTCGCCGATCTTTATTCCCGGCTCGGCTTTTTGCCGGATCATGAAGGTGCGCAGGGCGCTACGTGGTGGCGATTCACGCTGCCGTCCGCTCCCCTGGTCAGCACCCGCCATATCCGGAGAACTGCCTCGGCATCGGCTTCGGAGTCGCGGTCCAGTTCCTCCGTTCCGAATTCCGAACTGCTCGCCACGCGTTGACCAGATTTCTCCGGACCCGCATGTCACCTTCCTGGCAAGTTGAAATCGATCGCGCCACGTCCGCCGAGTGGTCGCAGATGCTGGATGCGTTTGAAGACGCGAGCATCTACCAGACCGCCGCGTACGGCGAGGTCCACTGGGGCAAGCGCAACCTGAGCCGCCTCGTGCTCCGGCGCGACGGTGACGTT
>DATDHZ010000063.1:0-69776 GCA_036521315.1 Acidobacteriaceae bacterium
GTGGGGCTCGGGCTCCCGGTTGACGCCGGCTGTCGCAACTTCCTATGATCATCCTCCAATTCTCCCCCGGAAAATCCTCGCGCAGGAAGGATGGGCGATGCCCGACTACGACGCGACGACACTCGGCGCTCACCCGGAGACGGCTTCCACAGCCGGGCTCCCGGCGGAAAAGCTCTTTTCGACGGAGGAGCGGGCGCTGCCGGCCTTCATCGGCCGCTACCGCATCCTGCGGCTGCTCGGCGAAGGAGGCATGGGCGCCGTGTACGAGGCGGAGCAGGAGTTGCCGCACCGGAGGGTCGCGCTTAAGGTCATCCGCGCAGGGTATGCGAACAGCGAGATGCTGCGGCGCTTCGAAAACGAGGCGCAGGCGCTGGGGCGGCTGCAGCATCCCGGCATCGCGCAGATTCACGACGCGGGCACGGCCGATACTCCGCATGGACGGCAACCGTACATCGCGATGGAGCTGGTGCGCGGGGAAAATTTGCTGGCGTTCGCGAGCGAGCACCACCTGGGAACGCCGCAGCGGCTGGAGCTGTTTGCGAAGATCTGCGATGCGGTGCAGCACGCGCACCAGCGCGGCATCATCCACCGCGACCTGAAGCCCAGCAACATTCTGGTGGACGAGAGCGGCCAGCCGCGCATTCTCGACTTCGGCATCGTGCGCCTCACCGATTCCGACGCGCAGGCCACGGGCCGCACCGATGCAGGCGAGATTATCGGGACGCTGGCGTACATGAGTCCGGAGCAGGTATCGGGCGATCCGGCGGAGATCGATACGCGCACCGATGTGTATTCGCTGGGCGTGATTCTGTACCAGATGCTGGCCGGCAAGGGACCGTATGCGATCGGCAAGACGATTCACGAGGCGGCGCAGGCGATCCGCGATCAGGAACCGGAGCGGCTGAGCCAGGTGAGCCGCACCTTCCGCGGCGATGTCGAAACGATCGTCATTAAGGCGCTGGAAAAGGACAAGACGCGGCGCTACGCGACGGCAGCGGAGCTGGCCAGCGACGTGCGGCGCTTCCTGCACGACGAGCCCATTGTGGCGCGGCCGCCGTCAGCGACGTATCAGCTGGGGAAGTTCGCACGCCGCAACAAAGCGCTGGTTGGGGGTGTGGCGGCAGTGTTCGTCGTGCTGGTGCTGGGCATCCTGGTGAGCACGCGCGAGGCGGTGCGGGCGCGGCGCGCGGAGGCCTCGGCCGTGGCGATCAACGATTTTCTGCAGAACGATCTGCTGGCGCAGGCCAGCGCATCCGGGCAGGCGGGTCCGCACACGACGGTCAATCCCGACCTCACGGTGCGCACGGCGCTCGATCGCGCGGCGGCGCACATCGCGGGCAAGTTCGACAAGCAGCCAGTGGTGGAGGCGGGCATTCGCGCGACGATCGGCCGGGCCTACATGGACCTCGGGCAGTATCCGCAGGCGCGGGCGCAACTGGAGCGCGCGGTGGCGCTCGATCGCAGCAGCCTGGGCGCGGAGAATCGCAAGACGCTGCAGGCCGAGGACCTGCTCGCCTATCTCGCCGAGTTGCAGGGCGAGTATGACGAGGCGGAATCGCTGAGCAAGCAAACGCTGGCCATGGAGCAGCGCGTCTTCGGCCGCGACTCGGCGGACACGCTGGACACCATGAACCGGCTGGCGGTCGTGCTGTGGGACCAGGGAAAGTATGCCGAGGCGGAGACGCTCGACCGTCAGCTCGTCGATTTGGATCGGCAGAAGCTGGGAGCGGAGAATCCCGCAACGCTGGCTGCCATGAACACGCTGGGCGTGGTCTACGCGGTAGAGAACAAGTTCACGCAGGCTGAGCCGCTGCTGAGTCAGGTGGTTGCGGTGCGGCAGCGCACGCTCGGGCTCGAGCACCCGGGCACGCTGCGCACCATGATCAACCTTTCGAACGTTCTCCACGGAGAAGGCAAGGACGTGCAGGCCGAAGCGATTCTGACGCAGGTGATCGACATCCAGCGCCGCGTGCTCGGCCCGGAACACCCCAATACGCTGGGCGCCATGAACGATCTGGGCGACATCTACGACGATGAGGGTAAAGCGGCGCAGGCGGAGGCGCTGTTCAGCCAGACGGTCGCGATCGAGCGGCGCACCCTCGGGCCGGAACATCCGGACACGATTTTGGCGGAGGGAAATCTGGCGGACGCGGAGGCAAATTTGGGCAAGTATGCGGAAGCCGAGGCGCTGCGCCGCCATGTCGTCGCGGTGCGCCAGCGCGTGCTCGGCCCCGACCATCCGCGCACGCTGCGTTCCATGAACAATCTTGCGTGGCTGCTGGTGACCGATCCTGACCCGAGCCGGCGGCGCCCCGCGGAGGCTCTGCAACTGGCTCGCACTTCGGTGAAAACTCCACCGACAGATCCTGCCATGGAGACTACGCTCGGCCTCGCCGAATATCGCAACGGCAACTGGGACGCGTCCGTGGCCGCTCTGCAGCAGGCCATGCGCCTGGATCAGGGAGAGGAGCCTGCGGATTTTCTGGTGCTCTCGATGGCGGACTGGCAGCGCGGCGATCAGGCGGACGCCGCGACGTTGTTCCAGAAAGGCGCGCAGGGAGCGGCTGCGGAAAAGCAGATTTCGCCGGCGCAGAAGATGCTGTGGGCCGAGGCCGCCACGCTGGAGGGGAAACCTGGGCCGAGTTCAGGGCCATAGAGCTTTACCGGGCGGGCTGAATCGACATATAGACGAGGAAATGCAGGTCCTTCGACTCGCGGCTGAATTGATTGTTGCGTCCAAATGCGGGACGCAACGAATTCGGATGCTTTGCTCAGGATGACAGGGTAGCTTTCATCCATCAGCGATCGATCGTACCCCCGGGCCGACGCCGACGTTCTCCAGGCCCACGCCGACGTACCCCACGCCCACGCCGACCGCTCCTCATTCGGCCTTTCTCTGGTATTGGTTGGGCGCGCCGGGTGTGGCCACGTCGCCGGTGACCGGCGCCTGGGCGGCGTGCTCCCTGGTTAGCGGAGCGGTGAGCGTGATCCCGGTGCCCGAGACTTCAGTCCCGGCCGCGTGTGCGGCGGTGAGCGGAGACGACAGGACAATGGCGGGTGCGCCGAATCGCCGGATCGAAGCGATGACCGAGGTCTCGGCGCCGTTGCCGATGGAGATGGTTTCGCCTTCGGTGAAGCCGGTCGCTCCGGAGACGGGAAGCACGGTCGCTCCCGCGTCGGCGGCGCTGCTCATGGTCGCGGCGCCTGGGGTGCCGACCGAGGCGATCTGCGCGGTCTCGCGGTTCGCGCCCTGATCAATGACGACCGTCTGGCCGGCGGCGAAGTCATCCACGCTGGCAACCTTGATGCTGGTCGCACCCACGGCAGACGCCGCGCCGAGCATGGTCGCGGGCGAGGTGAGGAAGTCGGTGCAGTTGCTGCCGGTGTCGGCGCCATCGGGGAAGCGGCCCGCGCTGGTGTCAAAAGCGGGCCCGGTGGCCACGGGCGGCCAGACGGCTCCGGCCCAGCCGGGCGCGGTGACGTAGCAGCCGTTGTGTTCCTGGCCGGAGACGGCCTGGTATCCTTCCGCAGCCCAGGGATCGACGAGGCCACCGTAGTTGAGGCTGTCGACCACCAGGCCCGCCGCATCGCGCAGCACGATGCTGCCTTCTCTGCGGGTGATGGTGAAGTTGAAGAACGGAGCGCGCGCGGCCAGCTCGGGGCCACCGAACCACTGGTTGGGCTGCGGCGTTCCCTGGTAGCCCGCCGTCGTGTCGGCTGCATCGCGCACCGCCGCATCGATCGCGTGCTCGTGGGTGAGCGCGCTGTCGAGGGTGATGCCGGTGCCGAGCGCCTGCACGGGCTCATCGCTTGCGTGGGCAAACGCCGTCGCCGGAGTAAAGGTAATGCCGGTTCCCCGATCGCTGAAGGGCAAATTGGCCGCATGGTTGAACTTCAGGGGTGCGGCCAGGTCGAGGCCGGTGCCCGCCTGCACGACGCCCTCGTCGGCGATATGCGCGGCTTTGAGCGCTGGCGCAATGTCGATGCTGATGCCATCGCGGCTCGGCGCGCCGATGGTGTTGATGGTCACCGTCTCCCGGTTGGCCGGCGTGCCGATGGTGATCTTCTTGCTCGCAGTCAGGCCGCGTCCGTCGCGCACCTTGATGCTGGTGGCGGCGGCGCTCGCATCCGCTGCGAGATTGGTGTGCGTGGCCTGGGTGCCGATGTGCGTGACCGTTACCGTCTCAATGCCATGACCCTTGCTGTCGATGTCGAGGCGGATCTTGTCTCCGGCCGAGATGTTGGCGACCGACGAGACCTGCAGATTCGTCGAGCCGGCAGGGGCGTCCGCTTCGAGGTAGGCCTGCGTGCCCGGCTTGCCGATCGCGGTGACGGTGGCCAACTCATACTTTTCGAGCTTGCCTGGGACCGTTGGGTTGGCGCCGCCGTAGCCGAGGGCGACTTTTTCTCCGACTTTGAAACCGGCCACGCTCGTCACGGGCACGTTGGTCGCGCCCGCTGGAATCGTGATCATGGGGCCATCGGGCAGCGGCTGCCAGAGCGTTGTATTGTTGTGCGCGGCCGTGCCGACGCTCGCGACTTTGTGGGTGTCAGCGTTCGCGCCTGCGCCGAGGGTGACGGTGTCGCCAGCCGAAATGCCGGTGACGGACCTTAGATAAATAGCCTTGTCACCTGGGCGCGCCGCGGCCGCCAGACCGGAATTCGAGAGGCCGAGCAGATAGAAGCCATGCGCGGCGAGCTTCGTTCCGGCGGGAATCTTCACGCTCGAGAAGATGGCCTGCTGGGTCGGGTGCTCGGTGAGCGTCCAGTTGGAGAGGTCGACGCTGCTCGCGCCCGCGTTATACAGCTCGATGAACGAGTCGGTCGCGTTCGTGGGCGGGCCAGAGCTGATGCGGAATTCGTTGATCTTCACCGGGCTGGCGTTGCGCACTTTCTCCGGCACGCGCTCGGTCTGGCTCCTGCCGCTTCCCTGATTCGTCCAGCGCGCCTCGCTCACCAGGTCACCGTTGAATGCGGCGGAGCCTGAGGTGACGTTGAAGGTCGCGCTCACGCTGGCTCCCGGCGCGACGGAATCGGCAAAGGTCTTCGACGCTTCGTTCGAATCGGCAACGACAGCTTTCCATCCCCGAGGCACAGTGAGGCTGAGGCGGAGGCCTGTGGCCGGCGCATCGGTGCTGTTCGTGAAGGTCACCGTGGTTTGCTGCGATGATCCCGGAGTGAAGGTTTGCAGGCCCGGCGGATTTGCGGCCGCCGATGCCGGCGCGATGCTGAGCGGCAAAACGGCGTAGTGCGCGGCCACGATGCTGGCCTGGACTTTCTGATCCGTGTCGTCGGACGGGAAAGTGCCGCCGGCGGTCATCGCACCTTCATAGAAGGTGCCCTGCGAGCCGTTGCTGTTGTCGCCGCCGTTGCCCAGCAGGATGGCTCCCTGCTTGCGCATGGGGTCATAGGTCGCGTTGACGCGGCCGCCGTCGAACATCACCGAGAGCGGTCCCTGCTGCGCGTCGCCGCCCATCGACGTCCAGTGATGCGGCTCGCCTTTCGCGATGCCGGTGACGAATCGCCAGGTGATGCTCGGCAGGTGGGCGCAGAGTTTGTTGGGATCTGCGGTGACGCAGCCGACCAGATTGTTTTCCTGATCGGTCATGATCCAGGGGCCGTGGCCCGATCCGTGATACCAGGGTTCGGCATCGCCGAAGTAGGTGGCTTCCATAGTGCCGTTGTCGTCGTCGCGGCTGTCGGTCTCGGCGTTGCCGTAGTCGAAGCAGCAGCCGGAGTTGTAGTGCAGGCCGTTGAGCACCCAGTACTGGCCTTCCGCCTGGTCGTCGACCGCGGTGCCCTTCGGATCGTCGTCGCGCAGGCCCATGCCCGGCTCGATGAAAACGCCGTAGACCTTGTGCCCCATCACGGTGACCGGCGCCATATCGGCGAGCGGGACATTATCCTGGCCTCCCATGGCCGGGCCGCTGAATCCGCCGCGAGGCGCCTGGGTGAGGTCGTTGTGTTTGGGAGACTGATCGTAGATTTTGGCGATCCAGCAGTAGGTGTTTGCGCAGAACGCATCCTGCGCGGCTGCGTCGGCGTATCCACCGGGATCGGATGCGCTGGGCGGGACGACGCCGATGTCGAGAGCTTTGGCGTCGGATTGCCGAACGACACGATAGAGCGGCCCGTTGTACGAGGCATAAAGAGCACGCGTTGTGCTGTGGGCGGCGGCGCACGGATCGGCGGCGGCGGCGTAGATGTCGCAGGGACCTTGCGGTCTTTGCGGGGCGTTGTGTTCCGTGCCGCCGTTTTGCGCTGCCGCTATGGCTGCGCCGGTTACGAAAAGGAGCAGAACGAACGCGCGGGGGGAATCAAGCTTCATGGAGAAGGCTCCTTCGAGAGGCGGCAGCGGCCGCGAAAACGTATACCATCTTACCCTCACGAGCGGCTGGATCACCCCCTCCGAAAGGCCTATAGCAAGAGAAAGAATCCTCAGTTATGTTCGGGGCGTGACGCGTGTGCGGCAGAACTGGATGGAATCGGACGTCTGCCGCGGAGTGAAAGAGGGATACCTGGATGCGATGAAGTCGTCGCGAGGCGATACCTCTCGAAAGGGGAGCTGATGAGAAGAAGCTGGCAATGGGCTCTGATGGTCGTCTCGCTGACGGTCGCGCTGCCGGCCTTGTGGGCGCAAAATGGCCGCTGGAGCGAGGAGCAGGCGAATGCCTGGTATGCGAAGCAGCCGTGGCTCGCTGGCGCGAACTTTATTCCCGCCGATGCCGTCAACGAGCTGGAGATGTGGCAGGCCGCAACCTTCGACCCGCAGGAGATCGACCGCGAGCTGGGCTGGGCCGAGGGCATCGGGATGAACACGATGCGGGTCTTCCTGCAGGACCAGCTTTGGGCGCAGGATCCGCAGGGCTTCAAGGATCGCATTGGGCAGTTCCTCGCCATCGCGGACCGGCATCACATTCGCCCCATCCTGGTGCTGTTCGACTCGTGCTGGGATCCCGATCCGAAACTCGGTCCGCAGCGGCCGCCGATTCCCGGCGTCCACAATTCGGGATGGGTGCAGAGCCCAGGCGCTCGCGAACTTTCGAATCCGTCGGATTACCCGGCTCTGCGCGCCTATGTCGCGGGCGTCGTGGGCACGTTTGCGCACGATCAGCGCGTGCTCGCCTGGGATGTGTGGAACGAGCCGGATAACGGCAACGGCAGCTCCTGGGAGAAGAAGGAAGCGCCGAACAAGGAGGAGCTGGTCCTGAAGCTTTTGCCGCAGGTCTTCGCGTGGGCACGCGCGGAGCATCCCGATCAGCCGCTGACCAGCGGCATCTGGCACGGGGACTGGTCGTCGCTGGCGGCGATGCCTCCCATGGCGAAAGTGCAGATCGAAAACTCAGACATCGTCACGTTCCATAACTATGGATGGCCGGAAGAATTTGCGGCGGGCATTCGCGATCTGCAGCAGTTTCACCGGCCGATTCTTTGCACGGAGTACATGGCGCGCGGGGTCGGCAGCCTGATCGATACCATCCTGCCCATCGCAAAGAAAGAGAATGTCGGCGCCATCAACTGGGGCCTGGTGGCCGGCAAAACGCAAACGTATCTTCCCTGGGATTCCTGGCAGCGGCCGTACGTGCTCCTGCAACCGCCGGTGTGGTTCCACGACCTGTTTCATCCTGACGGCACACCGTACCGGCAGCGCGAGATGGACATCGTTCGCAATCTGACGTCCGGGAATTCTCAGGCGCGCTAGAAGTTCCCGAAAACGTTGGGAGGGGCTAGCGGCGCGCCTTGCCGTCATCTGCGGGAAACACGCGATGGATCAGATCCTGACGCAGCGTCAGGCGCAGATCGGTGCTCGGCTCGGGCTCGGTGTTCGACTGCGGATGCAGTTCGGTCGAGGGCGGGGGCGCTCCCGTGTCGGTGGTGTTGACGGCGAGAATCGCTGCCATGTGGCGGGCCGGATCGAGGAACAGCTCCGACGAGAATCCGCCCTGATCGCCATCGTGGTAGACGTAGCGGTGGCCGTTCAGAGTGAGCACGAAAAAGCCAAGACCCATCTTTGGCGCGTCCTTCGTGTAGGCGGTTTGTTCCTGCTCGGCAACCGGCAGCACCCCGGTCCAGGCTTCCTCCAGCGAGCTGCGCTTGAGAACGAAGTCGCAGACCGGGTTGGCCGGATCGCCGAGGAGGAATCGCGCGTACTTCACCATGTCGGCAATGGGCGCTTTGAGGCCGCTGTTCGACGTGGTGATGCCGGTATCGAAATTGAAGGGCTGTTCGGTGAGCTTGTCTCCGGCGCGCAGATAACTCGCCGAGACATGCGAAACAAGAAAATACGGCGAGCGATCGAAGTAGCTCTGGGTCATGCCGAGGGGCATGAGAATGTTCTTCGTGAGGTAGACCTCGAAGTCGTCGCCAGTGAGGCGCTCGATGATCTGGCCGAGAAAGACGTAGCCGAGGTTCGAGTAACTCCACCGCGTGCCGGGCTTGAACGCGACATGCGTCCAGGGCAGCATGGCGGCCACCTGCGCCCAGCGCGTCGGCTCAAAGGGCTGCCAGTCGCAGTTCTTCGGGTCGTCGCAGTCCCAGGGCCAGGTGGGATTGCGAAAGCCGGCGCTGTGCGTGAGCAGGTCGCGAACCGTGATGGCGTCGATGGGGCCGAACTCGTCATGGACCTGGCGCAGCTCGGGCATATAGCGGACGGCGGGATCGTCGAGCGCGAGCAGGCCGCGATCGCGCAGTTGCAGGATGGCGATCGCCGTCATGGTCTTGGTGATGGAGGCCCAGTTATAGGCGGTCGCGCTGTCGACGCGCTGTGCTGTGTCCTTGCGCATCACTCCGTAGGAATATTCCGTTGCCGGATCGGCGCCGTGCACGATGGCGATGCCGCCGCCGACGATCCCGTGCTGCGTGAGGGCGGCCTCGAAGCGCTGATGGAATGCTTCGTCCTGCGCGCGGACGGCGGCTGGTGAGAGCAGAGATGCGAGGAGCAGAACAGAAAAGAGAAAGCGTGCGCGCGCGGGCATGGCGCCCATGATAATCCTCTCGCGGGGCTATGCTTGCAGGGAGGGTCGCGCCATGGCGAAGGCGGGGATGAGCGTCGAAGAGGTCTTTGCGCTGGCTGCGGATTTGCCAGGCGTGGAACGCAGCGAGTCCTGGGGCAGTCCGGCGCTCAAGATGAAAGCAGCGGGCGGGAAGCTGCAACTCGTGGCGTGCGTGCCGACGCACAAGTCAGCCGAGCCGGGATCGCTGATGTTTCGCATCGATCGGCGGGAGCGTGGGGCGTTGGTCGAGGAGGATTCCGCCCTTTACTACGTGAAGCCGCACTATGAGGATTACGACGCGGTGCTGGTGCGCCTCGAGCGGCTGAGGCCCGAGGTGGCGCGCGATCTGCTGCGCGTCGCGTGGCGATTTGTGGGGAGGAAACGAGGGGCCAGGGGTTAGGCATTGGGGATTAGGCGGCAGAGGGAACCCCGGCACCACGCCCGGCACTTACACCATCACCGTGACGGGAAACTCCGGCAGCCTGACGGAAACGGGAACGGCCCCGCTGAGCGTCCAGTAGCGCGGCCGAGTGCTGAGTGAAAGGCCCGCGAAGTGCGGAATCAGGCCGTCGCGAATGCGCCGTGGCGGAGCGCGAGCAGGGTGACGTCGTCGAGGCCGGGAGTTGAGCCGGCAAAGCGGCGCAGATCCTCGACGCAGGCGGAGACGAGGCCGGATGCGCAGGACGCGGATTGCCGCGTGACGAGCTGCATCACGCGATCGATGCCGTACTCGCCATCGGCGCCCGCGGCTTCGGAGAGGCCGTCGGTGTAGAGAAACAGCGTATCGCCCGGGCTGAGCTGGAGCCGGGCAGACGGGAACGCGGCATCGCGGAACATGCCCAGCGGAAAGCCGGTAGACTCCAGCAGCCGGACGGCGCCGCGCTCGACGGCGATGACGGGCAAATGGCCGGCGTTGAAGAGCTCGACCGTGCCGCGCGCCTCCGCGCGCCCGCATACGAGCGTGGCGTAGCGGCCGGTGAGCCCGCTGTCGCAGAGAAAGCGGTTGATGTGGACGACGATCTCGGCGAGCGGCAGACCCATGCCGATGAGGCTGCGGAAGAGGGCGTGCAACTGGGTCATCCGCATGGAAGCGGCGACGCCTTTGCCGGCGACATCGCCGAGCATGAAGAAGAGCTGGCCGTCGCGGGGGTAGAGGTCGCAGTAATCGCCGCTGACCGGACCGAGGGGGGCGTAATGGTAGCTGGTTTCCCAGCCCTCGGCGGCCAGATCGGCGGGCGGCAACAGGCCGCGCTGCACCTCAGAGGCGAGGTCGAGATCGCGCTGCAGGGCCTCGCGCTCGCCGGGGCTGAGGTGGTCGAGGCAGTAGCGCAGCAGGGGATCGGCGAGCAGGCGGTCGCGCTCGACGGTCTCGTGGCATTCTTCGCACAGGCCGTAGGTGCCGGCGGCGAAGCGGTCGAGCGCGGAATCGACTTCGCTCAGGAGCGCTTCGAGCCTGGGATCGCCGGGCGTGCGCGCAAGGACGGTTTCGAGCCGCTGCCTGCGCTCTTCAAGCTGGCCGTGAAGGAAATCGACTGCGACGGTTGCCATGGGAATGCCCCCGAGCTGTGGTTGAGTCTTTGATTCACCAGACTGCCAGCGAGCGTCAGGAGTTTGCAACCCGCGGCTTGCGTGGGAAGCGGAGTTGGCTGTGCGAAGCCGCACAGCAGTTCCCGGAAACGAACACTGAGGTCTAATTTCTGTTAGAAATCTCCTTATTTTCAGCCGGAACCTTTGGTGAGTATGCCATTCCTATTCCTGCAGATTCGAGATTTTTGCCGAGGAACTGGTGTCGTTCATGCAGACGGCGCTGGCCGGCGTGACGACCACGCACGTTGATCCGTTCAACGTGAATGCGCCATATGTGGTGGTGAGCCAGCTGTACGTCAGACCGCTCCCCGGTTGATCGAAGATGGAGAAATCCTGTCCCGCCTTGCTGAATTCCACAGTGGCGGCGCCCGTGCTGGAAAGACTGCCTTCTCCGACCGTGTTGTTGCCGGGTGCCAGTGCGAGATCCGATTCCATGTAGGTGCCGGCCAGGGCAGCATCCGTAAAGGTGGATTGGGTCTGCGGCGCGAGTAAGCCCGTTTCCAGATAGTTCGGGTTGCCGCCGCCATTCAAATCGAGATAGAACGCGGAGTTGGCGTCGTAGAAATACAGGAAGGCCGAGTCGCTGCCGGGGGAGAACGTGGCGCGGCCGGAGCTGGACGAGTCGAAGGTTACCCCCAGCGTTGCATTGTTTTCTTTGCCGGCTGTATAGGTGCCTCCATTATCGTCATAACTCTGGTTGACGGTGAGAGTACCCGCGCCGTTGCCGCTCACCCGGTAGATCGATGAGTCGTACCCGGAGACAGCGCCGCCGGAGTACTCGAATGCCTGGCCGCTGAGAACAGCCGCGCCATCGAAGCTGGCGTTGGAGTAAGTCGACTGTTGCTGGGCGCGCATCTCCCCGGAACGCGCGCCACCGCCCGCGGAGATTTCCAGCATGAAGATCCGGTCGGCATCGACGATGTAAGCGGCGTCCTTATACGTCGTCGTGGTTCCGGCGGGAGCAATCGTTACGGTGAAACGCCCTGTCACGCCCGGACCCGTGTAGCTGCCCGTGAAGGCTCCGCCACTATCGCCGGTCTGATCGAGGGTCATACCGTCCTGGTATCCGCTGCTGATGGTTCCGGTCGCAGAAGTCCCCGAGCCGCTCGCCGCAGAAGTGGTGAAGCGGCCTACATAGTCTTCCGGGATGCCGGAGCTGTTGACGCCCTGTTGCGCAAAGGCAAAGGCATGGCTGCTGATGGTGCCCAGCACAAAAGCGGCGGAGTTGGCCAGGTAGCATCTCGCCGTCCCGGTGGAGCCGGAAGGCGTCGCGCCCACATCGTCAGCCTCGATCATACTGAACTCCTGAGCCGGACTTGCCGGCTCGCCTGCAATCGTCAGCGCGATCATCCATGTGTTCGTCTCCGACCCAGTGCCTCCGGCAGTCAGGACGGACTTGATGGTGGTAACGCCGTTGTTGTCCGCGCCAATCGAATAGGTTCCGGAGATGTTGCCGCGAACGGCCGCCGCTGCATTCGATGGAATTTTGTCAAAGTTGCCGCTGGTTACGTTACCGTTGCCATCGAGAACCACCGTGGAGAGAGCGGCCCAGGCAGTGCCGCCGCTGTCATTGAACCCATTCATGCTGCAGACGTAGGTTCCTTTGACGTTGCCGTTGTTCGCTCCGGTCGGCCCGCCGTTCACTACCACGGAGTAGGTCACGGAAGCCGTGTTGCTGCTCTCAGCCGTGTCGGTCACCGCTACATCGATGGGGAAGGTACCGGAGGCGGCAGGCGTCCCGCCGACCAGCAAAGTGTCGTCGCCGGAGTTGGCGAAGGTTAATCCATCGGCTCCCGCTACCGAGACCCAGGTCGAGCTGGTGGGGATGCTGACGCCGTTTACCGTGAAGGAGTAGGTCGCGCCGCCGAGGCCGCCCGAGGCGGTAATCGATCCCCCGTACGGTACACCGGCCGCCGGCACGCCAAAGGGATTGCTGGCGGCCGCCGGCAGCGACACCGGCATATCGGTGATTGTGACGGTGTAGGTCACGGGGCCCACGGGGCTGTCAGAGGACGCATCCCGCACAAAAACTTCGAAGGAGACCGCCCCTCTGGTCGTGGGGGTTCCACCGATGGTCAGGGTGTTTTGGGCACTGGTGACCGTCAGGCCGTTTCCGAGAGAAATGCCGGTGCACCCGTAGCAGTTGTAGAGTCCGCCGATAGCATACGCATAGCCGCCGTAGCCGCCTGTGGCGCTGATGTTTCCGTTATAGGTTTGACCGACGTAAGCAGTCCCCAGCGACACGGGATTGGCCGGGGGCAGGGACAAGGTTTTGAAGCCGGGAACATAATCCACAAAGTCTTGCCCGCGGTTGCCGTTCGCGTCGTAGGCGACGACTTCCCAGTGATACACATTTCCGTCGGTCAGGGCGGACAGACTGGGCGCATTGCCGGTGGCTCCGGTTGGATCGATACCCCACGAGATGGACGGTGCGATGGAACTCGTGAAGGTATTGGTGCTGGAGTTGATAGCAGGGATCGACCACACCGTCGCATAATTCTGGTCGGCAAACCAGATTTGATACAGGTAATTGCCGGGGGTGGCGGGATAAGTCCATTTCAGGGTTGGTTTGGTGGTGGTGGCAGCCACAGGTCCCTGAGGGGAAACGCCGGTGGGCGTGGGCACGACCGCCGTAATGGTGGGACTGAGCGTCTCCTGCGTTCCATCGCTGTAGGTGATCTGGATAGGGTAGGTTGCCCCAACCTTCGGAACGCTGGAGCTAATGGTGGAATAGAAGCTGAATGAGCTGCTGGGGTCGTAGCCGCACCCCAGGCACCACGGGGCGTCAAGCGGAAGAGCTATGTCGGGGCCGGAGAGGACCGTGACAGCAACCGGCTGTTTGGCCATTCCGGTTACATCGAAGTCGAGCTCGTAGGTATGACTGGCGCCGCCATATTCGCTGCGCTCCAGGTCGTTGCCACTGCGCACAACGGCGATGCTGTTGCCGGCCGGAAGGGTGAAGTTATGGATGGTATTGCCGCTGATCTCCAGTGTGGGCGTAATCATGTTGTACCCATTGACGTTGGTTATGTCATTGGGATCGATGAGTCCGTCGTTGTTCTGATCGAGGAGGGCAAAGAAGAAGTATTGCGAACCGCTGGGAACCTGGACGGTGTAGGATGCCGGACTGGTTGGCGGGCTGGTCTTGCTGCCAACCACCGCGGCATAGACTTCATCCGTATTCTGGTCGAACACCCCCACATACAGAGGTCCCGTCGCCGTCTGGCTGAACGTAACTGTGCCGGAAAGGGTGCAGGAGCCGGTTGGGGCTCCGATTGTGACCGGGCCGACCGGCGTGGACCAGGGGCTAGTGGAGCTTCCGGCCAGCGCTCTGGCGCGGAAATAGTACCCGCTGCCATTGGCGATCCCCGTGACGATCCAGGGGTGATCGCCGGCTGCCGTGAAGGGCTTGTTTCCGCTGACGGTCGCGAAGGTCTTGCTGGTGCTCCACTGGACGGTGTACAAGGTGGCTGATTCCACCCCGTTCACGAGGACAGGACTGAATTGGACAACGGCTCCGCCATTGAATCCGCTCACTACGTCTACAGCGGGAGCCGTGGTTAGGGTGACCGCGGCCGGGTCACCGAGGGCAACGGTGAGGCCGCTGATATTCGCTTCAGAAACCGCAAAGGTGGAGGCCGCACTCACGGGGTTGGATGCGTTGCGCACTCCATAGCCACGGTTGTCCCGCCAGGCGGTCGCCGTATAGGCCCCGGGCACGGCGCCGCGAATGGTGAATGAGCCGGGCGCGGCGATACTGGCGCCAACCGACGTGCCGCAGGTATTGTTCTGGAGGCTCACATAAATTCTGCCCAGTTTTGTCCCACTGTAAGTGACCGTGCCGGAGACGGTATAACCGAGGGCGACGCCGATGTTCTTCACCGTCACCGATGCGTTGTTGACCGCGACTCCGGTTTGCGTGGCCGGAAAGAAGGCTGAGTTCGGCCCGCTGATCGACGGGGTAATGGTGTAGGTCCCGTTGGGGACGCTCGCAAAAGTGTAACTCCCGTTGCTGCCGGAGGTGGTCGTCTGCGCCGGGTGGGTGTTGATGCTCAGCGTGATTGGCGGGAGAGGGAGGGTTCCGCCGCAGTAGTTGTTGTGGATGATCTGTCCGGTCACAGCGTAGCCAGCCAGGACGGCAATGGTGTACGTGTCCGGTCCGGCTGTATTGCTCGCGCTGTCCTTCACGGTCACATTGGCTAACGTCACGGTACCCACGGCAGTGGGCGTGCCGCTGATGGTCAGCGCGGTGGTTCCGGTGCTGGAGACCGAGATGCCGTTGGCAATGAGGACGGGAGTTCCGGTGGTGGGAATCGAAACGCCGTTCACGGTAAACAAATAGCCGGAACCGCTGCCGCCTGAGGCGAGGATGGCGCCGCTGTAAGGTACGTTTTCCGTAGCCGCGGGCCGGGCGCCGCTCGCGGGCAGGGTCAATGCGCCCATCGCGCCTGCAGGCGCTATCGCGCAAGCGAACAGGGCAAGGCCTGTATAGAGGCGAGGCCTTTGCATCGCGGCGGATCGCAGGGATGAGCGCAGGTTGGCGGCAGACAACAGGGAGGCAATGCGGAAAACCACAGGCTTGGGCATAGGAACCGTCCTCGATTCGGATCTGGCGGTTTTGAGGCCCTGAATTCTCTGGCCGGGAAGGTCTGCATTCGGCGTCTATGCGACCCGATCGCATTCGGCGAGCTATCCGCGCGTCAGCGAAGCACACTCATGACAAGAAAGCCCGCAGCGGATCGCTCGGCGCAGAACAGCGCATTGCGAATTTTCACGGAACACGGAAACTCTAATTGTCCTGCTGGGGGCGCACAGGGAAGCTGGTTGACCGAACGTTAGCCGATAACACTACGCAGGTTCTCTTTGCGTTGTCAATGATATTTCCCGAGAACGAGGGGGATTCCGGGGGGATTCCCGGCATGCAAGCCGGTTGTCAGGAAACAGCACGAGTTCTCTGTGCGCGCTCCGGAGAACGCCTTGGCAAGTTCTGTCAGGATCGCTGCCGCGAGGCTCGGCTCTCGACGGAGGAGGTAGAGCAGCTACCGCGCCGCGGCTGGTTGCTCGATGTGGATGCCGCGTGGGATGGTGCGATGGAGCACCGCGGCGATCTGCGAGCACTCGTCCATGAGCTGCGCGAATTGCTCCGGGAAGATCGACTGCATGCCGTCGGATAATGCCTTGTCGGGCTGGTGGTGCACTTCGACGATGAGGCCGTCGGCACCGACAGCGATGGCCGCGCGGCCCAGCGGAAGCACCATATTGCGCTTGCCGGTGCCGTGGCTGGGATCGACGAGGATGGGCAGGTGGCTGAGCCGCTGCACCGCGGGGACGATGCTGAGGTCGAGCGTGTTGCGGGTATGGTCGGCGAAGGTACGCACGCCGCGCTCGCAGAGGACGACCTCGTAGTTGCCTTCGCTCATGATGTACTCGGCGGCCATGAGGAACTCGTCGAGCGTGGCGGAGAGCCCGCGCTTGAGCAGGACCGGCTTGCGCTTGCGTCCGGCGGCCCTGAGCAGCGAGTAGTTCTGCATATTGCGCGCGCCGATCTGGATGACGTCGGCGTAGTCGGCGACCAGCTCGAGGACTTCGTGGTCGATGGCCTCGGTAATGATGCGGAGGCCGAACTGGTCGCGCACCTCGGCCATGATTTTGAGGGCTTCGACGCCGAGGCCCTGGAAGGCGTAGGGCGAGGTGCGGGGCTTGTAGGCGCCGCCGCGGAAAAACTGAGCTCCGGCCAGCGCCACCTGCTCGGCGATGGCAAAGGCCTGCTCGCGCGATTCGATGGAGCACGGGCCGCCGATCATGGCGACGGTCGTGCCGCCGATGACCGCATCGGTGCCGGGGAAGCGGATGATGGTGTTGTCTTCCTTCACATCGCGGCTGACCAGCTTGTAGGGCTTGGAGACACGGATCACTTCGGCGACGCCGGGCATCTCCTCAAGGTTGCCGCGGTCCACTTCGCCCTGGTTGCCGGTGATGCCGATGGCGGTGCGGGTGGCGCCGGGCATGGGATGGGCGCGGTAACCCAGCGCCTGAATTTGTTCGCAGACAGCCTGCACTTCTTGCTGCGTGGCCTGCGCTTTCATGACGACCAGCATCGAAAGCTCCTCACCCGATGGACCTGCAAACCCCAGTTTAGAGCATGGGGCGCTGGGAACGAACCGGCGGCCGTGACAGCAGGCAGACCGGTCACGCTGCGCGGGGCACCGAGGTCATCGTCCGAAAGATGGAGGGGAAGCGCCTGATGGGAGGCGGATTGCACAAAAACCTCGCGCCGGAGCGAAACTTTGGCGGCGGGGTTGGGTCCATGCAAATGTGAGAAGCCCCGGCGGGCTTCCACACAGCAACCCTCCTCGGACAACGAGGCCGCCACACAAACCTGGAGCGGCAGCCTCGTTGCTTTTTTCTTTGGGCGTCAGGCAGCGCGGCGCAGCGTGAAGCGCGTGCCCGTTTGCCGCAGCCAGCGCCCCGTCTTCAGAAATACATCGGCACAGGCCAGCAGTGGCGGCGTGGGGCGTGTGGCGCAAATGCCTCGGTTGTCGTTATCCTGCTCCGTTGCCCTGGGAGGGTTGGTTTGAACAAAGTTGGGGAATCTGCTGCTGCCGCCGTCGCCGATATTCCGTCCGGCGCCACGCTCATGATCGGCGGATTTGGGCTGTGCGGGATTCCGGAGAACCTGATCGCGGCGCTGGTCGAGGAGAATGCGCGGCGCGGCCTGAAGGGCCTGCACACCATCAGCAACAACATGGGAGTGGACGGATTCGGCATGGGCTTGATGCTGGAAGCCGGGATGATCGCCTCGCATACGGGGAGCTACGTCGGCGAAAACCGGCTGCTGGAGGAGAAGGTGCTCAAGGGCGAACTGGATTTGCGGCTCACTCCGCAGGGAACGCTGGCGGAGAGGATCCGCGCGGGCGGCGCGGGAATTCCGGCGTTCTACACGCCGGCGGGAGCGGGCACGATGGTCGCAGAGGGCAAGGAGAGCCGCGAGTTCGACGGCAAGACGTATTTGCTGGAGAGATGGCTGCGCGCGGATTTCGCGCTCATCAAGGCGTGGAAGGGCGACCGAACGGGGAATCTGATCTACCGGAAGACGGCGCGGAATTTCAATCCCATGATGGCGGCGGCGGCGAAGATCACGATTGCCGAAGTAGAGGATTTGGTCGAGCCTGGCGCGCTCGATCCGGACGTGATTGTGACGCCGGGTGTTTACGTGCAGCGGATGATTGTGGGGCCGCGGTACGAGAAGAGGATCGAGCGACGGACGGTGCGGGCGGCCGCTGCGCCCTAACTTTCCGGTCGGCTATTTGGGGGACAGGCCGGAGGGTTTGCCGGCTTCGGAATTGCCGGGGCCGCCGACGATCTGCAGTGCGGGAATGCGGTCGTCCATCGAGGGCAGCGGCGGGAAAGGCTCGTGCGGCTCGGCCTGGTACCAGTAGGCGACCGAATAGAAGTTGTCGGAGCGATGGTTGGCGTGGCCGTGCTCGATGGTCGCCTTGAACGAAGTGTTGAACGGGATGGGCGAATCGAGATGGAAGCGATACACGCTCGATCGCCCGCCTGCCAGCTCTTTGTCGACCACCGGCGCCCCGTAGTAGAGATAGGAGAACGCGGCACCGCCAAAATCCCATGCGCCGAGGAAGTAATCCTCGGTCCCTGTGCCCACCACGGGCGTCTGCTCGCCGTCGATGAAGAACATGGGATCGCCTTCACCCCACCAGCCGTCCTGATTCTGCAGCACGGACATGGTGACCCCGACAAACTGGCCGTGGCCCTTTGCCTCCATCCAGACGTAGTTACCCTTGCCGTCGAGGTTTCGCTTGTAATTCACCAGCGGGTCGCCGTTCTCATACCACTGATCGGTCCATCCATGGTTGGGTTGGGCCTGGCGGTATTCGGCGTGGAAATAGAGAGTGTCGGCGGGCAGCGCGTGCGCGTAGGAGCGGTACTCGATGTTGTAGTAGAGGTTGTTCACGGCCATCTTGCCGTCGTTGGTCACAGTGATGCGCGCGTGGTGCTGGTAGGGCATGGGGAAGAACGAATTCAGCGCATTGTTGTTGCCGACGGAAAGTACGGCGGATTGCCAGGTGAAAGGCTGGCCGAGGCCGAGGCCGAAGAAGTCGCCGATGGGCGCTTCGACGCTGGGGTTCGTCTCGCCGTCCCAGTAGATGCGCAGTACGATGCGCTTCAGGTAGTAAGGCTCGGGGTCGGAAATGGTGAACCACAGGTGGGACACCATGCCGGGGCCGTCGGTGTCGAGGATGGTGAGGGTCTGGCCTGGATTGACGGGGAGCGAGTCGGCGTTGCCGCCGGTTTTCTCCTGGCTCGAGGCCAGATGCCAGGTATAGGTCTGCTGCTGGGTCAGGTCCGGCATCCAGGGCGCCACCTGCGCGTGCGCCTGGCATGCGAAGGCAAGGACGCCGAGGCCCATTCCGAACTGCTTCGCTAGTCTTCGTTTGCTCGATCGCACCGCTCAGTCGCTCCCATTCAGCGAAAACGCCGGACGCTGTGCCTGCCGCCACGACCACATGAGGAACGAAGTTGCGGTGAGATCGATCGCCGGCTCCGTGGTCGTATAGGACTGCATATTGTCCTCGTAATACGTATACACGGAAGGATCGTACGCGCCGTCGTTGCCGTTGAACTTTGCGAATTTGTTCCCGCCGTTGGCCGGGCAAAGGTTCATGCCGTCGACCACACCGGAGCTGGTTTGGTCAGCCGGGCCCTCGGACGACGCGCCCCACAGAATGGGCGTGCCGCCGGAGGCGCCATCAAGCGCGCCCGCCAGATTGGCCACCTGATGCTGGATGCAGTTGGGGAAGGTGGTGCCATCGCCGACGATGAACGAGGAGCCCCACGCATTCGCTCCGAGGATGTTCCCGAGCCAGCGTTGCGCGTCCAGGTTGTAGCTCGGGTCGCCGGTGATCCAGTACGCTTCGCTGGCCATGACGGAAAGGCCTGCGCCGCGGGATGTCACGTCGCCGTTGTCCCACTGCTCGCCGAAACCCCAGGGATCGAGTTGCGCCTGGGTGGTGGCCTGGCCCACCTGCGCCAGGAACTGTTTGCGGATACCTGCCGCCGTGAATGCCAGGCCGCTGGGGTCGCCGGCCGACTTCAGGGCGCGATAGAGCTCGAAATGCGCGAGGCCGCTCACATCGAGTAAGTTCAGCGAGTCGACAAAGCCCGGTTTGTAGATGTACTTCACATAGTTCCGTGCAAATTGGGAGGCGTCGCTGAGATACTGCATGGGATCGGTCACGGGCAGCGAAGGCGGGACGGAACCGCTTTGCTGCGCCAGCGCGAGGGCGAAGTATAACTCGGTGGCGCCTAACTCCATGTCGTCATCCCACACGGTTTCTCCGTTCGGTGGGACGGTGGTGAGCAGGCAGGTCGGGCAGGGCAGAGTCGACGAATACGGCGCGGGATCGGGATAGGTGAGGTCGGCGAGCGAGTAGATGTGCTCCGCCTCGCGCAGGCAGGTGGCCGCGAACACCGGCTTGGTCGCACGGTTGATTTGGTAGCACAGAGCAAAGTCTGCCGCCAGGCGTCCCGCTAGATTGGGGCTGACCGGTCCGCCGGGAGGGCCGACGAAGACCGCGCGCTTGCAGATATAGAAGGTGGTCTGCGGATCGCAGGGCTCGGGATCGCCGGGCTGATTGTAGGCATCGGCGGCCTGCGGCAGGGTCCAGATATCGTACTCGGTGATGAGGCAATACGGGCTGGGGTAGGTGCCGCCGCAGTAGCCGCCCGTCGAGGCCGGATCGCCCATGCCGTAAAAGTCCCAGTCCTGGCTGTTGTCCACCTGGTAGGACAGAGTGCTCGTCGAGTCATTCCACATTTGCCTGAGCCATTGCAGGCCGAAGGCGGCTTCGCCGGAGAAATCGGAGGAATAGGGAGCGCCGTCGCCGCTGTCTCCCGCATAAGACACCGCAACCGGCGGAGCGGGAGGATGCACGGGCGCGTTGTTGCCCATTTGATTGGGAAAATCGCGGACGCCAAGCTCCATCATGGCGACGACGTAAGTCTCGTCTTCGACATACTTCATGTAGTCGCCTGCGTCCCACCAGCCTCCCGCGGCATTGATGTTCGGTAACTTCGCAGGGACGAGCGGGGGGGCGGGCGGCTCGTTATCGACATAGCCATTGTCGTCGATGGGCGGTGTGAGATAGCGACGCGCGCTGGCGTCCTTCAAATGGCCGGGAGCGGTGCGCAGCGCGTTGGGGATGTAATCCGGACCGTCGCGCTCGGTCTGATAGAAGAACAGCGTATTGAGCAGGAATCCGGGATACAGGACATCCGCCGTATCGACGGCGAAGGGCGGCGAGGTGGCCGAGATGGGCCCGCTAACCGTGATCTTGTAACTATTGCCCGGGGGCGCAGAGAAGTCGATCGCGTACACGCTGTAACTGAGGGTGGCGCTATGGCCCCAGACGCCCAAAGAAGCGCCGACGGTTCCCGAATCGACTAAGTGGCCTTCGAGGTTCTTCACCTTGAAGGTGACGCCGCTCACCGGCGCATCGGTCATGAGGTAGGCGCGCGCGGGCTGGCCCGCTTCATAGCCGGCCTGGTTGACGCGCACCCAGGCGGTCTGGGCCGCAGCGTCGGCGGCAAGCGCCAGAACCAGCCCTGCGAACAGACAGGCGCTCGCTTTCCGGGAGCATCGGAAACAAGGCGTCATAGGGTCCTCCAGATTCTGTTAGAAATCACACTGGGCGCGACCTGCTCGATGCGCTCGCCCTGGGTTCGTTACTTTGAGGCTTCGAGCGCGACGATGTCAACGCCGAAGGGGTCGAGCACCACATGCTGCAGGCCAGCAGGCGGCTGCTTCATCGTGCTCAGGAGGGTCGTCGCCTTCGCCGAGCCGAATCCATATTGGTTCAGATCGGGCGCGAGGTTCTGCGGCGCGCCGGAAAGATTGAGCGCGATCAGGATGGCATGATTCCCGTCTCGCCGCAGATAGCACAGCACGTTGGGATCATCGGGGGTGACATCGACTGAATCGCCGTTGCGCATCGCAACGTTGTCGCGGCGCAGCGCCAGCAGGCGCTTGTAGAAGTTGAGAATCGAATCCAGGTCCTGCAATTCGCTGACGACGTTATGGGACTTATAGCCGGCGGGGATCGGCAGCCACGGCTTGCCTTCCGTGAAGCCGGCGTTCAGAGCGCTGCTCCATTGCATCGGCGTGCGCTCGCCGTCGCGGCCCTTGTTCTTTGGCCAGTCCATGCGGCCCAGCGGATCCTTGACGTCCTCGAGACGCTGCGGGTCGTTGTTGCTCATCCCGATCTCTTCGCCGTAGTACATGACCGCGGTGCCGCGCAGCGTGAGATAGAGAGCGGCCATCAGCTTCGCGATCGCATCGTTGTGCGTGCCGTCGCCATAGCGGTTATAGGAGCGCTCCATGTCGTGGTTGGTGATGACGAAGACCGGCCACTCGGAAGAGGATTCGATGAGGTCGATCTGGCGGCGGAATTTCGGAGCGGAGAGCGTGTTGATGGTCGCGAACATGAAATCCATCGGCAGCTGAATCTCATCGTCGCGGTCGCCGTAATACTGCTTCAGCTGGCTGATGTTGTCGGTCCAGGTTTCGCCCAGCAGCACCGCGTCGTAGTGGCTCGAGACAGCGCGCAGGCGCCGCAGCACCGCATGATTCTCGTCGAGATTGTCGTTGTACCGGTTGACCATCTCGCCGTTCACGTAGGGATTGTCGTGGAGCGCCGGGTCTTCGAAGAGCGTGTCGACGGCATCGAGACGGAAGCCCGCAACGCCGCGGTCGTACCAGAAGCGGGCAGCATCGAACATGGCTTTTTCCACGGCGGGATTGCGCCAGTTGAGGTCGGGCTGCGCCGCTTCGAAATAGTGGTAGTAGTACTGGCCGGTCTTCGCGTCCCAGGTCCACGCCGATCCGCCGAAGTCGGAGATCCAGTTATTGGGCGGCTGGCCTGGGCCTTTGCCGTCGCGCCAGATGTACCAGTCGCGGTGCGCCGAGGTGCGCGAGGAGCGCGAATCGAGGAACCACGGGTTTTGATCAGAGGTGTGGTTCAGGACGAAGTCCATGAGGACGCGGATGTGGTGCTGCTTCGCCTGCTCGACGAGGCGATTGAAGTCGGCGAGCGTGCCGTACATGGGGTCGATGCTGGTGTAATTCGAGACGTCGTAGCCAAAATCCTTTTGCGGGGAGGGATAGCAGGGCGTAATCCAGATGGCATCGACGCCGAGGGCTTCGAGATAGTCGAGTTTGGAGGCTATGCCGTTCAGGTCGCCGATGCCGTCGTTGTTGCTGTCGGCAAAGCTGCGCGGATAGACCTCGTAGATGACGGATGGCCGCCACCAGGGATGGCCGCCGGCAACGGAGGCTTGTTGAGCCTGCGCTGCGCTTTGCATGAAAACGCATGCTGTCCAGACCGCCAGCGCGAGACCAATGATTTTCAACCGCCGACCCGCCATGGATCACCCCCTCAACCGAACCAGCTGGTCCGGAATCTGCCTGGACTATTTCTTCCTCGTCGCGGCAGCCTTCGACCCGCCGTGGAAACGGATCGCAATCTCGAGATGCGCGTCACCGTTTGCATCCCCTTGTGGCATTTGAAACTGTAGCTGTGCCTTATTGGGTTCGTCAGGGACGAGCGTGGCTCCGTCGACTGAGGCGATCTCGCTGGGATTCCAGACGCCGAGCTCGCCGGAGGCTTGCGCGGGGCCAGCCAGGGTGAGCGTGAGGACATCCCGCTGCGGCGCCCAGTGCTGCGCGGTGACGCGGACTCCGCGGCTGGGACTCCCTGGCAGAGGCAGCTCGGTCATTTCGGTGATGCCGAAGTCGCCAGAAAGCTCAATCGTAACCGTCTCGGTGCCTTGTTTAGTTGCGATATGCATGCGGACATGCTGATCGAGCGTGTTCTTCTCTAAATGAAACGGAATGGGGCGGCCATCGAGCAGGACGCGGCGCACGTGCGCCTGCAGGCTTAGGGCCGGAGCGAAATCCAAGTTGCATGACTGATCGCCGCCGGAACCCTGGCCCCGGCGCGTCACTTCGAGGCGGATCGCATCGAGCGTCTTCGAACCTTGCAGGTCCAGCGTGGCCGCGCCCACGCGCACGTTGGTCACGGAGAATGAGGTCCAGTTGGCCGGCACGTGTGGCGCGAAGGTGAGCGTGTGCGTGGTTGCGTTGGGTTCGAGGCCGAACAGGCCGCGCAGCAGCGGAGCGGCGACCATGGCCGACGACCAGATCTGTGCGGGCGAACCTGAGGGCACGGCGTAATTGCCGGACAGGACCTCGGTGACGTGACCGGGAGAGCCGACACCGGTCAGCTCCGCATTCGTGCGCAGGTTCGCATAGCCGACCAGCGGGCGATGGTAGCGGTAGGCGGCCATCGATGCCCATCCCGTGAACAGAGGCCAAACCGTGCCGTTGTGATAGCCGCCGGGATCATAGTGCGGGTCGCGCGATGAGATGATGCGCATGCCCCAGTCGGTCTGGAAATCCGGCGCGGCGAGCCGGTCGAGCATCGTCTCGGTTTTGTCCGCGTCGAGCAGGCCGAATTCCATAGGGACCGCCGAGAGCACGCTGGGGATGCGGATCGGCTGGTTCTGCAGATCGAGGCCAAGCGAATCGAACTGTTCATCGGGAATCCAGAAGACCCGATTGAGCACGGGCAGCTGGCGGTTGAACTCGGCGGTCAGTTTTTCGCTGATGTCTGCTTTGTCGAGCAGCGCGGCCAACGCCGCCAGCGAGCGTACCGCTTCCACGCCGAGAGCGCTCTGATAGAGTTCCGCGCGGATCGGCGTCAGCGGGCCGGCCTCGATCCAGCCGTGGCCGACGTTCAGGTTCTGTGCCAGGCCCTGCGGGCCATACGTTGACGACAGATATTGATACGCGCGCCAGAGATTGTCCCAGCGGTCGCGAGCGAACTGCACGTCGCCGCTCTGCTGCACGTAATCGTTCGTGGCGATGAGGAAGAGGGGGGTCGCGTCGGCCGATGCCCACGCGAACGGCACCGACTGGAACCACGGCATCAGAGCCGCCGACTGCGAAATCTCGTGGGGAATTTTGCCATCCCGCCTCTGCACGCGGGCGAGGAAATCGATCGCCGCGCGCGATGTGGCATAGTCGCCGACGGCGTTCAGAGCCAGCGTGGTCCAGAGCTGGTCGCGCCCGAAGAACCACGCGAAGCCGGGGCGTTCGTCGTCGCCCGAAACGTTGTATCCCGCGATGAGTCCGGTGCCCAGCCAGGGATTGTCGACGCGCGCCTGGATCATGCCGATCTCGGACCACGTGAACGCGTCCTGCAGCATGGGATCGGGGAGACTCACCTGCACGCGGTCCTTCAGGTAATTCGCGTACCAGGCGCGTGCCTGGTCAAGGGTCGCATCGAACCGTGACGTGAGTTGCTGATAGAGGAGCTCAGCCTCCCTCGGCTCGGCTGGACCCGGCTCGGCTTCGGCCGGCGTGGGAACCGTGGACTCCAGCGGCTTCGGTTCGGCCTGCGCCGATTTTGCCTCTTGCGTCCCGCCCAGCCAGCCGGTCATCACGATCGTCTTCGAGTCCGTGCCCTTCGGCGTCACGCCGAGGGAAAATGCTGTTTCGCGCGGACCGGGATAGTCGGGCGGATATGCTTCGGCATACTCCGTCGCCGTCGGCGAACCAACCACCGCCTCATATCGGAGTTGCGGTTCGGTCATGACATAGGCATGGAGCCGGGGATTCCAGTCCACGTCCATGCCGCCGATTGCGGCCGGCCACTCCAGTTGCAGGTCGGGCTGGAAGCTGGCGATAATCTCGAGCGGCTCGGCCGTTTGAATCTGCAGCTGGATCAGAGCGGCCGGCTGATCGATGGGAACGAGCAGGGTTTCCTTGATGGAGAACGTGTTGCTCGCGCAGACCAGCGTCGTGGACTCGGGTCGAATGGTGACGCTGCGGATGAGCGAGTCGCAGGGAATCACTTCGCCGGAGATGCGGACGCTGATATGAAAATCGTGGAGGATCTTCAGCGGCCACGCCCACGCCTCGAAGTGTCCGGACTCGTGGCCGAGCAGAGCGGAGCGATGGCCGGGGATCACGAGGAGTTCCGCAGGCCGCGCGTCGCTGGAAATCTGCGGCAGCGAACCGGGCTCGCCGCCGGAAGCCTGGCCGTAGCCAGGCAGCGCCGCAGCCAGGGCGAGCAGAGCCGTCGCGCAGTGGCGTGTGGATCGCGAGTTACGGCCAGAGGTAAGCAATGCGATCAATCGATCCATCCGGAAAAGAGCGAAGCCAAAAACTGCGGCGCGAGAAAGAGCGCGCGTTCCTCAACAAAGTACATCGTTCGCGGCGCCGGTGACGGTTGGGGTGAAGTCGTTGCTGGCTGACGCTGCCTTGTGCTCCGACGGGCCCGCGCCGGCTCGGCATTGTCCCAGCGGATTCTGGCTGGGTGCGGCGATCGGCAAAATTCTATATCGAATCGTTTGAATTCTGCGCTATCATCGCCGTGCCGCGCCCACAGCCTGGTGCCCGACGCGGTGAACGGAGAGGTGCACCATGCCCAGAAACGCCTATGCTGCAGCGCTTCTGCCGATCGGTTGCGCGATCGGTCTTGCGATTGGGGCGAGCGCACTGCGCGCGCAAACCATCGATGTCGACATTGCCCCCGGCGACGCGGTCAATCGCTTCGTTCCGCAGCAAACGCTGGGTGCGGGACTCGATCGCATCTCCGTCGAGGCGATCGACAAGGCGCTGACGCCGAAAATCCTCGCTGCTGTTGCGCCTTCGGGGTGGCAGCCCATCACCTACCGGCAAAACACTGAACTGGCTGTCGAAGCGTGGCACTGGAATCCCACGGGCACGTGGAGCGAGCCGGCGGGGCGCGGCTACTTCACGGGGTCGACGACACTCGGGGAACCGATTCGCTACTCTTACGGTTACTCATTGCCGCGGCGCGGTTTTACGCGCAACGACGGCACCGGGAACAGCGGTTACTCGCGGCTGACCGACGGCGATGCGAACACTTTCTGGAAGAGCAATCCTTACCTCACGCAGCGCTATACCGGCGAAGCGGACGACCTGCACCCGCAGTGGGTGGTGATCGACCTGAAGAGCAAAGAGGTGGTTGACGCCATCCGCATCGACTGGGCTGCGCCGTTCGCCACGCATTACCTGGTGCAGTACTGGACGGGGCTCGATCCCATCGGCCGGCCCACGGAAGGTATCTGGCAGACCTTCCCGGACGGCGCGATCACGGCGGGGAAAGGCGGGACAGAGACCATCTCGCTGACCCACATTCCCCAGGTGCTACAGTTCGTGCGCATTCTGATGACGGGGTCGTCGAACACCTGCGATGCCGACGGCGCCTCGGATCCGCGCAACTGCGTGGGCTACGCAATTCGGGAGCTGTATCTGGGGACGCTCGGGCCGCGAAGCGAGTTCCACGATCTCATCCGCCACACGGCCGATCAGGATCAGACCACGACGTACTGCTCGTCGGTCGACCCGTGGCATACGAAAGACGATTTGCTGAACACGCGCCAGGCGCAGACGGGATTCGACTTCTTCTATACGAGCGGCATTACCCACGGCCTGCCGGCGATGATTCCGATCGCCATGCTGTACGGCCAGCCTGACGATGCTGCCGCGCAGATCAAGTACATCGAAGAGCGGCACTATCCGCTCTCCTATGTAGAAATGGGCGAGGAAGCGGACGGCCAGTACACCACGCCCGAGGATTACGCCGCGCTTTACATCCAGTTCGCCGCGGCCCTTCATAAGGTCGACCCCAACCTGAAGCTGGGCGGGCCGGCGTTTCAGGGCGTCAACGAAGATATCCAGGTGTGGCCCGACGCGAACGGCAACGCATCGTGGTTTGGGCGTTTTCTCGATTATCTGAAGGCGCACGGCCGCATGCAGGACCTCGCATTCTTCTCGTTCGAGCACTACCCGCTCAATCCCTGCGCGTTTGACTGGGGCGGGCTTTACGAAGAGCCGCAGCGCATCGAGCACATCGTGCAGGTGTGGCACAACGACGGGCTGCCGAAGGATGTGCCGTTCTTCATCACGGAGTCCAACCTGTCGTCGAGCGCGAGCGAAGCCTATCTGGATAACTTTGCGGGCCTGTGGCTGGCCGACTATATCGGATCCTTTCTCACGGCGGGTGGCAACGGCGTCTATTACTTCCACTATTTGCCGCTGCAGGAAGACCGCGGCTGCAGCGATTCGCCCGGCGTCTTCGGGATGTTCACCGTCGATAAGGACTACAACATTCTGCAGCCGCTCTCCCAGTTTTTTGCCAGCGAGCTGATCAATACGGAGTGGGTTCAGCCGGGAACGCAGGAGAACACCATCTTTCCCGCCTCGAGCGCGGTAAACGACGGCGCAGGGCACATGCTGGTGACGGCGTACGCCGATCTGCGGCCGGACAAGCAATGGTCGGTGATGCTGGTGAACCGCGACCAGGAGGTCGCGCACACGGTGAAGATCGCGTTCCACAACAAGGACGATGGGCGGACGCTTGGATTTTCCGGCGCGGTGCATGCCGTCATTTTCGGCAAAGAGCAGTACGCGTGGCATCCGCCGACGGTTTCGCCGCTGTCGCATCCGGAGCACACGAATGAGCCGGTGATGGTGAGCGGCATCGGCCATGCCGATCCAGATGGTCCGCCGAAACAGGAGGATTTGCAGGTGACGTCCACTTCGGGGTTTGAAATTCCGCCTGCTTCGATCATGGTCATCCGGGGAAGTCTGGCGGTGCAGTAAGTTGCAGTGTATGAAGAACGAACGCAGGTGCTCGGTTTGGCGAAGGAACGCGCCAATCTGCCCTCAGGATGACAGATTTGTTTGGAAAGGTCGGTCAGGAACGAAGTGCGGGTACCTTCGACTCGCGGCTGAGTTACTGGTTGCGTCCAAAGGCGGGGCGCAACGTATTTGGAAAGCTCGCTCAGAATGACAGCACTGTTGTATGGAAGTTTGGCGGCAGCACGCACCTTGGTCAAGAGCAATCGCAGATCCTTCGACTCCGTTTGGCGCAGGAGCGCGCCAAACTTCGCTCAGGATGACAGGGTATTTATTGGGTCAGAGATTGTGGTGACATGGAGGAACGAAGTGCGGGTACCTTCGACTCGCGGCTGAATTACTTGTTGCGTCCAAAGGCGGGACGCAACGCATTTGGAAAACTCGCTCAGGATGACAGCCCTGTTTGTATGGAAGTTCGGGCAGAACGTTTCATCAGGATTGTGGATGGCAGAACAACACCAATCTACTGTGAATGCCAATGCCGGCGCCGTCCGGCTGACCCGCACGCTCGGATTGTGGAACCTGATCATCATCGGCATGGTGATCATCCAGCCCACTGCGCCCATGGGCATCTACGGGGTCATCAACAACACGGCCCATGGGCACGTCGTCACCACTATTTTGATCGCGATGGTCGCGATGCTGTTCACCGCGATCAGTTATGGCCGCATGGCGCGGATCTATCCGAGCGCGGGCTCGGCGTACACCTACGTCGGCCAGGAGATTCACTCGGCTGCCGGATACATCGTGGGCTGGGGCATGGTGATGGACTACCTGCTCAACCCGCTGATCTGCACCGCGTTCTGCGCCAAGGCGGCGATGAACATCCTGCCCGGCCTGTCGTTCTATGTCTGGATCATCATCTTCGCAGCATTCTTTACGTGGGTGAATCTGCGGGGCATCCGCACCTCGGCGCAGATGAACGAAGCCCTCTGCGCGGGCATGGTCCTGGTGGTCATCCTCTTTCTCGGGGCGGTGGGGCGCTGGCTGTGGCACGCGTACTACGATCCCGGCTTCTTCACGCGGCCGTTTTACGATCCGGCGACGTTCCATCCTTCCAGTATTTTTGCGGGGACATCGGTCGCCGTGCTCACCTACATTGGATTCGACGCCGTTTCCACGCTCTCAGAAGAAGCGGAGAACCCGCGACGGAACATCCTGCTGGCCACGGTGCTGGTATGCGTTATCACCGGAGTGCTCTCGGGCATCGAGGTCTATGCGGCGCAGCTGGTATGGGGATCGACGCCGTTTCCCTCCGACCGCGTCGAGTCGGCCTTTGCGATCATCTCGCAGCGCGTGGGCGGGCAGGTGCTGTTCCAGATCATCAACTTCACGCTGCTCGTGGCGAACATGGGGTCGGGCATGGGCTCGCAGCTGGCCGCCGGGCGGCTGCTCTACGGCATGGGACGCGGCAACGCGCTGCCTAAAGGATTTTTCGGGGCCATCGAGCCGAAGCGCCACGTGCCTCGCAACAACATCATCGCGGTGGGCGCCTTTGCGCTGGTGGGCGCGGCGCTGCTGGAGTTTTTCTCGAACCGCCTGGGCGGCGGCGCGTACGAGATTGGCGCCGAGGCGCTCAACTTCGGCGCCTTTGTCGCGTTCATGGGAGTCAATGCCGCGGCGTATGTCCACTATGTGCTGCGCGAACGCCGGCGCAGCCCAGGGTTCCTGCTGGTGCCGCTGCTCGGGTTCGTCATTTGCGGATTCATCTGGGTTCACCTCAGCCGGCCCGCTCTCGTTCTGGGCGCGGTCTGGATGACGGCGGGCATTTGCTACGGAGCGGTGCGCACGCGCGGCTTCCGTTCCGAGCTGGTCAACTTCGATATCCCGCCTGAGGAGACAACGCCGGAGCAGTAGCGCAGGAACCGCAGAGTTCCGCTTTTGCGGTCAGACTTCATTGCCGAAAGGAGGCGCAGCACGAGCCTATGCCAGTTCGCCGAACTCCACCGAAGCACGTGACGATTGTGGATGTCGCGCGCATCAGCGGATTCTCTCCCTCGACCGTCTCCATCGTTCTCAACGAAGCTCCGCTCTCGCGCTACGTTGCGGCAAAGACGAAGGAGCATATCCGCAAGACCGCGCAGGCTCTTGGCTATCGACCGGATGCATTTGCGCGCTCGTTGCGCAGCCGCCGGAGCAACACGATCGGGATCATGATCTTCGACATTTCGGATCCCTTTTGCACGCTGATCCTGCGCGGCATCGAGCACGCGCTGCACCCCACGCCGTGGCTGCCGATCATGATGGACGCGCACAACGATCGCCGGCAGTTCGAGGGATATCTCGAGATGCTGATGGAGCGCCGGGTGGAAGGGCTGATCGTGGTTGCGAACTGGCTTTTTGAAGAAGGCGGCTTGCTGGGGCGGGTGCGCTCGGGCAATCTGCCGGCCATCGTGGTGGGCCGCGATCTCTCCGCCATGGGGATGCGGTCGGTGATCGTCGAAAACGAGCA
The DNA here is from genome assembly GCA_036521315.1 of Acidobacteriaceae bacterium. Classification (GTDB taxonomy): domain Bacteria; phylum Acidobacteriota; class Terriglobia; order Terriglobales; family Acidobacteriaceae; genus Palsa-343. Next base: position 30,782 of record DATDHZ010000063.1, read on the forward strand.
GGGCGGGTATCTGGCGATGCAGCACCTGTACGAGCTGGGCCATCGCCAGATCGCGGTGATCCGGGGGCCGGCCGGGCTGAGCGACAGCCGCCGCCGCTGGGAAGGCATTCAGCGCTTTGTGGCGGAGCACGGCTTCGCCATCGACCGCCGCTGCGTGCGGGAGCTGCCCGACGCGCAGGACGCCAGCTCAGGATTTGAGGGCGGCATTGCGCTCACCGAGGAGCTGCTGCAATCCGGCTCGGCATTCACCGCCTTGATTGCGTTTGACGATCTCACCGCACTTGGAGCTGTGCGCTGCCTGGCGCGGGCCGGGCGGCGCGTCCCCCAGGACTGCTCGGTGATCGGCTTTGACGATGTGCCGACGGCGCTGCTCAGCACGCCTGGGCTGACGACGATCCGGCAGCCGATGGAGGAGATGGGCAAGCTGGCAGCGGAATTTGTCCTCGATTCGATCCTCAATCCGAAGGAGCCGCACGAGGACACGCAGCTGGTCCGGATGCTGGCGCCCTCGCTGGTTTTGCGCGATTCGACCGTTGCGCCGGGAGGCGAGGCATGAAGGCGAGGCTAATATTGACAAACGATGAATCGCGTGCATACTTTTGTTCAAACGATTCAATACGCGGCCGACCAGCCCTGCTCTGCCGCCCCCGTTTCGATACGCTCCAGGGTTCAACGCCTTTCCTGGCTGGAAGAGGTAACAGCATGACGACACCGATGCATCCTGGCATTCGCAATCTTTATCGCCTGTTCCTTGTTTGCGTTGCCGCGCTGGCGTCCACTTGTGTTGCCTGGGGCCAGGCCGGCAGCGGGGGCATTTCCGGACTGGTCTCCGACCCCTCCGGCGCGGTGGTTCCCGGCGCCTCCGTCACGGCGCAAAATCAGGCCACCGGTGTGAGGCAGTCCACCGTCTCGACCGGAGCGGGTTTGTACTCGTTTCCGTCGCTCACGCCGGGAACGTACAAGGTGATCGCGACGGAAAAGGGCTTCGAGACTCTGGTGCAGGATCACGTGCTGGTGACGGTCGACCAGACGACGCCGGTCAACATGACACTGAAGCTGGGCAATGTGAGCGAGGTGGTCACAGTCAACGCCGCGTCGGACATTCTGGACACGAGCAACACCACGGTGGGCCAGCTGATCGACTCGGCGACGATCGACCGCGTGCCGCTGCTCAACCGCGATGTCTACGAGCTCATCCAGCTCAGCGCCGGCGTGGTGCCGGCGAACGCGACGCCCAACTCCGGCGAGCTGCCGGCTGTCTTCAACGCCCGTTCCCTGATCGATGTCTCGTCCTACTCCATCAACGGCGCCCTGCAGGGCGATGTGTATTACATGGTGGATGGCAGCCCCATTGGCCTGCCGGAGAATAATGTTGGCACGCTGCTGCCGGCCATGCAGATTCCAGAAGACGCGGTCGATGAGTACCGCGTGGAAACGCAGAACGCGCCGGCCTCCTACCAAAGTGGCGCGGCCGGCGTCATCAGCCTCGCGACCAAATCGGGAACCAACAACTTCCACGGCGACGCGTTCGTCTACATCCGCCCGAACACCCTGGCCGCGAACGACTACTTTGCCAAGCAGTACGACGCATCGCAGGGACTACCCAATCAGCCTGCGGGATTCCACCGCTATCAGGCGGGCGGTTCGATTGGCGGACCGATTCACCATGACAAGCTGTTCTTCTTTGGCGATTACCAGGGAACGTGGCAGGAGAGCCTTGAAACCGACCAGTTCACGTTCCCCACGCAGGCGGAACGCGGCGGCGATTTCTCCGCCGACAGCTTCACGGTCTACGACCCGTTCCTCCCGGATCATCCCGACGGGACGCGCCAGCCTTTTCCCGGCAACAATGCGTCCGGCAACATGGATCCTGCGGCGAAAATCCTCGCGCAGAATTACCCCACGCCGAACCAGGCGGGCGAGGGCGCGTACCACGTCAACAACTACACCTTCAATGGGCTGGACCCGAACAACGGCCAGCAGTTCGACGTGCGCGTGGACGACAACCAGTTCCACAACCAGCATCTCTACGGCCGCTTGTCGTACGGCCATCTCTACTTCGGCAATGCGCTGGCTTACGGCGCCAACAGCATCTGGGATCCGAACACGTACCGGAACACCACGCCGGAGTTCGACGCTCTGCTGGCCGACGATCTGACCCTCGGCTCCAAATCGGTGCTGCAGCTGCGGTATTCCTTCGCGCGCCAGCATGAAAACCAGGTCGATCCCAGCCAGGGCGGACACAGCCTCACAGAATTCGGCTTCCCTTCTTCCCTCGCGTCCCAGGTGGACTATCCCACGCTCCCGTATATCGGCTTCGGCAACTTCACCAGCGCGCTCGGCAGCGGCGATGTGAACGGATGGTACTTCCTCTTTGCCAGTGAGAGCAGCGATGCCTCGGCCACATGGCGCACGGTCATCGGCAAGAATGAGATCAGCGCGGGCGCCGAATATCAGAAGATGTTCCTCAACGAAGGCTTCCCGACCGCCTCGGCGGGCGCTTACTTCTTCGACGATTCGGCCACCAGCTCCACCACGTTTGCCGGTGACGGATACGACTTTGCTTCCTTCCTCATCGGGATGGGCCAGCCGCCAGGCTACGAATCCGGCAACTTCTCCAAAGACATCTTTACAGCCGAGTCGAGCCCTTACTACGGTTTCTTCGCGCAGGACAGTTATCACCTGTCGCGGAGCGTGAATGTCTCGCTTGGGCTGCGCTGGGATATGTTCGGAGGCCGCACCGAGCGGCACAACCGCCTGGAGTCCTTCGACCCGACAGCCACCTACACGATCAACGGCGTGCCGCTGCGCGGCGGAGAGGTGTTCGCAGGGACAGGGGGGTACGGCCACTCGCCGTTCCAGGCCAACCTGGCAGATCTCAGTCCTCGCCTCAGCTTCGCATGGCAGGTGGCGCCGCAACTGGTGCTCCACGGTGGCGCCGGCATCTACTACGGCCCCAGCACCCACATGGTCGCCGGCCCCTTTGAGAATTCGCAGGGCTTCTCCAGCAATACTTCGTGGAACTCCACGAATTACAACGCTGACGGCAACACCGTGATGCTGAACCCTCTCAGCAATCCCTTCCCGGCGGGCATTGTGGAGCCGACCGGCGCTGCACAGGGGCCCGCCACCGGACTAGGTTCTCCCCTGACCACGGCTCTGCGCTCGCAGCCGGAGCCGACCACCTACGACTATAACTTCGGATTCGAGTACCAGTTGCCGCAGAAAATTGCGTTGAGTGTCGCCTATGTGGGCAGCCACGGCATCTATCTTCCGCTCAACGGCACCGATCTCAACGAGCTTCCGATCAGCGTGTACGAAACCTACGGGAACGCGCTGAACAACAACATTCCCAATATCTGGGAGAATGCTCTGCCGCCTACGTCAGCGTTCTACGGTCAGTCCACGGTTCCGTACTGGATGAGCTTCGAGCCGTATCCGCAGTACAGCAATGGCGGACCCAACAGCGGCGTGCTGATGGATGGCTATCCAGCGGGCATGTCGGAATACAACTCGCTCCAGATAAAGGTGGAAAAGCACCTGAGCAGCCACTGGAGCACGCTGGCTTCGTACACCTACGGCAAGTTGCTCTCGAACGAGGCTGCACCGCCGCTGTCGTTCGTTGGGTATCACGGGGTCGGCGCTCCGGAAGACTGGAGAAACCTAAACCTCGACTACTCGGTGAGTCCGCAGGACGTCACGCATCAGTTCTCCGGACAGGTCTCCTGGGACCTGCCGGCGGGCAACGGCCGCGCCCTGAATCTTCACGGCGCGCCCAATGCGGTGCTCGGCAACTGGACCGTTAACGCCATCGTGTATCTCTCGAGCGGCGTGCCCATCAACGTACCCGGCGACGGGACCGATCCCTGGTTCAATCAGCGCGTCGATCAGGTCTGCAATCCGGCGAAGGGCGCTCCGCACAACGCGACTATGTGGTTCAACTACACCTGCTTTGCGCAGCCCGCCAATCCTTTCCGTCCCGGCCAGTCGTCCGCCTATTTGTCGAATGTCCGCACTGACGGCGCGCACCAGGCCGACCTGTCGCTCTACAAGAACTTCCCGATGCGCAGCGAACGGAACCTCCGCTTTGAAATCGCCGCGTACAACATCTCCAACACCGTGCAACTGGGATACCCTGGGGTCTTTTGGAATCCCAGCCCGACAGCGGCCAATATGGCTGGTTTCGGGCAGATCACGGGCGCCTCCAACCAGCCTCGCCAGTTCCAGGTGGCATCGCGATTCAGTTTCTGACCGAACGAGCACGATCTCATTCCGGCGCACAGGGTTGCCGTCCGGATAATCTTTGGAGTACTTCTATGGTTCGGATTCCTTCCGCTGCCTGGCTGCTGTTGGGCCTTACGCCTGTCGCATTGGCTGCCGATTCGGCGACGCCTCTGCACGAGGGCTGGAAGCTGGCTTCCGCCTGTAAAGTTTCTGCCGCGGGCGATGCGATTTCCGCGCCGGGCTTCCACACCGCGGATTGGCTGACCATCTCCGTTCCCGCAACCGTTCTTGCGGGTCAGGTCGCTGCCGGGGTGTACCCCGATCCTTACTTTGGCATGAATCTGCGCAACGTGCCCGGCGAAACTTACCCCATTGGACATAACTTCGCTAACTTGGCCATGCCGGCAGACAGCCCGTACCACTGCGGCTGGTGGTATCGCAGGGAAGTGCCCCTCCCGGCTGCGGATAAAGGCAAAAGGCTGTGGCTGCACTTCGGCGGCATCAATTACCGCGCGGATGTCTGGTTCAACGGCACGAAGATCGCGGATCAAACGCAGGTGGCCGGGGCGTATCGCACCTACGACTTCGATGTCACGCAGCTCGCGAAGCCCGGCACACCAAATTATCTCGCTGTGGAGACCTTTGCCCCGGGAGAGAAGGACCTCGGCATCAATTGGGTCGACTGGAATCCGGCGCCGCCTGATAAGGACATGGGGCTGTGGGGCGACGTGACCCTCGGCGATACGGGGCCAGTCACCCTACGGTCGCCCATGGCGGCGACGCACTTCACGGACGCCTCGCTGTACGAGGCTGACCTCACCGTCTACGCCGAATTGCAGAACGCAACGGATCATCCGGTCTCCGGCAAGCTTGAAGGAACCGTCGCGGGTGTTGCCGTCGAGCAGCCCATCACGCTTGAGGCTCACCAGGACCTCTCAGCTGCCTTCACGCCGGATAAGTTTTCGCAACTCCACATCCATAACCCCCGCGTCTGGTGGCCGTATGTCATGGGCGAGCCGCACCTCGAAACGCTGAGCCTCCGTTTTGTCGAAGGCGGTCACGTTTCCGATGAGAAAACCGTCCAGTTCGGCATTCGCGAAATCACCTCGGAGCTGACCGATAAGGGCTATCGCCTCTTCCGCATCAATGGCAAACCGCTGCTCATTCGCGGCGGCGGCTGGTCGCAGGACATGCTGCTGCGCCAGAACCCCGCTCATCTGCGCGACGAGTTCCGGCTCGTCCAGGATATGCGGCTCAATACCATCCGCCTCGAAGGCAAGCTGGAGACAGACGACTTTTTCTCACTTGCCGACCAGAAGGGCATCCTGGTCCTGCTGGGCTGGTGCTGCTGCGATCAGTGGGAGCACTGGAAGGAATGGACGCCGGAAAACTACACCGTCGCCGCCGCGTCGCTCCGTTCGCAGATGCTGCGCCTGCGCTACCACCCGAGCCTGCTGGTTTGGCTCAACGGCAGCGACAACCCGCCGCCACCGGATGTCGAGAACGCTTATCTGAAAATCGAGGCTGACACGCACTGGCCGAACCCGACGCTCTCTTCGGCCTCAGCGCGACCGACCGAGCCCAGCGGCCGCAGCGGCGTGAAAATGTCCGGCCCCTACGATTACGTGCCGCCGTCCTACTGGTATGTCGACACCCGCCACGGCGGCGCGTACGGATTTAACACGGAAACCAGTCCCGGGCCCGCGATCCCCAATGCCGCCAGCCTGCGCAAGTTCATCCCGGCCGACCAGATGTGGCCTCCCAATGCAACGTGGAGCTACCACAACGGCGGAGGCGACTTCGCGAACCTGACTGTGTTCGACGGCGCCATGAAGGCGACTTATGGCGCTCCCGCTTCGCTTGACGACCTCATCCGCCTGTCGCAAACGATGAGTTACGACAGCGAGCGCGCGATGTACGAGGCCTACAGTCGCAACAAGTACACTTCAACCGGCGTGATCCAGTGGATGCTGAACAACGCGTGGCCGTCGATGATCTGGCACCTGTTCGACTATTATCTCGATGCCGACGGCAGTTACTTCGGCACCAAGAAAGCCTGCGAGCCGCTGCACGTCCAGTATTCTTACGACGATCACAGCGTGGTTGTCATCAACAGCACCTATTTGCCGGCCTCGCACCTCGTCGCTTCGGCGCACGCCTATGATCTGCATCTCAAGCCGGTTTTCAGCGGCGAGAATCAGGTGGATGCCGCGCCCGACAGCTCGAACCGGGTGATGGCGGTTCCGGACGCCGCCTTTCAGAGCTCCCCGGTTACGTTTGTCGATCTCACCCTGAAGGATGCAGCCGGCGCCATTGTGAGCCGGAATTTCTATTGGGTTCCGGCCAAGCTGACCACCTTTGACTGGTCGAAGACGGAGTACACCTACACGCCGGCCATCCAGTACGCGAATCTCCAGGATCTGCGATCGCTGCCCGCGGCCACCGTGGAAGCGCATGTGCGCGAGAGTGCTGCCCGCGAAGGCCGCACCATCGAGGTGACGCTGCGCAATCCATCGCAGGCCCTCGCCTTCCAGGTTGCCGCCGCGGCGCGCACGGACTCCGACGGCCTGATCGCCCCGGTGCTGTGGTCGGACAACTATATTGAGCTCATGCCCGGGGAATCGCGCACGCTCACCGCGGTGCTTCCCCCGAATGCGCCGGCGCAGGTCGCGGTTCATGTGTCGGGATGGAACTTTCCGGAGCAGACCCTGCACCTTGGCGGCGAGAAGAAAGATTGACGGCGAATCAAGCTGGAAGCCAGGTTCCCTGATGGCATTCGCTCACGGCTTGGCGGGGGCATCGCGCGAATAGCGGATGACCTGAACCGTGGAGATGGCGATCAGGCCCTCGCCGACCATCTCGTCCAGATATGGGAGGAGTTTGGCGATTTGCGATTCTGAGTCGATGACGCTCAGCATGATGGGCGCGTCACGCGAAAACCTCCAGGGGCTGGACTGGCGAATGCGGCTGCTGCCGCCGTAGCCCTCAATGCCGCGATAGACCGTGGCGCCGGCCATGCCCAGTTCGTGGCACTTGGCAAAGAGGACCTCGTGCAGTGGCTTCCCGTTCCATTTGTCGCTCTCGCCGAAGTGAACCCGCAGCAGGCGAGCCTCAAATTCTTCTCTCACGGTTAAGCCTCCATCACGCCGTTCCTTCTCCTCAGGGCTTTGCGTCGTCCGCAGTATCGAGCTCCACGGCGCGGTGGGAATACTTGATGATTTCGACATCGGAGAGCACGACCAGGCCCTCCTCGACCATTTGTTCGACCATGGGCAGAAAGGCGCGAAGCTTTTCTTCGGAGTCGACGGCCGACAACATGATGGAGGCATCGCGGCTGAGAAGCAGCGGCTTTTCCGTGTGGATTCTGCGATGCGCGCCGTAACCCAGGATGCCGCGATAGACGGTGACGCCGGCAATATCGTTGGCGCGCATGGCTTCCACGAGAGCCTTGTACAGCGGACGGTCCCTCCATTTATCCGATTCACCGATGTAAATCCCCATCATCCGGGCGTTGCCCTCAATCTTCTGGTGGCCAGCCGGCACCGCCTTTTTCTCCCTGGTGGGCCGGGCCGGCTTGGCAACGGTTGTCTCCTGGATCTCGATCATCCCCGATCCGGCGAGTTCCTCCAGCTTGCCGAGCAGTTCGTTGACCTTCTCCCTGCTCTCGATGAACTCAATTTTGAGAGGCAGATGATCCGAAATTTCCACGAAGCTTGAGGAATGCATGTGACGATCGGCTCCGAAGCCGGCAACGCCCTTGAGGACGGTCGCGCCGGAAACACCCCGGAAGAAGAGAAAATCGAGGATTCCTGAATAGGCGGAGACTCCGTGACGGGTCGAGCCTTCGCTCAGATAAATGATGACCTTGACTGCTTTTCCGGCCTTCAACATGTCGCATCGTCTCCCCAGGGACGGCTTCGCCGCTGCGAAGCCGGCAACGCGGCGGCGCGTGCAACGGCTTCCCATCCGTTAGACGCGGGCAGCGATTCATCCCGAAAACGCTGGAGCTTCGGAGGGATCGAATGATACACCACATGCTGATTGTGTCTTCTCATGAAATGGCCTCCGCAATCAGGACGCCACACCACACCGCGACGAGACCGAGAAACAGGCTGCCCAGCGCGTACAGCGACGCGATGGAGAAGGCTCCTGTTCTGAGGGAAGAGAACGTCTCCCACTCATAGGTCGAGAACGTGCTGTATGCGCCCACAAAGCCGATCGGGAAAAAATAGCGCCATGCGGGACTCAACTCCGCCCGCTTTCCGAAGAAGGTGAGCACAAATCCGATGAGGAAGCAGGCGGTCAGGTTGATCACAAATGTTCCGTAATAGAATTTTGTTCCGTAGCGGCCGGCAATGGCTGAGCCAACCCAATAACGAGCCACGGAACCGATGCCGCCGCCCAGCGCGATCAGGAAAAATTTCTGCAAAATCCGCATCTCCTTGTTGAATTAAGCCCGCCTGACTGCCACCCCCACATCCTTCTCTGTGTCCCATTCCCGCAGCAGCCTCACATCTGCGCTCACTTCGGTTACGTCCGTCTCTCCTTCGCCGAGCCCCCGCATGCGTTGAATCTGCGCCCGGTGCGCATCCGCGTAGGAATTCACCAGAGCCACAGTTTTGCGGATAGCCAGTTCACTCCATTGCCGCAGGGAATCAGCATACAAATGGAGTTCGCTGCGGAGCATGGGTCCCATGCTGCGACGAAGACGGCCCGCAATGGAAGACCGGAGGGCACGATCTCCCAGCCATTTCCCTCGGCCAGTGCGCATGCCGGCCGGGAGGGCTGCCAGTTCAAAACGCGGCACATCGCGCAGCAGGTTCTCAAAATCATCTGCGGAGGGTGTTTCAGCGCGCTCCAAATCGGCTGCGGTTTCCTGCAGCGCACTCACAGCCCGCTCCATGGCTGCGTGCAGTTTGCCCAGCTGCTGGTTCAGAAAAGTCTGTACCGCATCGTGAATCCATTCCGAGATTTGGAGTGGCTCGGGTGGCTGGCCTGCATTGGTGCGAATCCAGGTAACGCTTTGCCTGGCGACCGCGTCCACGATGGAGTCCTGCGATTCCCCGAACGCGAGGAAGGCGTGATCGAGAGTTGTACCCAGCTCACCAATCTCGCCGGTGATCAGGCGCAGCCGTTTTTCCACGCCGTCGGGGACAGGATGGGAATGCGTACGGGCTTCCTGATCGGTGGTTGTCTCCACTGCGGCCAGCACCGAGTTCCGCAGCGCGCCGATCTTTCTCGCAACAGAAGCGTCGCGCAGAATTTTTGCCTGCTCGAATCGTGGCAGCAGCTCCTGCTCGAAGAAGCGGTCGAGCAAGGCGGAAGAGGGCGGCAGCGAGCTGACCGCATGAACATGGATCGTCAATCCGAGCTCAATGTGCACCTGCTCTTCGACATAGGCGATGGCGCGATGCAGGTCTCCTTCCGCCAGCAGATCCGATTTGCTCAACAGCACCAGCGAGGGAATCCCCGCCTCATACAGCAGCCGCAGCGTGCCGATATCCTCGTCGTGCAGCGTTGTGCCGGCATCGATCAGAAGCAGGGCGAGATCGCAATTCGGCAGATAGGCCAGCGTTTCCGCCCCGCTCTTTCTGGCGAGCGAACCGAGCCCCGGCGTATCCACCAGCACGATGCCTTGTCTCAGGCGCAGGGACGGGACCTCGATCATCGCTCGGGCCACGTTGCGCAGATTGCCAGGATTACCCTCTTCGGTGACCAGCGCGGCCAGCTGGTCGATGGCAACGACTTCATTGCGGCCATCGAACCAGGCCACGGCTGCCCGCAGCGCGGACCCATAGCGGAGCCTCGTGGGCACGGCTGTGATCGGAATGACGCCCACCGGCAGAACGTTGGTATCCAGCAGAGCATTCAGCAGGGATGACTTGCCGCTGCTCACGCGCCCGAAAAGCGCGACTTCCAGATTGTTGTCTTCCATGCGAGCGGCAAGCGCGGCGATCCGTGGGCGGAATTCCACCAGCCCCTGCCGCGTAATGATCTGCTCCGTGGTCCGGAGCAGTGCAACGTCACAGCCGGTTTCTTCGAGCTTCTGCAGGCGCGATGCAAGATTCGCCGTAAGTTCCTGGCGCAGATAGCGCTCCATACCGTGGAGGAGCGAGCGCAGCTCATGGACAACTCCGTTCAGTTCATCCACCGCGTCCTGCGGCACGGCGCCGGAACCCCGCATGTAGCCGGGGCGCAGCTCCTCGACGGCGATGTCGATAAAAGCAAGGTTGGTGAGGGCAGCACGCGTGGCGGGGAGCTCGGGCGCATTCGGCCGCAGGTGCTGCCACTCCAGCGCTTGCAGCAACTGCCTGCGCAGGCGCCGAATGTAATCCTCAATGACGCGGACTTGTGCGGGGGCTACGTCGATGACGTACCGCGGAAACGGCGATTGTCCTGCAGTCTGGCGCAGAATGTGCTCGATCTCGCTGAGGAGCTTGTCGATGTACTGACACGTGATCCGCAGGCGGTTCTGCTGAGGGCCATTCAGCTCCCCGGGGAAGCGGCTGCCGTCGAGCAAACCGGGCGGCGAATTGTCGGCCTCGGGTCGGGGCATCATTCTTCCAGGCACATCCTCAGCTTGCACGGCAGCCGGTCTCATCGAGCACAGACAGCCTAAGCAGCGTCACGGCGCGAAGCCCTGGCGTGTATCCGCCCTGAAGGCGAAGGCGCAGCTGAGAACGCACCGAAGCCAGGGACTTCATGCACTCAGGTTCCAGATTCGGATTGGGATTCCCCGTTACAGACATGTCTCCGTAACAGAGTTTCCCCTGTCAGGAGTCATCATCTGTCCGGCTCAAAAGGAGAGGAGGACAGCGGTTCAGGTGAACTCCTTCACCTGCCAGTCTTCCACTTTTTTCTAAGCTTGTTGAGCGGAGATGTCAACTGCGCGAGCGGGCCTTTGAGCTGCCGCTGCTCGATCCCTTCGAGAGTCGTCAGGCGGCGAAGAAGCCGGCGAGGCTATTGGCGACCGCTTCGGGTTGGTTGAGCGGGAGGAAGTGTCCGCTGTCGAGCGTGAGCAGGCGCGCGTTGGGCAGCAGCGTGGAGGCCCGGCGCGCGAAGCTTGCGGGGATGGCGGGATCGCGGCGTCCGTGCATGACGAGAGCGGGCACCGTGAGGTGAGGCAGGAAGGAGGGGACATCGGCAAGGAGGTCAGCAGGCCTACCCCACCGCAGCAAGCGCATGAATTGCCACGAGCCGGTGAGCCCGGCGAAGGGTGCATAGAACGACTCGAGCGCTTCGGCAGAATCCGGGTTATCGACGGCATCATCTGGGGTGAGGGCACGCTGCATGGCGATTTTCCCGCCGCACGCCGTCTCCTGGCGTTGCCGCGTATATGAGCGCGCAGGGCGGTGCGCGTTGACAGGGATTTCCCAGATCCACTCATATAGCGGCGGTCGCGGCCGTCCGTGTGGAGCGTGGTGCATTCCAGGGGATCGGTGAGAGTGAAATAGTTCCAGAGGGCGACCTTCTGTGGTCCGTAGTCGAGGGTGGAAGCCCCGATGCAGTGTGGCACCAGGCTGGCGGAGACGCCCGAAGCATCGAGATAGAAGCGCGCCCGAATCGATTGGCCAGAGGAGGTTGTGACGGACCTGATGCGCTCGCCATGGCTCTCAATGCCGGCGACGCGGTCTCCCAGGACGGGAATGTTGAGGCAGCTGGCGACGGTGCGCAGGCGATCGCGGAGTGCGGCGCGGTCGATATGGAGCGTTTTGACCTCGACGCTCCATGGCTTTTGCGCGAGCCACGCACCAGGAGTGTGATCGCGCGAGCTACCATCCTCGGTGCTAACGATGACGTGCTTCTTATAGATCGCGATGCGTTCATTGAGTAGACGCCGCATCGGGAATCCAAGCTCGGCGAGGAGCGGGGGTGCGGACCAGGTGAGCGATTCACCGACGAGCACGCCACGGTCAGGCGCGGGTTCGATGCACAGAACATCGAGGCCGGCGCGAGCGAGGTGAATCGCCGCCGCCGTTCCAGCCAGTCCTCCGCCTATGATCGCCACGTCGATTGCGCTCACGCCTGGGGTTCGCTGGAGCGTGGGATTTCTGCCGCACCGCATGGTCGCCGAGCAGCGGCGGGTCACACAAGGACACAAAGACCGAAAGGCGGCTCCACCTTAAGGTGGAGATTCTGCAAACGCGGCGGATACGCAGCGGCCCTGAGCCCCGACCTTTCGATGGATGCCAGTCTCATTCTTTAAGCGGTAGCGACTTACCCAATACGCTGCTATTGTTGCGTCTCGTCCGGTACAGGAGTATGCCGGGCGCGTCTGCGCCGGCGAAATTGAGTTTCACAACCCAGATCAAAGGACACATTCATGCCTCACATCGCTCTCCCCGAAGGACTGCCTGGCATTCGCGGCGCCATGGCCTTCCGCCCGGCCACCGCAAAACCGCTGAACGAACTGGTCGAGGTGTTGCTGTTTGGACCGCATACTCTGACGCAGGGCGAACGCGAACTGATCGCCACATATGTCTCATATCTGAACGACTGTCACTTCTGCCAGAGCATCCACGGCGCAATTGCCGCGGCTCATCTGGATGGGGATGAGGACCTGGTGCAGCGCGTGAAGGCCGACTTCCAGCACGCGGAAATCTCCGAGAAACTCAAGGCGCTGCTGGTGATTGCCGGCAAGGTGCAGCGGGGCGGGAAGAACGTCACCGCGGCCGATGTGGAACATGCCCGCAGCCTGGGCGCTACGGATGTGGAGATACACGACACGGTTCTGATTGCCGCGGCCTTCTGCATGTACAACCGCTATGTGGATGGTCTGGGAACCACGCAGCCGCACGACGAGGCGATGTATCGGGAACGCGGAAAAATGGTGGCGCGCCGTGGATACGTTGAGGGAAGCAAAGACTATTTGCCGGCGGAAGCCGCTGCTCGCTGAGGAGGACCACATGCCCCACATCGCACTGCCTGAAGGGCTGCCTGGGATCAGCGCGGGGTTTGCTTTCCGTCCCGAGACTGCGAAGCCGATGCGCGATCTCGCGCACATTCTGCTGCACGAGGCGAATAGCCTGACGGCGGGTGAGCGGGAAATGATCGCGACCTATGTGTCGTCGCAAAACGACTGCTATTTTTGCCAGGCCAGCCACGGAGCGGCGGCGACCTGTCATGTTGGCAGCGCCGAAATCGTCCAACAGGTGAAAACCGATTTCGAGTCTGCTCCGATTACGCCGAAGCTGAAGGCGCTGCTGGCGATCGCGCGCAAAGTTCAGCAGGACGGCAAGCGCGTTTCCGCCGATGATATCGGCGAGGCGAAGGCACATGGAGCCACTGACATCGAGATCCACGACACGGTCCTCATTGCCGCAGCTTTCTGCATGTACAACCGCTACGTTGACGGCCTGGGTACCTGGCAGCCACGCGATGAGTCGATGTATGCGGAGATGGGAAAGCATCTCGCCGAGCACGGCTATCGAAAATCATCACCCTGAATCAGGGCAAATCGAAGACCCGCCCGCGTACTGAACTCTGCCTTGCGCGGGTCTTTTCTCTGCATCGATCCTTAGGTGGAGTTCAATTTCCATCCTCCGGGCGAAGACAGTTTCGATGGAGCGAAGTTACTGTTGGCTCCGAGCAGCACGCCGGCGTCCGAGAGGCTCGGAACCGCCGCGGTGCCTGTGATGGTTGTTCCCCGGCGGAAGCTTTTAATTCACGGAGCCTGGACGCGGCGGGTTGCGTTCTCTGGCCGACCTCTGATGACGATTTCCGTCACTCGGGGTCGCGTTAACCACCCGCGTCACTCCTTTTTGTCATACGCCGACTTCTGGAGGCTGAAAAGCAAGATGAGGATCTTTCGCAATGTGCTGGCATTTCTGGTGCTTCCGTGCCTCAGTATGTCTGCCCAGCAGATCACAGGAAATGTTCGCGGCACCGTAACCGACCCAAGCGGCGCGGTGATTCAGGGAGCCACGGTGAAAGCATGGCGGGTGGAGACTGGTCTTTCGCGTGAGACAGTCACCGATCGCAACGGAAGCTACGTTCTTCTGGAACTCCCGGTCGGACATTACCACCTGCAGGTTGAGGCGAAAGGTTTCCAGGAATATCTGCAGGATGGCATCACTCTCAACGTGAACGAAACGGCTTCGGTCTCGCCGCGTCTGGTGCTCGGATCAGAAAAGGAGCAGGTTCTGGTGCGCGCCGATGCGGAGCTGATCGAGCCAACCGTTACCAGCATGGGCAAGGTGGTGCAGCAACAGGAGCTGGAGGACCTGCCGCTGAACGGACGCAACTTCTCACAGCTGGGCCTGCTGCAGCCCGGGGTCGTTCCTTTGACGCCTGGGATCGCTGAAGCCGGGGGATCGCTGCGCAACGGGCAGGCCTATGCGGTCAACGGGCAGCGGCCTGAATCCAACAACTTTCTCATTGACGGCGCGAACAACTTCAACGGCGTTGACGGCGGATTCGTCCTCAAGCCGCCGGTGGACGCGATCAGCGAGTTCCGCATCATCACGCATAACGCGAATGCGGAGTTCGGCGACGCGCTGGGATCGACGACGAACATCATCACGCGATCGGGCGCGAACCAGGTCCATGGGGCGCTGTGGGAGTTCCTGCGCAACGACGCCCTCGATGCCAACAACTATTTCGCGCTCACCCAGGAGCCTCTGAAACAAAATCAGTTTGGCGGAACCCTTGGCGGTCCCATCATAAGAGACAAGACGTTCTTCTTCGGCTTCTATGAAGGCTTTCGCAATCGCCAGGGGGAGACAGCGCTGACGACTGTGCCATCGGTGAAGGAGCGTACCGGCGATTTCTCCGAACTTTGCCCGGAGGGCTTCACGGCCGGTTTCTGCAATAACCCGGAGCACCAGCTTTTCAATGTCTTTGCCAATGCTCCCTATCTGAACAACCAGGTACCGCCGGGGCAGATCAACTCGGTATCACAAAACCTGCTGGGCTTTTTCCCGCTTCCGAATGCCGGAACAAATCTTTTCTCCACGACTCAAACCTTGAGCAATAGCTCCGACCAGTTTGGCATCAAGGTCGATCACTACCTCGACCCGCGGGACACCCTGACCTTCCGCTACATGTTCAATCAACTCTCCCAGGTCGATCCCCTGTCACCGGGCGGCGCCAGCGTGCCGGGCTTCCCGGTAGGCGAAGATCAGCGCGCGCAGAACTTCGTAGCGCAGGAAACGCACACTTATTCGTCAGATCTCATCGCGGTGGCGCGGTTCTCGTTTCTGCGCAACAAATTCCTCTTTGGCGAGCACGAGGACCATCAAACGCCAGCCAGCCTTGGCTTCCAATACACGCCCAGCCTCGGTATCGCCACAGGGCCACCGTTTATCCAGGTGAACGGCTATTCCACGGTTGGTGACCCAATCACCGGCCCGCGAAACACCTACGAAGACGTCTTCGACTACTCCGGATCGCTGAGCTGGGTGCGCGGCAAGCATGAGCTGAAATTCGGTGGCGGATACCAACATCAGCAGATCAACGTGCTGCAGGGGATCGCGACCAACGGCTTCTTCGTGTTCGCGCCATTCCCGGTAACGGATGCGTTCGCCAGCTTCCTCGTTGGGCAACCGGTGGTCTTCCTGCAAGGTATCGGCAATTTCTCACGCGGTATTCGTGGTAACAATGCAAGCGGATATGTGCAGGATACCTATAAGGTTTCATCGCGCCTCACTGTCAACGCCGGGGTGCGTTATGAGTTGCCGGAGCCCTACACCGAGATTCATAACCGAATGTCGCTGTTTGAGCCGGGGAAAAAGTCGCATGTCCTGCCCGATGCACCGGTGGGCCTGTTATATCCGGGCGACCCAGGCGTGCCCGCGGGCCTGATCCCCACCGACACGAAGGCCTTCGCGCCGCGCGTCGGCATTGCGTGGGACCCGAACGGCCATGGCAACTTGCTTGTCACTTCCGCCTATGGCATTTTCTATGAGCCTTACTACACCGGACAGGGTGGACCGCTTCAGTCGCCAATCAGCGCGCCCCCCTACCTGGGCACGCCGCAGGTGAGCCTGCCGGACTTTGCGAATCCCTTCAACGGCAATCCTCCGGCGGCGGGAACATTCTCCCCAGACCTCACAAACCTGACCCTGTCGCCAACCTTGACGCTTCCCTACACACAGGACTGGGACCTGAACCTGCAGCGCTCGTTCGGGTCAGACTGGCTGTTCGAAATTGGATACGTCGGGACCAAGGGGACGCGCCTGCCGCGCTTTATCGAAGCGAACCCTGCGGTATTCGTTCCCGGAACCGTGAACGGCCAGCCAATTTCGAATTCCAGCAATGCCGATCAGCGGCGGCTTTATTCCGGCTGCACGCTTGCCGATCCGCCGAGCAGTTGCGTGTTTTCGTCCACCGGCGAGATCGCGGGCATTGCCAACTCGGCGTACAACGCTATGGAAGCATCGTTGCGCAAGCGATTCGGCCACGGGCTGTCATTCCTCGCCTCGTATACATGGTCGAAGGACATTGACGATGTTTCGTCGTTCAACATAACCGGCTCGGCGGCAAAGCCGGTAGCAGGCGAGAACGACCTCGCCCAGGATCCGTTCAACCTCGCGGCAGAGCGTGGGCTTTCACTGTTCGACGCGCGCAACCGATTCGTCGGGAGCTATGAGTGGGCGCTGCCGTTCTGGAACCACGCGGAGAACTGGTACCGGTGGGGATTGGGCGGATGGCAGTTGAATGGCATTGCCACGCTGATGAACGGTACACCGTTCACCGTTTTCGACTCGAACGACGTTGCGGCGCAGGGCAGCGCTCCGGAGATCACCGGATTCTCCGCGCAGCGGCCGGACCTAGTCGGCAACCCGAACAGCGGGCGGCGCGTAGTGAACTCATGGCTCAACACCAGCGCTTTCCAGAGACTCGATCCCACAGCCAATGCGGGGCAGTTCGGTACGGAAGGCCGCAACGTAAATATCGGACCGGGTTATGCCGACTGGGATTTCACTGCGCTGAAGAATTTCAAAGTAACAGAATCCACGCAGTTCCAGTTCCGCGCTGAGCTGTTTGATGTCCTGAACCGCACGAATTTCCGGTTGCCCGACAGCGATATTAGTTCGCCGACATTCAACCATATTCTGGAGGCAGAAGCTCCGCGCCAGGTGCAGTTTGCGTTGAAGTTCATGTATTAGCAGATTCGGATGACGAGCCATCCCAGCGCGAAATGAGGTCTGAGTCATGAGTTCAGTCATCTCATCCGGGTCCGCAAACCAGGAGCCGCTGGTACGGCAACGAGCGGCGCCGTCTTCAACAAATCTGCCTCTGATTGATGACCGCACGGCCAGCGAAGAGATTCGTGTCCTGTTCGCGCGGTATCGTGAGAGCTTTGGCCGAACCGATCTTCCCGGCATTGTGCTGTGCTTTGCCACAAACCCGGCGCTGCTGAAGAGTATGTTGGAGATCGCCGAGTACTTCTTATTTGGTGAAAGCCTGCTGAGCCGTCGGCACAAGGAGATGATTGCCGTCTCTGTCTCGCGGCAGAACGCGTGCTCTTACTGTGCCGACAGTCACGGCGCACTGCTTGCGTCGCAGGGCGGGTCCCCTGAAATGATCTGCGCCTTGCGGGACGGTGATCTCAATCCGCAACTGTTCACCAGCGCGGAACTTGCTCTGCTCAGATTCGCTGGAAAGGTGAACGCGAATGTGCCCCCGGTCACCCGCGCCGACGTGGAAGCAACGATGCGCGCAGGCTGGACGGAGGCACAGGTAGCCGAAGCGGTCCATATTGCAGGCCTGTTCGCCGCTTTCAACCGCATCGCCAACGGTTTTGGACTGCCTTCCCCCTATCCTGCCGGTTTGCGAGACCAGCGATGACCGAACCCTCTAATCCGCGACGGCCCAAACGAGGAACATGGACTCCACAACCGGAAACCGCAGCGCTCCTCCGCGTCTCCGGCAATTACATCAATGGTCTGGGCGAACCCATCGCGCGCCGGCCTTCTCCCTTTTTCTGGCATCCACCGGATCAGCATCCATTTGGCGACTTGCAATTGGTCGCTCGCAGGAACTCGCGCAAATGCCCAGGCTCAACAGACGCGTTCCAGGCAGCTTATGCGTATCCCGAGCTGAACGAGGTATCGGCAAAACGCAATGAGGCCCCGATCGAGGAGCTGACGACGTTAGTTCGGAATTTCGCCCTCGCCCACGAAGCAGACGAGGTCGGCATCGCTCCCATGGACCCGACCTGGGTGTTCGAGGGCTACAGGATCGAGCACCCGCGGGTCATCGTGCTCGCCCTGGCGCACAATTACGAGCGCCTCCGTGAAGTTCCTTCCGATGAGACCAATGGCATTGGAGTCTGCGATGTAGGCGATCAGTATGCCAGAGGCACAAGATCGTCCTACAACCTCACCAACTGGATTCGCTCGCAGGGATACCGCGCCGACCCGTACCCCGGCCCGATGGCCGGAGCGTTGCTGCTGATCCCTCCCGCGATTGCCGCGGGACTGGGCGAGTTGGGTAAGCACGGGTCGCTCATCAGCCCGCGCTTTGGCTCTGGAGTTCGACTCGCCGGCGTCACCACCGATATGCCGCTACTTCCGACCGCGGCGCAGCGCTTTGGCGCCGACGAATTCTGCGCCAATTGCCAGGTGTGCACGCAGGCTTGCCCGCCGGGAGCCATCACACCCCGGAAGCAGATGGTGCGCGGCGTCGAGCGATGGTACGTTGACTTTGACAAGTGCATTCCCTATTTTGCCGAAGCCGCGTCCTGCGGGATCTGCATTGCTGAATGTCCCTGGACCCGGCCCTCGGTGCGCCCGAAGCTCCTCGCAACCATGGCACGAAAATTGGGTGGCGGGCTCGGTCAGGAATGAGCACTACCGCCGTTCAACTGCCACGCGAAGACTCAATTCGTTACGCCGGGTGGGGCGTTCTCGCCGCCGCATTTATCGGTGTCATGGTGAGCTTCGCTCCCATCATCCCCTATACTTTCAGCCTGTTTCTGGACCCTTTACACGCCGCATTCGGATGGAAGCGCGAATCAATGGGAGCGGCTTTCGCGCTGGCGGCCATTACGGTCGCGTTGGTGTCACCGCTCATCGGCCTGCTCCTCGACCGCTCTCCACCGCGTCGCATCATTCTGCCGGCGATCCTGGCGTTCGCAGTGGCTCTGGCTTCTCTCAGCAGGCTCGGTTCCCACATCGCGCAGTTCTATCTAGCGTTTTTCGTATTAGGGCTCGCGGCGAATGGAACGGCGCAGTTTGCCTACACGCGCACCATCCTCACATGGTTTTCCCGTCGCCGTGGCTTCGCATTGGCCCTGCTGCTTACCGGGAGCGGAGTCGGATCCATTCTGATTCCGCCACTCACGGAGTGGATGATTCAGCATCAGGGATGGCGGGCTGCGTGGCTGATGCTGGGCGGCATTGCTCTTCTGGGTTTCCCGCTGACCGCGATGCTGGTGCGGAACCGGCCCGAGAAGCCGCTCATCCGCACCGACCGCACGGCTGCGGGCGTCACCGTTTCCGCTGCTCTTCGGGCCGGCTCATTCTGGATTCTCGCCTTCATCACGATCTTTTCCGCCTTCAGCGAAAACGGCCTCGTGACCAATCTGGCCGCCATGCTGACGCAGCATGGGATTGTCGCCGCAACCGCCGCGCTGGCTCTCTCTGTTCGCGGCGGCGCGGGCATCCTCGGCCGTCTCGGCATCGGCTTCGCCATTGATCGCGTCTCTCCTGAACGGATTCAGACGCTGGTGCTTGCGCTCGCCGCCGCGGGCACGCTGATTCTTGCTTTTGCGAACAACGGGCCGGTAACTTTGCTGGGCGCGACAGTCCTGGGTGTCGGTCTGGGCAGCGAGGCAGATGTGATGCCGTACCTGTTGGCACGGTACTTTGGGCGGCGGCATTTCTCCGTTCTGTATGGGTTAACCTGGACAGCCTACGCCATTGGCGGCGCAACCGGGCCTCTCTGGATCGGACACAAATACGACAGCGTGGGCGGTTTCTACAAGCCTCAGTTCATCGTCATCCTCGCAGTGGTGGCGTTCGCTGCAGTCATCCTGAGCCTCTTTCTGCCCAAGCCGCATGTGGCGGCCGAATCAGACATCGAAACGGCTGACAGCACGATCGCCAGTCCGAATGAAAGCCGGCAGATTTCGGCCTAGTTAGGAAACGATGAGCGCCTGGTGGGAACAGCCCTTTTCCGCTGGCCACTTCATTGAGACAGTTTTCTATTACCGCACTCGCAGCATTTTCAATGCTGAACTCTTCACCTGACACAGCTCCTTAGTTGAGAGGTGCTCGGTGGTCCTCACCTCGCTGCATAGACGAGACAGGCAGAGTTATCGAAGAAGCCATCGCGCCGGCATCCGCCGCATAATCCGTCCAGAATTCCGAGCCCACTTCTCTGGGCCGCACCTCACACGCGATCCCGAACTTTTTCATTCTCGCGATCAGTGTTGTTCGCTTGATCCCGAGCTTCACTGCTGCTCCCCTGGCACCTCCGACCACCCAGTTCGTCTCGCGCAGCGTCTTCACGATCAGGTCTCGTTCGCAAAATCGGGGAGTTGGGTGTGCCGCAGTATCTGCGATGGCCTCGTTGCCCATCAGACCTCGCAGTTCGGGGAAGACACCGTCCTGCGACAAAATAATGGCGCGCTCGATGACATTTTGAAGCTCGCGGATGTTTCCGGGCCAGTCATGCGCGATCAAGGAAAGCAGACTCGCATGCGGGATGCAGGTGATTTCTTTTCCCAATCGGCGCGAGAAGAACTCGATGAAATGCCGGATGAGCGGGACGATGTCGTCGCGGCGCTCGCGCAGCGGCGGGAGCATCACCGGAAAGACATTGAGGCGATAATACAGATCGCTCCGGAATTCATTGCTCCGGGCCATGGCCTTCAGGTCCCGATGGGTCGCGGCAACGAGGCGCACGTCGACATGTTGCGTGCGACTGCTTCCCACGCGTTCGAACTCTCCTTCCTGGAGCACGCGAAGCAGCTTGGGCTGCGATGCGAGGGGCATATCACCGATTTCGTCCAGAAACAGTGTTCCGCCATGGGCGATTTCAAAACGGCCTGGTCTTTGGGCTACTGCTCCGGTAAAGGCTCCTCTCTCGTGTCCAAACAATTCGCTCTCCAGCAAGTCGAATGGCATAGCGGCGCAGTTCACCTTGACGAATGGACGATCGGCGCGGTCGCTCATCGAGTGAATACTGCGAGCGATCAATTCCTTGCCGGTTCCGGTCTCACCGAGGATCAGAACCGTCGAATCCGTTCTGGCGACCAGTCGAACCTGCTCGAGCACCGTTGTGAGTGCGGAACTCTGCCCAACCATCTCCGCACCGCGGGTATCCGGACCAAGCCTGCGCATCAGAGAAGCCGGTAACGGGCACATTTGAATATCCTCCGATCAGACGCTGCTTTGATCATTTGCTGCTGTTCGTTTTTCTCACGCCACTCAGGAACGGTAGGGAGCGAGAGCCCTGCGTAAGGCCGCTCGTCCCCGACTCCTGCGCGACTTGACGGCGGATACGGTTATGCCAAGCAACAAAGCCGTTGCCGTAGTCGACTCTTCCTGCAGATCGCAAACCTCCAGTGCGTGGCGAAGGGGCGCCCTTAACTGGGTGACCCCGCTAAACAGGACGCCACGTCGCTCCTTTTCAAAATAGGTAGATTCCGGGTCTGGCCTGGAGTCTGCAATGTCCAGGGGTTGCGCCATATCCCCTTCGCCCCCGACGCCAGGATGCAGGACTTCGCGAAGACGGGATTTCTTCCTTCTCCACATGCGGGCCTCGTTGATGGCGATGCTGGTCAACCATGTCGAAAACGAGCACCTTCCCTGAAACCTGGGAAGTCCAACAAATGCTTTCATGAATGTCTGCTGCGCGATGTCCTCGGCATCCTCGGAGCTGCCTGTCATTCGGCGGCCCAACGCGAGAATCAGCCGCCGATAACGCCGAACGAGCACTTCAAACGACCATGAATTGCCATCGAGTGCCTCAGTCACGAGGATGTCATCGGGCTGGTTAGACGACATTGGCAAAGTGGTGCGTGTGTCGATCCCCTGTGTCGATGTGGCCATTGCCTGCTCCTCTGTGTGGCTGTCGGGTCTCGGGCCCGTCTGTAAAAGGATTGAGCCACAGAAACGCAGAGGAAGCTATTGAGCAAAGGTATCGATCGGCACCTTGGTATCAGCGGACGGTTGCGGAAAGTGGTGCGGGAGTCAATTGCGACTTCATACCAAAGTATCGCAATACCATCGTCCAATTGTTTTCCTCCTCGCATTTCTGATGAGATCCATGTCACACGGCCCCGGGCGAGCCGGCTCTCTTCAGTCGAAGGTTATTAATCCGATGCCCTTCATCGACTCCCTGCAGTTCGGGCCCAGTTGCTTACACAAACGGTGTACCAGTCACATGGGAAGAGCTTCAGGAGTTCGAAGTTACAAGGAAGGGAAGCTTATCAACGGTCGTCGATCCCGCGAGGCTCTGATCGATTGCGGCGACAGTGGCTGGCCACGACAGGCACCCACCCTGAGTCTGTAGCCTTCTGGCCGTAACAGCAGAAAGGCGGGTCGTGGAAGAGGGAAAGCGCGCCATCGAAGGCGACGGCAACGTGCTGGAACGCTGCAGAGGAGTTGAAATGCGATTTCGAACCTGGGCCAAAGCCATGCTGCTCACTGCTCCGCTGTACAGTGGGCTGACTGCCTCTGCGCAGTACAGCGGACCAGCCACGCCTGCTCCGTACAACCCCATTGCTCTGACCCAGGTGACGGGAGCGCCGCGAACGGCCGTCCAGGCCGGTCAGGTGAACGATCACACCCTTTCCCAAAATCCATATATGGGAGGGATTCCAACGGGAAAATTGAGCGCAGCGCCCGTGGAACTTTCCCTCGGGGACGCAGTCACCCTGGGGCTGAGGAACAACCTCGGTGGAGTACTGGCGACAGATGCAGTTACAGACGCGCGAGGACTGCGCTGGCAGGCACTGAGCGAGCTGCTTCCGAATGTGGTCACCGAAACCGGCTTGGGGGTTCATCAAATCGACCTGAAGGCTGCGTTCGGCCTCTCCATTCGGGGAGTGCCCCCGATTATCGGACCGTTTGGCGTTTTTGACTCGCGAGCCTATCTCACGCAATCGGTTTTCGATTGGGGATTCATCGAACGGATGCGATCCTCGCAGGCGCAGGTGGAATCGGCACAGTTCAGCGCGAAAGACGCGCGGGAACTTGTCGTCCTTGTGGTTGTCTCAAATTATCTGCTGGTCATCGCCGACGAGTCGGAGGTTGGGTCAGCTACATCACAACGGGACACGGCGAAAGCGCTGTTTCAGCAGGCATCCGATCAGAAGACCGCCGGCCTTGCTTCAGATGTGGACGTTCTGCGCTCGCAGGTTCAATTGCAGTCACGCCAGCAGAAATTCATCAGCGCACAAGATGCCCTTGCAAAGGAGAAGCTGGTGCTGGCGCGGGCGGTCGGCCTGCCCCTGGGGCAGTCGTTCGATATCACCGCCCGCGTTCCGTACCACGAGCTGACGCCTCCGAGTCTGGATGAGGCGATCGAGAGCGCCTATCAAACGCGCCCGGATTTCAGCAGCCTGCTGAAACGTGTCCGCTCCGCAGAGCTGGCACGACAAGCCGCTTCCGCCGAGCGATACCCATCCATCGGGGCAGAAGTGAACTATGGTCTGGCGGGTGTTAACCCCGGTACGTCGCACGGGACCGTTGACGCGGCCGTTACCCTCCGCATCCCGATTTTTCAGGGGGGGAGAGTGCACGGGGACGTTCTCCGGGCCGATGCAGCGCTGACACAGGAAAAACAACAGCTGGAAGATCTGCGAGCCAGGATCGATCAGGAGGTTCGCGACGCTTACCTCGATATGGCATCGGCCGCGCAGGAAGTTTCCGTCGAAAAGAGCGCTGTAACGCTCGCCACTGAGAATCTGGAACAGTCTCGCGATCGATTCAGTTCAGGTGTTACCGACAACATTGAAGTGGTTCAGGCCCAGGATGCGCTGGCAATCGCCAACGATGCCTACATCGCCAGTCTCTACAACTACAACCTGGCCAAGGTTTCCCTGGCGAAAGCGACGGGAGTCGCGGAATCACGCTACGCAGAGTATCTGGGGGGGAATTGAGCATGTCTGAGCAAAAGCAAGCACCCGGTTCGGCGGAAGCAAGCGCGCCATCCGCGAACGCCACGAAAGATGACCTCCTTGTCTCGGCTTACCCACGCAGGCGCTCCCGAAAACTCTGGATCGTACTGGCGTCGATCGTTGTTCTCGTCGTGGCGGCCGGCTTTCTCTGGCAATATTTTTCCGGCTTCGAATCCACCGACGATGCACAGGTAGACGTTCATCTCTACCCAGTCAGCGCCCGTATCCCCGGGTATATCGAGAAAGTCGAGACCGCCGACAACCAGTGGGTCGACAACGGTTCCACGCTCGTCGAGATCGACCCGGAAAACTATGAGGTTGCCTTGGCACGAGCACAGGCAGCGCTCGAAGCCGCGAACGCTACCGCGAACAGCCTGAACATCGATGTGCCTGTTTCCTCCGTCGATACATCGAGTCAGCTGAAGTTCACTGCATCAGATATCAAAGACGCCGAAGCGGCCATTCAGGCAGCAGAGAAGAGAGCTACCGCCGCTCATGCGCACGTCCTGGAGGCAGAGGCGGAGAATGTCAAGGCCCAGGATGATGTCACCCGGTATCACCTTCTGCTCGTGAAGCAGGAGGTGCCGAGGCAGATCTACGACCATGCCTATGCTGCGGCGGCGACCGATGTCGCAGCCATTGCCGCGGCAGAAGCAGACGAAGCCGCTGCCCAACAAGCCGTAGAGGAAGCGCACAGCCGCCTGACTGAGGCGGAGGCACATTACGACGATGCCCAGGCCGGCCCGCAGCGCGTTGCCGCAACGCGCGCCAGGGCACTGGCAGCCGTGGCGGAAGTAAACCAGAAGCGAGCGGCGGTTGAGCAGGCGAAGCTGAATCTGGGTTACACGAAAATCCTGGCCCCTGTCACCGGAGAGGTTACGAAAAAGGTTGTCGTTGGATTGAATGTTGACCCGGGGGAAGAGTTACTCACGGTCGTTCCTCTCGATCAGGTGTGGATCACGGCGAACTTTAAGGAGACGCAGCTCAGGCACATGCACCTGGGCCAGGAAGCGAGCATCAAGCTCGACTCGAATGGCCGCACGTACCATGGCCATGTTGACAGCATTGCGGGCGGGACGGGCCCCATCTTCAGCTTGTTGCCGCCCGAAAACGCAACGGGCAATTACGTCAAAATCGTTCAGCGGATTCCCGTCAAGATCGTTCTCGACCCGGGAGAGACCTGCGATCACCAGCTGCGGCCTGGCATGAACGTCGAGGTCAAGGTGTACCTGCGATGAGTGCCGCCACAGCCAGTATGCCTGCAGAGCAGGCAATCTCTCGCCCCCGCGTGAATCCGTGGCTCATTGGCATTACCGTGTCCATGGCCGCATTCCTCGAGGTGCTGGACACCAGTGTGGCGAATGTCGCACTACCGTATATCGCCGGAGATCTCGGCGCCAGTTACGATGACAGCACCTGGGTACTCACGTCCTATCTCGCGGCAAACGCCATCGTACTTCCGGTGAGCGGATGGCTTGCGGAGGTGATTGGCCGCAAGCGATATTTCATGTTATCGCTGATTATTTTCACTGTAAGTTCACTGCTCTGCGGACTCGCCCCTACTCTGCCGCTCCTGTTACTTTTTCGCGCGATACAGGGTATCGGGGGGGGCGGGCTCCAGCCGATGGCGCAGGCGATTATCAACGATACATTTGCCCCTGAACAACGTGGCTCGGCCTTTGCGCTCTACGGTATTACCGCCGTTCTTGCTCCAACGATTGGCCCCATGCTGGGCGGATGGATTACCGACAACTATTCCTGGCGCTGGATCTTCTTCATCAAGCTGCCGATTGCGCTCCTTGCCCTTTACATGACCTATGCGCTGGTACACGACCAGGCACCGGCCCATCGCGCCAAAAAAGGCGGCATTCGCGTCGACTACATCGGTATTGCGTTTCTCACGCTCGGTGTAGCTTCCCTCCAGATTTTGCTGGACAAGGGGCAGGAGGATGACTGGTTCGGATCCCACTTCATCCTTACGCTGAGCATCACCGCGGCAGTCTGCCTGTCGGCCCTGGTGATCTGGGAGTGGTACCGTAAGGACCCCATCATCGATATCCGCATGTTCAGGAGTTTCAACTTCGCGGCAGCCAATCTCATGATGTTCATGATGGGCGTCATGCTTTTCAGCACGCTGGTCCTGATCCCCGAATTTCTGCAGACCCTGCTGGGCTATACCGCCGAGCTTGCCGGCCTGGTCCTGTCTGCCAGCGGACTTGTCCTGCTGCTGATGATGCCGGTCGTGGGGCGCCTCACCTCGAAAGTTCAGGCGCGCTTTCTGATTGCGGCGGGCTGGTTCTGCCTTGCGGTCGGTTTATTGTATTCCGCCTATCGAATCGACCTCTTCATCAGCTTCGACTTTGCCATGTGGCTGCGCTGCGCGCAGGTCGTAGGCATTGGTTTCCTGTTTGTCCCCATCACAGCCGCCGGCTATATCGGTGTCCCGGCAGAGAAGGGCAACAGTGTCTCGGGCATGGTCAATTTCATGCGCAACATTGGCAGCAGTATCGGTACATCGATCGTAACGACCATGATTGCCCGGCGCTCACAATATCACCAGCAGATCCTGGTTGGTCATATTCTGTCCGATGCGCCGGCCTTTCGCGGGGCGCTCCACGGTCTGACAAGCAGCATTCACCACTCCGGACTTGACGCCGCGGACGCACGCAACCAGGCGATTGCCCGGTTTTACGCTCTGGTGAATCAACAGGCTCATACGCTTTCCTTCATGGACACCTTCTGGGTGTTGGGCGTGCTTTGCGCCGTAATGTTCGTTCTCGCGTTCTTCCTGAAGAGGAATGATCCAGGAGCGGGCGGTGATATCGCGGTGGGCTGAGGGAGGCCGCAATGATTCGAACCATCACAATTGAGCGCGAGTTCGGCTGCGGAGGGTCGGAAATTGCCGCCCTGGTCGCCAGCCGCCTCGGCTGGAGCCTCTGGGATGAGCGGTTGACACAGGAAATTGCGCGACTGACCAGGAGTACGCCGGAGGCGGTCGAGCGGAGAGAATGGCGAACCGATCCCGTCGTGGAGAGGATCTTCAAAGGCTTTCTTCGGGGTGCGTTTGAAGGGGGCTTGCCGCCCGCCAACCGGCTGCACGTGCTGGACGCGCGGCGGATCGCCGATGCTTCGAAAATGGCGATCGACGCGGCCCTTGCCAGCGGCCTCTCGGTGATTGTCGGGCGGGGCGGGCAGTACTTCCTGCGTAGTCGCAGGGACGTCGTCCGCGTGTTTCTCTATGCGTCTCGCGATCATAAGATCCGCCGCCTGATCGCGGGAGGAGCAACCGAGAAGACGGCAATCGAACAGATCGACACGACCGACCAGGCGCGAGCTGCATTCGTCCGGCAGTATCTCGGCCTGAAATGGCCGGAACCCCACTTGTATCACGCAATGTTCAACACTGAGATGGGGGAATCGCGCACGGCGGCGATTTTGATTCAGTGCGTCACGCAGCTGGAGGGCGACGGATGAAATGCCCGCTTCCCCAGTGCTCCCCGGCCACTGTCCGGTTGGCCGGTAGCTGCAGATCCGGAATGTGATCGCGAATGTGCCGGACATCAAGCGGAGGAGTCCATTGGACGATGGTATTGCTCCATACCTTCGTCCAATGGATTCGCCCGCATCATCGTGGCCTAATCGCAGGTATGAATCCGGCAGAGACTGATCGGGGGCGGTTTGAGGTTAACCGATTCTGGTCATCCCGACTCCGACTCTATGGGACGGCGACCTGCTCCTGCGTGTTCCGGATAGACGCACTGCGCAGACGGGCCACGAAGAAATGTTCTGCCTCAAGGGGGAACCATGCGCTCCGAACTGGTCTATGGCGCAACAAAAAATCTGGGCAACCGCTACCTGCTGGTGCGGGCTGCAGCACAGGCAATCAGGAAGTTTCATCGGCCCAACACTCGCATTGCAGATACCGCCAACGAAGTGCTTGCGTGGTTCGGACGTGCGAACCCGATCGTGGCCCGAGCGAGCATTCCGACCGTTGCCGCATATCGCAGACGACGAGCCGCCTGATGGTCGCGTCCGCTTGCGACAGCTATACCTCAATCGCGCCTTGCGGTAGTCACCTCGTGGAAAGGAAAAGCTCATGCCAAGCGTGACCGTCTCACAAAAGACTGCAACTGTTGACCAGGCACCCGAGCCGCTCGACGACGCAGTTTCGGCTCGATGCAGAAAGAACTTCCTGCGGATTCGATGCGGCCGCGAGATCATGGCAACTGCAACAGCCAGATGGAAACAGGCGCGAGCTTCTCCTGAGGAGTAGGCTGAAATTCGCCGGCGTCAGGCCGGAGCGAGCGGGGCTTCATCCTCATGGACCGTGGTTTCCGAGCCAGGCGCATTTTACCTGCGGTGAACCGAAAGCCAATTGGGCTGCTCCCAGTGTTGGGCTGCTTTCTCGCCTCAGTCTTAGCCCACTCTGCGGCCGGTCAGAGCCATCAGATGCCTTCCCGCGCTTCAGCCGGACCCTCCGTCATCGTCATGGGTTTTCTTGGCGGGTTCGTTTCGAACGACGATAAGCGCCATCCGGAAGTGGGAATCATTCAGCGTCTGGCGGAGGGGGAAGGACCAAAGTTCCATGCAGTCGCACTCGAAAACAGACGAAGGACGAAGGCGTTGCAAGAGATCCTGCACTGGCTCGACACAGATGGAGACGGCCGCCTCTCGAATGAAGAGAAGCAGGATGCCCGCATCATTCTTTTCGGGCACAGTTGGGGCGGATCCGCCGTCAACAAGCTCGCCCGTGAACTGGGACGCCGTGGGATCCCAGTTGTGCTGACGATCCAGGTTGACAGCATTAATAAGGGATGGGGTGACGATTGCTTTGTACCGGCGAATGTTGGCAGGGCAGAGAACTTCTACCAGACGCGCGGCCTCGTCCATGGATGCCGCGTGCTCCGGGCCGCGGACCCGGGACGAACGCAAATCATTGGAAACTTAGAGTTCGAATATACGGCGCAGCCAGCCGGGTGCCGTTCCTTTTCCTGGTTCAATCGCCATGTCTTCAAAACGCACAATGCGATGGAATGCGACCCGCGCGTCTGGGCGCGGGTCGAAAAGGAGATCCAATCGCAATGGCGCGACGCGGAGCAGGTTCGTGTGGCCGGAGTTTCTACCGCAGTGACTGCCGGGCGTGACGATCGATTAAGAAAACGCGGCGAGATTGGTCAGTTCCTGCTATCGGCCGTCGCCAATGGAATGACTGAACGGCCGCGATTTCCTGCCTGTTCAATCCAATCATCAGCGACGCAGAGGCCGCATCGCCCCTCGATCGACCCTGTCTCGCCGGGTCATTGAATGACGCTTGTTTGTTTGTGTGCTCATTCTGGGTTTGCACTTTCTGCCGGGCGCGCTTCGGCAAGGCGATCGATGCATCTGCTGCTCAGGAGAATGTATGACGTCCAGGGAAAACCTCAACACTCATCAGAAAGCGCTCGAGATTAATCTCGACAGAACCAGCTATGGCTCGTTCGCCGAAATCGGCGCAGGCCAGGAAGTCGCACGCTGGTTCCTGGTTGTAGGAGGAGCTTCGGGGACCGTTGCCAAGTCAATCTCTGCCTATGACAAGGAGGTCAGCGACGATTTGTACGGTGCCGGCGCGCGCTATGTTTCCAGACGGCGACTGGAAGACATGCTGGACAGCGAATGGACCCAGCTCATCAAAGAGCTGAAGCAAAGTCGTGGTTCAACCACCCGATTCTTCGCGTATGTTGATACTGTTTCTGCCCGCAACTATGCCGGAACCAACGTGCCGCATGGCTGGATCGGTCTGCGGTTCCAGTTGCAGCCCTGTGGCGAGTTGCACCAGATCATTCTCCATATCAATATGTGCGATCCTTCGAGCCCCCTCGAGCAGGAGGCGATCGGTATCCTCGGAGTGAACCTGATCTATGCTGCTTTCTACCAGTTGCAGGCCACTGAGTCCTTTCTCAAAGATGTTACTCAGGATGTGGAGAAACGCATTGAAATTGACCATGTGGAGCTGAGCGGGAGTGCGTTCAGGGGATGGGACCAGCGCGCAATGCTGGCGCAGTTGGTGTGCACGGGTCTCGCAGAGGCCGTGTTCTTCCCCTCGAATGGGGCGCCCGTTCCCCCCGTCGAAGTTCTCCACAAAAAAGGTGTCGTGCTTGCGCCGGGAACGTTCAAACGTCCGGAATCTACTCAGGCGGCCAGTCAACTGCTGGCCTCGGGAATGCAGCAACTCCGCGAAGAGATGGAGGAAAGGGAATCTGCCATTACTGGATTCTTCTGCCTGTCCGCGAAGCCGCTCTGGGACGCCGATACACCTGATATACCTCCGGCAATCGCTGAGGTGTTGGAACGCATTGATGCTCTGCATGCGCGGGGGGGAAATGTCCTGCTGTTCCGCGAGCGAGAGCTTTACCGCATGACGGCACTCGTCAACCGTTACACGGAGGAGCGGGTTCGCTTTGTCGTGGGCCTGTCGCTTCTGATACGCACGTGGGATTATCGCTATACGAAGCTCGACGGGAGCTTCCTCGAGGCTTTGTCGCGTCTCCTGGCACAAAACGTCCGCATCTACGGCTATCCCATGACTTCATCGGATCTCCGGCAGGCGACCGAGAGCATCTCAGCAACGGGCTGGGAGTGGACCGAGGTGAACGGATGGGTCACCGCCCGCCAGCTTCATCCCCCCTCTCCGCTCAATCACCTTTATGACTATGTTCTTGCCAGCAGATTTCTTGTTTCGATGCAGATTCCTGCAGGAATGGCGATCCATGAAGAACTGCCTGCCCGAACGTGAAGGGCAAGACTTCATTGTGCTGCGGACCCGAGGCCGGAGGTCCGTCATGACTTCAATCGCCATCATGCGGAACCCACACGCGGAGGCGTTTGGGCGGCGGGCGTTTGCCGAGGGATTGACGATGAACTCGGCGACAGGCTCGAAGCGGAACCACGACGTGACGTGGGCGAGGTAGTTGAGCTCAAGGAGAGTTTCTTAAACGCGATCGCCATGACCGCGAATGAGGAGGGACTGACGGTACGCGAAGCCGCTTGTTCTCCTCCGTTACCTCTCCAATGCGATAAGGCTTGCCGGCAGATCCCGGCCGGTCCAGCGAATGCCTGATCGTCGAAGTTACGCCCTCGTGGCATTCTCAGCGCATCAGTTGATCGAGCCCAAAGCGCGACGCCTACCCATGCTTTGAAGCGACAGGACCCACCAAGCGAAGCCGGGAAGCCATTTTGACGAGGTCCGCCAGGGACTCTGCTTTCATCTTTTCCATGACTCGCCCCCGATGGGCCTTCACAGTGATCTCGCTGATTCCGAGATCGCTGCCTACCAGCTTGTTAGGGAGACCCATCACCACGAGGTACATAACCTCGCGCTCGCGAGGAGTGAGGCCCGCATAACGGGCATTAAGGACCCGAACCTTTTCTTCGTTATCGAGCAGAGCTCTGCTGCGCTGGAGTGCGTTCCGAATCGCGTTCAGCAGCACCTCATCACCGAAGGGTTTGGTGAGAAACTCCACGGCTCCGGCCTTCATTGCCTGGACGGTCTTTGGCACATCACCGTGACCAGTAATGAAAATGATCGGCATATCCGGTTGTTCTACCGCAACGCGTTTCTGCAAATCCAGGCCATTTATACCGGGAAGCGAGATATCGAGAATCAGACAGTTCGGCTGATGCGTCCGTGGACGGGAAAGAAACTGCTGCGCAGAGGTGAACGTTTCGACCGGCAAACCTTCCTGTGCAATCAGAAGCTCCAGCGACTCCCGTACGGAAATGTCATCGTCAACAACGAACACGATCGGGGTGGGCTGCAACATAGGACCCGGCCTGGCGGGATGATCCTCCAGACTGAATGCGCTCATCTTATTTCCTAACGTCCCAGTCTCTGGGAAAAAGTCTCAACTGGTTCGAAGTGCAACATTGAGAGCGTGAAGGAGAGCCGTATCGGCAAAAGGTTTGAACAGACAATCCACCGCTCCCTCCTTAATCAATCGCGCCCGCAATGCTTCATCTCGGCGGGCTGTAATGAAGATTATGGGGATGCCGATCCCGCGATGTTTCAGTTCGCTCCACAGTTCCGGCCCGGTCATCTCTCGCATGGCAACGTCCAGAATCACACACTCTGCCTTCGAAAGGCTGCCGGATTCGAGAAACTCCTGTGCCGATGAGAATGCGCGCGCGGTAAAACCGAATTCCTTCACGAGATCGGGAAGGGACTCGCGCACGGATTGATCATCGTCGACAATAGTGATAAAGGAGCCCAATTTTGTCATGCTGCACCGAAAATGACTCTGACTGTCAAAAGAAGCACCGCTTTCTAAAAGCGCCACTCCGTTGGCAGGCCGACCGACTCAGTCATGGCGGAAGTGGGCAGCACCGCAAAAAGTACGAGAGCAATTGGCCATGGTCAGTCTTCTTTCGTTCGAAGGCCTAGATACATACTCCGCGACTCCGCCGACCGGCGTCTATTGTACTTTGGTATCGGTCCTCTTCTTGCCGCGCAACTGAGACGGTTACAGTTGCCGGGCTGCTTCGTGCTCCCCTCGGCTCCGGGGTAGCGAAAATGCAAAAGTGGCTCCCGGGCCGTTATTTTTCGTGACCCAAAGGCGGCCTTGGTGAGCTTCGATAATGGAGCGGCTTACCGAGAGTCCAACGCCCATCCCATCCTGCTTTGTCGTAAAAAACGACTCGAAAAGCCGCTCAGCCGCCCCGGGATCTATGCCAACACCGGCATCCCGGACTTTAAGGTGCACCTCCTCGACCGTCGGCTCCGTGCTGACCACAAGCTCTCGTGGCCGGTCATCGATGGTGCTCATGGCATCCGAGGCGTTGCGGAGAAGATTAAGAATCACCTGCTGCAGTTGAATGCGGTCCCCCTCGACGCATGGCAGTCCCTCGGTCAATTCCTGCCGCAGAATCACGCGATTGCGCTGTAATTCATTCAGATACAGGGCAATCACTTCGCGCGCAACCTCGTTGATATCCACGGGTTCCACTCTGATTTCCTTCCTGCTGAACAGTGTCCGCAGCCGTGCGATCACATCTGAAGCCCGGTTAGCGTCGCGAACCGTGCGCCTGGCGGTTTCCCGCGCTCCATCGAGATTGGGTGGGTTGGCATTCAGCATCCGCATGCACGTGTTGGCATTGGTGACGATGCCCGACAGCGGCTGGTTGACCTCATGCGCGATAGAAGCGGTCAGCTGCCCGACCGTCATCACCCGCGTCATTCGCGCGAGTTCCGCCTGAGCGTTATGCAGTTCTTCTTGTGCCTGCCTCCAATCGTGCATGTCCACGACCGTGCCGTGCCACTTTACTATGCGCCCTTCCTGATCAAGCAGGGGCAGCGCCCTCGTCACACACCATCGATATGTGTTGTCGGCGGCATGAATCGTGCGCACTTCCACCCCATAGGGAGTGCCGCTTCTCACACACGCTTCCCAGACTTCCACCGCCCGTTCAACATCATCGGGATGCAGGAGGTTCATCCAGCCATCCCTCATAATTTGCTCAGGTCCGATGCCGGTGTACTCCAGGAAGCGGCCATTGGAGTAGTCAATCGCTCCATCCGGCGAAGCACTCCAAAGCATCTCTGGTATGGTTTCCGTTATCTGGAGCAGGTTTAATTCTCGTATGCGCAGTGCTTCTTCCGCTTGTTTCCGATCGTCGATATCGGTATTGGTGCCGTACCATTTGAGGACTGCGCCCGATTCGTCGCGCATTGGATCGGCGCGAAACAGAAACCATCGATAATTGCCATCAAAGCGTCGCAGACGCGCTTCAATCTCACCCGGTCGTCCCGAGGCTATGAGGGAGTGCCAGTACTCTGATATTGGGCCGAGATCGTCGGGGTGAATTGCGTCAGCCCACCCCCACCCCTGTGCCTGCTCGGGCGACAGACCCGTGTAATCCAGCCACCGCTGGTTGAAGAATTCGACAGTGCCGTCTGGAAGAGCGGACCATGCAAGCACGGGCATCGTATTGATGATCAGGCTGAGGTTTCGCCGGCTTGCAAGTATCGCTTCTTCAGAGCGCTTCTTTTCGGAGATATCTCGAATGAAGCCGGTGAATACCCTCCGCTGATCGACGGTCATCTCTCCGAACGAGACCTCTACCGGAAACTCCTGACCGTTGGCTCGCAGTGCAGTCAGCTCAGTTCCCTGCCAGTCCAGATGTTTCACGCCGATGTTCAGATATCGATTGAATCCTGTCTCATGGAGCGTACGCATTCCTCCCGGCATGAGAACCGTAAGCGGCTTGCCCATAAGTGCTTCCGGATCGTATCCAAATATCCGCTTGATTGCAGGATTCGCAAGAATGATTGAGCCGCTTTCGTCGATACTGACCACCGCGTCGCTGGCGGTCTCAACCACAACCCGGTGCCTTGCCTCGCTCCGCTTGAGTTCGCCCTCGGCGCGCTTCCGGTCGTCGATGTCGGTGATAAGACAATACCAGCGGGTTATTCTTCCTTCTGTGTCTCGCATGGGGCGGGCGCTATTTTGGAACCACCTATAGACGCCATCGGCTCGACGGCAACGGTGCTCCGTGTAATAAGGTGCTCCGGTCGTGATCGAATTTGTGAATTCGAGGCGGACGCCGGGCAAGTCATCTGGATGAACTGCATCGCTGTTTCCCCAATCCTTCAGTTCCTCTAACGTCTTGCCAAAGTATTGCAGGAACGGCCGGTTGGTAAGTTCCATCTCACCCGCGGGACTCAGAGTGCATACAAGCCCAGGAATACTGTCGAGAATCTCGCGGAGATTGGTTTCACTTGCTCGCAGGGCGTCTTCAGCGCGCTTCCGATCCTCAATGTCGGTCAGTAAGACATACCAGCCGGTTATATAACCATCTGCGTTTCTCACCGCCAAGGCGCGGACCTGGAACGATCGATAGACACCGTCGGCCCGCCGGCAACGATGTTCAATATCGTAGGGGGCCCCGGTTGTGACCGAATGGGAATAAACCTTGATCACCTCAGGAAGGTCATCCGGATGAACCGCATCGGTCATCTTCCAACCTCTCAGCTCCTCGGGAGTCTTGCCGAAGTAGTCCAGGAGTGGCTGGTTGAGCTGTTCGATCTCGCCGGCCGCATCCATAGTGCAGACGAGGCCAGGAATACTGTCAACAATCTGGCGGAGATTAGCTTCACTCGCTCGCAGAGCTTCCTCAGCGAGCTTGCGATCATGGATATCCGTGCTGGTTCCGTACCAACGGATGATCGCGCCGGTATCATCGCGGAACGGGGCCACGCGGATGAGAAACCAGCGATACTCTCCATCGTGACGGCGGATACGGGCCTCGATTTCTCCCGATTCACCTGAGACCAGCAACTCCTGCCAGCGCTCCATCAATGGCGGCAGATCGTCCGGGTGGAAAGCCGCGGCCCAGCCCCAGCCGTGCGCCTCTTCGGGAGACAGGCCAGTGTAATCATGCCACCCTTTGCTGAGGAATTCGTTCGGACCATCGGGCAGATTGCACCAGGAAAGCGACGGAATCGTATCGATCACCCGCCGCAGCCTGGCCTCGCTCGCCCGCAGCTCCTCCTGAGCCCGTTTCTGGTCGTCGATGTCGGTGGAGGTGCCGACAAACCGCAGAACTCTTCCTTCTGCGTCACGCATGGCCACGGCTCGATTCAGATGCCAGCGATAGACCCCGTCCCGCGCTCGACGAAACCGGGTTTCTATGTCAAAACCCTGTCCCGTGCGCACCCCGTCCCAGAAGCCTGTCGATGCTGCTTCCCGATCGTCAGGGTGGACTGCGGCCATCCAGGCCTCGGGATGCGACCGGACGAAATCGAGGGTCTGACCGGAATAGTCAACCCAGACTTGGTTCACGAAATCCGGCGTCCCATCAGGTTGGAGCGTCCAGGCGACCACAGGAATCTGCCGCAACTGTTCAACCTGGAGTTGCAGCTCTTCTCTGGATTCGGCAAGCTCCATGGTTCGTTCCACGACCCGTCGATCGAGTTCACTGGCAACCCGCTTCTGTTCGCCCAGAAACAGCGCCTGTTGCAAGCCGACTGCCGCCTGATTGGCAGCCACACCCAGAAGCAATCGCTCAGACTGCGTCGGGAAATCAGCGCGCTCCGACCCAGCTAAGACAATACCGACTTCGCCCCCGATTCCCAGACACATGGACACGAGCGAGAGTTTCTGGCCGCCGATATCGCTGCGCATCTCTGCCGGCCATTTCTGTGGGTCATTTCCGTACCGCTTATGGAGGGCCCCGCGGATCTCATCCGCACCATACGTGGTTGCGGAATGCGGCGCGGTACTCCATACTTCAAGCGGTTCCCCGTTGGTTTCGATCCTCGCACGTATATAGAAAAAATCGAGATGAAGCATCGCCATGAGTGCATCGTGGAAGGCCGTCACGATCTGGCGCGGCTCTTGCCCATTCCAGACTGCCGGGAGCGCGACCAAGCTGACCAGATCGCTCATGCAACGCTGAAGATGCTGTATTTCCCCTGCGGGGTCGTTCAATGCCATATCAGGCCGACACGGCGTGCGCGATATTCCCGAAGGAATTCCTCTGGCGGCGTGAAAAATGGATTCAGCTGCAGAACGCCTCCAATAATGACCACCGGATGCGTTCGCAGAATATCGATGATGGCATCGCCTCTGAACTGAGAGAGATGGTAGGTGCAGATGACCGCGTCGTCGTGCCTGTTCCAAATCTCGTCCACGCGCGATTCGAATTCAATGACGTTCTCCAGCCGGGACTTGTCTCCAACGACCCAATCCATTCGACACACGATGCGACTGAGCGGGAACCCGCCCGGCACGTTTCCTGACGCTGGCCTGGTCATCTCCGACCCTCCGTAAAACACGATCCAGGGATCCGGATGGGGCCCGAAAAACGTGTTGCGAAATCAAGGCGCCTCCTGCCTGGCGTCCTGATTACAATCCATTGTCCTGGAATGACCTGCTTAGGGTCGTGAGGCGGGACAACATGACCTGGCCCAGGGGAAATTCTTAACACAACTCAGAAGGGAACCGCGCCTGCCAATGACCCGGAATCATCATACTCCGAACACCGACAGCAGAGCGAAGAATGCAGCCGAGCAACAACAACGCTGAATTGGCACAGGAATCATTATGGCGGCAGCGCCGAATTCGAAAGCCATGCCGGAATTGATGATCGTTGTTCTCCGCGACGGCACTGATGGGGTCTCAGATGGGGTGCGCGCCAGGGATACTGAGATCACATGAGATCGGATAATGATCCGACGCCTTGATCGAGCCACGGGCTCTTCCTTTGTTTGCCTCCGCAGGGCCGCGCACGAAGGCCCGGTCAATATCGCGGCCGGGCTCAAGCGGATGACGCGCAGGAGTCCCGGGCACAAGAGCGGCCGGCACGGCCCTGTGGAATGGAACTCGGTCAAGCGCCTGTCAGATCTCTGGCTTTGATGCGTCCATATTCAGATCGCCCGCCAGGGCGATCGGCGAGGCAGAATTAATGAAGAACCGCAGGTCGTGTGCATCGATCGAGTGTTAATGGTCGAAATTGTCGATGAACATTGACATTGCCGGTCATCAACTCAACCTGGCTGCGACGGAAGGGCTGCGGACGGGCTGGTCGGTGCACCGCTCTTCAGGGTTGGCATGTGGATCGGCCGGATCGGATGGCTGTTGCCGGCTGTTTTCGGAACGCGTGAGGATGATCGGCACCTTGTCTTCTTGTCATCCGGACGCGGCGGAGTGTTAGCAGATGCCGCAACCCTCATGGATTGGGAGAGCGTTCCCATAAGCGCTGTCGCTGTGAGCCGGAAGATCGGCCTCGCAATCCGGGGCCGAGGCGAACCGGTTCGCGAGATCACGGGCTGCTGTCACCGGGGTCAGATCGCAATTCAGGAGCGCGGCGCACTCGTCATCGGAATATCCCAACAGGGCACAGAGGACATACACAAACCGCTCGAAAACGCTCAGGGATGTTATCTCCGCAAACGGCTGGTGCCTGGGCGAGAGCAACGGCCGTGGGTTGCCGGCGGCTGACCAGCTAAAACAGAGTTTCGGAGCTGGCCGCGTGATCTGAACAGCATTTCGAATCACAGACTCCTGACCTGCAGTTCTCGCCCAAACAGCCACGCTCACACCGGAAGACCGGAGATAATCCTCCATTGCATTATTGAAGCAACTTTCGGCCAGGACCTTGTCTGCGACAAGGAGGAATGAAAGCAAATACAAGCTGGTAAGTTCATCGAGCGACAGATCAGCCGAATCCGCGGCGGTGAGCAACTTCGGGCACAGCAGATCCGAAGGGCAATTTGCCAGTGCGACCGCGTTCATAGTGACCTCCTCACAAATCAGACTTTCCCTCCAGAGTGCCGAGATGAAAGGCGCAGTCTGGATCCGCATAGCTATCTGCAACTCGCTTGCCATCGTGAGCTGTCGTACGAACTCTGCGGAGAAACTCGCTCAGCGACCCATCACGCGAATTACAGTTCGGCCTGGAGGAGCCATCAGGCGATCGTGGAACTCCGGATCAGCGACTGATGTGGATCTCGGCATGCGTTTCGCCGCAGGTATGTCGCGCGCCGGGAGCATTAGCTGATTCTTCGCTCCAGCGAAGCAAGGTGAGACGAGATGCGCCACACTGGATTACAAACCAATGAACGGGAACGCAGGTGACGGCGCGGCAGACCTCACAACGATATTCCCTAAGGGATAACATCGACGCCTCTTCAGAGGGACAGGAAACTGGCTCTAACGGCTGGAG
>DATDHZ010000064.1:0-26164 GCA_036521315.1 Acidobacteriaceae bacterium
TGAAGGCCGGGGCTTCTACCGTCTTCCTCGCTGCCGCTCGGAAAGAGACCGGCCTCCCCGCTGACCGCGATGGGGCTGGCCGGTTCTTTGTTGACCGCGATTGAGCTAGCCGGGTCTTCAACCAACCGGTTCTGAGCCGACCGGCTCTTAC
The DNA here is from genome assembly GCA_036521315.1 of Acidobacteriaceae bacterium. Taxonomy (GTDB): domain Bacteria; phylum Acidobacteriota; class Terriglobia; order Terriglobales; family Acidobacteriaceae; genus Palsa-343. Next base: position 152 of record DATDHZ010000064.1, read on the forward strand.
CTGGCCGCCCCTTCCCTGGCCGCCCCTTCCCTGGCCGCCTCTTCCCCGGCCGCCTCTTCCCTGGCCGTTTCCTGCCTGGCCGCTTCACCCCTGGCCCCCGGCACAAAAAAAGGGCCCCTCGGGTGAGGGGCCAATCTGCCTTGGTTCTCTCGTTGTGTGAGAGCTTGTGTGCGCCTTCCCCGTTACTGCTGGGGAGCCGCTGGTTGCGACGCAGCACCCTGAGGGGAGGGCTGCGCGGTAGATGGCTGCGTCGCACCAATCGGTGAACCGCTGTTAGGCGAGTTCAAGGCTGCTAAACTGTTTTCCATCAGGCTGATGCGAACCACGCTGCCGGGAGCCGACTGCTCGCCGTTGTCGTCGATCTGCGCGTTCCCCATCGCCACTTCATGAATCCGCCACACGGGAATCTGGTGCTCCACCAGATACCGTGTTACTGCTTCGGCCATCCGCTGCGAGCTGGCGATCCCGGCCGTGCCACGCACCCGGGAGTAACCCGCCACTTCCACCACATAGCCCTTCTGACCCTGCATCTGGGTCACAACCTGGTCGAGCGCATCCTTCGCCTTCGTGTTCAGGATGGTCTGCCCGGGACGGAACCGGATGTCGGTATTGTTGACCGGATGATACTGATCGAGGCCGCCGACGGTCTGGCCGAGCTGGTTGGTCTTATCGGTCGCCGACTGCGCCAGTTGCTGCGCCTGTCCGGCGGTCTGGCTCGCCTGCGCGGCGGTCTGGTTCGCCTGATCGGCGGTCGACTGCGCGGCATGGATGCCGTTCTGCGCCCGCTGATCGACGTCCTTAATGTCGCGTGCGTTCTTCGCCTGCAGCTCGTCCAGCTCGTTCAGCCGGTCTTTCACCGGATCCAGCTGGCGATTGACCCACTTCTTCCGGGCAAAGGGATTCACATGCCCCCAGAAGCCCTCATGCGGCTGGGTTTCGAGCGGTGGCTGGCCGGTTCCAGTCTGTGCGTTGGCGGGCTGGTTCTGGGTCTGTGCGTTGGTTGACGCGCCAGTCTGTACCTGGGGCTGCTGTTGCTGTGCCATCACTGGCAAACCCAGACTGGCTGCAACCAGCAGCGCCGAAATCGATCCGGGTTTCACAAGATTCTTCATGGTTTTCTGTCTCATAGCTGGCAATTTCCTTTGCATGTCTCTTCGTGCAACCGTCGATTTAGGAACATACATTCCGGAAGCTGCGCAGCATCCCGACGTATGGGGATAGAGCACTTGCCCTGCCAAAGGAGGCCGATCTCGGGCTTATGCGCTCCACACGAGTTCAATAGTTTTTATTATGAATGACTTAACTGGCCATCGGGGGTGGCCGATGGAAGCCGGCGACGGGGATTCGGAAGGTGAGCGGCGCGGAATCGGGAATTTTTTTCCCGCCGCGCTTCAAAGCCACCATGCACTATTTGCCGGTGACCCGGATGATCCGGATTTCGGGGTAGTTTTGGTTCCAGTCCTGCGGCACGCTGTCGAAAATCATCCGGAACTCCCGCGTTTGCCCCGGCAGGATCGGAGCCGCGCCGACCGGCTGCAAATCGACCTCGGGCTCGCGCGTGCGGACCAGCATCAGCTGGCTGGTGATCTTTTGCGCGATGGGCTCCGTAAACCCATGAAAAGCCACCTGGATGGTGATGCCGGTGACCGTTTCCTGGCCCTGGTTCGAAATCTGTCCATCAATATATGTAGTCTGGCCGCCGGACATGCTGCCCGCCTGGCTCATTTGCACATTGGTGATCGGCAGGCTCGCCGCATACGGATCGGGGGCGGCGAGTCCCGCGCCTCCGGGATTGGCCGAAGGCCCCTGGCGGCCCATCACGATCAGGCCAACGATCACTCCCAGCACAGCAATACTGGCGACGATCCAGGGAAGGGGCGACCGCGGCTCGCGGCTCTCCGGTCCCTCGGGCGAAAACATCCCTGGCTGGCCTGCGCTCATCGTGCCGATTGTACAACCAGCGCGGCGTGCCGGCGTTTCCGTACAACCCGAGCCATTCGAAGCCTCATCGGAATTTCTTTAGCTTCAACTCAGAGTGTGCCCATGATCGATGCAGCGGCTCCGGCCCCGTCTTACAATCTGCATCGCTTTGAGCTCACCGACATGATTGAACTGGGCGCTGCCGTGCGGAAGTTGCATCCGGATTCGGGCAGCATGGAAGAGGCCGCGGCCGGGATCGTGCAGTACCTCTACGAGCACCTTCGCGACCCAGCCACCGAGGAAAGGAACTGCGCGCTCGTTCGCTTCTTCAAGACGCACCGCTTCGCCGATCTCGAGCCGCCCCTGCAGGACTTCGCGCGGCACGCGGCCGGCAACAGTCCAGACCTCAATGACGAGACGCGCTGCCTCACGCTGTTGGCCACGGCCGGCGCTCGGCCGGAATGGAACCGGCGCGATGCCTCAGCGGGCCATAAAGCCATTCCTCTGGTAACCGAGGAAGTGGTGCGCCAGGCGCCGATGGTCGCGCAGCTCATCCAGCAAATCGGGGTCGACATCGCCCAGATCATTCGCCCCGACAACGGCATCATGCTCGACCTCGACCGCCAAAACTACAACGTCTTCCACGTTCCTGAGGCAGAGGGCAGTCCCTTCGTTCCCGCCCAGGATTTCGTGCGGGAGAACCGGATCAAATCCGTCCTGGGTTTCGGCGGTATTTTTCCCTCTGCCGAGCTTTTTGCCGTCATCATCTTCTCTCGCGTCTACATCCCCCGGGAAACCGCGGAGATGTTTCGGACCGTCGCTCTTGGCCTGAAGCTGTCGCTGTTGCCCTGGGTGCGCGGCCAGGTGTTCTCGAAAGTAGCCTGAATGCTCTCTGCGTCCTCTCGCGAGTTTGAAATCGAGCGGCTGAACTCCCAGGTCGCCACGCTCGAGCAGTTGCTCGCTGTCCACGAAAGGACTTCGCTCGAGCAGTCGCGCCGCTTGCAGAACATCGTCAACAGCGTGAGCGACGGCTTCTTTGTTCTCGACCGCAACTGGCGCGTCACCTGGCTGAATCCGGTGGCCGCTGCTGCGTTTGCGCGGATTGGCGTGGCGGCGGGCAGTTTGCTGGGACGTTCCCTGTGGACGCAGATTCCCGAGGAGATGGCATCGCTTCTGTGGCCGCACTTTCAGCGCTCCATGAACGAGCGCAACCAGGTGACGTTCGAGATCTATTACGCGCCGATTGATACGCATTTCGAGATTCATGTGTGGCCCTGGGAGGACGGCGTGTCCGTTTTCTTTCAGGATGTGAGCACGCGCAAGCTGGCGGAGCGCAAGCGCGAGCAGATGCAGGCCGAACTGGAGCGGCAGGTGCAGCTGCGCACGGCCGATCTGCAGGCCATGCTCGCCGAGCTTGAGGCGTTCAGCTATTCGGTTTCTCACGACCTGCGCGCACCGCTGCGCAGCCTGGATGGATTCAGCCAGGCGCTCCTCGAGGACTACGCCGACAAGCTCGAATCCGACGGCAAGATGTATCTGGATCGCATCCGCGCCAATGCGCAAAAGATGGCGCAGCTCATCGATGCTCTGCTGCAGCTTTCCCGCGTCACGCGAGCGGAGCTCAACCCGATGGCCGTCAATCTGAGCGCGATGGTGGCACAAATCGCGGCCGAGCTTCGCGCCTCCGGCAATGGACGCGACTGTCAGTTCCGGATTGAACCGGGAATCACGGCCGAGGCCGATCCCAAGCTCATCGAGGTCGCCCTGCAGAACCTGCTCGACAATGCATGGAAGTTCACCGCGCGCCGCCAAAGCGCCAGTATCGAGTTCGGGCTGACGCAATATAAGAACGATGCTGCGTGCTACGTCCGCGATAACGGCGCCGGTTTCGACATGAAATACAACGACAAACTCTTCACCGCATTTCAGCGCCTGCATGACGTTCGCGACTACGAAGGCACCGGCATTGGGCTGGCCACAGTCAGCCGCATCTTCAAGCGCCACGGCGGACGCATCTGGGCCGAGGGCGCTCCCAACCAGGGCGCATGCTTCTATTTCACACTGCACGGGCTCGCATCCCGGGCCGCGGAGGCCAAACTCGCATGATTCTTCTCGTCGAAGACAATCCGGACCACGTCGCGCTCACCATCCGCGCACTCAAGAAAAACAACATCGCGAACGAAGTGGTGGTGGCTCCGGATGGCGCCCAGGCACTCGACATGCTGCTCGGCCGCGGCGAGCACGAGGGACGCCCCATGAGCATGCCCCAGGTCGTGCTCCTCGATTTGAAGCTTCCGCGCGTCGACGGCCTCGAAGTGCTGCGCACGCTTCGCTCCGACCAGCGCACGCGTCTTCTGCCGGTGGTTATTCTCACCTCTTCCGACGAAGAACAGGACGTGGTTCAGAGTTATACCTCCGGGGCCAACAGCTACATCCGCAAGCCGGTTGACTTCATGCAGTTTCTCGACGCAACGAAACAACTGGGACTCTACTGGCTGGTTCTGAACGAGGGCCCTAAGATCGCTGCCAATGGATAAATCGCTCCGTGTGCTCAACCTCGAGGACACCCAGGAAGACTCCTGGCTGCTGCAGCGCCATCTGCTCCGTGCGGGTTACAAGTGCGTCGTGCGCCGCGAACAGACGCCGGCGGATTTCGAGAAAGCCCTGCGTGAAACCGACTGGGACATCATTCTGGCCGATTATTTCCTTCCAGGTTTTACCGCTCTCGATGCCCTGCGCATCGCGCAAACCTGCGGGAGGGATGTGCCCTTCATCGTGGTATCGGGCGCCGTAGGCGAACAGGCTGCTGTCGATTTGCTGCGGGAAGGCGCTGCCGACTATGTGATGAAAGACAGCCTCGCCCGCCTCATTCCCGCCATCGAGCGCGAAATTCAGGAAGCGGATGAGCGCCGCCGCCGCCGCGCCGCTGAGGCCGCGCTGCGGGAAAGCGAAATGCGTCTGCGCGGCATCCTCGACAATTCACCCAACGCCGTTTTCATGAAAGATATGGATGGCCGCTACGTCCTCGCCAACCGTTGTTACGAGAAGCTGCTTGGCCTGTCCGACGCGCAAATTCGCGGTACAACGGACTCTGCGTTGTTCCCCGTCGAATATGCCGCGCGCTATCGGGAGAACGAAGCCAAAGTTCGAGACAGCGGCGTTCCTGTGCTGTTTGAAGAGCCTTTTCTTCTGCGCGACGGAATTCACACCCTCCTGACCAACCGGTTTCCACTTTTCGACGATTCGGGACAGCCGGAAGGCTTGTGTGCTATCTCCGTGGACATTACCGAACGCAAGCAGGCAGAAGAAACGCTGCGCCGCACTGAAAAGCTGGCTGCCGCCGGACGCCTGGCCGCTTCCATCGCGCACGAGATCAATAACCCCCTCGAGGCGCTGGTGAATCTTGTCTTTCTGGTGCAGCGCCAGCCGGAACTGAGTGAGGAGACGCGCGCCCTGGTCGCCATGGTGGAGCAGGAACTCAATCGGGTCAGCCACATCGCGCGCCAGACCCTCGCCTTTTATCGCGACTCGTCCAACCCGGCGCTGTTCGATATCGGCGACACCCTGCGTACGCTGGGCGAACTCTACGGCAATAAGATCCGGCAGCGGGGGATTCGCTTCAACATCGAGGCGGCCGCCGCGGCGTGCGTGACGGCGGCGCAGGGCGAAATACGCCAGGTGTTCTCTAACCTGATTGCCAACGCCATCGATGCTACGCCGCCGAACGGACGCATTCAGATCCGCGTGCAGCCAGGCCGCGACCGGTCGCACGCCGACCGCAGGGGGGTCCGGGTGACGATCGCAGACACCGGCAACGGCATCTCGCGGGAGAACCTGCCTCGCATCTTCGACGCATTCTTCACCACCAAGGACGACGGCACCGGAACAGGTCTTGGCTTGTGGGTCACGCAGAAGATTCTGCGGAAACACAATGCCAACATTCGCATTCGCAGTTCGGTCCAGCCAGGAGCCAGCGGAACGGTGATCTCTGTCTTCGTTCCGGCTGCACCGAGCCAGGGACTGATGGCTGCGTAAGGCCACGCGCTTTCGCCGCTGGATCTGGAATCAGCCCCTTGCAGCACGACGCGCCGCGGGAGCACCCCCCTGCCATCTGCCCGTTACAATCCTGAAAAGAAGGTTCCGCGTGCTTCTGCTGCGAGATAGATCATGAGAATGACGCCGCGCCTCGCCCTTCGGCTCGTGCTCGTCCTCGTCGCTCTGTGCCTGCTGTGGTTCCGCCTGATGCCGCGCCTCATGCGGCGCGGCCGCACCCGCGGCGCTGACGATGTGGTCCTCACCACATCGCTCAACCAGCCGGGCAGCCAGCCGGCGCCCGCCGACGCGTATCCAATCTATTCCGCGCTGTACCAGGCGCCGCTTCCCGGCCCGGCCAGCGAGGCGCTGGTCTTTGCGAAGGAGTCGCGAACCGAGATACCGCAGATCGTGAACGGTTCGTGCCTGCGCCCATCGAGCGCCGAGGAGCGGGATTTGGCTACATCCTTCGATGCGGCCAACGCGCACAGGCGCGACTGGCAGCAGCAATTCGATATTCCGGCGGGATACCGGCTGCTCTCCTCCGGCGAAGTCGATCAGGTCTTCGCCTGCTTCGGCCGCCACGATCGCACGTCGGCGCAGTGCACCGCGTATGCGCAGGTACAGCACATCCGGTACCTGGGCGTTCCTGGGCTGGATGCGAGCGGCACGCATGCGCTGGTGTCGGTGATCAAGAGTTGCGGCGCGCAGTGCGGCGGCGGCGGCATCTTCGAGGTAGAAAAGGATGGCGCCACCTGGAAGCGCATGCCGGAGACGGACTTTACCCGGGACTGCAGCTGGGTTTATTAGGGCGGATGCGGCGGTCATTCACTCTTCGCGCAGCAATACCAGGGGATCGATCGACAGCGCGCGCTGCGCGGGAATCCACGTGGCGACCAGCCCCAGCACGGCCATGGTGAGCACGACTCCGCCGAGGACGATCGGATCGCGCGGCGTGGCCTGATAGACGATCGACGCCAGGACCCGGCTGGCCAGGATGCCCAGCACCAGGCCGGCCGCCGATCCGATACCGAGCAGCTTGACGGCGCGGCCCAGCGCGGCTTCCAGAACTTCGTTACGCTGCGCGCCGAGCGCGATGCGGATGCCGAGTTCCCGCAATCGGCGGCTCACCGAATAGGCCGCCATGCCGAAGATGCCGGTGATCGAGAGAACCGCGCCCATCAATCCCAGAATGCCCAGAGCCACGGCTGCCACGCGTCCGGGAAACAGCGCGAGGGCCAGGTAGCTGTCATAGCTGCCCATGTCCGCGGGGATGCCGGCATCCAGTTGGCGCAGCTGGCTGTGCATCGAGCGCATCACCTGCTGCGGGTCGCGGTTCGACCGGACCACCAGATCGGTGGCGCGCGGCGGCGACTGCAGGTACGGCAGGAACATCGCCGCTTCCTGATCCTCGGTCACGCTGAAGTACTTGCCGTCTTCGACGACTCCTGCAATCTGGACGAGGGTGCCGTCCTGCAACTTCAGCCATCGGCCCACCGCGTGCGCGTCGCCGCCGAAGAGCTTTCGCGCCAGGAACTCATTCACGAGGGCAACTCGGGGCGCGGATGCGTCGTCGTGCCAGGTGAAATCGCGGCCCGCGAGCAGCGCCGTTTCCATCGCCGCCAGATAACCCGGGGACACGTCGTACCGATAAGGCGCGGCCGCGGCGTACTCGGTGCGGAGGTCGCGCGCGTCGTCGCGGAAGATGTGCGTTTGCGCGGCCGCGGCATAGATCAGTGGCGGATAATTGGTCACCATGCCGGCCGCCTGCACACCGGGAATCGCCCGCATCGCTTCGACGAGGCGCTTCTCCATCGCGAGCGCGCGGTCGCCCTTGTAGCCCGCTCCGGCGAGGTCCACGTCCACAATCATTGCGTTGCGCGGCTGGAAACCGAAGGGGCTATGGAGCGAGCGCACCAGCCCGCGTACGGCGACCAGCGAAGCCGTGACCAGCACGCCGCAAATGGCAATCTGCACGGTGAGCAGGACATCGCGCAGCGTGATGCGCCGCCCCATGCGACCGGTCGCTCCGGCCTTCACCACTTCATACGGGCTCGAGCGGAGCACCTGCCGCACCGGCACGATGCCGAAGAGGAATCCGCTCACCAGCGCCAGAGCCACGGCGACGATGCAAATCTTCGCGTCCGGGGTCACCGGGATCTGGATTGGCGCCGAGGGAAACGGCTGCCATACGCTGAGCCGCCTGAGCAGGACGATGCTGATGGCCAGGCCCGCCGCGCCTCCTGCCAGTGCAACCAGCGCCGCCTCCGTCAGCAACTGGCGGACGATGCGCTTGCGGCTTGAGCCCAGCGCCAGCCGCAATGCCACCTCGCGCCCGCGGTCGGCCGCGCGCGCAGCGAACAGGCTGCCGAGGTTGGCGCACGCCGCCAGCAGGATGAGTCCGGCGAGCAGCATCAGTCCAGCGAGAAAGGCCTTGGCCGGGCCGCCAAAAACGTACAGCCCCGGATGTGCCAGCGCGTAGTCATGGTGCGGCACTTCTTTCGGATAGGTTTTTTCGAGGTATGCATTGATCCCGTTTAGATCCGCCGCCGCCTGCGCGCGGGTCACTCCCGGCTTCAGGCGCCCGAGCATCTCGAAAACTCCCTGCACGTTGCCGCGCGCATGCAGCAAGTCCTGGCCGTCGATTTGCTCCTGATTCACGATGGGCATGAAGAACTGCGGCGCGCCGAACAGCAGCGTGCCGCTGAATCCCTTTGGAGCCACGCCGATGATGGTGAAGGGCTGCTTACCCAACTGAACCTTGCGGCCCACCGCGCCGGCGTCTTCATGGAAGCGGCTGTGCCAGTACGACCAGCTGAGCACGATGTAGGCCGCGCTGTTCGGTCCGCGCTCATCGGAGGGTTGAAAGAAGCGGCCCAGGCTCGGCTTCAGCCCCAAAACGTCGAAGTAATTTCCGCTGGCTGCATAGCCCCAGACGCCCTCGGGATCGTTGCCGGTGTTCATCGCGGTAAACTCCATCTTCCATGCGGCCAGGCTTGCGAAACTCCTGTTGCGGTCGCGCAGGTCTGCGTAGTTCGGACAGGAATCGAAGTTTTCAAGCGCCCACAACGTCTTCGGATTCGCGACCGGCAGCGGCCGCAGCACAAGCGCATTGAGGATGCCGAACACCACCGCATTCGCGCCAATCGCCAGCGCGAGGGTGACGATCGCCGCGACGACAAATCCCGGAGACTTCCTGAGCACTCGCAGACCGAAACGCACATCCTGGATCAGCATGTCCATGGTGTTCCCTCCCAGTGCTTCATAGCTGTCTTCCCGGAACTTCCCCAGGCTTCCGAACTCGATCCGCGCCTGCCGGTGAGCCTCTTCGCGGGTTAGGCCCGATCGCTCCAGATCGTCAGCGCGGAGCGCAAGATGCTCGCGCAGCTCAGCGTCGATTTCCTCAGCGGCAGCGGCGCCACCGAGGAACTTCGAACTCACGGATTGGAACCACGCCACGAGATTCATCTCTCACTCGCCGAGGTGCGTCTGCCGGGGTCCTGCGCTACACTTCTCCGGCACGAGCGGCCAGCGCGGTAGCAATCGCACCGGCCAGACGGTTCCAGTCCGCGGTTTCTTCGCGGAGGCGCTTGCGCCCCGCGACGGTCAGCTCATAGAACTTCGCTTTGCGATTGTTCTCCGAGGTTCCCCAGCTTGCCTTGAGCAGCCCCTGCCGCACCAGCCGGAACAGCGCCGGATATAACGCGCCCTGCTCGATCAGCAGTGCGCTGCCCGAGATCTGCCCGATCCGCAACAGTACGCCGTAGCCATGCAGCGGGCCGAGCGAAACGGCTTTGAGGATGAGCAGATCGAGTGTGCCGGGAAGGATCTGCGCCTGCTCTGCCATGCTTCCTCCTAAAGTGATTAGGAGAGTAGCGCCGCTCTCCTAAGTTGTCAAGGGGAATGATGCAGGGGTCCGGGGCCGTGGACACGGGAGCCGACCCCGGGAACGATGATCCTCTGCAGGTGAATTTCGAGACAGCAGGAATGAATCGGCTAGGAGGAAGCGAGCCGGATCCTGAGGCGGGATCCGCGATTTGGCCAGGACTCCAGAATCAGTTCGCCATTGGCCGAGCGGACGCGCTCGCGAATCACGCGCGGTCCCTTACGGGCTGCGTCCAGTTGGGCCAACGAGAATCTGCCCGTGAAATCGAAGCCGCGGCCGTCATCCTGGATCACCACTTCCCAGGTTTCTCCCCGCGATGCAAGATGAACATCGACCTTGCTGGCGCCGCTGTGCTTCCGGACGTTGCTGAGAGCTTCTTCAACGATGCGCTTCACGTCGCCGGCCACGCGTTCCGGGATGGAGTCTTCGTGCACGTCGCAGGCGAATCTCGCGGCGATACCCGTTTCTCTCTGGAATTTCGTCAGTAGCTCGGCAAAAGCTGGCCGCGGCTGACGGATCGGCGGAGAGGAGCGCAGCTGTTCGATCTGCTCGCGCAGCCTGCGCACCTCAGTGCGCAGGATCTCCTGGGCGCAGTGGAGCGTCTGGGTGACGTTCTCATCCTCATCGCGCTGTTCGCCACGCCGCCGCAGCAGATCGATCTGCATCTCCGTGGCAATCAGCGACTGGACAACGCCATCATGAAGATCGCGGGCCAGGCGTTGGCGTTCCACCGCGCGCACGCGGGCGCTGGTGTGGTGCCAGAGATAGAAATCGTACACGGCGGGACCGACCTCGTTGGCCAGTTGCTGGAGCAGCCGCAGGCAGGATTCCCGGCCGGCGGTGCAGGGAGGGTCAATCAGGAAAACCCGGCCGGTCCATTCGGTACCAAGCTGGAGGGTGGTGGCCAGAAGCGTAGTAAAGGGATGACGCCAATGGAGATTTTCCGCAAAGCGGTCTCGCCTGACCGGGGTTCGATCCCCTTCGCGATCGAGAACGAGGACCTCCGGTCTGGCGCGGTGATTCGAGATCGCGATGGACCAGCTCCCCTCCGGCATTGGCCAGAAGTACTGGTCTTCCTCCGCAGAAGGCACGTCGCGATAGACGGGCTGACGCCCGCCATCGCCGGATGCTCCGAGCTCGAAAGTCCGCCAGGTGGACGAATTGCGCATCACCAGCACCACCCGCCTGGCTTCGAAAATCTCGCCCATCGCGGGAAGGATTTCGCGCAGATTGGCCTTGATGCCGGCATTGGCATGCAGACGACGCAGGATGGATCGAACCGCGTAGGCCTGCTGCTCCCGCTCCGACCAGTGCGCAACGGTCGCAAGGAAGCCGCCTAAAATCAGCAGGATCGCCGCTCTGACGGCAAACGGGCCGAGCTGTATTGAGCCGTGAAGCAGATGGAAGCGGCTGAATCGTGGCAGCGTGGCCACCACGGACTCCAGCGCCACAATGCAGACGCTTGTCAGGGCCACAAGGAATGTTTCCACCGACTTGCGGCGGTATGGCACGACCAGGAGAGCAAATATGAACAGCAGAGTGAACGGGCTCCGCGAGCAGCCTGTGAACAGGCAAATCAGGGAGGGCCACAAAATATCGGAGGCGTGGACAAAGAACAGGAAGGGACTGGAGACAGGGCGTGCAATGAAAACCCGGGCTGCGACCACGAGGCTGAAAACCACATAGCAAAGCAGAGTCAGCCGGGCAGTGGCCTCATGATTGCCGGCAAGACCACGAAGAAGGGGAAATTCAATAAAGAAGGTGAGCGCCGCGACGAGGCGAAACAGCGCAATCGCCTGTTCGCGATAGAGGGCCTTACCAAACGGCACCAACATCCCAAGTTCGGACCGCGCGCGCCACTGACTCTGGCCCATCACCCGCCCCCACATCGGAACCTTCGGCAAATACCGCAATATCGGCGGCATCCATAGATCGCGTGCACCGGAAATCCTGCTGTTCCGAGATCACAACAGGAAGCGCTACGCAAATCTGCGAAAAACCCGGTGCCCTGCGACGCACACATCACCAGCCCTGGCAAAGCCCGTGGTTTTGGTTCGGGGGAAGGGTTGGGTCGATGCTACCACCGAACCGCAAAAACGCGGTGAAAATTTCGCGATTCGGCATCAACGCGGTAACCGGAGAGCGTTTGCCCTTCACTCGGTCGGCTGATGTGGATTTTTTTGTGCAGATCGAGCTTTGGCCCGCATCCGGACCTGCAACTAAAGTCTCATGCCCGGGAAAAACACCGGCTATATACTGACGTCAGTCATTGGGAGACTATTACCTCGTGCGTTACCACAGGGAGCTGCGATCGTCGCGGCAGTCGGAAGTGACCGGGCATTCGCTTTCCATGCGCTCCCGCGGAGAGGTGCGATGGCTTCAGTAGCCAAGACGATGGTGTCTCCCATTCGGATTCTCATCGCCGACGATCACGCGCTGTTTCGCGAAGGCCTGAGGCGCCTGCTGGAGGCCGAGGAAGGTTTCGAGGTGGTGGGTGAAGCTGCGGACGGCGAAATGCTGGTCGCCCTGGCCCGCCGCACGCACGCCGATATTATTCTGCTTGATCTGGCCATGCCCAAACAGGATGGTATGGAGGTTTTGAGCGAGTTGGCGGCCTCCGATCTGTCGGTTCGGACTTTGGTGCTGACCGCGTCCATCGACAAGTCCCAGATCGTTCAGGTGCTCAAGCGGGGCGCCTATGGCGTCATCCTGAAAGAGTCCACGACGCAGAGGCTCTTCGACAGCATTCGCTGTGTCATGGCCGGCCAATACTGGATTGGGCGAGAGAGCGTCTCCGACCTCGTGAAGGCCCTGCGCAGCGTGGCTCCGTCAGAAGGAACGCCGCGCACGCGAAGTTTTGGTCTGACGCCGCGAGAGACGGAAATCGTGGCGCTGGTGGTTGCGGGGTATTCAAACCCCGACATCGCGCAACGTTGCTCTATCAGCGAGCAGACGGTTAAGCACCATATCAGCAATATCTTCGACAAGCTGGGCGTCTCCAATCGCCTGGAGCTGGCGCTGTTCGCCGTAAGTCATCGGCTGACGGACGCCGGCGCTTAAATCGTGTCCTCCCGCTGCCTCAGTCGACTTTCGTTTCCGCATCTGTAACCGGCGAGGCTACTTTCGTTCTTTTTGGTAACACACCGTAGTTCTAGCTCCGTAGAACTGCATGGTTGCATGCCGATACTACTGTCGGGCTATTGTTTCGCCCCTGACTCGCCGGTAGCCTGAGATTCCCCGCCCCCAGAGACTTGCATCCCCGCCGGACTGCGGCCAAGGAGAACAAATGAACCTGAACGGCGCCGCCAGCGACGCTCTTGTGGGTGTCTCGAGGGCCAGGCGATATGAGATCGGGACGGTGATCCGGTATCGAGTTCGCGGGCAAAGAGAATGGCACGAAGGTGTCATGGAAAACATCAGTTGCTCTGGAGTACTTATTCGGACAGGCCAATTCCTGCCCGCCAACACAGTCATTGAGATGAGGTTCTTTCTGCCGGTTGAGCTGGACGGCGAACGCGCCGCGGAAGTGCTCTGCCGGGGCTCCGTTGTGCGATCGGCAACCAGTGCGACCTCGGCCGGCGCCGTCAATATCGCAGCTCGAATTACCCACTCGCGATTCCTGCGCCAAACCGGAGGCGGGGATGACGTAACCCGAAATCCCTTCTTCGGAGGCGGCCAGCTGTTCGAATAGCGGCGGCGCCGCTCCGGATTTGGCTGTTCGAGGTGCAGTAAAGCCAGAGTGAATCTCAGCAATGCGCTGATCGCTTTGGCGGCATAACCAGCGGAAAGAAATGGGCACTGTAGCTCACAGGGCGAAGCTATGCCAGAAAACGCGCAAGACACGCTCAGGACAGAGATTAGGGTTCTCCCATGACGGCACGAATGGAAAATGAAACGGCGAGCAGCACGGTTCAGCCCTGGTGGGCACTTTATACGCGCCATCAGCACGAGAAAACTGTGGCCGACATGCTCTCGGCGAAGGGCTTTGAGGTCTTCCTGCCGCTCTATGAGTCGTTGCGGCGCTGGAAGGACCGGCGGAAAGTTCTCTCGCTCCCTCTGTTTCCCGGATATGTCTTCGTTCGCGGGGGCTACGAGCGGCGCATCGACGTGGTTTCGACGCCTGGAGTCTTCTCGATCCTTTCCCACGGCGATCGTTTCGCGACGATCCCGCAACAGGAGATCGATGGGGTTCGGAAAACTGTGGAGGGGCGCCTCCGCGTGGAGCCGCATCCGTTCCTCAAATGCGGCGAGCGGGTGCGGGTCACCCGCGGCACTCTGCAGGGCGTGGAAGGGATTCTAACGCGCAAGAAAAACATGTTCCGTCTGGTTTTGTCTGTCGAGATGCTGGCCCAGTCAGTGGGCGTGGAGATCGATGCCTCGGATGTGGAACCGGTGACGCCGCGCCCGATGGTTTCCGCAATGCAAAGCCGTGCGATCGCCGGAACCGCGCTGTTGGGTGGACCGGCCGCGACGGTGAGGATTGCATAAGAGCCCCATGATGACCGAGCGGACGCCTCGGCGACGGCCTGCCGCCGGAATAACCGCTGAACCTGGTGTATCTCCGAATCGAGCGGAGCCGTTGCAATGAAACGAAGAGTGCACGAACTGCTGAGCCTCGGATTCCTGCTGATTTTCCTCCTGGGATCGCTGCTGGGGCAATCCCCTGCCAGCCCGGTCAATCCATCGACCGTGGCCGCAGACGCCACGTCTTCCTCCGCGGATGCTCCGGCGAGGAAGGGGCATGACAACGCCTATGTGATCGGCAGCGACGACGTGCTGGGCGTCAATGTTTGGGGAGAGAAGGACCTGACCACGGATGTCCCGGTACGCACGGACGGGAAAATCTCGCTGCCCCTGATCGGAGAACTCCAGGCGGCCGGAGAAACGCCTCTTCAGCTGGAACAGGACATCACGTCGAAGCTGCGCGCCTTCATCACCCAGCCCGATGTCACCATCATGGTGCTGAAGATCAACAGCGTGAAATACAACATTCTCGGGCGGATTGCCAAACCGGGCTCGTATTCGCTGTCGTCTCCGACCACGATCCTCGATGCGATTGCTCAGGCAGGCGGGTTTCAGGATTTCGCCAAACAGAAAGACATCTACGTTCTGCGGCAGAATGCAGCAGGGCAGCAGACGCGCATTCCGTTCAACTACAAAGATGTAATCCGGGGCAAGCACCCCGAAACGAACATCCGGCTCGAGCCGCACGACACGATCGTCGTGCCCTGAAAGGCCGTCCTATGCTGGCACGAGTCTGCCTCGTCCTCGCGCTGCTGGTGAGCGCACGGGCCTGGCCGCAATCCTCAGATGAAATGACCGTATCTCCGGTAGTCAGCGGGATCGCTTATCCAGGGGAAGTTGGTTCGGAGACGCGCTCCAATTACCTGTCCGGCGGCGTGGGATTCAGCGGCGGTTACATTCACAACGTGTACGCAGGTTCCGGCTCATCTCTGGTGAACGACACCACCTTTATCGTGGCGCCATCGATTTCCTACGACCAAACGACTACGCGGTTCCATGAGGCTGTCAGCTATAGTCCCTCGTTCACGTTCTATCAGCCCACCGGTTCCCTCAATTCTTCGAATCAGTCGGCTGCGCTGGATTTTCAATATCGTCTGAGCCCTCACGTGTCGTTCCGGGCCGCCGACAGCTTGACGAGGGCGTCGAACGCCTTTGCCCAGACCAGCGCGACCGCGGTGTCGGGCACGACTCAGACCATCACGCCGGGGATTGTTGCGCCGTATCTGGAGCAGTTGACGAACACGTCGTCGGGCGAGGCGTCGTGGCAATTCAGCAGAGGCGGAATGATCGGGGCGACGGGTAATGCGACAGAGTTGCATTTCCCCAGGCTGGCTGCGGGCTCCGGTCTCTCCGACGCCAGCACCGAGGGCGGAGGCGCTTTTTACAACCATCGGCTGGACGGCGGGAAATATCTGGGAGCGAATTACGAATACTCCCGCACAACCGAAACCCAGCTTGGGATTCCCGCCGTGGTCCAGACCGATTACATTATGCCTTTTCTGACGGTCTACCTGACCCCGACCTTCACCTTTTCGATCTCGGGCGGTTCGCAATACTATTCCATCTCCAGCTTCGGCACTTCGCTGATGCATGCCTGGCAGCCGGCCGGGAACGGAAGCGTCGCGTGGCAGGGACTGCACACCAGCTTCGCGGCCAGCTATAACAGAACCATCACGGCGGGCGCCGGACTCGCGGGAGCATTCCAGTCCTCTTCCGCCAACGCGGACTTCCGCTGGCAAATGGCTCGTACGTGGACCGGCGGAGCCAGCGGTAACTACGGAATGAATAAGAACGCGGACACACTCCCTGGAACGGCAGCCGGGGGGCACACGATTAGAGGCACTGCTTCACTGGAACATAGCCTCAACAACCAGGCTGGACTCTCGTTTCTGTATTCGCGGATTCACCAGAGCTATCCTGGAGTTACTGCCATTAGCGCGGATCCTGACACCGATCAGATACTGATTTCCCTCTCTTACCGGTTTAGCCGGCCTGTGGGTCAATAACGATGCCCGAGATTGTCGAAGAACAACCAGCGCAACAACTCGACCTGGGCCGCTATGTGGACATGGTGCGCCGCCGCCACATGTTCTTCCTGATCCCGCTTTTGTTTGGCTGGATGCTGGTGTGGGGAGCGAGCTGGGTTCTGCCCGCTCGCTACAAATCGACCACCACCATCCTGGTCGAGCAGCCCACGATGCCCAAGGATTACGTCGTTCCTAACATCAATGACGACCTCCAGAGCCGCCTGCAGAGCATTCAGCAGCAGATCCTCAGCCCCACGCGGCTTCTGATGATTATCGAGAAGCTCCATCTTTACGATGATCCGGAGCTCCACCTCACATCCGACGAAAAGGTAAGGCGGATGAGCAAGGATATCGATATTGAAACGGTGCACGATCCGGGATCGGACATCATTACCGGATTTTCCGTCTCGTACTCCGCGCCAACGGCTCGCGTCGCGCAAGTAGTCGCAGGCGAGGTCACCAACCTGTTCATCGACGAAAACCTGAGGGAACGCGAACAGGAGTCGCAGGACACGACGACTTTTATGCAGAGGCGGCTTGCGGACGCCCGGACGGCCCTCGCCGAGCAGGATGCTAAAGTACGGGATTTCGAAGCCGCACACGAAGGCGCATTGCCCGACCAGCAGGCCAGCAACCTGCAGATTCTGAGCGGACTGCAGTCGCAGTTACAAAATGAGGAAAGCGCGCTGAACGCTGCCAAGGAACAGAGGGTTTACTTTCAGTCGCTCATCGAGCAGTACCGGTCGCTTCATGCAACCCCTCACAATGCGCAGGGGCAGCCCATGACGGGCCTCGCCGGCATCGACGAACAGCTCGCCAGGATGCGCTCCGAGCTTGCCGACCTGAGCACCAAATACACCGATCAGTATCCGGCAGTTCAAAGTCTCAAAGCCCAGATCTCCAAAACGGAAAAGCTGAGGGACCAAACCATCGCCGGCCTGAAGGCCGGAGGCGCAATCGGGAAGACGACCGGCGCCGAAAGCAGCGCGACCGACCTCGAGGATCCTTCCCAGAGCGCTCCGCTGCTCCAGTTGCAAAGCCAGCTCCAGGCCAATCAGGTCGATATCAGCAACCGCGAGCAGACCATCGGGAATCTCAAGGCCCGCATCAGTTCCTACCAGGAGCGGCTCAACGCTGAACCCGCCAACGAACAGCAGCTCGCCGATCTCACGCGCGGCTACGATCAGTCCAAGGCAAACTACGACGATCTGCTGCGCAAGGAAAACGAATCGGCCATGGCGACCAGCATGGAGCAGATGCAGCAGGGCGAGCGGTTCACGCAACTCGATCCGCCCAGCCTTCCGACGAAGCCTGACTTTCCCAATCGTCTCAAGTTCTGCGGCGCCGGCCTCGGAATCGGCATCGTGCTGGGGGTTGTGGTTGCCGGCGCGTTCGAATTCTTCGACGGCCGCATGCACGGGGAAAGCGATATCAAGAAGCTGTTGCCCGTCGCCGTCATCTCGGAGATTCCCGAAGTCGTGAACCCGCTGGACCTTCGCCGGAGCAAGTGGAGAACTGTCGTCGGCTGGGCCGTGGCTGTCATCGTGTTCGTCATTATTCTGACCGGTTCCGCATTGAGCTACCTGCACGCATAAGGGAGCCGCATCGCATGTATAAGTCCTTCTTTGGCCTGAACCGCAATCCGTTCGATCTGACTCCTGATCCCACTTGTTTTGTATCGACCAAACGCCATAATGAAGCGCTGGCGGCCCTCTACTACGGAGTCAGGTGGCACAAAGGGTTTGTGGTGGTGACCGGCGAAGTCGGAACCGGAAAGACACTGCTGCTGCGGTGCCTGCTTCGCCTGCTGCGCGAGAGCAAGGATGTGGCCTACGCGTACGTGTTCAACGGCCGCTTGTCGCCGACAGAATTTTTGCAGTACATCCTCTCCGACTTTGGCCTTCCGGCCTCGGGCAAGAACAAGAGCGAATTGCTGCTCGATCTCGGTCAGTTTCTGGTTTCGCGTGGCGCGCGGCGGCTCACCACGGTGCTGATCGTCGACGAGGCGCACCATCTCTCGGAGGACATTCTCGAAGAGATTCGACTGCTCTCGAACCTGGAAACGACCGACGAAAAGCTGCTGCAGATCGTCCTCGTCGGGCAGCCCGAACTCGATGAGAAGCTGGATTCTCTCGGGCTGCGGCAGCTGAAGCAGCGCATTGCGCTGCGCGCGCAGCTGAGTCCGCTCGACCTTCAGGAAACGAAGGAATACATCCTGCAGCGGCTCCGTATTGCCGGTGCGGACGGAAGCCGATCAGTCCTGTTTCCCAACGAATCCATAACAGCGGTGTTCCGCCATTCTCAGGGTTTACCCCGTTTGATTAACACCATCTGCGAAAACTCGCTGATCGCCGCCTATGCGCGGCAGCAGCCCGCCGTAACTCCGGATCTGATCGAAGACGTGGCCCACGAGTTCCGTCTCGATATGCCGTTCGCGCGCGCTGGACGGCCGGGCGCTGCTCCTGGCGAAGTGGACCCGGAGCAGTCCACGAATGTTTTGTTCGATCTGTTTGCGGCCGTGCGCAGACCGGTCGATGGTGAATCCGACCCTCTGGTTGAGGTCACGGTTGAATCGAGCGAAGATGAGCCATATATTTGACGCCCTGCAGAGGTCCGAGGGCAATCGGGCCAAATCGGAGGGCAGTCCGTCTCTGGCAGCCACCGAGTTGCTGGAACGCGTGGAACAGGAAGCGGCCTCGCAGTGGATCCATGAGGCAGCGGTAGCCGAGCCCGCAGTTGCCGTCTCGGAGCTCTCTGATGGGATGTTCGGATCGGGGCTCGGTGCGGATTCCGCCGCGACCGGCGGTTCGGCCGCGGCCAGTAAGCTCGCAGCCGCGGATTCGCGCCTGGTTTTTAGCCAGATTCGAACCATTCATGTTTCTCTTCCTGCGCATACCCGGCTCATCTGCATGACGGACGGTGATTCTCCGGCGCTGGAAGCCTTTCGTCTGCTGAGCGTCCGGTTGCGGCACATGCGGCGGGAACGGCCTCTGAAGACCGTGCTGGTTACCAGCACGATCCCGCAGGAAGGCAAGAGCATGGTTGCGGCCAACCTGGCATGCGCTGTCGCTATGAGCGCCGGGCAGAAGGTTCTTCTTCTCGAAGGGGACGTGCGTAAGCCTTCTCTGTCAAAGATTCTGGGAATTGAACCGCCTTCCGGCCTCAGCAATTGTATGCAAGGCAATCGCAGCCTCAACGATTCGATCTTCTTCCTGGACAAACCTGGCTTTTGGCTGATGCCGGCGGGTACGTCGCGCAGTGGTTCGCTGGAGTTTCTTCAGTCGCCGCAGTTGCCGGGCCTGATGGAGCAGATCGTTCCCTTTTTCGACTGGGTCATTATCGATTCCCCTCCGGTTCTTCCCCTGGCCGACACCAGCGTTTGGGCGCGGCTATCCGATGGAATCCTGCTGGTGACGCGCCGGGGTACTACCGACAAGCGCCAGCTGATCAGGGGAATCGACGCTCTCGATCCCGCTAAATTGATTGGCGCGGTGATGAATTCATCGACCACTCTCAACGAGAAGTACTACTACTACCGGCACTCCCCCGCCGAGGCGGAGCCGCCGGTTTCTTCTGACAGCCAGTAGTCCATCCCCCGGCCTGCCCGGCTGCCAGCATTGTTCTGCCACGCTCTCTCTTCCCCTCCTTTCCCCATTTCCTCAACCGCGCCCCCGTTGAGACAGCGACGGGCCAAAACTGCCGCTCTCAGGCTCCTGCGGCTCTGCGCCCACCGCCGCCGCGGTATCCGCCAGACGAGTTGCACCCGCCTTTCTGGCCGCCGGGGTTGAAGGCGAGGGACGCGGCCAAAGTTCCAGGTCAGCAACATTACCCAGGCAAAAGGAGACGCTTTTGTGACCGTGCAAATCGCAACCGAAAAAGCACCGCTCCGGTCGCCCGTCGAAGTTCCATCGACTGAGGGCGACCGCACGCCCTTCACCGAGGCGGCGTTTCGACGGATGATTGCCATTGAACGCAAGCGTACCGAACGCTCCAGAGAGCCCTTTCTGCTGATGCTCCTGGAAGCCGGCACGAATCCGGAATCGGCCCGCACCAGAAAAACTCTCGACCAAATTATGCTGGCGCTCCAGGCGTCCAGCCGCGAAACCGACGTGATCGGCTGGTATAAGGACCGGACGATCGTCGGGACGATGTTCACGGGTCTGGCGACCAGCGATCGCAGCTCGGTGCTCAACACGATCCTCGCACGCGTCGGTGCAGCCCTCCAGAACGAGCTGAGCTTCGAGCAGCTCAGCCAGATCAGCTTCTCGTTCCACTTCTTCCCGGATAACTGGGACGGCGACGATACCGGGGAAACCAGCAATCCCACACTGTACCCGGATCTTTTTGCCGAAACGAATGGCAAACGGGCAATGTTTGGCATCAAGCGCATGATGGATATTGTTGGCAGCCTCATCGCGCTGATGCTGTGCGCGCCGCTGTTTGCGATCATCGCCCTCGCCATCAAGACAAGCTCGCCGGGACCTGTGTTTTTCCGACAGGACCGGGTCGGGCAGCACGGGCGGCGCTTCACGTTCCTCAAATTCCGCTCCATGCAGGTCAACAACGACCACAGCGTGCATCGCGAATACGTCAAGAAGATGATCGCCGGCCAGGGCGAGCGCATCTCGCTCGACGGCAAGACCGAAGGTGTCTTTAAGCTCGCCGGCGACCGAAGAATCACTCCTGTCGGCAATCTCCTGCGCAAGTCCAGCCTCGATGAGCTGCCGCAGTTTCTGAACGTCCTGTGGGGCGATATGTCGATCGTTGGGCCGCGTCCTCCGATTCCCTATGAACTTGCCGCGTATCAGACCTGGCACCGCCGTCGCCTGCTGGAAGTCAAGCCGGGCATCACCGGTCTTTGGCAGATCAACGGGCGCAGCCGCGTCACGTTTGACGACATGGTCCGCATGGACCTGCAGTACGCCACGACGTGGTCTCCGTGGCTCGATCTGCTGATCGTTCTCCGCACCCCCGCAGCGCTCATCAAGGGCGCTTACTGACACCCCGCATTCTCCTTCCCCAATGCATAATCCAGGCGCAAGCACGCTTAAAAGAACGCAGAGGCCGTCGTGAACTTTGGTGTCATTGGTTATGGATATTGGGGACCGAACGTGGTCAGAAATCTGGCGAACCTTGACGGCTCCCAGGTCGTTTGCATCGCCGAGATGAGTCAGGCTGCGCGGCATCGGGCGCAGAAGGCTTACCCCGGAGTGACGGTGACGGGGGACGCGACCGAACTGCTGACGTCGCCCAACATCGATGCCGTAGCCGTGATCACGCCGGTGTGGACGCACTACGAGCTGGCCAAGGCGGCGCTGGAAAACGGCAAGCATGTCTTCGTGGAAAAACCGTTTACCAGCACCACGGCGCAAGGCGAGGAACTGATTGAGATCGCGCGGCGGAAGAACCTCCGCATCATGGTCGACCACACGTTCCTCTTTACCAGCGCGGTGAAGAAGATCTGCCAGCTACTCGATGAAGGAACGCTGGGCAAGCTCTATTACTACGACTCGACTCGCGTGAATCTCGGCCTCTTTCAGCACGACATCAACGTTCTGTGGGATCTTGCCCCGCACGACCTGTCCATCATGGATCACCTGCTCCAGGCCCGTCCTGAAGGCGTTGTTGCAACCGGGCAGAAGCACCTCAATTGCCACGAAGACGTTGCTTTTATGACGCTCTATTTCCCTGAAAATGTCATCGCTCATATCAATGTCAACTGGCTTTCGCCGGTCAAGGTCCGCACCACGCTCATTGGCGGGGAAAAACGCATGCTGGTGTGGAACGACCTGGAGGCTGACGAGAAGCTGAAGGTCTACGACAAAGGCGTGAACATCACCAGCCGCGAGGGAGTGTACGACCTGCTCGTCAACTACCGCTCCGGCGACATGTGGGCCCCGCAGCTCGAACAGACAGAGGCCCTCCGCCAGGAGCTCGCCTACTTCGTTGACTGCATTTCCAGCGGGCAGGACCCCCATAACGACGGCTGTGCCGGCCTGCGCGTGGTCAAAATGCTGGAAGCCGCCACCACATCGCTTAGTCAAAGAGGATCGCTGGTCTATCTATGATCGCCCCGCACCTCGCCGACAAAGTTGAATCCTCCGCAGATCGCTGCCTCGTTGCAGCGGCTGAGGAGGAACTCTGGCCGCTGTACCGCCAGATGTATCAGATTCGGTGCGTCGAAGAGTCATTCCTGAAGCTCTACGACCGCGGCCTTCTGTTTGGCACCGTGCATACCTGCATCGGACAGGAAGTCTGCGCCGTGGCCGTGACAAGCGCGCTCGATTCGCAGCGCGACGTCGTCTGGGCGAGCCATCGCGGGCACGGTCACTACCTCGCGTTCACCGGAGATTTAAACGGCCTGGTGGCCGAGCTCCTCGGCAAAAGCAGCGGTGTCTGCGCCGGCATCGGCGGCAGCCAGCACCTGCACCGCGGGAACTTCTACAGCAACGGAATTCTCGGCGGCACGGTGGCGTGCGCCGTGGGCTGCGCCTTCTCGGAAAAGATGAAAGGAAGCAACGGTGTCGTCGCGGTCTTCTTCGGCGACGGCGCCATGGGCGAGGGAATCATCTACGAAAGCCTCAACATCGCCTCGCTCTGGCAGCTTCCGGTATTGTTCGTTCTCGAAGATAACGGCATCGCCCAGAGCACGCCGAAACAATTCGAGCACTCCGGCGATCTCGTCACGCGCGCGCGCACATTCGATATTGAAATCACCCGCATGCGCGCCGACGATGTTCTGGCCGTTCATGAGTCGTGCAGCTCGATCGTCGATCTGGTGCGCCGGTCGTCGCGCCCACACTTCCTCGTCCTTGAAACTACGCGTCTCGCTCCGCACAGCAAAGGCGACGACACCCGCGACCCGCTCGAGATTGCCGAGTTGAAACGCCGCGATCCGCTTCGCCAGCATCGCGAGGTGCTGCATGCTTCCAATCCTTCGCGGCTCGAGGCGCTCGAGACCGAAATCACGCAGCAGCTGGAAACCTCGATCGCCGCTGCCATGGACGCCGGGGGCCTGGCGCCGGAAGACTACCTCGAACGGGCCGACGCGCGATGACCATCCTCGAAAGCCTCAACGCGGCGCTACTGAGCCTTCTGGAAGAGATGCCGGAAGTGGTTCTTTTCGGCGAGGACCTGCTCGATCCTTACGGCGGAGCCTTCAAGGTGACGCGCGGGCTGCAGGCGAAATTTCCGAATCGCGTGCTCACCACGCCAATCAGCGAGGCCGCTCTGGCCGGCCTGGCCAACGGAATGGCGCTGCGCGGACTCCGTCCCGTGCTGGAAATCATGTTCGGCGATTTTCTCTCCCTGTGCATGGATCAGATCCTGAACCACGGCTCGAAATTCCGCACGATGTACAACGACAGTGTCACCGTCCCGGTTACGATTCGCACCCCAGTCGGCGGCGGACGCGGCTACGGTCCCACGCACAGCCAGTCGATCGAAAAACACTTCATGGGTATTCCGGAGATTCGCATCGTCGCTCCTTCTGTTTTTTGCCAGGCCGGGGAAGTCCTGGAACAGGCTGTGCGCGACGAGCGCCTTGTCCTCTTTCTGGAACACAAGCTGCTCTATACGCTGCAGCTTTTCCCGGAGTCCGCCGGAATCAGCTGCGAGACCGTCCTCGATGATCGCGGCTATCCCGCAGCGCTGCTTCGCAACTACGATGCGGGAACTCCCGACGTCACGCTGCTGGCCTACGGCGGCATGTCGCGCCTGCTCGCCCCGTTCCTGCAGCGCATGGCGGAGGAAGAGATCCGGATCCTGGCGTGCATTCCCACGCTCATCAAGCCTCTGCCTTTCGAGGTGCTGTGCCGCGCGGCAAGCGAGTCCGGCCGCGTCGTCGTCGCGGAAGAAGGCGGGCTCTCGTGGGGATGGGGAGCGGAAATCGCCGCTCGCCTGCACAAGACCCTGTTCAAGGAACTCCGGGCTCCTGTCACGCGCGTCGGTGCGGCGGATCTGGCCATCCCGTCAGCGCGCGCGCTGGAGCGAGCCGTTCTCCCCGACGAAGCCGCGATGGAGAGCGCGGTCGTCGAGGTCCTGCAATGACGCGATTTATCACGGCGCCCATGGTGAACGTCAACGATGACGGCGCCACATTCAGCGCCTGGCTGAAACCGGATGGAACGCTGGTGAGCAAGGGCGAAATTATCGCCGTTCTCGAGACGAGCAAGGCCACCATCGACCTGGAGGCAGAGGAGGCCGGCTACCTTCGCATTTTTGCCAAACCTGGATCGCAGGTTGCCGTCGGCGATGTTCTCGCCGCGCTCTGCGAAACCGTCGAAGAGATCCCTCAGTTTCCGCAGGCTCGGGAGGAGTCCCGCCAGGAAGCCGCGCCTCAGCGCAAGATCACTCGCAAGGCGGAGATTGCCGCGGCCAAAGCGGGCATCGACCTTGCTGTGCTGCAGGCGCAGGTCACGGGTTCCGGTCCTGTCACCGAGGCGGATGTCGAAGCATTGCTGGCTCGCCGCGGCACGGCCAGGCCTGACCTCACGGTCAAAGATCTCGTCGATGATGCGTATCCGCAGAATCGGCGGCAGCGCCTGCTCATCGTGGGGGGCGGCCTCGGAGCCGTTCAGCTGCTCGACTCCCTGTCCCGCACAGAGCATCAGCAGGCGACAGCGATTGTCGACGACAACCCCAGCCTCTGCGGCAAAACCATTCTGAATGTTCCGATCCTCGGCGGACGCGATGCGATGGAGCGTCTCTTTCGCGATCGCGTCTTCGATGCCGCAGTGGTGTCCGTAAGCACCAGCATCGACTTTCGCATGCGCATGACTGAAATGCTGAAAGACCTGATTATCCCCATGGCCAACGTCATCGATCCCAGTGCGCGCGTGCAGCGGAACGCCGTTCTTGGCACGGGAAACGTGATCCTCGCCTACTGTCAGATCGGCTCCTGCGCCGTGATCGGCGATGGCAACTTTCTCAGCCCCTACGTCGACATCGAACACCACTGCACCGTGGGCGACTTTTGTACATTCGGCCCTGGCGTCATGATGAGTTCGCTGGTGCACATCGAATCGCGCGTCAAATTCGGTACCGGCATCTTCATCGAACCTAAACTAACCATCGGCTCCGGCAGCATCGTCGGATCCGGAGCCATCCTTACCCGCAATATCCCCGCAAACTCCATCGTCAAGACGAAGATCAACTACACGCTGCGCTCGCGTGCCGTATCCTCATCCACCCCTGCCTGAGCCCCGAATCCGTCGCATCGGCACCCCCCAGCCGTCGCGAGTCTTCCCCGCAGCGGGGCGTTGCGCTCCATCACGAAAATCACTGGAGGGTTAGAAAAATGTCTGTTCATACCAGCATTCCTTTTCTGGATCTCGTCACTCCCCATGTGGAGCTTGAGGAAGAACTGACCGGCGTGTTCCGCCGCACTCTGCAGACTGCCGGGTTCATTGGCGGTCCTATGGTTGAGGAGTTTGAGCAGGCGTTCGCGGAATTTTGCGATACGAAGCACGCCATCGCCGTGAACAGCGGGACCGATGCGTTGCGCTTCGCGCTGATGGCATGCGGCATCCGCCCCGGCGACGTGGTTCTGACGGTGCCGCACACCTTCATCGCCACCACGGAAGCGATCTCGCAGGCCGGCGCCCTGCCCGAATTCATCGACAT
>DATDHZ010000065.1:0-175579 GCA_036521315.1 Acidobacteriaceae bacterium
GTTGCTGGGCCGCACCTTCAACGCAGCCGATGATCTGCCGCATGCGCCGGAAACCGCGGTGCTGAGCTACCCAGCCTGGCAGAAGCTCTTCAATGGCGACCGGCATGTGATTGGAAAACAGGTGCGCCTCGACCAGCGCGCCGTCACCGTGGTCGGCGTCATGCCGCAGGATTTTGCAGCCCCAGGCGGAGTGGACCTGTGGCACGCGGCGCAGTTTGTTCCCGGTGACTGGGGCGGTTACCGCGGCGAGGGCCTGCGCTTCATCAACGTCTTCGCGCGTCTCAAACCGGGCGTGACGCTCTCGCAGGCGCGCAGCGACCTGGACCGCATCGGCGGACAACTCCGGCTCCAGTATCCGCAGAGTGACGGCGCATGGCGCTTCACGGCAGAGACGCTGCGCGAGGCGCGCTACGGCACCGTGCGCCCGGCGATGCTGGCGCTGCTCACGGCCTCGGCGCTGTTGCTGCTGATCGCCTGTATCAACGTGGCCAATCTGCTGCTGTCGCGGGCGACGGTGCGCCGGCGCGAAGTAGCTCTGCGCCGCGCACTCGGCGCTTCGGCCGGCCGTGTGGCAGCGCAGTACCTGACCGAGAGCGCGATGCTCGCGTTCGTGGGCGGCGGCGCGGGCATCGCATCGGCTTTCGCTCTCACCCGCGGCATCGCGCACCGGCTCCCGGGAACCCTCGGCCGGCCCGGCGCCGTTCACATGGACTCGGTGGTCGCCGGCATCGCGCTGCTGGTTTCTCTCACCACCGGCATCGGCTTCGGCCTCGCGCCAGCGCTCGAAAGCCGCAAGGTCCAACTGTAGTCGGCGTTGCGTCACGGCGAGACCCGGCTCGGCGGATCCGGAGGACATGCGCTGCGCCGTCTTCTCGTCAGCATCCAGGTGGGGCTCGCCCTCGTGCTGCTGGTGGGCGCCGCGCTGCTCGCCGAGTCGCTCTGGAACCTGACCCGCCAGCCGCTCGGGTTCGAGCCACAGCATCTGCTGACCTTCTCCCTCAACCTGCCGTGGGGCACAAAACCAGAGGAGGCGCGCAATTTCTACCGTGACGTGCAGCAGCGGATCGCAGCGTTGCCGGGGGTTGCCGCGGCCGGACAGATCGATGCGCCGCCGATGATCGACTGGCATTTGCGCAACAGCTTCGATGCCGACTGGCTGCCGCAGATTGCAGGTCAGCCGGCCATCAACGCTGAAAATCGCAACATCGGCGGAGACTTCTTAGGCGCCATGCGCACCCCGCTCCTTGCCGGACGAGCCTTCACCGCGCAGGACGCCGCCGCGAAGCTGCCGCCGGTTCTGGTGAATGAGGCGCTCGTTCGCGAGTTCATGCCCAACGGCAATCCGCTGGGGCATCACCTGCTCATCAACGGAGCGCCGCACGAGATCGTCGGCGTTCTGGCCAACATCCGTGGCACGTCCGGAACGATTGCCGCGCAACCGGGACCCGAAGTCTACTGGCCCGCCGATGCCAACGGCTCCACGCACCGCTATTTCCTCGTGCGTGGCTAGGTCCCGCCAGAGCAACTCCTCGACGCAATCCGGCAGCAGGTCTACCAGATCGATCCGCGCCAGTCTATCGGCGACATCCTCACCATGGATCAGCTCGTTGACGATGCGACCGCGGAGCCGCGCCTGAACATGGCGGTGCTTGCCTCCTTCGCCGGCATCGCTCTGCTGCTGGCCTGCGTGGGAATCTACGGCGTAGCTGCGTATTTTGCAGCGCAGCGCAGCCAGGAGATCGGCATTCGCATCGCGCTGGGAGCGACGCGCAGCCAAATCGCGCGCCTCTTCGTCCGCCGCGCCATTCTGCCCGCGCTGGCCGGACTGGTTGCGGGAACCGGCCTCGCCTTCGCTGCCGCTCGATTGCTGCGCAGCCAACTCTACGGCGTCGGCCCGAACGATCCGCGCGTGTACGCGGCCTCTATCGCGTTGCTGCTGCTTGCCGTCACGGTCGCCACGCTCCGGCCTGCTCTCCGGGCGGCGCGAACCGACCCGGCGCACACGCTGCGAAACGAATGAAGCGTTCGGCCGGACGCGAGCTTCCGCTTACGGCCCCTGCTTGATTTTTCCCACGCGAGCGTCTACATCGTGCATGCGGCTCGCCTCGAAGCTGACGATCTCCCATCGGCCGAGGCGGCGGTTGTACACGCGCGTGTATCGATATTGCCCGCTGATGTCGGTGGCCCCGTTCGTGCCCACCAGTTCGGCCTGCGACGTCACCACGGCGGTGTCACCGTACACGCGCACGTGAGGATCGCTCAGGTCGAGCCGCGTGATGCGCAGCGTGCCCGCCCGGATCTGGTCGACCGCCTGCTTTTTCGTTTCGACGGTGCCGTTCGAGGTGATCCCGATGTAATCGTCTGCGAGCAGGCGATTCATGATCGCAAAATTATTCGTGAGGATCGCCTGTTGCCACTGGCTCTCCAGCGCCTCAATTTCCTTATGGATTTCCCCTTTTTCCCGGTGCGGCAGGGCCCACGCAGCATGGCACACCGCCAGCAAAAGAAACACTGCAAGCGCAGGCGATACGGTGCTGGCAGCCAGCCGAGGTGCCGAGGAGCGGCGCATCTTCGTACCGGATAGTAGCCCGTGCCGGAACGGCGCGTCAAAAGAAAACAGCCGGGCAGCGATCTTGCGCAGCGAGACCATCGTTTCTCGACGGGACCGCCGCGAATCGGCTTCCCGCGATGGAGGAAAGTCTTAATGCGGAGGCCCTTGCTGTATCAGACGCTGAAAACGGCCAGAGGATTGTCTGCCGCTCAGACCAGCGAGCACAGGTTTTCAACCTGGCGGTCGAGCATCATCTGATACAGGCCCCCGACCGCAAATTCCTTGAAGTGTGCTGAGGCCCGATGAGCTTCCGCCGCTTTCTGATCGTGATATTGCTCGTAAATGATCACTGTATCGGGTTCGCCATCCACCGTATGCGGAACGTAAGTCGCGCAACCCGGCTCCTGGCGCGAGGCCTGAGCGAGTGAAACCAGCAGCTCGGCGATCCTCTGGCGGTCCTCCGGACGGAACTTCATGCGAACGGTAAAAGTAATCATAGGAAAATCGATGCCGGTCTTCTCGTGCTCAGTGCCCTCTTCTGCTCATTGCCCCGATACCTGCCGCATGGCTTCGCGGAATTCGGGCATTTCGAAGGTCTGATCCCGGTCGGGCCCGGTGGAGACAATGCCAATTCTGGCGCCCGATTCCCACTCCATGAAACGCAGATACTCCTGCGCTGCCGCGGGAAGGTCATCGAACTTCTGAACGCCCTCGGTGGAACGCTGCCATCCCCTGAGCCGAGTGTACACGGGCCGAATGGATTCGACTCCGCGGATATCGGCCGGGATCGTCTCGGAAGCTTTGCCGTCGATCTCATACCCGGTGCAAACCGGGATCGTCTCGAGTTCGTCCAGCACATCGAGCTTCGTCACCACCAGCCAATCCGTTCCGTTGATCTGGTTGGAGTAGCGCAGCAGCGGCAGATCGAGCCAGCCGCAGCGCCGCGGCCGTCCTGTCACCGCTCCATACTCCTGGCCGCGCCTGCGCAGTTCCTCGCCCGCGGCGTCGTGTATCTCGGTCGGAAACGGTCCTTCTCCCACGCGCGTGACGTAGGCCTTCGTCACCCCAATCACCGTGCCGATGCGCGTCGGACCGACGCCTGTGCCGATAGAAGCGCCGCCCGCTGCCGCCGACGACGAGGTGACGAAGGGATACGTGCCGTGGTCGATGTCCAGCAGCGTTCCCTGCGCGCCTTCAAACATCACGCTGTGCCCCTCCGCAAGGGCGCGATTCAGCAGCAAAGCTGTGTCCGTGACGAACGGCCGGATCTTCTCCGCAGCCGCGGCATATTCCTCGTACATTTGCGTCGGGTCCAGCGGCTCGGTCCCGAACAGAGCATGCGCGATCGCGTTCTTCTCCGCACAGGCGGCCTCGATGTGCGTCTTCAGCAGATCGGCATTCAGCAGATCCACGACCCGCAGGCCGTTGCGCGCCATCTTGTCCTCGTACGCAGGCCCGATGCCGCGGCTCGTGGTGCCGATCTTCTGCCGCCCCGGCGCGCTCTCCGCCGCCAGCTCGATCATCCGATGGTAGGGCAGGATCACCTGAGCGCGATTCGAGACGAACAGGCGCGTGTCCACGTCGATCCCCAGCTCGCGCAGGCGGCCGGTTTCCTTCAGAAACGCCATCGGGTCGAGTACCACCCCGTTCCCGATGACACCCCGGCAGCCCGGCCGCAGCACCCCGCAGGGCACGAGCTGGAGAATGAACTTCTTGCTGTCGATGATGACCGTGTGGCCGGCGTTATGCCCCCCGGCATAGCGAGCGACCACGGAGAACCGCTCGGAGAGCACATCGACGATCTTGCCTTTGCCTTCGTCGCCCCACTGGGCGCCGACCACCACTGTCGATTTTGCCTGGGTTCCTGAAAGGTCCACCGGGAATGCCCGCCTTCGTTTGGCTTCAGGACGCCGGCTGACCGCCCCGGCGAGCCTCGCCAGAGCACTTACGCGGCACACACACGTTCCCTCATTCCCGCTAAAGCCGTTGAAAATGAAGGTGAGAAATCCGTGGGTGGGCCGGATGCCGGAAACCGTCCATCCGATTCCCCATCATATATCGCCAAAGCGCGGGACGGAAGTTGACCAGGGTTCTGCTCAGGCCATCCCAGATGCCTCCATCTGCAAAACGCCGTTGTTCCGCGCCAGCCAGATACTGTGGCCGCCGCACGTCGGGTCTTCGGCCACATGCCCCACCACCTGAAACGCGCTTTCGTGCAGCAGCTTGCGATACTCTCCCGGCTCCAGGCTCGCGTGATACAGCGGCTCACCGGCAAATTCGCTCAGCACCTCCCCATGTTTCCCTCCGGAGGTGAACATCAGCGCTCCCCGCGGCTGCACATGCCGCGCAAACACGCGAAACTCGGCGCGTTGGTCGTCCGGTTGCAGGTGGAAGAAACTGTCCCACGCGATCACGCCGTCGAACCGCCGCCCCAGGTTCAGCGTGCGCATGTCGGCGGCAACCCACTCGCTCTGCGGAAAACGGCTGCGGCACAGATCAATGAGCGCGGGCGACGAATCGACCCCCGTCACCGCATAGCCGCTCCGGATGAAGTACGCAGCGATGGGCCGTCCGCAGCCGCAGCCGAGATCGACGATGCTTGCACCCGGGCCGAGCAGCCCCAGAAAGCGATCCAGCCACGGCTTCTCAAACAGGCTGCCCGGACCGCGCAGCCGGTCCCATTCCGCTGCGTTCTCGTCGTAGATGCCAATGATGCGTTCCGAATCGCGGCTCACACGGCTCCATCCACGCCGACCCGGACCAGGTTGGCTGCCGGCTCAGGTTTGGTGAACTGTGACCTGCAAGCTGCAACCCGTAACCTGCAACCTGTCACCTGCAACCTGGCCTTACTGCGCCACGCCGGCCGGCTCGCGCAGCCAGCCATACAGCGGAAACTGCTCCGCCAGTTCCAGCACCTGCCCCCGAACGCGTGCCAGCGCCGGCGGATTGCTCCGATTGTCGAGCGCGAATGCAATCCAGCCGCCGATCAGCTGCATTTCCTTTTCCTTCATGCCGCGCGTCGTCAGCGCCGGCGTCCCGATCCGGATGCCCGAAGGCTTCAGCGGCGGATTCGTATCGAACGGAATCGCGTTCTTGTTCACCGTGATGCCTGCCTCGCCCAGCGCTGCCTCTGCCTCGCTGCCCAGCATGCCTTTGGCGAACACATCCACCAGCATCAGGTGCGTGTCCGTGCCGCCGGAGATGATCCGGTACCCGGCATTCGCCAGCGTCTCTGCCAGCACTTTGGCATTGGCGACAATCTGCGCCGCGTACGCGCGGAAATCCGGCTGCAGCGCTTCCCGGAACGCCACGGCTTTCGCCGCGATGATGTGCATGAGAGGCCCGCCCTGTTGCCCCGGAAAAACCGCCTTGTCCACAGCCGCAGCGAGCTCCGTCTGGCACAGCACCATCCCCGCGCGCGGCCCCCGCAGCGTCTTGTGCGTGGTCGTCGTCACAATCTGCGCGTGCGGCACCGGCGACGGATGCACGCCCCCCGCCACCAACCCTGCAAAATGAGCCATGTCGATCAGCAGCAGGGCGCCGGCTCTGTCGGCAATCTCCCGCATGCGGGCAAAATCGAAAAAGCGCGGATACGCGCTGCCGCCGCCAATGATGACCCTTGGTTTCTCGCGCATCGCCGTCTCTTCCAGCAGGTCGTAGTCGATGGTCTCCGTGTCTTTGCGCACCCCGTAGGAGACAACGCGATAGAGCTTGCCGGAGAAATTGAGCTTATGGCCGTGCGTCAGGTGGCCGCCGTGCGCCAGGTCCAGCCCCAGAATCGTGTCCCCGGGCTGCAGCACTGCCATGTACGCCGACGCGTTCGCCTGCGATCCGGAATGCGGCTGCACATTGGCATGCTGCGCCCCAAAAAGCTGCTTGGCGCGGTCGCGCGCCACGTTCTCCACCACATCGGCAAACTCGCATCCGCCGTAATAGCGCCGTCCCGGATAGCCTTCCGCATATTTGTTCGTGAAGACGGACCCCGCGGCTTCGAGCACGGCGCGGCTGACGAAGTTCTCTGACGCGATCATTTCCAGCCCCTCGTGCTGGCGGCGGACTTCTGCCTCAATGGCGGCGGAGATCTCGGGATCTTCAAAAGACAGCGTCTGGCTTATGCGATCGGACATAAAAACAGGGTACAGGGAACAGGCCACAGGGAACAGAGGGAGAGCGGGCTGGAAACCTGGCGCATCTTACTCGTGCGTCGGAAGCGGCTCCGGCCACTCCACCACGGCGAATTTTCCGTCCGGCGCCTTTGTCAGCTCCGGCGCATACAGACCCATCAGGTTCCGGCGCCACCAGTCACCATTCACTCTCTTCTCCGCCATCGACGTGAACCAGTACTGCCAGAGCACCGCCTTGATATAGCGCGGCGGAGCACCCGGGAACGGATTCCCGCAGAAGAGCGACAGCACGTCGCGGTCGCCCTCGAGCAGGCGCTCCTCGGTCAGCGGAACAATCTGCGCATTCTGCCAGTCGGTCAGCGAGGCAAACCACAGATTCCAGTCGAACCGCGGCTGATACGGCGCATACAGACCAGGAGCCTCGTTCAGCGCCTGCGGCTTGTGGCAGAAGCGGTACGGCGTCCACGTCTCTCCGTCGTTCGACCCCTGGAATTCGATTTCGTACCGGCCCCGCGTCATCACCGCAAAGAGGCCGTACTGATTCGCGATGCGCAGCGGCTCCAGCGCCACGATCGGCGCCACGGGCAGCGGCGCATCGGGCCACGGCATCCGCACCATCTCCGCCGTCGTGTCATAAGCGATCCACGTCAGCAGCACTGCGGCGACCGCCAGACGCAGAGCCGCACCGTGCGCGCGCCAACCGCGTTCGGACCGGCTCCTGCCCCGCGCGTCTGCGCGCTCCGGCTGCAGAGCCGCGGACGAATCCAGCGCCCTATCGGGCTCCTCCGGCTGCGCGCCGGCGGTAATCGAAATCGGAGCCCCGTCCCTCAGCGGATTTTCCCGCTCCCGAGCCGCATCGAGAGAAGCGCGGAATCGCTCCGGCACCAGCCATCGCACGCTGCGATCGTCGAGCAGCAGAAAGCCCAGCACCAGCACCAGGTAGTTCAGAAACGCATAATTCGCCGTAAGAATGACGCCGGTCTCCCACGGCGTCACGATGAAGAAGCAGATGAGACGCAGCCGCCGCGGCAGAAACAACATCCAGACGATCGCCAGTTCCATGACCAGCGTCCCGCCCGCCGTCGCCACGTGGAACCAGTGCGGCAAGTGCTCGATATACCACCCCACCCATGTGGGGAGCGGCCCGTTCTGGTAGTACTCGTCCATCGCGGTCAGGTGACGCCACTCCGGATCGCCCGAAAGCAGCTTCACGATCCCGCTCTCGAAATAGATCCGAAACCACTCCCACTGCAGCAGAACGAGCGCAGCCCGCGGCGGCGGGCTCTCAATGCCGAGCCGCGGCCAAATCCCGCGCGGCGCAAAGAATAGCGCGATGAACCCCGCCTCGAGCAGCATGCCGTCGGACTGGTAACTGGAGAAATCCGCGGCAGTCGTCACAAACGACATGAAGCAGAGAAGGCATACGAACAGGCTGAGCCGCGGCCACGCATTCACAACGACCGCGATCGAAGCGATCAGGCCGATCCAGGTCACCGCCATCATCCAGTGCGTGCCCGGCGAGATCCAGAAAAGGGAAGGCGCGTACCAGAACCGCAGGCTGCTCGCGTTTTGCCTCACCGCCTCGAGCAGATTGCCTGCAGGCAGGATGCCGTCCGGCCCGTTCATCCCTCTGATCTGATAAACCAGCGCCAGAAACGCCGAGAAGTAGATCGCTCCCAGCGCGCGCAGAACGAACCAGCGCGGCACAAACCGGTTCCGCGGACCGCCCTCGGAGGCAAAGAGCCATCGGACGAGATTGCGGGGCATGCGCTCCATCGCGGGCTGCTGCGGCTGAGCCGCTGCTGCTGGCAATGATAGGACGTCCGCGCGTCAGGTGTGTCGCGGCCGGGCGAAAAGCCAGCCGATTGAGAGCAGCGTGATCAGAGCGATGAGGCACTGCGAAATCACGCAGTAGAGGCACCACACCTCCAGCACATGCGCCTCGATGTTGCTCAGGTACAGCGCGCAGGCCAGACCGCCCAGCGCGAACAGCAGCGTCAGCCGGCGGCGCCGCAGCATCGCCAGCAGCAGAATCGCGCAGTATCCAATGATCCCAACCGTCGCCACTGGGAACCCATCCCGCGGAGCCGGTCCCGCCACGGAATCGGGATGCCGCGAAGCGCGGACGTGCCACAGGATCCCCTTCACCGTTGCGTAGGAACTGCGGTTCACCGTGCCGCAATCCCAGTGGGCATTGATGTCGCACGGCTCGGTTCCGGTCGTGTTGTGGACGTGCAGCGCGAGACCGGATACGACGATCCCGGCAACCGCCAGAAAAGCGATGACAGTGCGCATGTGGCATCAGTGTAGCTCCCCGGGCAAAGTCCGCGGTCTGGGTCTATACTGTCCGCGTCCCCGGAGTGGAGGCTCGTATGCACGCGCGGCGATGGATCGCTTTCGCCGGTCTGGTCCTTCTGCTCATCACCGGTTGCGGCGGGGGTTCAATGACCGGCACCGGAACCCAACAAACGGGTGCCGTCCCCGTCAGCGGAAACTGGGCCTTTACGCCTCCGATCGGATCGATATCGCTGCCGCCTTTCGTCGGCGGCAGCTTTACCGTGGCCGGCAATCGGGTCAGCGCCGACGTTCTGGTTCTTCTGCTGACCAATTCCTCCTGCTCGCTGGCCGGCGGCCTCGACACGACTCTCACCGGCGCCGTCACCAACAGCGCTCTCAAGCTGACATCGGCCCCCTGGAACGGCAGCGTCTTCACGGCCACCGGAACGGTCTCCTCCGACGGCAAAACCATCCCTCTGTCGTGGAGCGCCAAAGGCGGATGCGCCGACGGCCTCAGCGGCTCGATGATTGCCGCCTGGGTTCCCCCGCTGAATGGAACCTTGACGGGCACAGCCTCCGACGCCCTCACCGGAACGACAAGCCCGC
The DNA here is from genome assembly GCA_036521315.1 of Acidobacteriaceae bacterium. Classification (GTDB taxonomy): domain Bacteria; phylum Acidobacteriota; class Terriglobia; order Terriglobales; family Acidobacteriaceae; genus Palsa-343. The sequence continues at coordinate 9,559 of DATDHZ010000065.1, forward strand.
TGACTGGATCGACGGTGACCCTCGATCTTCAGCAGTCCGCGACACCCGAGCAGTTTGCTTTTCCGCTCAACGGTTCCATCACTTTCTCCGGAGCGGGCTGCGGATTCACCAGCGGCAATCTGATTCAGATGGGTGATCAGATCGCTCTGACCCCCTCAACCGTGATTGGCGACGAATGGGCTCTGGCGGCTCAAATGAACGACGGGAAATCGCTGGTGATCATCGCCGGCGCCGCAAATCTGCTCAAATCAGGACGGTGGATCGCGGCGATCGCGGTGTCGGGAGGCACCTGCGACGGCGCGGTGGCCGCCGTGACTTTCACTCAGAATTGATCCCGCTCGGCCCGCGCTCCGACCCCAGCCCAGGCTGGTTCTAGTGCTGGGAGAAAATCAGCAGCGCGAAGATAAACGCCCAGAAAACGCCCATCGCGTGCCAGTACCACACCGAGCAGTCGACGGCGATTTGCCGCCGCTCCACACGCTTGAACCGGAACATCGCCGCCAGCGCAAAGACCAGCGCGCCAAGGCCCAGCAGCAGGTGGAAGCCGTGCGCAATGGTCACCAGATAGAAGAAGTTACTGTTGGGATTGGTCGCGAACGTCAATCCCTCCTGCGCCAGTTGATGCCACGCGACCCACTGTCCGCCGAGGAACAGCCCGCCGAGAGCAACCGTCGCCAGCAGCCAGGGAGCGGCGCGGCGCACGGCCGGCCGGCCCAGGCCCAGCCATTCTTCCATAATGTCGATCTCGTGGAACAGCTGGCGCCGCGCAATCTCCGCTGTCACCGCGGAGAGCAGCAGCACAGCCGTGTTGAGCCACAGGATCGGAGGAACCGACAACGGATGCCAGTCGGATACGAAGCCGGCCGTGGCATCAATATGGCCGTCGGTGGGCCGTACGAAAAACACGCTGATCAGAACGGCAAAGAACACGAAGTCAGCCGTCAGGATCGAGAGCACCGCCAGCCGGTACCGCATCAGCAATTCGCGCGGTCCGCGCCGGCCTGAGGGCCGCGAATCCCAGTTCTCGTCGCCCCCTCCGCCGCCGGTCGGCCGCCGGTCCAGCGGCGGTTTCCCGCCGTAGCCCGTGTCTCTGCGTTCGGTTTCGACCTGATGCCGTGTGAAGGTGGCGGGCATGACGGCTCCCCTGCTCCGGTTCTTCGTCGAGTGCTAAAAGCTTACTCCCGTTCGGCTGCCGATTGCCTCCCCGGGCTCCCGGCGCTTGACGTGTTAGACGCCGATCGAGCCCATTGTGGAAGAAAATCTGAATCGGCTGCAACGCCGGGTCCATAAACATACGGCCCGGCACAAACAATGGGATGCACAATCGGCGACCACTCGAGAGTCGTGGCCTGCCACGGGTTTTCGCCCAAAGATTGTCCCCGCCCCGCGCTCCACAAAACATTGAAAAGAAAAATCAGCTGCGCCGCCGCCAGCAGCAGTGCGGAGTACGTGATGCCGCGCTCCACCGGAATGAGGCTGGCGAACGACTCGACCGTCCCGGAAAGTTGCGCGTAATGGCGCGGCTCCCCGGCCAGTCCCGCCAGGTGCATCGGGAAAAAAGTGCCGTAAGCCCCAACCAGCGATATCCAGAAATGCAATTGGCCGAGCATCTCGTTCATACGCCGTCCCGTCAGCAGCGGATACCAGTAGTAGATGCCGGCAAAAACCGAGAAGACTCCAGCCATCGCCATCACAAGGTGAAAGTGCGCGACCACGAAGAAGGTGTTGTGCAGATAGCTGTCGAGCGCCGGCTGTGCGAGGATCGGCCCCGTTAAACCCCCCGCAATGAAAAATGAGAGAAACCCCAGCGTAAACAGCATGGGGCTCGTCAGCCGCATGCGCCCGCGGAACAACATCGCCAGCCAGGTAAGCACCTCGGCAGAACTTGGCACGGCAATCGCCATCGTCGTCAGTCCGAAAGCCGTACCGGCGTACGGATTCATGCCCGAAACGAATATGTGGTGTCCCCACACCCCCAGCCCTAGCACGCCGATCAGCAGCGTGGCTGCCACCATAAACCGGTATCCCGGTACCGGCCGCCGCGTAAAGTTCGCCAGCAGCGAAGACGCCAGCCCCATCCCGGGAAGGATGGAGATGTAAACCTCCGGGTGGCCGAAGAACCAAAAGAGGTGCAGCCATAGCATCGGTGATCCGCTGCCATTCCGCTGCCGGATGCCGTTGATCACCTCGCCGGCTGGCAGGAAAAAGCTGGTGCCCAGGTGACGGTCGGCGATCAGCATCACAGCCGCTGCAGTCAGCGCGCTGAACGCGATCACCGTCAGCCCCGAGCTCACCAGCCACGACCATACGGTGAGCGGCATCCGGCTCCACGTCATCCCCTCCGCACGGCGCGTGGCAATGGTGACGAGATAATTGATCGACGACGCAATCGCTCCCGCGCAGAACAGCCCGATGCTCACCAGCCACAGATCCATCCCCGTACCCTGGCCCGGGCCCGCTGCGGCAAACGAGCTAAAGGGCGGATAACTCGTCCAGCCGGAGATGGGCGCTCCCTGAGGAACAAAGAAAGCCGCCAGCAGCACCAGCAGCGAAGCCAGCGTGATCCAGAACCCGGCGGCATTGATCCGCGGAAACGCCATGCGCGTCGCGCCGATCTGTGCGGGGAGGATGAGATTCGGAAACGCACTCTGCGGCACAACCGTGAGAACGAAGAACACCATCAGTGTCCCGTGCATCGTGACGAGTGCGAGGTAATCCTCCGGCTTCAGCGTGCCGTAGAGCGGAAAAGCGTAATCCGGCCACACGCGGTGAATGCGCATGAGCAGCGACAGCAGCGTTCCCGTGATCACGGCAACCAGGCCCATCCACAGGTAGAGAATGCCGAGGCTGCTCGCATCGGTCGTAAAGATGCGGCTCAGAAATCCACGCGCCGGTGGACTCGTGTGCGGCGACGCAGCCGAGGGAGTACTCATCGAGCGGCCTCCGACGACGCAGTGTGTGCCTCGAGCGCGGCTCGTTCGCGTGCCGCCATCCAGCGGTCGAAATCCGCCTCCGCAACAACACGCAGCATCGCCTGCATGCGCCCATGCCCCAGCCCGCACACCTGGCTGCACAGGATCGAGTACCTGCCCGGCACCGTAGGCGTGAACTGAAGGTGCCCGATCATGCCGGGGATGGCATCCTGCTTGAGACGCATGCCCGGAATGAAGAGCCCGTGAATCACGTCCTGAGAGCGCAGCGTCAAATCGACGGCGTGCCCGGCTGGCAGCATGAGAATCGAGGAGACCACGTCATCGGCTCCGTATGCGTCGCCGGGATCGATCCCCAGCGGATTGCCTTGCGGCGCGTTAATCAGCTCAGGCTGCACCGCCCCGTACCGGCCGTCCGCGCCCGGATAGCGGAAATACCACTGGAACTGGACGCCCGTGACTTCCACGCGCACCGTCTCCGCTGCAGGCGGAGCTTCGCGGCGCGCCGCCCAGAGTTGATGCCCGGTCACCAGCATCCACCCATACAGAGCGGCGATCGCCAGCAGCGGAAGCCACTCAGTCAACAGGCGAGTTGCGAGCGAGCGTGATGGAACCGGCGTGTCAGCCCCGGCCACGCGCCGTCGCCAGACCAGCGCGATCACCAGCAGAACCTGCGACGCGGCGAACAGCCAGAACACCACGTCCAGATTCCATCGCAGCAGGCGATCGAGCGCGAAACCGTGGAGAGCGCCGTTGGGCGGAAGCCATCGCATGGGGAAGGACCAGATTAGCCGTTTTCGTGTCCGGCGTGCCGCGCGCCTGCGAGGCGATGGTAGAAGCTTCGGCTCTCAGGCCGGGGAAATGTCTTCCTACCGTGACCGGCTTGAGCCGCGGGTCATTCGTTGCCGAACCATGTCCACAAATCGCTGGTGCACCCGCCGGTCCCGCGACAACTCGGGGTGAAACGTCGCAGCCAGAATCGAGCCCTGCTCCACCAGCACAGGGAACCCGTCGCGCTCGGCCAGAACCGTCACGCCGTCGCCTGTCTTCACCATCCGCGGCGCGCGGATGTAGACCATCTCCAGCGGACCGCCCGGCAGCTTCGTCTCAGCGCTCTCGATCGACGAGTCGATCTGCCGCCCGTAAGCATTGCGTTCCACCGTCGCGTTCAGCACGCCGAGGCTCTGTTGCGGGGGATGCGTGACTTCCGTGGCCAGCAGGATGCATCCGGCGCAGGTCCCGAACGTCGGCTTCGTGCGAACAAAGTCCTGGAGCGATGCAAGAAACCCGCCGCGCTCCAGAAACTTCAGCATCGTCGTCGATTCGCCGCCCGGAATGATCAGCCCATCGACGTCGGCAAGCTCGTCCGGCTTCCGGACCAGCACCGGTTCCGCGCCAACCTCACGCAACGCCTGCCCGTGCGCCTCGTAGTCGCCCTGAATGGCGAGCACGCCGATGCGTGGAAGGGGTTCCCGCTGTTCTCGGTTCATGACCATCAAATTGGCGACCAAGACCTTCGACATTTGATCTGAGTTGTCCCCGATCCCACCCTCGCCGCATCAATCGATCAGCACGTGGTAGTGACTGTGCCTGGTGCACCGTGCCCTTGTGACCGTGCTGAGCCTGCACCGTGATGCGCGGGGATCGAACCCGCTGGCCTCTGGCTCATCAGCGCCACCAATGCCAGTTTTGCCCCTGGCAGGGCTTGTGCTCGCCTCGAAAAGTGCGGTTACCAACGACTCAGACCAACTCTGTTTTCCAATTTAGTTCCTGGATAGCCGTATCAAGCTCGCGGTAGCCTTTCGCGAGCTGATCGACCTGCCGCTGCGTATCGCCGACAGATAGCGTCGATACAAACTTGACTTCGGATTTGGAATAACGATCCTGCCGTGTTGAGGCAGCATCGGCTATCGCGGCGAGGAAGTCGCGGTGTTTGCCAACCACGTCGCGCTCCGCGATCGCGTCGGTAAGCGTGCGTTGCCCATCGAAAGCGGTTCGCGAGTTGGTGCGGTTGATGGCAGCGATCAGCTCCAGCAATCGGGAAAAAAGCGCCTCGGACTCCTTCAGGAGCGAATTGGTGTCTTCTGCCGGCTTTTCCCCCTCCTGCACACGGGCAGAGCGTACGATCCTCTTCTTCAGGTCTTCGACTCTCACCTGGCAATCACTACGCTCGGCAAGAGCTTCCGCGAGCTTCATGGTGCTTCCTCTCACAACTGGTGATGAATAAGACTATTCAAGACTGCATCGCATAGGCTTTCCGAAGGCGATCGCGGCTCGTTCAGTGCGGCGCCGGAATCGCGGGCCGCCCTTCTGCGCCGCAGGTGCGATTGCCCAGCTGGCCAGGCTACCAGCCCCGCGTTTGTAGCAGCTGGCTCTCCTCAATCGCCGCGGCCGCCAATCCCTTCATGGTCCCCGTTACGGACTCGCTGGCTTCGGCCACGATCTTCGCATCGTTGAAATGCGTCGTCGCGATCACGATGGCTTTCGCCCGCGAGACCGCTTCCTCTCGCTCCTTCGCGTCGTGCTCGACGTCGAGCGGCGTAGCGCGTTCCTTCATGAAGATCCCCGACCCCACAAAGATCGCCTCGGCCCCCAGCTGCATCATCAGCGCCGCGTCGGCCGCCGTGGCGATGCCCCCGGCGGAGAAGTTCGGCACCGGCAGCTTGCCCGCCTGCGCCACCATGCGCACCAGTTCGTACGGAGCCTGATGCTCCTTCGCCGCCGCGTACAGCTCCTGCTCCGACAGAACGGTCAGCGCCTTCATCTCCCGCACGATCTGCCGCATGTGCTGCACCGCGTGGACCACGTCGCCCGTTCCGGCCTCGCCCTTGGTGCGGATCATCGCCGCGCCTTCCGCAATCCGCCGCAGCGCCTCGCCCAGGTTGCGCGCGCCGCACACAAACGGCGTAGTGAACGCGTGCTTGTCGATGTGGTGCGCCTCATCGGCCGGCGTCAGCACTTCGGACTCGTCGATAAAATCGACGCCGATCTCCTGCAGGATCTGCGCTTCGGCAAAGTGGCCGATCCTCGCCTTCGCCATCACCGGAATCGAAACCGCCTGCATGATGTTCTTGATGAGCCGCGGATTGGCCATCCGGGCGACGCCGCCTTCCGCGCGAATCATCGCAGGCACGCGCTCCAGCGCCATCACGGAGACGGCGCCGGCCTCTTCGGCGATGCGCGCCTGCTCCACGTTCATCACGTCCATGATGACCCCGCCCTTCAGCATCTCGGCGAGGCCGACCTTGAGGCGAAGCGAGGTCCCGGAACCGGGTGGATTGGCGTGGCCGTTGTGCTTGCTCATGACGAAAACTCCTCATTACGATCGCCGGGGCCTTGCGGCAGCGCCAGCTGCGAGCGGAAATAGTCCTGAACCTTCAGTTTACCAGCCATGCAACGGTCGCCGGAAATTGATTCCACCCCCGGAGTTCGCCCCATCAACCGAGTTGTCGTTTTGAGCCAACGCGGCTCCCAACGTATCGCAGTTCGGGGGTGGCGAGCGAACAATCCGCCCTGAATATTCCTAATCCCTCCCTCCCGTGTCATCCCAAAGCGCAGCGAGGGATCCGCGGTTGCTTTTATTTTCATGGCCTTCGAGTGACGCGACGCGCCATCCGGGACTGCGGTTGTTTTTCCCCGCAGCTTTTGCCCCGAAGATCTGGGACGCTCAGGCCGACGCTTTGCGAATCGGATGGTCCGGCGGGATCGCCACAAAAAGCCCCTTCGCCGTCGCCAGCGTTTCCCCCGCCTCATTGCGAATCTGCGCCTCGCAGTGATGGCGCCGCCCCTGCATGTCGAGATGCCGCGCCGTCAGCGTCAGCGGCGCGCCCAGCGGAACAGGCCGCAGATAGTGGACTTCCATGTGGCGCGTCATGGCTACGACGTTGCGGGCGCGATTCGCCTTGCTCATCGCCTCGTCGAGCAGCGTGGCGATGATGCCGCCATGCGCGTGTCCGGGCGGACCGGCAAACCGCCGCGCCAGGCGCGCCTGGCAAACAATCTGCCCTTCTGGATCCGTGAAGAATTGCAGCCGCAGCCCCGAGCGGTTTTCCAGCCCGCAGCCAAAGCAGCGGTTGAGTGCTCCATGGCCGAGCGGAGTGAGCGTGCGGGCTTTGTCCGTTTTCTCAATGACGCGCATAATCTGAGGTTATTCAAGCGCATCTTCGCCCGCCAGTATAGTTTCGTCAGCGCGACCGCCCGCAGGAGAATGACCAGCTCGCCCCCACTCCGCAGAGCGCGTCGCCGCGGGGTTTTGTTTTCCCTGTGCCCTGAGCTCTGTGCCCTGTCCATAGTTGCCTGGGAGATCTCCGCGATCGTTCACTGCTGCGGCAGAGGATGACAGCGCGAACGGCGCCAGCACCGTGTCGATCTGACGGCCCGTGCAGAATCTTCCAGCCGCACCCCGCCTCTGTTTACCGGTAGATCTCCGGAATGAAATTCTGTTCGTGAAACGGCGGACGGGTGTATTTCTTCTTGTCGATGGGCGGCAACTCGATCTTCTCCGGCGTCAGGTCGCGATAGGGAATCTCCGACAGCAGGTGGTGGATGACGTTGAGTCGCGCGCACTTCTTGCTTTCGGCGTTGACCACGTGCCAGGGAACCTGGCGGGTATCGGTGACAGCGAACATTTCATCCTTGGCGCGCGAGTAGTCGGCCCAGTGGCGGCGCGATTCCAGATCCATCGGGCTCAGTTTCCAGCGGCGCGTGGGGTCGGCCATGCGGCTGCGGAAGCGCCGCTCCTGCTCGTCATCGCTCACCGAGAACCAGTACTTCAGCAGGATGATGCCGGAGCGGACGATCATTCGCTCGAACTCCGGGCAGGTGTGCATGAACTCGTTGTACTCGGCTTCGGTGCAGAAGCCCATCACCCGCTCGACGCCGGCCCGGTTATACCAGCTGCGGTCGAAGAGGACCATCTCGCCGGCAGCAGGCAGGTGCGCCACGTAGCGCTGGTAGTACCACTGCGTGCGTTCGCGTTCGGTGGGTGCGGTCAGAGCAACCACGCGGCAGATGCGGGGGTTCAGCGTCTCGGTGATGCGCTTGATGGCTCCGCCCTTGCCCGCGGCGTCGCGGCCTTCGAACAGCACGACCACGCGAAGGCATTCATGACGGATCCACTCCTGCAGCTTGGCCAGCTCAATTTGAAGGCGGCGCAGCTCGCCGTCGTAATCGAACTTGCGCGAGCCGCGCGGCTCGGCGGTGGAGCGTTGGGGGAAATGGTTGCCGTTGTGCAGGGTGGATTTGCCGGCCATGGGAGCACCTCAGACAGGGATTCCTGCGGCCAAGGCTACTCCGGTGCGGACCCATTGCATCCGTGGGTTGCCGTCACTTTGGTTACCTGAAAACCGAAGCGGGAATGCCGGGCGGCCCTTGTGCCGGAATTGGTGTCCTGGGCAGGCCGAAGGCCGCGGGCCACAGGGATCAGGGCCGGTCTACACGGCGAAGCAGTCCGCCGGCACGGGCTACAGCACAAATGGCACCAGCGCAGCGACCCGCTGCGCGTAGTCGTCGTAGCTGGCGCCAAACTGGCCCCGCATCCACTGCTCTTCCATGCGCAGCTTGTACCAGAGAGCCCCCGACACCAGGACGAAAGCAATCGCCGCGCGCACCTGTCCCTCCGCAATGGCCGACCCGAGGAAGCCCGTCAGGATGCCCGTGTAGATGGGGTGGCGCACCAGCGCGTATGGCCCGCTCACGATGAGCTGGTGATCCTGCTTGATGGTGACGGAGCGGCTCCAGTTCGCGCCTAGATGCTGCCGCGCCCACACCGCAAACGCCAGTCCGGCCACCGTTACTGCCGCGCCCACCCAGAAAGTCCACAGTCCCTGGGGCAGAACGGGCAGGTAGAGCCATCGCAGGGGAATGCTCCCCATCATCAGCAGCGCAATAGCGATGAGAAAAATCAGCGCGCGCACAAGGCGCGAGGCCGCCGGTTCCAGCCGCTGCGTGGTTTTTGTGTCCTGCGCCCTCATCTGCCAGTAGAGCAGGAACGCTATCCAGACGGCAGGAAAGAAATACTCGTAGAAGTCGATCATGGCGGATCTCGCTGATTGTCAGGACAGGTTACGCCCTCGGCCGCCCCGTGGTTCCGTGGTCCTCCAGCCGGTTCCAGGAACCGAGCGGCACGCCGCCCGTCGGAATCAGTTCCAGCAGCGCCGCATGCTCCTGCCCGCGCGAGGCGCGCAGCCGCGTTCGCACCCGGTCGAGCGCTGCGTCGGGATAGCCAGGGTGGCAGACCAGCTCCCAGGCTTCCTCCCTCTGCGGGACCGCAGCGAGCAGGCCGCGCAACACCGCAGACGGATCGGCGGTTCCCGTTGCGAGCACGCCGATGGCTCCGCTGGTGGTCGCGATGCCTGCCTCCTCAACGAGACGCAGGAAGGCAGGCCGGTGCACTCCAAGCGCGGCCACGGCGGCGTTGCGCGGCAGGGAAGAAGCGGGGGTGGCGCGCCGCGCCCACGCCGGCTCAAAAGGATTCCGGATTGCCGTGACTCCGCACGCCTGCGCGGCGCCTAGCAATGGGCGCAGGATGCGCGGGAAAACGTGGGTGTGCTTGTGCGTGTCGATGTGCGAGACGCGCAGGCCGGCGTCCTGCAGGCGGAGGATTTGCGCCGTTGCTTCGGCTTCGACCTCGGAAGCGCAGACGCGGCCGATGTAGAGGTCGCGGACCAACGCGGTGAGGCCCACGCGGAATTGGCGGCCACCCGGGCAAAGGGAACGAATTTGCGCGACCGGGAGCGCAGGCGTGCCATCGACGAGCTGAATGTGGCAGCCCACTTCGAGCGCCGGATTTGCTTGCGCGACGCGAACGGCATCGTCGAAATATGTGCCGGTGGACATGAGTGTCGCCGAAGTGAGCGCGCCTGCCTGGTGCAGTTCTGCTACGGAGCGGTTCACGCCCGGCGTCAGCCCAAAGTCGTCCGCATTAATCAGAAGAGGCACACATCAGGGTACAGGCGCTACACGCTATACGCTATACGCTCCACGCTAGCTCCTGCTGTAGATGGAGGGGTTCAGCGTCGGGTCGTTGTACATCTTCATTTGCCGGTAAATCTTGAAGCGCCGCGTGCCGGCGAGCACGTCGGCCCAGAGCCGATCGAGGCAGGCCGCCACATCATCCCGCTGCTCGGTCAGCAGCGCCAGCCGCTCGCGATTCCGTTCCGCATGCCCGGCCGGGGCACCGGCGCGTCCGACCTCCTCTCGCGTGTGATAAATCTTCAGCGCCAGGATGGAGAGCCGGTCGATCATCAGCCCAGGACTTTCGGAATGTAGTTCCGCTTCCGCTTTCGGCAGTCCCCGCGCGGCCAGTTGCTCGAGGAGCAACCCATCGCAGCGCTCCATCAGGTCGTTGCGGCGCTGGTTGATCCCGTCGATCGCGCGCTTCGCCTCCGCAATCTCCGCATCCGATGCCCGAGGATCGCGCGTCCTGTCTTCCCTATGCCAAAGGTCGAAATTCGCGCGATGCTGCGCCAGCACGGCGTCGAGTACGTCCGATGGTCCGGAGGGGGACGGCTCCGCATCGTCATGCCACGCCCGAGTGGCACGGTCGTGCAGGGCGGCAATCTGTTGCGCTGAAAATGCGGGCGGTTCCGGCATGCGGGTTGACGTGTGGCTATGGTAGAACAACCACGAGGATCCCCCGCCTGCGCGAACACGCCCAACCAGGCCCCCAATCAGACAACGACGGCGGTGTGACCATGCCTGGGCCTCCACGGATTCTCTGCATCACCAGCTATGAAAAGGGCCAGCCCTTCATGCGCCAGTGCGCGGCCACGGGCTGCCGCGTCATGCTGCTCACGCTGGACAAACTGCGCGATGCCGACTGGCCCCGCGACATCCTCGAAGAGCTGGTCACCATGCCCGAGGGCCTGACCCTCGACCAGATCACCAACACCGTAACCTGGCTGGCGAGGACGCGCAGGTTCGACCGCATCGTCGCCCTCGATGAGTTCGACATGGAAACCGCCGCGCACCTGCGCGAGCACATGCGCATTGCCGGCATGGGCCGCACCGCCGTCTCGCACTTCCGCGACAAGCTGGCCATGCGGTATGCGGCGCGCGCCGCGGGCATTCTGGAGCCGCCCTTTATCCGCATCCTTTTCCATCACGAGCTCCGCCAGTGGATGGAGCGGGTGCCTGCACCCTGGGTTCTCAAGCCGCGCGCCGAAGCGTCGGCCATCGGCATCCGCAAGATGCACACGCCGGAGGATGTGTGGCGCACGCTTAACGAACTGGGCGACCGGCAAAGCCATTTTCTGCTCGAGCAGTTTGTGCCCGGCGCCATCTTTCACGTCGACTCCATCGTGAACGACGGCGTTGTCGTCTTCGCCGCCGTCAGCGGTTACGGCAAGCCTCCCATGCAGACCATGCATGAGGGCGGCGTCTTCACCACGCGCGTGCTCGATCGCCATGCCTCGACGACGATGGACCTGACCGAGGTCAACGCTGCTCTGGTTCCGGCCCTCGGCATGGTGCGCGGGGTCACTCATGCGGAGTACATCCGCGCCGCCGATGGCCGCTACTACTTCCTCGAAGCCGCGGCCCGCGTGGGCGGAGCGTTCATCGCCGACGTGGTGGAGTTTGCCGCCGGCGTCAATCTCTGGCGCGAATGGGCGCGCCTCGAGGTCGCGACGGTGCGCGGCGATCCGTATGAGCTGCCCGAGCCCCGGGCGCTCTACGCGGGCAGTGTCCTGTGCCTGGCCCGCACGGCCGAGCCGGATACTTCGATGTTCACTGACTCTGAGATCGTGCTGAGGCTGAAGAAGCACCATCATGCCGGCATCATCGTGCAGTCACCCGACCCAGAGCGGGTGCGGACGCTGCTGGACTCCTACGCCGCCCGGTTCGCCAACGAATATCTGGCGATCCAGCCCGTCCCCGACAAAGCCACGGCGTGAGAAGGCATTGGGTGCCGCGAACCGGCACGCCGGTCGACGCCCCGGCCGGGTGCCCCGGGCCTTCTCGGGTTGCAGATGTGGGATTCCGCCACCCTTCCCCTCATTAAATTCGGAATACCGCACCCATCGGCTGCGACCGGGAACGTTCGCCATGGGTTTCTGCATAGTCGTACGGCTTTGGGGTGCCGCGAAGCGGCACGGCGGTCGAAGCCCCGGCCTTTAGGCCGGGGAAAAGGCTCAACCGAGCAGGGGGCTTTCAGCCTCGGGTCTTCATGTCAGGCCCCCGAGCTCTCTGTGATGAAATCTCCCCGATGCCCGCAGAACCGAAAACCCGCCCTGGCGGCTCCAATTAAAATAGGCTTTCGAACCACGGAGGCATCTCTGTCGGAATCGTTGACCTTCCCCCATCGCCGCTATAACCCGCTCACCCGGGAGTGGGTGCTGGTCTCGCCGCATCGCACCGCCCGTCCGTGGCAGGGCGAGGTGAATCCGTCCTCCGGCTTCTCCGATGTCCATTACGATCCGGAGTGCTATCTGTGCCCGGGCAACAAGCGCGCCGGCGGCCGTCTCACGCCCAAATATGAAAGCGTCTACATTTTCGATAACGATTATGCGGCGTTGCTGCCGGACTCACCCGACCCGCAGCGCGAGAACACTCCGGCGCTGCTGCGCGCCGAGCGCGAGCGCGGGCGATGCCGCGTGCTTTGCTTCCATCCCGACCACAGCCTGACCCTGGCGCGCATGGCCCTCCCCGATATTCGTCGAGTCGTCGATGCGTGGACCGAGGAGTTCCGCACGCTGAGCGCGGTCCCCGAATTCCGCCACGTGCAGATCTTCGAGAACCGCGGCGCTATGATGGGCGCCAGCAATCCGCACCCCCACTGCCAGATCTGGGCCACCGAGCACGTCCCCAACCAGCCGCAGGCCGAAACCGATGGCCTGCTGGCCTGGCAAGCCGAGCACGCCTCCTGCCTGCTTTGCGAAACCACGCGCCTCGAGCAGCAGCAGCAAACCCGCGTGGTGTGCGAAAACGGCGGCTTTCTGGCCATCGTCCCCTGGTGGGCCGTGTGGCCGTTTGAAACGCTGGTGATCGCCAGGCATCACCGCCGCTCCCTCCTCGAACTCACAGGCCCCGAGCGCGATGCCCTCGCCGACATCCTGAAACAGGTGACCACCCGCTACGACAACCTCTTTTCCACCAGCTTCCCCTACACCATGGGCTTCCACCAGGCCCCATGCGATCGCGAGGAGCACCCGGAGTGGCATTTCCACGCCCACTTCCTGCCTCCGCTGCTGCGCTCGGCCACCGTTCGTAAATATATGGTTGGATTCGAATTAATGGGGATGCCCCAGCGCGATCTGACCCCGGAAACCGCCGCCGAGCGCCTGCGCGCCCTTCCGGCGACCCATTTCCTCGACGCCTCGAAGTAACCCAAACAAGGGGTGCCGAAGTAACCCGAACAAGGGTGACTGATGTCACATCCGGGTCATTTACGACCTGCCATCATCGCGGCATTCTTACCCAAGGAGCACCACAATGCGGGATTCGTTCGATATGGACTGGGTGGGTGCAGGATTCGATATGGACTCGTTGCCACGCCAAAAGCCGAATGTCGAGGTATGGCGGTGGTCCTTTGCCTATTTGCCCGATGCGCACATGAAGACGATCGTCGCCGGCTGGATGATGCGGGTGTGGCTGGGCGCCGATCCAGCCGTTTTAAGCCAGGAAGAGATCGAGGCTCTCTCAGTGGGCGCGCTGCTGGCCGCCGACACGCGCAGTGAGAACGGGGGCGGATTGCGCTGCGACGCCTAAATCATTCCGCGCGGCTTCGCCCTGTAGTCCGGACGACGCCCCGACGTCTTCCCGGCAAAACGCTTTAGCGTCAAGGACACCGGCCGAGCTCGCTCCGACACAGCTCGCACTCGTGCCGCCCCGCCTCAAAAATTCGGAATTTTCAGCAGGGATTGCGAACGATAAGGCGGGATGCGTGGTGAGCCCGGTGGGATTCGAACTTGAGCCGATTTGCGAGCGTATGAGCGAGCGGGCGAAATCCTGAGCGGCTTTACCCCGAAGGACCTCGATCCAGAAAATGTCAGGGTGATGCGTGGTGAGCCCGCTGGGACTCGAACCCAGGACCCACGCCTTAAAAGGGCGTTGCTCTACCAACTGAGCTACGAGCTCACTGCTATTCCAGGTTAGCACAGCCGGAGCTGGCCCGGACGATGCCCCGCGCCGCGGATTTTGCTTGCGCAATCGCACCTCGAGCCGTACAACGGGCACAATCATTCTCTCGAAAGCACCGAGCCTTCGCCGCAAGGAGGGCCGAAAAGGGGTCTCGTGGGCCGCGTGTTGCGCACAGTAGCTCTGCTGGCAGTTGGCCTGGTTGCAATTCCCGCTTTTGGCGGCGCCAAATGGACGCAGCCGACTCCCGAAGAGCTGAAGATGACCTCCGACCCCGCGGCGCCGGGCGCCTCCGCGGTCTATCTCTTCCTTGAAGAAACCGGCGACGATATCAAGCACGAGCGCACCTGCTACGCGCGCATCAAGATCCTGAAGGACGACGGCAAGCAGTACGGCGATGTCGTGATGCCCTACTGGCAAAAGGAAGAATCGATTCGCGGCGTCGAAGGCCGTACCATCCACAGCGACGGCACCGTGATTCCGTTTACCGGCAAGCCCTGGCAGCGGGAAGTCGCCAAAGGCTTCGGCCTGCGCAGGATGGAAAAAGGCTTCTCCATGCCCGGCGTTCAGGTCGGCAGCATCATTGAATACCGCTACATGACCACCTACGACGACTGGTGGCCGCCCCACTGGTACCTGCAGCAGCCCATCTTCGTTCACGAGGCGCACTACCATTTCGTTCCCGGAGGCGGCGGCCTCGTTTTCTCCGCGCGCTTCGTCCCGCCTAACGCGCAGGTGAATGACAAAAAAGGCTGGGATCTCCGCGTCAGCAACGTTCCCGCCGAAGTGGATGAAGAAGACGCGCCCCCGCGCACCGCCATCGGCTACCACGTGTTGTTCTATTACATGAATGGCGTGGCCGCCTCGGCAGACGAGTACTGGGCCAACCAGGGCGCGTCTTGGAGCCGCGGTGTGAATGACTATGTCGCCCCGGTTCAGCTCAAGCCAATCGTGGCGCAGTTGATTGCACCCGGCGACTCCGACGAGCAGAAGCTGCGCAAGATCTACTCCGCCGTCATGACCCTCGAAAATACCGATTTCACCCGCGAGCGCAGCGAGGAGGAAATCAAAGCCGAAAAGCAGAAGATCAATACCGTCGCCGATGTGTGGACGCAGAAGCGCGGCAACCGCCAGCAAATTGCGCTGCTGTTCATCGGCCTCGCCCGGGCTGCCGGTTTCACGGCCTACGCCATGCGCGTCACCGACCGCGATGAAAACGTCTTTTCAAAGAACCAGACGGATTGGGATCAGCTCGACGACACCATTGCCATCGTGAAGCTGGGCGGTATCGAGACGTACTTCGACCCGGGCGACCGCTACTGCACCTTCGGCCAGCTGCACTGGAAACACACTTTTACCGCGGGCGTGCGGCAGACCGACAAAGGCACCGAGGTCACCGAGACGCCCTACCCCTCGTATGCCGACACCGATGTCAAACGCTCCGCCGGCCTGACCCTGGACTCCGACTGGCAACTGCACGGAGAGATTCGGGTCGTGATGACAGGCGCGGAGGCTCTCAGTTGGCGGCAGGAGGCGCTCCTCACCGACGCGGAGGCGACGAGGAAGGATTTCGTCGATTCGCTGACGCCCGCGCTGCCTTCCGGCGTCAGCCTGCAGATCACCAGCCTCGGTCCTCTCGACAACGGTGAGGTCCCTCTCACCGCCCCCCTCAGCGTCGAAGGCGCCATAGGCACGCGGACCGGCCACCGCCTTTTTCTTCCGGCCAGCTTCTTCGAGGCGCGGACGAAGGCGCGATTTGCCAGCGACACCCGCGAGAGTCCCGTTTATCTGCACGAGGCCGGGACCATCGAAGACGATGTGAAGATCACGCTTCCCCCCGCAGCCGCCATCGAGTCTCTGCCGCAGCCCGGGGCCCTCGCCTTTTCTGAAAGGCTGAATTTCGACGAGACTTACCATGGAAAGCAGAATGTCTATCAATACTCCCGGCGCGAGAAAGTGGGCCAAATCCTCTTTGCAACGAAGGATTACTCGAACCTCCGCGATTTCTTCCAGAAGGTCAATGCCCAGGATCAGGTCCAGTTGCTGGTGACCATCGCGCCTGCAGCCACGGCGGCTGCCGGCCAGGCGCGTGGACGCTGACCAACCTGTGTCACCCAGGTGACCAGAATTTCCTTGCGCACCTGGACCAGGAAGTTCTACAAATGTCTCCACACTCCTTATGAATTCCGCTCAGGTTCTTTCCGGAACCGCAACGGTTCGGGGGAAAACCTGTGTGATCGCTTTGAGGCTCCTGCCATGGATATCTCCTGCCGTCGTCCCTTCCTTGCCCTTCTCTCGTTATTCGCCTTAGCTTCCTGTCTGCCCGCCTTTGCCGGCCCCACCTGGACCGATCCGACGCCCCAAGAGCTGAAGATGACCTCCGATCCCAAGGCCCCCGACGCGCCTGCGGTGTATCTCTTCCGCGAAGAGACGGTCGATGACAAGATGCACATCCACCAGCTCTATGCCCGGATCAAAATCCTCAATGACAAGGGCAAGGAGAAGTACAGCGACATTGAGATTCCCTATGAGCCGGGCATGTCCGCCATCAAGGACATCAGCGGCCGCACCATTCATCCCGACGGGACAGTGATCCCGTTTACCGGCAAGCCCTATGACAAAGTGCTGGTGAAGTCCGGCGACCTCAAGGTCAACGAGAAGGTCTTCAGCATGCCCGACGTGACAGTCGGCAGCATCCTCGAGTATCGCTATGAGCTTGCGTATGCCGATAACTATTACATTCCCCCAAGCTGGTATATCCAGCAGCCGATCTACGTTCACAAGGCGCACTACCACTTTGTCCCCGTCGATCTGAGCGTCCACACCATCCTCGCGACAGACGCCTTCGGCAAAGAAAATCCTGTCAACCAGATGTTGTATTTCCCCTGGTTGCCGCAGGGTACGTCGGTGAAATATGGCCTCAACGGCTTCGACCTGGAAGTGGACGATGTGGCCGCCCTGACCGACGAAGAGTATGAGCCGCCGCTCGACAGCTTCTCCTACCGGCTGATGTTCTACTATTCGACCGCTTTCACGGGCATGGAGTACTGGAAAGAGGAAGGGAAGACCTGGTCGAAGGAAGTGGACCGCTTCGCCAATCCTTCCGACAAGATTCGCCAGGCGGTCGCCCAAATCGTCGCCCCCGCCGATACCGACGAGCAAAAGCTGCAAAAGATCTATGCCGCGGTGATGCAGGTCGAGAACACCCGCTTCACCCGCGAGCACTCCAGTCAGGAGAACCGCGCCGAGGGGTTGCGCGTCAAAACCGCCGCCGACATCTGGGACCAGAAGCGCGGCAGCGACGATGAGATCACCCGCCTCTTTATCGCTATGGCGCGCGCGGCCGGCATGAAGGCCTCGGCCATGATCGTGACCGAGCGCGACAGGAACCTGCTCAACCGGGGCTATCTCGACTGGAACCAGCTGGAAGACGAAATTGCGATTGTCAATGTGGGTGGCAAAGACCAGTTCTTCGATCCCGGACAACGCTATTGCGAATTTGGCAAGCTGCACTGGATGCACACGGAGATGCTTGGCATCCGCCAGACCGACCATGGTCCGGACTTCGCCGTCACCCCAGCGCCGAACTATCCCGACAATGTTATCCAGCGCAATGCCGACCTGGAGTTGAGCGCGGATGGCCAGGTGAAAGGCATCGCCAGAATTACTATGACCGGGTCGGAAGCCCTGCGCTGGCGCCAGGAAGTGCTCCGCACCGACGAAGACGCAACCAAAAAGAAGTTCGAGGATGAGTTGCAGGGTCTCGTTCCACCCGGCGTCCACGTCAGGATGAACCACTTCCTGGCACTGAGCGACCCCACCAGCGCGCTGATGGCCGTGTTCGACGTCAGCGGAAACATGGGAACCGTCACCGGCAAACGGGTCTTCCTGCCCGGCTCATTCTTCGCAGCCGGCGCCAGGCCCCCGTTCTCTGCCGAGAAGCGCGAAAGCCCGATCGATCTGCGCTTTCCTTATCTGGCCCATGACCACATCAACCTGACTCTCGCGCCAGGCCTTTCCGTCGACAGCGTTCCGGCCAATGCCGACGTGCCCTATCTGCCCAACGCCCAGTACAAGGCGAAATACGATCACACCGCGAACATCTATCAGCAGGAACGCCTCGTCGCGGTCGGAGTCACCCTCTACAAAACGGACGCTTATCCCCAGCTGCGCGATTTCTTCCAGAAGATCGGCGCGCAGGATCAGCAGCCTGTCGTTCTGGCGCGCACCCCGACCACCGCGAGCCAATAGCCGATGTTACTTCGGTACGAGCCGGCGCGCCCCGGCTGAGATTCTGCTTGCCTGGAGGCAGGCGCGGGTTTACAAAGGTGTCAACTAACCCTCCCCCTCCTGAACCATGCGCAGCAAACTGCTCTCTGCGACGAGGTATCTTCCCATGAAACACTCCAGCCGTATCTGCCTGGCCATTGGACTGTCGGTGTTGTGTGAACTTGCGGCTTCGGCAGCCACCTGGAGGCAGCCCACTCCCGATGAGCTCAAGATGACCTCCGACCCTCAGGCGCCCAACGCGCCCGCGGTCTATCTGAACTATGAGGAATACGTCGACATCCGGGCGCACTATCACCGCGTCTACGCGCGCATCAAGATTCTGACCGAGCGCGGAAAAGAAGAATTCGGCGATGTCGAGATTCCCTTCGAGAGTGGCGCGACGGCAATTCGCGGAATCGAAGGCCGCACCATCGAGCCCGACGGCGCCGTGGTTCCTTTCACCGGAACCCCCTTGGATAAGGAAGTCGTCAAGTTCGGCCACAATAAGGTGATGGAGAAGGTCTTCTCCATGCCCAACGTGCAGGTCGGCAGCATCATCGAGTATCAGTGGGAGCGTCAGTATGACGACTGGTACGTCTTTCCCCCGGCCTGGGATTTGCAGAAGACCGTCTTCATGCATGAGGGGCACTACCACTTCAATCCCATTCAGCTCGATCCGGGCAGTTCGATGTCCATCATGGTGCCCGACGGCATGGGCCATGCGCTCACCGCGAATCGTCTCCTCTACGATCAGGAGCTTCCGCCCGGCTCCGTCCTGAAGGATCTGCCCAGCGGCATCGATCTGGTCGTGAAGGACGTTCCGCCCATACCGGACGAGCCGGATTCTCCTCCGCTCGACAGTTTTTCCTACCGGCTGATCTTCTATTACTCGGCGCAATACACCGGCCAGGAGTTCTGGGCTAATGAAGGCAAAACGTGGGCGCATGATGTGGATCACTTCGCCGCACCCAACGACCGCATTCGCCAGGCCGTCAGCCAGATCGTCAGTCCCGGCGACACCGAAGACCAGAAAGCCAGGAAGATTTATGCCGCCGTCATGATGGTGGACAACACCAACTACAGCCGAGCCCACACCGAAGCAGAAAACAAGGCGGAGGGCGCGAAAGAAAAAACCGCCGCCGACATCTGGGATCAGAAGCGCGGCACGCCAATTGAGATTACACGCCTCTTCACCGCCATGGCGCGCGCTGCCGGCCTCAAAGTCTCGGAGATGGCCCTCACCCGCCGCAACGAACGCATCCTCAACGCCAGCTACCTCTATTGGGGTCAGATGAACGACGAGATCGCCATCGTCGGCGTGGATGGCAAAGAAGTGTTCCTCGATCCCGGGGAACGGTACTGCGAATTCGGCAAGCTCGCCTGGGAGCACACCCAGGTTATGGGCATCCGCGAAACCGACGGCGGAACCCAACCGGTGCTCACTCCCGCGGCCGACTATAAAGATACCGTCATCGACCGCAAGGCCGCGCTCCAGCTCGCCCAGAACGGCAAACTGGACGGAAGCATCACCTTGTCCATGACCGGCGTCGAAGCTCTGCGCTGGCGCCAAATCGCCCTGCGCAGCGATGCCGATGAGGCGAAGAAGCAATTCGACGACGACCTGCAGAGGTGTGTCCCGCCCGGGGTCATCGTCAAAACCGGCCACTTCGACGCGCTCACCGACAACACCCAACCCCTGGTGGCGCAGGTGAATGTGAGCGGCAGCATGGGCACGGCCACCGGCAAACGTGTCTTTTTGCCGAGTAGCTTCTTCGAGGCTGGCGTCAAGCCGCGGTTCGCCGAAGAGAAACGCCTCAATCCCGTCGATCTGCACTACCCTTACGCCGTTCGCGACACAGTGAAGATCATGCTGGCGCCGGGCCTCACCGTCGAGAGTGTGCCCTCCAGCACGCAGATCCCCTTCCCGCAATCAGCCACCTATGTCGTCAAATATGCCCAGTCAGGCAACGTCTACGAGCAGGGGCGGCTGCTGGCCGTGGGCAAAACGGTGTATTCGAAGGATCAGTATCCGGAACTGCGCGACTTCTTTGACAAAGCGAGCGCTCAGGACCAGCAACCGGTCATCCTCGACCGAACGGCCACAGCGGCAGCAGCCGCGGGCGATGCGGGGAAGAGCGAATGACGCATCGGAAGCATTCCGTGTGGCCCCACGCTCTCGCGCTGTGCCTGTTGTTTCCGGCATGGCTGGCCGCGCATGCCTCCTCCAACCCCAACCTCCCCGACTGGGTCATGCAGGCCTCGCAGGCCACCGGGAAATGGGGCGACGCCAAGGCGGTCTACCTCCTCGAAGACACGCTGCTGACCGTGCAGCCCGATGGCCGTCCGGTCGAGCGCTATCGCGCCGTACTCAAAATTCTGCGCCCGCAGGGCCGCAGAATCGCAACCCCCCGCGTGTGGTTCAACAAAGACGAGAAACTCGAGTCCTTCCACGTGTGGAGCATCGGCCCCGATGGCCACCACTACGCGATGAAGGATTCCGATTACGTGGAGACCGGCGACGAAGAGTGGGGCATGCTCTACGTCGATTACCGGCAAAAATTCGCATCGCCGCCGGGGGCCGACCCAGGCGGCATCATCGCCTGGGAATACACCGTACAGCTCCCGTCCTATTTCAGCGAAGATACCTGGGGATTTCAGAATGAAGTGCCCACGGCGCATTCGGTGTACGAAATCGACCTCCCGGCGAATTGGCATCAGTACGCCGTCTGGTTCCGGCATGTTCCCATCCCCCCCGTCGCGGTAGCCGGCAATGGATTCCGCTGGGAGCAGACCAACCTCGACGGCATCGATTTGACCGACGTGCCGCTGGCGCCGGCCCCCGAAGCCCTGGCCGGCCGCATGACCGTGCATTTCTCGCCCGATCCTGTGCCCGAGGGCGATGCGCTCTGGGCGAAGATCGGCAATTGGTATTACAACCTGGCCGCTCCGCGCAGCGAAGGCGGATCGGACATCGCCGCGGCCGCGAAATCGGTGGCCGGCGATGGCGATTTTATGACCAGGCTGTCGAAGGTCGCCGACTTCATGCAGCAGCAAATCCGCTATGTCGGCATCGAGATCGGCATCGGCGGCTGGCAGCCCCATCCGGCTGAGGATATCTTCCACAGCCGCTATGGCGACTGCAAAGACAAGGCCACGCTGACCATTGCCATGCTCGATGCCGTCGGCATCCGCGCCACCTGGGTCTCGGTCGATACCGATCGCGGATTCATCGATCCGAAAACGCCCTCCCTGTTCGGCAATCACATGATCACCGCGATCGAAATCCCCAAAGGGTACGACGATCCGCGGCTCCAGGCCGTGGCCACGGCCAAAACCGGGAAGCGCTATCTCATCTTCGATCCCACCAACCCATTCGTTCCCATAGGACAACTGCCTACCTATCTGCAGGGCGGATACGGCGTGCTGGCTGCCGGAGCGGACAGCCAGGTGATCGCGCTGCCGGTTCTCAATCCCGCGGCCGATACGGTCAAGCGCGTCGCGAAGTTCACCCTCGCCCCGGACGGCACGCTGACCGGCGACGTCACCGTGCTGCGCAACGGCGCCAGGTCCGACGACTGGCGCGGCCGCCTCGCCATGAGCAGCGACAAGGAGCAGCGCGAGCTGATTGAGCGCTCGCTGCAGCAGGATTTCTCCACCTTCACCCTCGGCGCCGAGAAGGCCGACAACATCCGCGTCCTCGACAAGCCGCTGGAGCTGGACTACTCCGTCACCGCGCCCCTCTACGCCAAAGGCGCCGGGGAGCTGTTGCTCGTGCGTCCGCGCGTCGTCGGCTCGGTCGCCGAAGCGCTCGATGACAAGCCGCGCCATTTCCCCATCAGCTTCGAAGGGGTCGGCACCTGGCAGGACAGCTTCGACGTCAAGATTCCAGCGGGGTACAAAGTAGACGACGTGCCCGACCCGATTACCATGGACGTGGGCTTTGCCACGTACCACAGCGAAGTGAAGGCGCAGGGCGACTCCCTCCACTACGAGCGCGAGTATGTGCTGAAGAAGCTCACCCTCGATGCCGGCGATTACGCCACGCTGCGCAAGCTCGAAGCCGCCATCACCACCGACGAGAACAGCGACGCCGTTCTGAAGAAAGAGTAAAGAGAGCAGCACGGCCGCAGAAGCCCCCGGCAAAGCGCATCAGGTGCCGCACGAGCAGCACGGCCGCAGAAGCCCCAGGCAAAGCGCATCAGGTGCCGCGCGAGCGGCACAGCGGCAGAAGCCCCGGCCTTCAGGCCGGGGACCACGTCTCCTGAAAACGAGGGGCTTTCAGCCCCGGGACTTTCGCACCAGCGCACCGCTCCATCCACAACGGAATCCCCACGCGGACCGGCGTTCCTACCGCTTCTCCTTCTGAATCGGCACCACCTGTACCGTCGTGTCGCGCATTTCGTTCAGAAACCGGTTCACGATCGACCCGTGGAGCAGAATGTCCCACCGCGTCCGCGCGGACTGCCCGAAGACCACGTGCGAAATGTTCTCCTTGCGCGCAAATTCAATCAGCGCATCGGCGACTTTCTTGTCTTTCAGTACCACCACGCGCGCCCCCAGATCGCGCGCCATGCGCTCATATTCCTCCAGCCGCGCAAACGCCCCGGGATCGCCGTGGCGATGATCGATGCCTGGCGTCTCCACGTAAACCACGTACCAGTTCGTGGCCAGCCGCCCCGCGATGCGAGCGCCCACGCGCAGCAGCCGCTCCATCCCCAGCCGCGGCGACAGGCACACCATCACCTTTTCCGGAATCGGCGCCTGCTCCAGTCCCTGCGTGCGCCGATACGCCGCCGCCGCCGTACCCACCTGCTCCGCGGTCGTCCGCAGCGCCAGCTCCCGCAGCATGTTCAGGTTGCCCTTGCGGAAGAAGTTCGCGAGCGCCTGCTCGACCTTCTCCGGCGCGTAGATCTTGCCCAGGCGCAACCGGCTGCGCAGCTCGTCGATGGTGATGTCGACGTTGATCACCTCGTCGGCGCGGCGCAGGAAGCTGTCGGGGACCGTCTCGCGAATCTGCGTGCTCGCCGAGCGCGCCACCGCGTCGTTCAGCGTCTCCAGGTGCTGGACGTTCATCGCCGTCATCACGCTGATGCCGGCATCGAGCAGTTCCAAAACGTCTTCGTACCGCTTGCGATTGCGCGAGCCCGGCAGGTTGCTGTGCGCCAGCTCATCGACCATGCACCATGCCGGATGACGTGCGAGTATCGCATCCACGTCCATCTCGCGCAGGGTCACGGAGCGGTACTGGATTTCCTGGAGCGGAATGACTTCCAGATCCCGGATCACCGCGGACGTATCGGCGCGGTTGTGCGGTTCCACCAGCCCGATCACGATGTCGATGCCCTGGCGGCGCATCAGGTGCGCGTCCTCGAGCATGCGGTACGTCTTGCCCACTCCGGGCGCGGCGCCGAGATACACGCGCAGCCGTCCCGGCTCGGCCGATTCCGGGAGGGGTGCCGTCAGGTCGCTCATCCGGCCTCCACGGGGTGCCGAGCCGGTTCGGCCGCCGCAATCGGCATCGTAAAGCGGAACGTGGTGCCTGCGCCCAGCCGGCTCTCGACCGCAACCTGTCCGCCCTGCGATTCCACCAGCCGCCGCACCAGGGCGAGCCCCAGTCCCGAGGTGCCCCCTTCGGCCTCCGCCGTGAAGCGGCCGAAGATCGTAGGCAGGCGCTCGGTCTCGATCCCGCGCCCGTTATCGTGCACGAAAAACTGCACCCGCTCCTGGAGTTCCACCGCGCCGATCTCGATGTGCCCGTCCTGCGGTGTGTAGCGGATCGCATTGGCGATCAGGTTGTCGAGAATCGTGCGCAGCGCGCGGCGATCCGCCTGGATGAACGCCAGGTCCTCGAACGCCTCCAGCTCGATATCGATATTCTTCGCGCGCGCCGGATCGCGAAAACGAGCCGCGGCATCGCGCAGCGCATCGAACGGCCGGATCTTCTCCGGCTTGAGCTGCCGCCGCCCCGTCTCCAGCTCCGCCACTTCGATCAGATCGAGCATCAGATCGTCCAGGTGCTCCGCCTCCTCGGCGGCGCTGGTCGCCAGCTCTTCCTGCAGCGGCTGCAGGTCGCCCGCGTGGCCCTCGGTGAGGGCATAGAGCGACGTCCTCAGCCTCCGCAGCGGATCGCGCAGCCGCTGCGATGCCACCGACAAGAACCGCGACTTGAAGCGATCGACCTCGGCAATCTCCGTCACGTCTTCCAGCAGCGTGACGGCGCCCAGCAGCTTGCCCTCTGCGTCGCGCATCGGCGTCGTCCGCAGCCGGTAGCTCCGCTCGGCCTGCCCGATCCGCATCGGCAGCAGCGCGGACTCGCCCTCTTCCCCGGTGCTGGCGCGCTGCATCGACACCGCGGAACGGATCGCGCTGAGAATCTTGTCCCCGCCCGGCGTGCTGGCCAGAATCATCCGGTTTTCCGGCGAACCGCCCAGCACCTCCACGGCTGCCTGATTCAGCTTCAGCACCTGGCCGCGTCCATCCGTCACAATCACCGGCTCAAAGATGGAGCGCACCACGGCATCGACGAGCTGGAATTCCATCTGCCGCCGGCCCGATTCGGTCTCGCGCAAATCGCGCAGCCGGATCGCGAGACGGTTCAGCTCCGTGGCAATCGCTCCCAGGTCGTCTTTTGAGCGCCACTCCACCCGCTGATGCAGGTCTCCCTGCCCGATGCGCCGCGCCACCCGCGCCGTGTGGCGCAGCGGCACGATCACCAGAACCAGCATGACGGCCGAGATGACGCTGGCCGCTGCGATCGACAGGCCGCACGCGGCAATCAGCCGCGCCCGCAGCGAATCCTGCTGGCCGCGCAGCGCAGTCACCGCCGCGTACCGGCGCGTGGAGAGCTGAGCGAGATCGCCCCGCAGTTCGTCGTGGATCGACGCTACCTCCGCTCTCAGCTCTTCGCTCGAGGACGGCGGATGGCTCGCCACGCGCGAATGGCGCTCAGCGAGGTTGTCGATGCGCAGCGAGGGATCGAACGCCCGCACATCCTCGACGGCGGTCTCGAGCTCGGTCTGCGTGATTTTGGCCTGCGCGCGAAACTCCCCAGGTCCGGCTGCGCCCGTAGCCATGCGCGCCACGATCAGTTCCTCGTGGGCCATCGCCGCTCGCGCCGACGCCAGCGAAGTGACGGCGGTCTCCGCAACGCGCACCTGCTGGTCGAGCGCGCCCAGGCGCACAAACGATGTCCGCACCAGCATGCTCACCGTCGTCACCAGCGCGACGAGCAGAACACAGCCGAGGATGAGCCGTTGGTAAAGGCTGAGCATGAGCAGGACGACGCCGGAATCCCTGAATCTTTGAGCCTAGTGGCGCGGGGACGGCGTTGCAAGCACAACGCCCTCAATCCGGGTTGCGATAGCGCCCCAGCACGTCATCGAGGCTCACCAGGCCTTCCAGCGCGCCGCGGCTGGCGCGATTGGAAATGGGCAGAACTGGCCAGCGCGGAAAATAACGCAGCGCCGTCTCGAGCGGCATATCCGGGAAGAGCATCGGGGACCGATCGGCCTTGATGGCGAGCTGTACGGGTGTGTCAGGGCTCAGCGCAGCCGCAGCCGCCGTCAGTTCGTCCGCCCCCAGCGCATACCACGAGCCATCGATGAGCCGTACCAGGCCGGCGGTGGAGTGAGCTTCGGCCATCGCCGCTGAGACGATGTCAATCGTGTCCGCCCCGCGCACAATCGGCAGGTTCACCGCTTGCAGCGCGTCTTCGATGTGCAGTACCGGCTCCTCCCGTTGCTCCTCCATCGAGGGCAGGTCGAGACCATCCTGGTGCGTAAAGATTTCGAAGATCCCCACTGGCTGCAGGCTGCGCGACAGCAGAAACGCGATCGTGTTCGCCAGAATCACCGGCAGAATGATGGAGTAGTTCCCGCTCACCTCCAGCACCATGAAGACCGAGGTCAGCGGAACGCGCAGGAACCCGGCGAACAGCACACCCATGCCCACCAGCGAATAGGCTCCCACCGTGCCGGTCAGATGCGGAAAGAAATGCTTCTCAAACGCCCCGACCGCCCCGCCCAGCATGGCCCCGATAAACAACGTCGGCGCAAACATCCCGCCCGGCGTTCCGGTCGAAAAGGAAACCGTGGTGGCCAGCAGCTTGAGGAAGACGAAGGCGAGAAGCAATTGCCAGCCAAACGACCCGCGCAGCGCCTGGTCGATCACGTCGTACCCCACGCCCATCACCTGAGGAAAACCAAAATATCCGATCGCCCCCACCATCAGGCCGGCGATCGCGGGTTGCAGATACTGCGTCCAGCGCGGCGTTGCCCGCAGTCGTGGCCGCAGGAAGCCAAGAATGTGCGAAAACAACGGTGCCAGCAATCCGCCCGCGATGCCCAGCACGGCATAGGCCAGCAGTTCGCGCGGATCTTTGAGCGTCACCGACGGAATCCGGAACATCGGTTCCGATCCCATGAACCAGCGCATGACCACGACGCTCGAAATGGCAGAAAGCACCAGAGAGCCGAGCACCGCGGCGCTCCAGCTTCCGATCACTTCTTCAATCACGAACAGGATCGCCGAGATCGGCGCGTTGAACGCCGCCGCCAGCCCCGCGGCTGCCCCAATGGGCGCGAACATGCGCAGACGCCGCCTCGAGAGCCGCAGGTTGCGCGCGATGATCGACGCCACCCCCGCCCCGATCTGCAGCGACGGATCTTCAGGCCCCAGCGAATGGCCCCCGCCGATCGCCAGCGCCGCCGTCAGAAACTTCCCGAAGACGGTGCGAATCGATATGTAGCCGTCATAGACATAGAAAGCGGCTTTCGTCTGGTTCACCCCGCTGCCGCGCGCGGCGGGGAAAAACCACATCACCAGCGCCGCTACCACCAGCCCCGCAATGCAGGGAACAATCAACAGCCGATACTGGCCGGCATGGGGAGCCGAACCGAGCGAAAGGATCTGGATCCACTCGATCGCGATCCGGAACGCGACCACCAGCAGCCCCGACAGCACCCCAATGAAGATCGACAGAACCAGAAACAGGCGCTCATCGCGCGTCGGCGCAATGCGGTCGATGATCGCTGCAAGGCTGGCGCGCGGCGGCGTCGCCCCGGCGGCCGGCGCCGATTCCGTCACTCCAGTTTGCCGATCGGGCATTATTGCTGTTCCACCGCGTTCGGATTCTGCGCCATGCGCAGCAGCAGCGCATCGTCTCCCATGGGCGCGCCGCAGGTTTGTGCGGTCGTGGTCTCCGTATCGTAGATCAGCTGCACCAGGCTCTGCTCCAGATCCGGCTCCTGCTCCAGTTGCGCTGCGGTTAAATGCGTGGAAACCATCGCCCACCGAGCCCCCAGGCTCATGAGCGGCGCGGCGTTCGCAGTCGTGCCGGCGGCGCAGGCCGTCAGGCGCTTGCGCGCAAGGTCCCGCAGCGCAAGGATCCGCTGCGCCCGCGCCCTCGCTGCCAAATCGAACGCAGGATACAGAAGAAGTACCCGGTTCGCCGTGCCGAGCATGCCGCGAACCACGGTTCGCGCGGCGACGTCTGTTTTCGCAAACTGCGGATGGGCCACCGCCCGCCCCAGATATTGGCTGGCCATGCGATACATGCCCAGCCCGAAGGCATCGCGCCCCGCTCCCTCCAGCGCCTCGATCGGCGTAGGCCGCCGCGCCGCAACCGAGCGGTAAATGCCAAGCGCGTCCTGCAAATCCTTCGCCTGTTCCATCAGGCCGGCGATTTGGATCTTGATCGCCGGATCGTCCGGTGCATTCCCGGCCGCAACCATCAGCTGCGTCCGCGCCCGGTCGATTCTGCCGCGCGACAGCAAATACCCGGCCAGCTCCAGACGCACCTGGCGCCGCACGTCGTATCCATTGCCCTGCCAGGTGCCGTCGAGCGCCGCCTCATAATGCGAAACCGCCAGCGCCTCATTGCCCTGCCGCGCCGCCAGCCGCGCCAGTTGCAGGTTGATGGTCCCGTCGCCCGGAGCCGACTCCCACAGCGTATTGAAGTACGCTTCGGCCTCGGTCGTCTTTCCGGATTCCGCATAGGCCGTCGCCAGGTCGATCTCCGTGCTGCGGTCCGGCACATAGGCCAGGGCGGACCGCAGCGGCTCAATCGCGTCTTTGGGCCGCCCCTCTCGCAGCGCCAGCTCGCCCCGCGCTTTCCAGCGTTGTCCCAGTTCTTCGCGGTGGTTCTCAAAGGAGCGGTACAGCATCAACGTGAGCGTAAAAATCACGGCTGTGATGACGAAGAGCGTGAAAAGAGCCAGCGCGTCCCGCAGGATGAGTCTGCGCCTGGCCACCCGTTCTTCCGGGCTCAGTAGTGGGTCCGCGTGGAGGGTCGTCATCGTCCGTCCTGTCTATCTTCCCAGATTTGCATCCGCTCGCCGGACATCTTGCTGAGATGCCCCAAATTTCCCAACGGAGATACGGCGCTGTAGCATCAAAAGGCAGGCTGATCATGACTCTGGACGAGAAACAACGCGAACTCGACGACCGGCTCCGCCAACTGGGCAGCGTCCTGGTTGCATACTCCGGCGGCGTGGATTCGGCTTACCTGGCCTGGGCCGCGCACCGCGTGCTGGGCGACCACATGCTTGCCGTTCTCGCCGATTCACCGTCCCTGGCGCGGAGCCACTATCGCGACGCGCTGGCCTTCGTCGAAGAACAGGGCATTCCCCTTGCCGTCCTCGCAACCCAGGAGCTGGAGCATGAGGCCTACGCGAAGAACGAAGCCGACCGCTGCTTCCACTGCAAGGACGAGTTGTTCACGCTGCTGGAAGCCGAGCGGCAGCGGCGCAACATAGCAGCCGTCGCCTATGGCCTGAATGCCGATGACAGCCGCGATTTTCGTCCCGGCCAGCGCGCCGCAGCCGAGCATCGCGTCGCGGCCCCGCTCGCCGACGCCCGCCTGACCAAGGCGGACATTCGCGCCCTCGCGCAACAAGCAGCCCTGCGCGTTTGGGATAAGCCCGCCTCCGCCTGCCTTTCCTCGCGCATCGAATACGGCCGCCGCGTCACCACCGAATCCCTCCGCCAGGTGGAGGACGCCGAAGAGGCCCTCCGCGCGCTCGGCCTGCGCCACTTCCGCGTGCGGCATCACGGCAGCGTGGCCCGCATCGAGATCGCCGAACAGGAGATGGCAGCGGCCCTGCGCCCGGAGTGCCTCCGCCAGATCGCCTCCGCGGTACGCAGCGCCGGGTTCCCCTATGTGGCCCTCGATTGCGACGGCTACCGCTCCGGCTCCATGAACGAATTGCTGCCGGCCGAGATGCTCGCCGCACACACACACCACTCCTGACCTCGCTATGACCATCGGGATCCTTGAATGTTTTGCCGGCATTTCCGGGGATATGTTCCTCGGCGCACTCATTTCCGCCGGAGTCCCGCTGGATCTCCTGCAAAATGCCGCTCGCTCGCTGGGCCTCGGCGCGGAGTTGCACATCGACACCGTCACCCGCAGCGGCGTCAGCGCCACAAAAGTCACGGTGCTCGAGCACGGCCGCGTCGCCGAAGACCCCCACCACCACCAGCCCGGGCACTCCCATGAATCCCACGCGGAGCACCACCACCCGCACAGCCGCAACTGGCCGCAGATTCGCATTCTCATCGAGCAGGCCTCCATCTCTCCTTCCGCAAAGCCCATCGCACAGCGGGCCTTCGAGCTGCTGGCACACGCTGAGGCGAAGGTGCATGGCATCGCCCCCGAGCAGGTCCATTTTCACGAGGTCGGCGCGGTCGACACCATCGTCGACATCGTCTGCGCGGCGGTCGGCGCGGATTCTCTCGGCGTCGACGACTGGCGCGCCACGCCCGTCAACGTGGGCAGCGGCTTCGTCACCTGCTCGCACGGAAAAATGCCGGTGCCCGCTCCCGCGGCCGCCGAGTTGCTGCAGGGCATCCCGATCTACGTGGCCGGACCGGCGATGGAACTGACCACCCCCACGGGCGCGGCGCTCCTGCGGGCTCTCGACTGCCGTTTCGACAGCAACGAGCCGCTCGTCGTCACAACGCACGGCTATGGGGCAGGGAATCGCAACCCCGATAATTTCGCTAACGTTCTGCGCCTCTCCATCGGGACGCCCCTGCGCCGCGCCACACCAGGCCCAGCGTTCTCCCGCGATCAAGTCGTCGTGCTGGAGTGCGCCCTCGACGACGCCTCGCCCCAGGTCATCGCGCATGCGCTGGAACTGGCGCTGGAGCATGGCGCCCTCGACGCCATGGCCGCTCCGGTGACCATGAAGAAAGGCCGCCCAGGCACGCTGCTCACCGTGCTCGCAAGGCCCGAAGACGAGCAGTCGCTTCAGCAACTCCTCTTCCTCGAAACCACAACGCTCGGCATCCGCCGCCGCGACGAGGAGCGCGTCATCCTCGACCGCGCCTTCGTCACCGTCGATACGCCATACGGAAAAATCCGCATGAAGATCGCCTCCACCCACGGTGAAATCCTGAACGCCATGCCCGAATACGAAGACTGCCGCCGCGCCGCGCGCGAGCACGGCCTGCCCCTCCGCACCGCGATGGAGGCAGCGCGGCTGGTCTGGTCCGAATCTCAGTCGGCGAAAGAGAAGGCATGACCCGCGAGACCATTTTCGAATTGCTGCAGCGCGTCCAGTCGGGCGCCACCACGCCGTCCGTCGCATTGCGCGAGCTGGCGAAGCTGCCCTTTGAAGACGCTGGATTCGCGCGCATCGATCATCACCGTGCCCTGCGTCTCGGACTGCCCGAGGTCATCTACGCAGCCGGCAAGACGCCGGCCCAGGTCGCCGAGATTTTCGCGCGCATGGCGTCGGCCGGCGGCAGCGTCATCGCCACGCGGGCCAGCGCCGAAGCCTTTGCCGCCGTCGCGGAGCGCGTGCCCGAGGCGCATTTTCACGAGGAAGCCCGCGTCATCGGCCTCCGCAAGCCCACGCCGCCCGCCGATGATGGTCTTGTGGCCGTCATCTGTGCCGGAACCAGCGACCTGCCCGTCGCCGAAGAAGCCGCCGTTACCGCGGAATACCTGGGACTCAACGTAGCGCGCATCGCCGACGTCGGCGTCGCCGGGCTGCATCGCATCCTGGCCGAGCGCGAAACCCTCAGCAATGTCCGTGCCGCCATCGTCTGCGCCGGCATGGAGGGCGCGCTGCCCAGCGTGGTCGGCGGCCTCGTCGCCGCGCCCGTCATCGCCGTCCCCACCAGCGTCGGCTACGGAGCCGCGTTCGGCGGAGTCGCCGCTCTGCTCGGCATGCTCAATTCCTGCTCGCCCAACGTCTGCGTGGTCAATATCGACAACGGATTCGGCGCCGCCTACGTCGCCGCCATGATGGTCCGCAGTTCCTCTCACGCCAACGCGTCCGCCAATGGCGACCACTAGGCGCAGACCGGCTTCTAGCTGACTGCTTCCAACTGGCCCGCCTTTAACTGACGGGCCCTTCGCTGACCGCTTCTTAGCTGACCGTCTTTTACCTGACCGCTTCTTACCTGACCGGCCTTTACCTCAAACAACCAGCACCACCTTCCCGCCCGGATGCCCATTCTCAGCGAAGTCCTGCGCCTCGCCGGCCTGGTCGAGACGATACGTCTTCGCCGTCGGAATGATGAACTGGCCGCGCGCCAGGTCATCCGCCAATTCATACAGCCGAGAAGCGTCCGGTTGCGCCATCATCCCATGCACCTGGATGTTCTTCCCCCGCGCTGCTTCCGGTTCTCCCAGCACGGATCCGAGCACACCGCCCGCTTTCAGCGCGCCGAGCAGCTTGCCGATCGTCGGCCCGCCCACGGTATCCGCAATGGCGTCCAGATCGCGCAGGCTGGCAATCTCCTTCTCATCGTCCAGCGCGACCACGCTCTCCGCGCCCAGGCTCTCCGCTTCCCCTCGCTGGCTCGCCCGCACGCCCGCAATCACCCGCGCCCCCAGTTTGCGGGCCACGTGAACAGCGCTGCGTCCCACGCCCCCCACCGCTCCCGTGATCAGCACCCTCCATCCCGCCTCCACCTTCACCGCCCGCTCGATCAGCTGCGCGCCGGTCAGCAGCACCAGCGGCAATGCCGCGGCCTGCTCAAAGGTCAGCTTCTCCGGAATAGGCGAGAGCACGTCCGCGCGCGTTGTCGTGAACTCCGCATACGTGCCGTTGGCCAGCGCCATCACCCGCATGCCCTTGCGGAAGCCGGTGACGCCCTCGCCCACATCGGCCACTTCGCCCGCCAAATCGCGTCCGAGAATCGCAGGAAATTCCAGCGGGAACCGGGCGCGCGCCGCCCCGCTGCGCACCTTCCAGTCGATGGGATTGATGCTGGTCGCCCGGACACGCACCCGCACTTCCCCAGGTCCAAACGGCGGCTCCGCCTGGTCCTTTTCCACCCGCAGTTTGTCAACTCCGCCGTATTCGTAAAGGACCACAGCTTTCATCGCGAAATCCCCCTATCCGTTGGGATGAGGCCGCCCGCCGGCGGGTCGCAGCAAATTCAAACGCCAACCGGCGCATTCTTCGGCTTTTTCAAGCCGCCAAAGCCCATTTGTCCTCATTGGGAGTATGGGGGCCCACATCCCCGCGCCGGCCGCAGATCGATGACTCCAGGCCGCGCGACGGGGGCGCAGAGCACGGCAGCCAGCGTTTCGACAATGGGTCGATTTCGCGCCGGAGGCGCCGAGCAGAGCAGCCGCCCACATCCCCGCGCCGGCCGCAGATCGATGACTCCAGGCCGCGCGACGGGGGCGCCGAGCACGGCAGCCAGCGTTTTAACGATGGGTCGATTTTCGCGCCGGAGGCGCCGAGCAGAGCAGCCCCGCGCTTCAGCGCGGGGAATGCGATCCGCAAATTCTGTTTGAGTCCCGGAGGGACGACGGATCGTTCACCCGCGCGGCAATCCCTACACCCCCGCCGGCACGCCCTTCGGTTTTCTCGACAGCAGCCACAGCATTCCGATGACCGCGAAGAGCGAACCAACACCGGCAAGCCCCAGAATACGCAGCACCGCCACGGTGTACCGTCCCTGCGATGGGGAGTAGTTGCAGCAGTACAGCAGCACCAGATCGCTCAGCGTCCCGATGTGCCGCGTGCTCGCCTGAATGATCGCGAGCCGCACGTCGCGCGACTGAAAATCCACGCCGAACAGGTATTTCGAGAGCCGTCCATCGGGCGTGGCGATCATGATCACGCTCGAGTGCGCAAACTGGTCCATCTTCCCGTCGGGCCCAGGCACGCGGACGTAGTGAAAGCCCGTCGCCTGCGCCAGGTCCGCGATCGACGCCTGCGGCCCGGTCAGGAAATGCACCGCATCCGCCGCCGAGGCCGGTGCATCCAGCATGCTCAGGAAATGCTGTTTCTCCATCGCCGCCGAGCCGGGCGTATCCGCTGGGTCGATGCTCGCGACCACCACGTCGTACTGGTTCCCCACCTCAAAGCCGCTCTCGCCGAGCGCCGTGGCCATGCCGTGCAGCACCTGCGGGCACAGCAACTGGCAGTTGTAATACATCAGCTCCAGCATCACCGGCCGGCCGTGCGTGAATTCGTCTCCCAGCCGCACCGCGCGCCCCGCTTCATCGCGAAACGAGTCGGCGAGAGGCAAAGGACGCCCCAGGTTCTGGTCGATCCCCGCATGCTTTTGCCATGCCGGAGCCTGCTGCGCCGTCGCGCCCACCGGCCGGTCCGCCGAGTACTGCGCGCGCGCCAGGGGCGCAACCAACGCCAGCCCCGCCACGATGCCTGCGATGCGAAGATTCACACTTCAGAATACGCCCCGGCCTTCATCAGTGACCGCCATCACGGCTGCCAGACCAACTTCCTGCCACGCTTCTACCGGGGTGCCTGCCCATGCCCGGAATGAGCGACAGTACGCGCGCGGGCCTCATGCTCTCCCATGGCATTGCCATGCTGGCGCTTGGCTTCGGCCTTCTCTACATCCGCGCAGCCATGACCAATCGTTTCTTCGATCTGCTGGGCTGCGTCTTCGCCCTCCTCCTGATGGCCGCCTCGCTGCTCTTCATCGCTCTGTCCGATCTGTTTTGCATCATCGAAGCCCGCCATCTCTCCGGACTGCGCGGCCTCCTGGCCACGAGCTTGGTTGCGGCGGGCGCCGGAGCCGTTCTCGTCTTCTATCCCGGCGTCACTCTGCGCGGCGTCTGCGCCTGCGCGTCCGCCTATGCGCTGTTGCTGGGCCTCGGAAAGCTCCATCTCGCGAACCACTGGCCGGGTGCCGGCAAGCCAATCCTCTATGGATTGGCAGGAATTGCCTTCTGCGCGAGCGCATTTCTGGCCCTGACGGCGGACCGCGCCACTGACGATCGCGGAACCCTGCTCGCCCTTGCGCTCTACTCGCTGTTCGTCGGCTTGCAGACCCTCGCCGCAAGACACTACGCCCTCACCCGCCGATCGGCTGCGGTCGCGCCCTGATAATCCGGCCCCGCGCGCTACGCCCAGGCTCCAATCAGGCCCTCATTCTGAGCGGCGCTGGCCAGGCCGCAAAACCTTGCCGAGCTGAAAAAGCAGGGGAAGGATCAGCATCGTGAGCACCGGTACGACGATGGAAAACACCAGCGCATCGTGGCCTGAAACGTACCCTTGTCGGAGCGCCAGTACCACGAGATACGAAAGAATGGGGAGATTCAGCACTACCGCGGTCACCACTCCCGGCATGAGAGTGCGTTGGACGGCCGACACGGCAATGTGGGGTACCAAAGCATTGAACAGCACCGTCATCATGCAGCCAAAAGTGAGATTGGCCCAGAGAGTCATTCTGCCCGACACTGCGCTGAGCACGGTGATGACCGAAACGAGAACCGTGAGCACCACCACGGCAAATCGAAACACGCCCGGCTGTACTCCGGCGAACCATGGACCGGATCCTCGTGTCCATCGCGGAATGCAGATTGCCTCTTCCGCGTTGTGCAGAGCAACGAGAACCGGAAAAAACAACTGCAGAGAACGAAAACTCATGCTGCGGGAACCCACGGACCGTTTGAGACGAGCCTTCCCATCCATCCGGGATTCAGCCCCTGAGGGGCGTTCCTCTTCCCGCTTAACCCCCGCGGTCACCAGCAGACTGGCGCCCTAATGGTCCTTGCCCCCGACTCCAAGGTCTTCGTTGTCCGCATCCAACGGATGACGGTGCGTCGCCCACAGGATGCCCGCGGCAAAGATCGCCAGAAACACAAGGATGATCGCGAACGCAATGGGAGTGGTCTCGTCCATAGCGCTCCTCCCGGCTCAAATTCTGCGCCGAAAGCAGCCGTACGGAGGATGATTGTGTCCTGCGCTGCGTCTCCAAAGTAACCCCTGCGGCGCAGCTCCGCACAAATCCGCTTCCAGTCGCCCCGCGGCGCTGCACAAATCCGCATCCCGTGCGGCGCCAGGAGCACAAATCCACCTCCCGTGCCGCGCTGGCGGCACAGCGGTAGAAGCCCCGGCCTTCAGGCTGGGGACCAGGTTGCTCAATGAAGAGCGGGTTCAGCCCCGGACCCTGGCCCCTGGTCCGGCAGCGCCTCCAGCGTCACCGTCTTGCCCGTTCGCGCCGAAGTCCGCGCCGCATCCAGAATCTGCATCACCACCACGTTCGTGTCCAGCGAAGTGAGATCGTGATCGGGATTCAGCTCCCCGCGCACCACCGCCGCCAGATAATGCAGCGACGTGTCCTCCGGCGCGGCCAGCGCAGGCGCCGTCACCGCCTCATCCGGAGACGACTCGCTGAAGCGTTCCCGCACCAGCGTGGGATTCACGGCGACGGCATACCCCTTCGTCCCATACACCTCCATGTCCTTGCGTCCGAAGGTCCAGTCCCACGAGGGCATCAGCACCGCCTGCGTGCCCTTGTACCGCAGAATCACCGTCGCATCGTCGTCCACGCGCGGATAGATTTGCGGTTTGTCGGTCTGCGTCACCGCCGTCACACTCACCGGCGACTCGCCGTGCATCAGCCACGTCATCAGGTCCGCGCCATAGCAGCCGAAATCGTACAGCGCCCCCGCGCCGTTCTGCGCCGGATCCGTCAGCCAGTTCAAAAACTCCGGCTGCACCCCAATCTCCTTCGGCCCCTGGTGCCCGTCGTGGACAACCACCTTGCGCACCGCGCCCAGCCGTCCCTGCTCGATCAGGTCGTACACAGCCTTGTTGCTGGCGTACCAGGTCGTCTCGTAATTCACCAGCACGTGGATGTCCGCCGCCCGCGCGGCCCGGCGAATCGCGAGCGCGTCCTCCAGCGAAAGCGTCAGCGGCTTCTCCACCATCACGTCCAGATGGCGCGCAGCCGCCTCTTCAATCGCCTTCCGATGCTCGCCCACCGACGTGTAGACGAGCAGCGCCTGCGGATGCCGCTCCGCCAGCAGCGCATCGAGCGTCGGATAAAACAGCCCGTGATCCAGATGAAACTGCGCCTCATACTTCGCACGCAAACTCGCATCGGGATCGACGATGCCCACCAGCTCCGCATCGTGCTGCAGCGGAAACGCGTGCAGGAACCCGGTGACGTGACCGTGCTCGAGGCCAACGATTGCCACGCGAACTGGCTGCTGTGCGCCGGCAGCCAAAGGGAACATCACCGCGCTTGCGCCACAAAATAGAAGAAGAACCCCTCCGATGCGTATCAACATATCCCCGATCTTACCCTCGATATCTGCCCGGTTGTTTCGACAGATGAGAAACCATCCGACCGGGCTCTCACGGCCGTTCCCACGCCGGAGGCGTGATGCAGAGTAGCCCCGCGCTTCAGCGTGGGGAATTCGACGACAGAACCTTGTTGCGTCCCGGAGGGACGGCGCATCCGTGAATGCTGGACGCCCGGTACCTGCGCGCTGTGCGCAGAAGCGAATTGCGCGCTCCGCCACCTGCACCCTGCCCGCTCCCCGCGGTCCCTTTTGCCCCCGCATCTCTGAGATCTCTCCGTCCTCTGTGCTGAGAAGGCTGTTGTCGGGCGCAGCCACCGCCCCGCACGTTGCGCCGTTTCTTCCACGAGTGTTACCGTGAAAATTCAGCCTCGCATCGACGGATTCACGACCGACAGACCAGCACGAAGGAAATCAGCTCCCATGCAGACCAGTTACAACGGACTCGCCCTGCCCGCAGGAGGCGAGGCGATCCAGTATGCCGATGGAAAATACACGATTCCCGACCATCCCATCATTCCCTTCATTGAGGGCGACGGCACCGGCCGCGACATCTGGCGCGCCTCGCAGCGCGTCTTCGACGCCGCCGTCGAGAAGGCCTGGGGCGGCAAGCGTGCCGTCAAATGGTTTGAGATTTACGCCGGGGAAAAGGCCTTCCGCGAATTCAGGACCTGGCTGCCCGACGACAGCGTGCAAGCCGCGACCGATTTCCGCATCTCCATCAAAGGCCCGCTCACCACGCCGGTGGGCGGCGGCATCCGCTCGCTCAATGTGGCCCTGCGGCAAATTATGGATCTGTACGTCTGCGTTCGCCCCGTCAAGTACTACTCCGGCGTCCCCAGCCCCGTAAAGCATCCCGATAAACTCAACGTCGTCATCTTCCGCGAAAACACCGAAGACGTCTACGCCGGCATTGAGTTCCGCGAAGGCACGCCGGAAGTAAAGAAGCTCATCAGCTTCCTCAACGACGACATGCTCAAAGGCAGCAGGAAAAAGATTCGCACCGACTCCGGCGTCGGCATCAAGCCCATCTCCATCACCGGAACCAAGCGTCTCGTCCGCTACGCCATCCGCCATGCCATCGCGTCCGGCCGCAAATCCGTCACGCTGGTCCACAAAGGCAACATCCAGAAGTTCACCGAAGGCGCATTTCGCGAGTGGGGCTACGAAGTCGCCGTCGAGGAATTCCGCGATCAGGTCATCACCGAGCGCGAGAGCTGGATCCTCGGCAATGTCGAAGCGAACCCCAGCATCACCATCGAGCAGAACGCGGCCCTCATCGAGCCAGGCCTCGAATTCGGCAACGACGAATTCCGCAAAGGCCTCTACGACGAGATTCGCGGCGTCCTCCATTCCATCGGCAAATCGCACGGCAACGGCCAGTGGAAGAAGAAGGTCCTCATCAACGACCGCATCGCCGACTCCATCTTTCAGCAGGTCATCATCCGCCCCGAGGAGTACAGCATCCTCGCCTGCCCGAACCTCAACGGCGACTACATCTCCGACGCCTGCGCCGCGCAGGTCGGCGGCCTCGGCATCGCGCCCGGCGCCAACATCGGCGACGGCTACGCGGTCTTCGAGGCCACCCACGGCACCGCGCCCAAATACGCTGACAAAGACGTCATCAACCCCGGCTCCGTCATGCTTTCCGGCGTCATGATGTTCGAGTTTCTTGGATGGCACGAGGCAGCGAAGCTGATCGAGTCCTCACTCGAGAAGACCATCCAGCAAAAATTTGTCACTTACGATTTCGAGCGCCAGATGCAGGGCGCCACCAAAGTCAAGACCAGCGAGTTCGCCACACGCATGATCGGCAACATGTGATGTCCTCTGTGTTTTCTGTAGTCGATGGTTGAATGCCGGGTGCCCCATCCTTGCCGCCGTTTTCCGGCGACATGGTGGGTCGCGCCGCGGGCGCACTGGAAACGAGCCCAGCGTTTCAACGCTGGGTTGCATGAGAAAGGATGCGAGTCCCGGAGGGACGACGCAGAGCCGCTCGCCGGCTTTAGCCTGAATCAAGGAGAACTATGCGTAAAAAAGTCACCATCGTCGGAGCAGGCAACGTCGGCGCCACCGCCGCGCACTGGATCGCCTCCAAAGAGTTAGCCGACGTCGTCCTCATCGACGTCGTCGAAGGCGTGCCTCAGGGAAAAGGCCTCGATCTGCTCGAAGCCATGCCCATCGAGAAGCGCGACTGCCACATCATCGGCACCAACGACTACGCCGACACCGCCGACTCCGACATCGTCGTCATCACCGCCGGCATCCCGCGCAAGCCGGGCATGAGCCGCGACGACCTCCTCAACACCAATTTCAAAATCATGTCCGACGTGGTGGGCAAAATCACCGCTACCTCGCCCAACTGCATCCTCATCATCGTCTCCAATCCGCTCGACGCCATGGCCCAGGCCGCCTTTCGCCAGTCCAAATTCAATCGCGAGCGCGTCATCGGCATGGCTGGCGTACTCGACTCGGCGCGCTACCGCACCTTCATCGCGCAGGAACTGAACGTCTCCGTCGAGAACGTCACCGCCTTTGTCCTCGGCGGCCACGGCGACACCATGGTCCCCCTCCCGCGCTACTCCTCCGTCGCCGGCATACCGATCACCGAGCTCATCGCGAAGGAGCGTGTCGACGCCATCGTCCAGCGCACCCGCGACGGCGGCGCCGAAATCGTCAGGTACCTCAAGACCGGCAGCGCCTATTACGCCCCCTCCGCCGCCACGGTCGAAATGGTTGAAGCAATTCTCAAGGACAAGAAGAAGATTCTTCCCTGCGCGGCCTATCTCGAAGGCGAATACGGTATCAGCGGCTACTACATCGGCGTGCCCTGCAAGCTGGGATCTCGCGGCATCGAGCAGATCATCGAGATCAAGCTGACGCCCGAAGAAGACGCGGCCCTGAAGAAAAGCGCCGCCGCGGTCAGGGAGCTGTGCGCAGTTATCGGCGTGTAGCAAGCTGAAAGACAGTCAGATAAGAAGCGGTCAGCTGCCCGCCACTTCAGCTAACAGGTTTTTAGCTGACAGCCCTTGAGCTGAGCGCCTTTCAGCTAACAGGGTTTCCGCTAACAGGTTCTTAGCTGCCCCCCTTTTAGCGGCTCACATCCGCGCCCTTAAAAACGCAATCACATGATCCGCGTTCACCACCCCTACCAGCCGGTCGGCGCTGTTAATCACCGGCAGCGTGCGCAGATTGTACTTATCGAATAACTCCGCGACCTTATTCTGATGCAAGTCGGCGCGGCAGCTGATGAATCGCGGCTCCGCCAGCACCTCCAGCCTCGTCTCCGGGCGCGCCAGCACCAGCCGCGCCAGCGGAATCACCCCCTGCAGCACTTCCTTCTCGTCGATGAGATAAATTTCAGTGATCGTTTCCGGATCGCCCTCAAACCCGCGCAGCGCGCGAATGCCATCCGATACCAGCGCCGTCTTCGGCACAGCCACATACTCCGTCGTCATGCGCCCGGCCGCCGAGTCCTCGCGAAACTCGAGAAGCTCTTCCACTTCCTGGCGCTCCTCGGGATTCATTTCTCCCAGAATCGCTTCCGACCGCTCCTCCGGCAGTTCCGCAAGCAAATCCGCGGCCGCCGACGGGTCCATCTCCTCCACAATGCCGGCAGCGGTTTCTGAGTCGAGCGCCTGCACCAGCGACTTCTGCAGCCGCGGTTCCACTTCCTCCAGCGTCTCCGCCGCCACTTCCTCGTCCAGCGTCCGCAGCACCGCTTCCCGCTCCGCCGGCGCCAAATCTTCCAGGATGTCCGCAATATCCGACGGGTGCAGTTGCGCCAGGCGCTCGTACTCGATCTTGAGCTTCACCCGCCGCGCCGGATCCACCTCGATCACATCGACAAAGTTCCAGGGAATCACCCGCGCCGGAATCTTCTTCACCAGCTTTTCCAGCGTCTGCTTCGGCAGCGTTCCGGTGAACAGCCGCCTCACCGCGCCGCGCATGCCCACTTCCACTTCCGCGACGCACAGTTCTTCCGGCGAGTCCTGGCCGTGCATCCATTTCAGGTTCACATCGTTCACGCGGACGACTTTGCGCCCGTGCACGTCGATGATCTGGCGATCGAGCAAGTCCTGGCGCAGCAGGATGTAGTTCTCGTCTCCCTGGACCGGCGTCAGGGCGGCATCGGATCGCAGCTCCAGCGCGCCGCTCGCCGTCCAGCGCACATCCTTCGCGGCCACAATCTCCAGGCCGCGCCGTGTCTTCAGCACCAGCCCGGCCACCTGTCCCGCATCCGGGCCGGTGGCGACCGCCACGTCCTTCAGCCGCCCGCGCAGCCGCCCGCGCACGCTCGTGATCGGCGTGCCGAGAATCGCCGTCAACGGCTGCATTACGGGGGCTTCCGGCATCTGGCTGCTTCTGCGATGGTTGCTGCGCATGAGTTTATCAGTCATCACGCACCGATGCAGGCCTGACCAGCCCGCCGTAGCTCCTCGGTCAATGGATGCAATCCCGCGCCCCTGCGTGCGCGGCCCCTGGCGTTCGCAGCGACTGCTCTGCGGTAGCATTGACTGAGCCGCTCAGCCGCCTTACACTCAGCGCTGGGCGCGTCGGCGGGCACAAGTTCAAATCCGCTCGCCCGCCAGCGAGTTCGACAACCCTTCATGGCATCAGGAACCACCCGGTACGCGCCGCACCCGGATCGTGTGAAGCTGGTCGTCGCTTCCTCGGTCATGCTCACCTTTATTTCTTTTTGGCGAGCCGCGGCCGTGGTGCTCAACGATCTCGGATCCTCAGCGTTCTATGCCGGCGGCATCGCCGAGCAGGCGGTCGGCAAGGCTGCGCCCTGGTTCATCCTCGGCGTCATGCTGTTCTCCTTCGCGGTGCGCTCCGTCTACGTCGAGAGCTGCTCCATGTTCACCCGCGGCGGCGTCTACCGCGTGGTCAAGGAAGCCCTCGGCGGCAATTTCGCCAAGCTCAGCGTCTCCGCGCTCATGTTCGACTACATCCTCACCGGACCGATCTCCGGTGTGTCCGCCGGGCAGTATATCGTTGGCCTGCTCAATGAGCTGTTGACCGTCGGCGTTGTCCATGGCTGGATGCCCGCCTTCCTTCTCACCGTCGCGCACCATGGCCTCCCGGTCGACGAAACCTCGGCGGTGCTGGCCGCCGCGGTCACCGTCTACTACTGGTGGCAGAACATCAAGGGTATCGAGGAGTCCACCGACAAGGCCCTCGCCGTGATGCAGGTCACCACCGTGATGGTCGTCCTGCTCCTCGGCTGGGGAGCCGTCACCGCCCTGCACCTCCGCGCCAGGCTGCCTCCGCTGCCCATCCCCTCCAACCTCCACTTCTCTCCCGACGCCCTCGGCTTCCTCGGCGGCACAAAAGTCGCCTCCCTGCTCGGCAT
Organism: Acidobacteriaceae bacterium; assembly: GCA_036521315.1. GTDB lineage: Bacteria > Acidobacteriota > Terriglobia > Terriglobales > Acidobacteriaceae > Palsa-343. The sequence goes on from DATDHZ010000065.1 coordinate 51,716, forward strand.
GTTCGGCATTCTCATGGCCTTCGGTCATTCCGTCCTCGCCATGAGCGGCGAAGAGACCCTCGCCCAGGTCAACCGTGAGATCGAGCACCCCAAGCTCAGGAACCTGAAGCGCGCCGCCATCGTCATCGCTATCTATAGCTTCGTGTTCACCGGCATCGGCACCATGCTGGCCACGATGATCATCCCCGACGCCGTCCGTGTCCCCATCTACCGCGACAATCTCATCGCCGGCATGGCCATGTATATGTGGGGACCCCTGACGCTGAAGATCGTCTTCCGCGTCTTCGTCGTCCTCGTCGGCTTTCTCATCCTTTCCGGCGCCATCAACACCTCCATCATCGGTTCCACCGGCGTCATGATGCGCGTCGCCGAAGACGGCGTCCTCACCGACTGGTTCCGCAAGCCCCACCGCCGCTTCGGCACCAGCTATCGCATCATCAATCTCGTCGTCGGCATGCAGTTATTCACCATCGTCGCCAGCCGTGGCAATGTCATTATGCTGGGCGAGGCCTATGCCTTCGGCGTCATCTGGAGCTTCACCTTCAACTCCCTGGCCATGCTCGTCCTGCGCTGGAAATACAAAGGCGAGCGCGGCTGGAAGGTCCCGCTCAATCTCCGCATCGGCAATACGGAACTGCCCATCGGACTGTTCTGCGTCTTTCTTACTCTGCTGATGACGGCCATGGTGAATCTGGCCACCAAAAGCGTCGCCACCGAGAGCGGCATTGCTTTCACCCTTGTCTTCTTCACCATCTTCGCCATCTCCGAGCGCAAAAATCTCGAGAAACATCAGCTCACCCAGAAGCAGATGAAGGAGCACTTCCAGCTCGAGCAGCAGGACACCATCGGCCGCGAATCCCTCCAGGTCAGGCCGGGAGCCGTCCTCGTGACCTTGCGCGACGCAGTCAACCCCTATGCCCTCAAATGGGCCCTCGCCCGCACCAACGCCGACCAGCAGGATATCGTCGTGCTCACCGCCCGCATCATGGGCGCCGGCGGACCCGAGTATCTCGAACAGCAAATATTCAGCGAGCACGAGCAGATGCTCTTCACCAAGGCCGTGTCCGTCGCCGAAAGCTTTGGCAAGCATATCTCTCTGCTCGTGGTGCCGGCCGGCGATATCTTCGCGGCCCTGGTGCAGGCAGCGAACTCGCTCGAAGTCGCCGCGCTCGTTTCCGGCTTATCCACGCGCATGTCGGCGCAGGAGCAGGCCTTCCACGTGGGCCAGGCCTGGGAGAATCTGCCCGAGCCGAAACGCCAGTTCACCTTCTATGTCGTCATGCCCGCCGGCGAGTCGGAAGCCTTCCACATCGGTCCGCACGCGCCCGCCCTCCGCGCCGAAGATGTTCAGTTAGTCCATCGCCTCTGGCTCAACTTCCGCCGCGACCCGGATATGCAGGGCCTCCATCACAGCGACATCGTCACCTACGCCCTCACCCGCATGGCGATGGATTACGCCCGCGATAAGCAGGAGACGCTGCGCGACCTGCGCCGCTTTACCCAGGACAGCACCCGCGACAGCCGCCTCGGCATAACTTCGCGCGCTCCCGATCGCGAAGACCGCTCGATTCCCGCTCCCAAAGCCTCCGCCGACGACGACCAGCGGTAACCTTCCGCCCCGCATAACTCCCCATCTCTTGCCACCTCATTTGTCAACTTAGCTTCGCGGGGATTAGTCTCAGAAAAGCGCAGCAAGCGGAAGTCATCCTTCTCCCCCTATTCAGAGCGGGACGGCTTTCAAACTTCATCCGTGTCACGGAGGACAGAGTGGAAGTGAAGCAGATCGTTGCCGAGCTGGATCAGGAAATTGTTCGGCTCAGGGAAGCCCGCGCCTTGCTCTCAGGCGAAACTTCGCGCTCGCAAGGCCGCGGAAGGCCGGCTGTGAAATCGATTGCGGCCCGCAAGCCCAAAAGAAAGCACAACCTCAGCGCCGAGGGAAGAAAGCGCATCTCTGAAGCTTTGAAGCGGCGCTGGGCAGCGCGGCGCAAGGCAATTTCAGGCAAAGCAGCAAAAAAAGCCGCATAACTCGCCGTCATAACCATCCACGGATCAAAAGGGCGGGCCCCGGGTGCCCCATGCAAGCCCGATTTTGGCTTGACTGGGCCTCGGGCTGCCCCATAGCCTGGCCTGACCTTGCCGAAGGCTCTGCCCGATTGTGGCAGACGCGGGATTCCACAAACCCTGGGGACTTTGCTCCCCCGCTGACTTCACGCCCCGCTCTCCCGCTGACTCGCCGTCCTACAGCGTCCTGCGGAACAGCGGCACCGCGACCAGCAGCGACACAATCCCAAACGCAAACAGGAAGAACAGGTCCGAGCGGATCGCCGCGAATCCGCCATCCTTGAGCAGGATCGCCTTCATCCCGTGCACCGCATACGTGAAGGGGTCGACCACGGCGATGGCGCGCAGCCATGCCGGAAAAGCCGTGATCGGATAGATCGCTCCGCTGGGAAAGAAGAGCAGCGTGTTGAGCACGCCAAACATGGCGCGCGGTACCAGCGGGTCCTCTACCCGCACCATCAGCAGAAACATCATCCCGTTGAACGCGATCGACGTCGCCACAATCAGCAGCGCCAGCTGTATCACCGCATCGGGATTGAAAATCACTCCCAGCCCCGCCAGCAGCGATCCAATCACCGTCAGGCTGATGCCCGACAGCACCGCCTTCACCGCCCCCGCGACGTTGAGCCCGAGCACCAGTTCCAGCTTCGTGATGGGAGTTACCAGATACCCCTCATGCACCCCGCGCGCTTTGTCGTCGATGTATAACATCCCGCCGCCGATCATCACCGACACATACATCGCCAGCGCAATCGACCCGGCCAGCAGAAACTTCATGTACGGCACATACGGGTAGAGCTCGACGATATCCAGCGTCACATTCTGCACTACCTTCGGCTCTATGAGCGGAGCGTTCAGTGCATCGACCAGCGACTGCATCTCGGATTCGAGGCTGCCGCTGACAAACTGATCCGAGTTATCCACCACCAGCCCGATCTTCGGCGAATCGCCCGCCAGCACGCGCCGCGAGTATTCGGCCGGAATCACCACTGCCGCGTCGATCTTACCCGTCTGCACGTCATCTTTCGCCGCATTCTCGTTGCTGTAGGGAATCGTGCTGAACGTGCGGATGTTGGCTTCCACCGCGCGGAACGCCTCGTGGATCTTCAGCGACTCTTCCCCATGGTCGTAGTCCACCACGCCCACGCGCGCGTGCGTCACCTTGCCGCCGAAGGCGTTGCCCAGAATCACCAGCTGCACCAGCGGCAGCATCATCGACATGAGCATCAGCGCGGGCGAGCGGAAGAACTTCCGCAGCTCGCGCTCCACAATCGCCATCATTCGGTTCATGGTTGCATCCCTGGGCGCGGCGGCATCATAAAGCTCACAGCCTTCACCTGCTCGTCGCGCAACTGGCGGCCCGTGTAGTAAACAAAAACGTCGTCGAGCGTCGTGCTCTGCACGTTGAGCGCGCGAATCGGATCGTGCATCGCCGTCGCCATCTGCACCAGCTGTGTGGTGGTTACCGAGCCCTCCGACGTCATCACGCGAAACGTCCCCGTCCCGTGCGACTCCACGCTCGTTACGCCTTCCAGCTTCTTCAGCCGCTCCTCGCGCTCCGGCACATCCCCGTCAAAGTGCACTTCCACCACGCTCGAGCCCGGCACGCTCCCCTTCAGCCCCAGCGGCGTGTCCAGCGCCACCAGTTTGCCGTGGTCCACAATCGCGATCCGGTCGCACAGATTGTCCGCCTCATCCATGTAATGCGTCGTAATCAGGATCGTCAGCTTCATCCTCACCCGCAGCCGGTCGAGCATCTCCCACACCGCCACGCGTGACACCGGATCGAGCCCGGTCGTCGGCTCGTCGAGAAAGAAAATCCGCGGGCTGTGCACCAGCCCGCGCGCAATCTCCAGCCGCCTCCGCATGCCGCCGGAGAGCGTCTTTGTCTGCGCCTGCCGCCATTTCGTCAGGTCCACCGCCTCCAGCAGCTCGTCGATACTCCGGTTGCGCTGCGCCCGCGGCACGCCGTACAGCTTCGCGTAGATGGTCAGGTTTTCTTCAACCGTCAGATCGATGTCGCTGGTCAGCGCCTGTGGAATCACCCCGATCATCCGCCGCACCGTGTCCGCTTCTTTCATCACGTCGTGTCCAGCCACAAGAGCGCGTCCTTCCGTCACCGGAATCAGCGTCGTCATCATCCGGATCAGCGTCGATTTGCCCGCGCCGTTCGGCCCCAGCAGCCCGAAAATCTCGCCATCGCCCACGCTGAACGTCACGCCCCGCACCGCTTCGAACGCGCCGTAGCGCTTCACGATGTTTTCAACGGCAATCGCCGGCCCCGTGAAGGGCTCCGCCGCCTTCATTTGCGCACCACTTTGTCGTGCGGCAGAAACACCTCCGCAATCATGCCCGGCACGTACTTCATCCCCGGGTTCGGGATGAGCAGCTTCAGCTGGATGGTCTCGATGTCGCGCTTGCGCCGGCTCACGTCCCGCTGCGTCGCAAAATCCGCCAGCGCCGCCTTCGCAATCACCGTGCCCTGCACCGTCTCCCCGCTCGGCATCACCACCCGCAGCTTGTCGCCCAGCTGCACCGCATCCGCGTACGTCTCCGGCAGCGGGGCATACACCCACGTCTGCGACAGATCCACCACGGTCACGATCGGCGTCGCCGGCGATACCACCTCGCCCTCCAGCGCCGCCCGCACATTCACCACGCCCGCCACCGGCGAAACCACTTTGGCATAGCCCAGCTGCACCTGCGCCTGCTGATACAGATCCTGCGCGTTGCGCAAATCGGCCCGGCTCGCATCCACGGTCTCCGCCGCCGCCTGCGCCTCAAACAGATTCGCCTGCGCGGTGCGCACCGCGGCCTGCTGGGCATCCACATTCTCCCGCGCCGAATCCACTGCGGCTTTCGCCGCATTCAGGCTCGTCACCATCTCATCGCGCGTCTGCTCGCTCGAAACCCCCGCCTGCGCCAGCGCCACCGCGCGTTTCGTATCCGCCTCCTGATGCTCGTAGTTCGCCTGCGCCTGCTCGAGCGCCGCTTGCGCCGCGCGCAACTGTGCTTCGGCTGACGCCACCTGGCTCTTCGTGCTGCCCACCGTCTGCTGCTCGGTCGCGCGCGACTCCGCCAGCTTGTACTGCGTGCTGCGCGCCGTCGCTTCCGCGGCGCTGCTGGCATCCGCCAGATCCTCTGCCTCGATCGTCGCCAGCGTCTGGCCCGCTGTCACTCGGTCGCCCTCCTGCACCGCGAGCGACGCAATCCGTCCCTGGATGCGCGAGCTCACGATCACCTCGTTCGCGTCCACTGTGCCCACCATCTCGAGGTCGGTCGAGTGATTCGTGCTGAAGTACCAGAAGCCGAGCGCGAAGACGAGCAGCACGCCCATGATGATGAAAATGCGGTGATGTGGTTTCATGCGGTCTTTCTCTCCGGAAACGCCGTTTCCGGCATGGGCATCGCGGCCAGCACGGCTTTCGCCAGACGCGCCCCGCGTTTGCGATCGGTAAAGAGAGCCTGGCCTAAAAACTCAATCGCGGCGATGCGGCGCCGCGCCAGCGCCCGTGGCTCCAGCGGATCGGCCCCCGTAATCAGCGACATCAGCGGCGCGCTCAAAAAGTAAAACGCGTTGGCGCCCAGCGCGCAGTACATCATCTGCATCACGTCCACTTTCACCAGTTCGCCCACCCTGGCGCCTTCCTCCGCAATTGCCAGCGCCCGCGCGAACATCGGCTCGAACGCCGCTTTCGCGATGATCCCCATCGAGCTGCTCTGCCCCTGGCGGAATCGCATCATCTCCTGCTGCAGCAGCGCCTGAAATCCCTGCTGCGTGAAGACGCGGTCGAAGTGTTGCAGCGCGAAGCGCAGCATCCGCTCGCCTGGGCTGCAGTCCAGCTCCAGCACCGCCAGCGCCGCGCCCGCCACCTTCCCGGCCACCGCTTCCAGCGACGCGGCATACAGCGCCTCCTTGTCCTGAAAGTAGTAGTAGAGCAGCGCCTTGTTCACGCCCGCCGCAGCGGCAATCGCCCCGGTGCGCGCGCCCGCGAGGCCATGCTCGCTGAATTCGCGGATGGCCGCGTTCAGAATCCGTTCGCGGGTCTGATCGGCGCGCAGCTGTCGAGGAGCAGGCATTAATTAACCGGTTAGTTTAACCGTCCAGTCAAGAATTTACCCCCATCGCCACCCAAACGCAAGTCCATCGGAACCAAAAATCTTGAATTCCTGGCCAATTTCTGTTGACATGTACTAGAACGCTAGTACACTATCATTTGTATGAAGCAGACCGGAACAACCTGGGATTTCGCCTTCCGCCTCGACGCGCACAGCGGCGTTCCCGTCTATCGCCAGCTCATCGACCAGGTGCTCGGCGCCATCGCCATCGGCGCCCTCCGTGCCGGAGATCAGTTGCCCACCGTCCGCCAGGTCGCCGTCGACCTGGCCATCAACCCCAATACCGTCATGCGCGCCTATCGGGAAATGGAAATCCGCGGCATTCTCGACACCCAGCAGGGCGCCGGCACATTTATCGCGGAGCAAAAGCTCGCCGCCCCGTCGGCGGAGCGCGGCCGCCAGTTGTCGCAGTTGGTCGACGAACTCGTGGCGCGCGCAGGTTCGATCGGCTTCACGCTCGCCGAGGTCATCGAGCGCCTCCGCGACCGCGAGCAGGGAAGTGAAAGTGGCAGCAGAAAGCAAGGGAGGAAATCATGATCGATCCAAAGAAAATGCAATTCAGCGGTGTGGGCGTCGTGGTTCTGTTGGTGTGCGGCGGTTTTGGCGCCCGGGGCGCTGTGCAAACAAACAACCCGTGGTACGCCGCCGCGGGAGCCTTGGCCGGCCTCTATTTCCTCTTCGCCATTCGCGTCGTCGACCAGTGGCAAAAGGTCGCCATGCTGCGCTTCGGCCGCTATCGCGGCCTTCGCGGACCGGGCGTGTTCCTCATCGTCCCGGTCATCGATTCGCTCAGCAAATTCGTCGATCAGCGCGTGCGCGTCACTACCGTCAGTGCGGAGTCCGCGCTCACCCGCGACACCGTCCCCGTCAACGTCGACGCCATCATCTTCTGGCTCGTCTGGAACGCCGAGAAATCCATCCTCGAAGTCGAGGACTTCATGCAGGCCATCACCATGGGCTCGCAAACCGCGCTGCGCGAGTCGATCGGCCGCCACCATCTCGCCGAGATGATCACCGACCGCGAATCGCTCGGCCACGAGCTGCAGAAGATCCTCGACGAGAAAACCACGCCGTGGGGCATCACCGTGCAGAGCGTCGAGATTCGCGACGTCAAAATCCCGCAGGCACTCGAGAACGCGATGTCCCAGCAGGCCCAGGCCGAGCGCGAACGCCAGGCCCGCGTGATCCTTGGTGAAGCCGAAGTGCAGGTCTCAGCGCAGTTCGCCGAAGCCGCCCGCGTCTACGAGCAGAATCCCGGAGCCCTCCATCTGCGCGGCATGAACATGCTTTACGAAGCCATGCGCGAGAAGGGTTCCATGGTCATCGTGCCGTCGTCCGCAATCGAGACCATGGGCCTCGGCGGCACGCTGGCGGCCACAGCGATCGCCAAATCGCAGGGCTGACGGGCCATCGCAGGCCCGTGGTTGGAAGGGCCACGGCTTCACCCTTCACGGTCCATGCACCAAACCCTCGGGGCTTGAGTCCCTGACGGACGGTTCCCGCGCCATAGAAAAGGAGGACCCCCATGTTCACCCGCGTCGCTGCCGCGCTTCTCATTGTCGCCATCGATCTCAGCGCCGTGATGCGCATGGTCGACCGCGCGCGCATCGCCCTCAATCCCCCCACGCGAAGCATCACCTCTTCGTCTCGAACCCCGATCAGGTCGAGCGCGCGATGAATGATTTCCTGGCAAAACTGCCGCGCTAAGGCCCGAAACGCGCCTCAGCGATTCCCTCAACCCGAAGAAGGGGCAACACTCGCCGCGACAAGCCGGGCCAGGCTCAGGTCAGGATATTCAGCAGGCCCCGCCGGGGATAATGTGCGATGCGGGCGGCTTGCGGATGCCTTGCCTGGCCATGCCCATGCGGCTCTCCAGGTACCCCAGCTGCGAACGCAATGCATCGAGCATGAAGTCGACCCACGCTTCTTCCAGCGGTGACGGCGACAAAGATTGCCGGCGCTCCAGGAGTGCATGGTACTGGGCCTCGCCGGTGAGAACGGCGCCGAGCAACTCCGGGCGGCCGGCTCCCGTATCGAGCGCGTCGAGGCACGAGGCCAGCTCGGCGCAGTCAAGAATGAAGTGCTGAATAGCAGGACGAGGGGACGGTGATTGCACGGATGCTCCTCCGGGTTGCTCTGCGTCAGTGAACGCAGACCCTGTTCTGGAACATAGTGAGAAAGGCCGCTGTTTCGTATCAGGAGCCGCGGAAGCGACGGCCAGGACCGCCGCAGGCTCTAACGCCCGGTGTAAAGCTGGAAGGGCGCCCAGAAAAATGGCCGCTGAAATGGCCCATGCAGCATCGTCAGCTTCGCGCGGCGCAGAGCAACCCGCGGCGCGAGACCCTCCTCGATCCCCTGATAGACCGCGTCCATCAGCGCCGGCGTCGATGCGTCGCTCACTTCCCACAGCGCCCCGATCACGTTGTGCGCTCCCGCGTAGAGAAAAGCCCACGAGAGGCCGACCAGCCCTTCGCCCGCGTAGGCGCGCGTCCCCCCGCCATAGCAGGCCGCGATCGTCACCAGCCGCGCATGGATCGGATGTTGCATGATTTCGCGGGCGTGGAGACGGAACGAGTCATCGCTTCCCGGCATGCCGGAAAGGATGATCGCCGAATCCATCGGATCCACCCGGCTCGCCACCCCGTGCGCAACAAAATCGATATAGCTGAATTGCTGCGGAGTCGACTCCAGATACGAGCGTGGATTCGCCCGCGGACCCTCGAACACCGTCTCCTCTTCAGGCGAAAAATGCCTGCGGATTTGCCGCATTTCGAATCCGGCATTCGCCAGCTTCGGGTAATCCGGGCCAGGCGACAGAGCGTTGCCGATCAGCAGAAGATTGCGGCGGTCGCCTGCCGCGGTTTGCGCTGCGGCCAGCAGCAGCAGCGATGGGGCGGAGACGATGTCCGCGTCCTCGATCCAGTAATGCGGCGCCGGCCCCGGATCGATGAGGGTTTCGAAATTGACCTCGCTCAGTACCCCGTCGCATAGGATGTCGACGCTTCCTCCGCGCGTCAGCCAGGGCTGAGCAGGCGCTACCAGAGTCCGGTAGAGAGCCATGCCGTCCGCATTAGGGTGCGCGATCGGGTCCTCGGGGCCCTGCAGCGCCTGCCGATAGCGCTCCACCTGCCGCGTGATTTCGGCTTCCGGCGGCAGCGGCACGACGGTCGTTTTCGCCGGTGTAATGACCCACAGCCACGACCCCCGTTCGCCGAGCCAGTAGAACAGGAGCGTCGCTCCGGCGCGAGCGGCCACCGCGCCGGGGTGCAGGGCCGCGCCCTCAAAAACCAGACGAGCGGCGTCGAGCCCGAGACCCTGCGCGAGCGTGCGCGCCCGGCTTTGGTCCGCGGCCGCCAGCGCTTCTTCGGTTTTGCCCTGTGCGAGCAGAAGCCGGATGTCATCGTCGTAAATCGGCGTGGCGTTCGCGAAGTAGGGAAGCTTCGAGTCCTCGTTCTTAATTTGCGCGCGCGCCGATTCGAACGTACCCAGCGCCGTCGCGTACATCTTCCTCGCGTCGTCACTGCGGCCCTCCGCCTCGAAGAGCCGCGCCAGCTCGTGCTCCGCGCCCAGCCGCATCGTGATCTGGCTCGCCCGATCGGCTTCGACTGCGCGGAAGATGCCTTCGGCCTGCTCATCCTGCCGCCGAACCGCCGCAATGCGTCCGCGCGCCAGCGCGACATCGAGAGCGTCGAGATGACTCCCGTTCGCCTTCACCAGAGGTTCAAGCTGCCGCAGATCGGCTTCCGCGGCATCGACCTGGTTCAGTTCGATGGAGATGTGGGCCAGGCTCTCGAGAGAATTGACGATGTCGTCCGTGCTTTCGATCGTTCTGGCCAGTTGCAGCGCCTGTCGATACGAATCGGCTGCACGCACCCAGTCGCGCTGGTCCTGATCAACAGAGCCGATCGTCGTGAGCCAGTTGATCGTGTCGTCGGTGTCGCTCAGCGCGACCGCGCGCGACTCCGCATCCTGAAACAGCGTCAGGGCCCGCTCGCGATCGCCCAGGCTGTAATAAGCCCAGCCCAGGTCGCCGGTGTTCGTCAGCAGAATGTCTTCCGCGCCCAGCGGCCTCGCGATCCCATCGGACGCGCGCAGCCAGTCAATCGCCTCGTCAAAGCGCTCCTGCTGCAGCCGGGTCACCGCCAGATTCGTCAGCGCTCGTGCCTCGTCAAACGGCCGCCCAAACCGGCGCGACAACGCGGCTTCCTGCAAAGCATAGTGGGAAGCGTCTTCGTATTGCCCCTGCTCCAGGGCCAGCGTCCAGTGCGCATTCAGGGCATGGCTGCACTCCGCGCGATCCATTGGCGAGCAGAGTGCGTCCGCACGGTTCAAATACAGCTGCGCCTCGTTGTAGCGATGCACATAAACGGAAGCGCCCGCCAGCAGAGAGAATCGAAGAATCCGCAGGTCCGCATCCGCCGCCGCGGGCAGCTCCGGCGCGAGCAGACGAACCACCTGCTGGCTGAATCCCCGCCACGCAGCCGACTGCGCTTCGAGAACTGTGAAGGTGGCCGACCATTCCGGAGCCGACGAGCGGTATCGATCCGCCAGCGTCGCGGCGATGGTCTGGCTCTCGGCGATCTCCCCGCGCTCGAACAGCGCCGAAGCCCGCTGAAACTGCTCCGCGGGAGAAAGCTCCCGGTCCCCGATGCAGAGGCCCAGAAGGGCGCAGCCGACCGCCAGGTAAGCTAACCGCCGCCCAATCCCTTGCCGTTGACGATGGTGTTGCCCCCCGACGACGACCCGCCCGCGATGCAGCCCATCTTCGCCTCGATCATCGTCAGGCGGATCTGCGTGCTGATCGTCCCCGTTGCCGGATCGGGTGTCTCCACCAGCCGCACGGTCGCCAGGTAGACCCTGCCGAAGTGAGGAATGTCGATCACGTGGCCAAAGGTCCGCCCTGGGTAAGAACCCTCCGCTCGTTGCACCAGCGAGCATTCAATCGGCTCCTCGGGGCCTGATTTCGATGGAAGTCGATTGTATCGTTCGGCAATCTCGTCGGGAAGATTCGGCTGGCGGCGAATGTTGTCGTACTGGGCGCTCACGCGCTTCTGGAAATCGCTGCTGCTGGACCAGGCAGCGTCGTTCGCAGGCTTTGCCGCGAAGCAGTCGAGATCCAGATGCAGGTGCACGGGGTGGCCCGCGATGCGCAGATTATCGAAGCGCGTCCCGAGGAACGTGACCTCGGGCGTCGATCCATCCAGCGGATGCTCGGTGGCAACCTGCGCCACCACCCGCTCCGCGGTCACCACGTCGAGGATGTTGAAGTCTTCGAGAACCGCGGTGGCCAGCGTCACATAACCGTGGCCGGGCTTCCGGTCCACATTCCCCGCAACCTGCGTGTACGCCCCGCGAAACGAAATCACGCCTTCGAGACGATAGTCACGCGCTCGCTGCGAGAGGTAGCCGCCGGTCTCGGGCAGATCGAGATACGCCTGCGGTTTGATTTCCGCGCGGAGCGGTAAATGCAATTCGCCTTCCAGAGCGAAGGCCTGCGCATCGTAGAGATGTCCTGTGGGTCGGGAATCGCCGGGCACGGCTGGGGGCTCACTTTCCGGAGAGAGTCGTACTAAAGCGAATATCTAAAACGCGCCGGTCCAGCTGGGTCCGGCTGCCCTGTGGGGTAATGCCGGTGATGGTAAGCGTATACGGCCCCGGCTGCAAGCCCACGCCCGGAATGACCAGCGAGAGCGGCTGCTCCCCCGTCTGCGATCCCGACGCCTGCAAGGTCTCCGTCCAGAACAGCTTCCCCTGCGGATCCTCAAGCGCAAACGCGAAGCTCGAGTACGCCGCCGTGTCGGGAACATCGATGATCAGCGCGGCCCCGGAATTTCGATCGGCCACCACCGGCACTGGCGCGCCGTCCCTGGTGCCCACGTGCAGCGTGGCCCACGGCGTAATCCGCGGCTGGCGGGCTGCGGAGCGAAGCGACGGAATGAGCGTAAGGTTCTGGTATCCCATCACCAGCAGCAGGACCGCAAACGCAGGCACGGCAAACGCCGGCCTCAGCCACGCGAACCACGCGCGCCGCTGGGTCGTCGCTCGCCCGGCAGCGCCCGCCAGAGCCGGCGCCGAAAACTCCGCCTTCATTCCCTCGATGAGAGCGGCTCCGGCGCGCACGTCCACCGCGCACTCCTCGCACACGAACAAATGTCCCTCGAACGCTTCCCGGAGATCGGGCGACAACTCCCCCAGCAGGTATCGTTCTGTCGCCATCATCCGGACTGCCTCGCTGTGATCCATGGGCCGGCCTCCCAAGCCGTCCTGTGAGGATAGTGATGCTTTCACCCTCGCCGTTTCAAGCCTTTCCTCCGCTCATCCGCCGCAGATACTCGCTCTTGAAACTCTGTTTGGCGCGGAACAGAAGCACGCGCAGATATTGCCCGTCGACGCCCATCTCGCGGCACACCTCCTCGCGATCCCTCTCTTCCAGAAAAACCGCCTGCAGCAGCGTGCGATCGCGCGTCGAGAGGCCGGTGAGGATCTCTCGTACCTTGCCTTTCATCTGGTCCGCCGCAACCATCTCGTCCACGGCTGCCCCTCCCGCCGCAGGTTCCGGCTGATCGTCGGCATCGAGCGATTGATGGCGTGAGGAAGAGCGGTAATGCTCCAGCAGCACGTTGTTGCAGACCGTATTCACGAAGGCTCCCAGCCGCTCCGGCTGGCGCAGCCCGTTCTCCTTGCGCAGCGTCGTCAGAACGCGCGCGAATGTCTCCTGCCGCACGTCGTCCTGGGCCTGCCGCGACGGTAGCCGCGAACGCACTTTCAGGTGAATCAGCTCCGTGAAGTAGCCGACAAAATGTTCCTGGACGCGGTGGTCCCCTGCGCAAAGCGCTTCGATGTAACTGGCATCGAACGTCTGAAATTGCACGCGGGTCTCGGTCTCTGAAGGAGTACCCAAGTATAGTACCGCGCGATTGCGTGACAAGCCACGCGCCGAACGCGATCCATGCTTCACGCTGGCTGGCCGCTGCCGCTTCAGCCCCGCAGGCTTCCGCGTACGCGACGACGCTCTGCGGCCGTCGGGCGTCATGCGGTCCTTCTGAACGGCCGCCGGCGCAGCAGCCTTTCCAGAAGCCACGCGCCGCCCGCCGCTGTCTGGAAGTGAATGAGCAATCCGATCCACCCGCTGGTCACCCAGATGGACCACGGAACCGAGAGAACCAGGCAGAAGTAGCACGCGCAATGGAACCAGCGCATCGTCGCATCGCTCACCCGTCGCGCCGCCAGGGCGTTCGCGCGCAGGTCTGTTTGTTCGAGACAGGATGATGTCACAGGAAACCTTCTGCACCAGTAGTGCAGAGGAATCCCGAGGCGTTTCATCCGTGCCCGGGAATTGCCGCTGATCGACCCATCAGGGGAGCGTGCACGCTTCTGCCTGCGGGCAGTCTCTCCCCACCGCGCTCGGCACAAACGGCGGCTCCGCCGGATTCCGAGGCATTGCCGGGCTGCTCTCCGCCGCCCCACGCGTGCCCGCCGGCTCGCGAACCGGCTGGCTCGCCGGGTGTCCCACAACCTGACCTGAGCTTGTCGAAGGCTCCGCGCGGTTTTCACAAAGGGGCGATTCCACGGACTGGTCGGAGGCCAGATCCGCCGGGTGCCCCATCCGCGCCCGGAGTCCCCGACTCGCAGGTTCATCGCGTGGCGGGGTGGAAGCCCGGGTTTGGCCTGGGTGGGATTCCACGGAGCCTTCCGATGCCTCCGTCGTATTCGCTGACTCGCTGGCTACCTGACTCGCCCGCTCGCTGACCGGCTCGCTCGCCATCCGGTCCAACACCGCGATCTTCTTCTCCATCTGCGCCTGCAGTCTCCGCTCCGCCTGCTCGTATTTGAGCAGGTCGAACGCCATGCGGCAGCCGTAGAGTATCGCCCGGCCGTTCGCCGGAGGGATCGCTCCCAGGGCCAGTTGGCGCACGGCCTGCGACAGAACGAAGCGAATCGAGCTCGGGTCTTCCAGCAGCGGCACCTGAATGGGATACACCGGATCGGCGGCCGAATAGCCTTCGTGTGTGTGGCAGAGCCGCTTGCCCGTCGCCGTGGTGCCGTTGCAGCGTTCGCCCGATTCATGGAGGTGGGCGCACTGGTGGTGCGCGGGCCTGTCCCAATTCCCGACGCGCGTCGTAGCGCGGCCTTCCGTTGCTTCCTGCATCAGAGAACTCCTCCTGGATAACTCGATTTTGAAAACGCCACGGCTTCCCAGATGCCGAGAAGCGCATCGGTTTTGAAGGGGCACGTCTTTAGACGTGCCAGAACGACTGCACAATCAATTCGGCTTGAGCCGCTGAGGGATGCTCCCGTCTTCCTGGCAGCGGTTGCGGCAACTTGTTCAGCCCGGCAGGAAGACGCCCCTCATGCCCCAAATAAAAAAGCCCCGCACACTGCGCGGAGCCTTTTTCACCTTATAAGATCAGAATATCAGGTCCAGCTCTAAAACACGCCAACTTTCTTTGCCTAAGTTGCGGTGTAAGTCACGTGTTATCAGGAGTCATTACTTTGGTGAAGAGCTAGGGGGCTTGACATTTCTGGAACGGGCCTCATCAATGGCGTTTTTGAAGGGGCACGACTTCACTCGTGCCGTCAAAGGCCAGGAAAGACGCTGGCTTTAACCCCTGAGGGAGGCGCTTTTCGCCCGCTATGAGGGTGCGCATCGCGCCTGGCCCTCATCTCGCACCGCTCGTTTCGCATGTTAACTAAAAAGTAAATACATGCATGTGTACGACTCAGTGACCCCCACCCGTTAAGCCCTTCCGTTGCAGCAAACCGCTCCCCGCGCTGGTAACGTGACCCTCGGCAAACCCGGCCTCTCTGGCCGCTGCTCTTCCTGCATCTAACCGCCCATGCCCGTGCAGAGCAAACCCGAAGATGCGCCCGCCGCCATTCGCTTCCAGCTCAACCAGCGCGAAGGCTCCCTTGAGGTGACCTGCGCCATCCTTCCGCAGCAAACCTCCCCGCCGTATTCCATCGAACATGGCTCCGTCCGTTTCGAGAACCGCGATGCCTTCAAGGCCGCGGTGGTGCGGGCAGGCATGAGCCCGTCCGTGGCCGAGGATGAGGGCCGCTCCTTCAACGCCACCGCGCGCCAGTTGCGCCAGCTGGGGTTCAGCATTGCCATGGCAAAAGACAAACCCGAACAGCAGCACAAAGCCGCCTAGCCCCTCGTTCAACGCGCCCGTGGTTGACACGCCATGGTCTGCCAGGGCAATCTCAGCACGCATTGCCGGGCATCTGCGGCAAACGCGTTTGTATTCCGCCCCGCATCCTATCCTTATATATGAGCCTTGAAAACGGGTCGCGCCCCCACTTCCTGAACGTTGAAGGCGGCGTGGAGGAGCCGGTTCCTCCCACCATCGATGTCACCATCGACGGCCGCGTCGTCCAGGGACACGAGGGCGAACTGCTCATCGAGGTCATCAACCGCGAGACCGGCAAGGAGCTGCCCCAGGTCTGCTACCTCCCGCAGCTCGGCCCCATCCAGACCTGCGACACCTGCATGGTCGAAGTGAACGGCCGCCTCCAGCGCGCCTGCGGCACGCGCGTCGAGCGAGGGATGCGCGTGGAGACGGAGAGCCCGCGCGCCCAGGCCGCGCAGGGCGAGGCCTTCGACCGCATCCTCGGCAATCATCTGCTCTACTGCACGGTGTGCGACAACAACAATCAGAACTGCACGGTCCACAACACCACGGCGCTCCTCAAAGTCGAGCATCAGGCCATTCCGTATCGGCAAAAGCCCTACGAGAAGGACGAGACCAACCCGTTCTATCGCTACGATCCCGACCAGTGCATCCTGTGCGGCCGCTGCGTCGAGGCCTGCCAGAACGTGCAGGTCAACGAGACGCTCAGCATCCGCTGGGAAGACGACCATCCGCGCGTGCTGTGGGACGGCGGATCGACCATCGGCGAATCGAGCTGCGTCAGCTGCGGCCACTGCGTCACCGTCTGCCCGTGCAACGCGCTCACGGAGAAGTCGATGCTGGGCGAGGCCGGCTACCTGACGCATCTGCCGCGCACGACGCTCGAGGACATGATCGACGTGGTGAAGGGCATCGAGCCGGAGCTGGGCTACGGGCCGATCCTCCAGCTCTCGCAGGCCGAGGCGCACATGCGCATGGTGCGGACCGAGAAGACGAAGACCGTGTGCACCTACTGCGGCGTCGGCTGCTCATTCGACGTGTGGCATCGCGACCGGCAAATCCTGAAGATCGAGCCGCACGATGGCCCGGCGAACGGAATCTCAACCTGCCTCAAGGGCAAGTTCGGCTTCAACTTCGTCAACTCCGGCGATCGTCTGACCTCGCCGCTGATCCGCGATGGGGAGAAGTTCCGGCAGTGCACCTGGGACGAAGCGCTGGATTTCATCGCGGAGAAGATGAAGGCGATTCGCGCCCAGCACGGGCCGGACGCGCTGGAGTTTATCGCCTCCTCGAAGTGCACGAACGAGGAAAGCTACCTGATGCAGAAGCTGGCGCGGGCCGTCATCGGGACGAACAATGTGGACAACTGCTCCCGCTATTGCCAGTCGCCGGCGACGAAAGGCCTGTCGCGCACGGTAGGCTACGGCGGCGACTCGGGCTCCATTTCCGACATGGAGCGCGCCGACGTCGTCGTCATTGTCGGCGCAAACGCGGCGGAGAACCATCCCGTCCTGGCCACGCGGGTGAAGCGCGCGCACAAGCTGCGCGCCCAGAAGCTCATCGTCGCCGACCTGCGAAAGAACGAGATGGCCGCGCGGGCCGACATCTGGCTGCAGCCAAAGCCCGGCACGGACACGATCTGGCTGAACGCTGTGGCGAAGTGCATCCTCGATCAGGGATGGCACGACGAGGCGTTTATCGCCTCGCGCGTCAACAACTTCGACCAGTACGCCGAGAGCCTGCAGCCCTTCACGATGGAATTTGCCGAGCAGCGCTGCGGGATTGCGGCGGAGACGCTGCGAACCGTCGCAGAACAGATTGGGACACAGGAGAAGGTCTGCATCCTGTGGGCCATGGGCGTGACCCAGCACAAGCACGGATCGGATACCTCGACCGCCATCTCCAACCTGCTGCTGCTGACCGGGAATTACGGCAAGCCGGGAACCGGCGGCTATCCGCTGCGCGGCCACAACAACGTGCAGGGCTGCAGCGATTTCGGATCGATGCCCGATAAGTACCCCGGATATATGGACGCGAGCGACCCCAAAGTGCGCGAGCACTGGGGCCTCGCGTGGGGCGTGCAGTTGCCGGAGAGCGAAGGCATGGACAACCACATCATGGTGGATGGCATGCACGCGGGGAAGATTAAGGCGCTGTACCTGATCGGCGAGGACATGATCAGCTCGGAGTCGAACAAGCATTATCTCGCGGCCGGCCTCGAGCGGCTGGAGCTCTTCGTGGTGCAGGAGCTCTTTTTCACGCTCACATGCCAGTATGCCGATGTGATTTTGCCCGGGACGCCGTCGTTCGAGAAGGAAGGGACCTATGTCAGTACGGAACGGCGGATCCAGCGGCTGTACGAAGTGATGAAGCCGCTGCCGGGAACGCGGCCGGACTGGAAAATCATTCAGGATATCGCCAACCGGCTGGGGGCGAACTGGAGTTACCTGTCGCCATCGGACGTGATGGACGAATGCGCGGGCATTGCGCCGCTGTTTGCCGGCGTGACCTACGCGCGCCTCGCCGGTTATAACAGCCTGCAGTGGCCGGTACAGGCGGACGGCACCGATACGCCGCTGCTCTACATTGACAAGTTTCCGTTTCCAGACGGGAAGGCGAAGTTCCATCCCATTGAGTGGAACGAGCCGAGTCAGGTGGAAGACCGTGAGTACGATCTGCACCTGAATAACGGGCGGATGCTCGAGCACTTTGAAGCCGGTAATATGACGTACCGGGTTCCGGGCATCGTGATGAAAGCGCCGGATGGGTTTCTGGAGGTTTCGCCGGAGTTGGCGAAAGAGCGCGGCCTCGAGAGCGGCCGGTGGGTGAAGGTGAAGTCGCGGGACGGAGAGATTCAGCTGCGCGTGCTGGTGACCGATCGTGTGAGCGGGAACCAGTTGTACGCGCCCCTCAATTCGCAGGGGCAGCCGATCAACACGCTGACGAGCAACAACGTCGACGTGGCCGTGCACACCCCAGCCTACAAGGAGACGCCGGTGCAGATCGAACCGCTGCCGCTCAAGGGGCGTCCGCCGCTGCCGCACACCAATCACCGCTTCCACACAGGCACGCCGCAGAATGGCGTGGAAGTGGAACGCAAATGGGCGCGCCGCGATTATCGGCTGCCAGGTGAGAATCTCGTGCAGATCGAAACCGCGGCGAGAGGAAACGGCCGCAAAGCCGGCCAGGCTTAAGCAGGGGAGTCATCGATGGCGAAACCGATTCAGCTGGATTTTCCCGCGCGCGACCACGAGGCCGAGATGCGCCAGCGCCTGGCCGATGCGCCGGTGGAGCATGCCGCGGCCATCCTCGAATTTCTGGAATTACTCGATGTTCTGCACGAGCGGCGCGTGCTGACCACGCTGCGCGGAGCTGCCGGGGCGGGCAACGACATTGCGGGATATTTGGCGCATGCCACTGCTCAGCCCGAGTCGATTCGGGCGCTGCGGAACGCGATCACCCTGGCGAAGATACTGGGCGAGATCGATCCGGAACTGCTGGACGCGATCCACCGTTCCCTGCCGAAACGGCGCGGCGAGCCCGGTGGGGAACCGGAAAAGGTCCCTGGACTGTTTCGCATCGCGAAGACGCTTTGGTCGCCGCCTGCGCGGAGAGCGCTGTTCGCGGGGGCCCTGGTGCTGGCGGGCATTGGGACCTATCTGGAGCGGACGCGCGGACGAGATTAAGCTCCCGAGGTTCGGCTCAATGCCCGGGGATGCGTGGACGGTCGATCGGGTTCTCAGCGGGCTCGTGCGAGGGCGGCTTGGGATGCTTGTCGGAATAGCGGCCGAGCAGAAACATGGTCAGGCCGAAGATGAGCATGACAATGCCCCAGATCAGATTGATGTCCATACCGGCGGAGCGCGTGTAGAGGTCGCTGCCGCGGGTCACGACGCCGAAGATGGCGAGAATCAGCCCGACGATGCTGAACAGCAGGCCGAGCGGGATGCGGAGATCGAGGCTCATGGGGTTTCTCCGAAACAGCGGCTGGCTAAAAAGCGGTCAGCGATGAACCGGTCAGCGCAAAAATTACTGGCGAAAAGCGGTCAGCGCGCGCATCCGATCCTTATCTAAATACAAAGTTGAGCCCGACCAGCAGCACGAGCAGGCCGATGGCGATGTTGCTGGGTTTGGCGTACCAGGCCATGTGATGTTCGACCGGCTTGGGCGTGAGCGAGTAGACGAGGCCGACCAACTCGCTCTCAGGCCGCGGGCGCGTCATCAGGCTGATGATGACGGTCAGTGTGAAGTTGATCGAGAAGGCGAAGATGGCCTGCCAGAAGTCGAGCGCCATTTCGCTGGGATAGACGTGGACCACGTGCAGCCAGCCGCCGTGGATACCGGGGAGCGTGGCGGCGGGGATGGTGAGGCCGTGGTGCAGAACCGCGGCGAGCGTGCCGCCGGCAAGCCCGGTGAACGCCGCGTGGCCGGTGGAGCGCTTCCAGAACATGCCGAGCAGGAAGGTCGCGAAGAGCGGCGCGTTGACGATGGAGAAGACCAGCTGCAGCGTATCCATGATGTTGTTAAAGCCCATCACGAGATAGGCGCAGCCCATGGAGATGAGGATGCCGACGACGGTGGTCCATCGGCCCACTTTGAGGTAGTGCGCGTCGCTCGCGCCCTTGTGGATGTAGGACTGGTAGAGGTCGAAGGTCCAGACGGTGTTAAACGCGGTCACATTGCCGGCCATGCCGGACATGAAGCTCGCGAGCAGCGCCGTGAGGCCGAGGCCGAGAATGCCGGTAGGGAAGTAGTAGAGCAGCATGTTGGGAATGGCGAGATCGTAGTCGAGCACCGGGTGGCCCTGGGTATCGAGCATGATCTTGCCGGTGACAGGATCGACCTTGGCGGGGATGAGGCCCTTGCCTTCGGCGACGGCACCCGCCTGCGCGGAAGCTGAAGCGCTCATGCCGACCGGTGTGGCGACGGCGGCGGCATGGCGCATGACGGCCGGTGTGCCGATGGCGATGAGGCCAGGAAGAATGACCAGGAAAGGGAAAAACATTTTTGGAACGGCGGCGATGAGCGGGACGCGGCGGGCGGATTCTTCGGAGTTGGCGGCCATCGCGGTCTGGATGACGAGGAAGTCCGTGCACCAGTAGCCGAAGGAGAGGACGAAGCCAAGGCCGGCGGTGAGGCCGAACCAGTCCACGCCGAGCGGGTTGGTTTGCGCGCTGCCCAGGCCGCGCCAGGAGTGCATGTAGGCGGCGGGGAGCGCGGCGGTGAGGCCATGCCAGCCGCCGACGTTTTTGAGGCCGACCCAGACCAGCGGCAGAAAGCCCGCGACGATGAGGAAGAATTGCAGGACTTCGTTGTAAATGGCGCTGGTGAGGCCGCCGAGGAAGATGTAGCAGAGGACGATGATGGCCGAAAGGACGATGGCGATGTGAAAGCTGTAGTCAAGTGGCAGGCCGAGGGCATTGAGCGGCTTGTCGAAGACGTGGAGGGTCTGGATGAGCCGCGCCATGGCATACATCGAGATGCCGGAGGAAAGGACGGTCATGAAGGCGAAGGTGCAGGCATTCCAGGCGCGGGTCTTCTCATCGAAGCGAAGGCGGAGAAATTCCGGGACGGAACGGGCTTTGGACCCGTAATAGAACGGCATCATGAAGACGCCGACGAAGATCATCGCGGGAATGGCGCCGATCCAGTAAAACTGGCTGGTGACGATGCCGTATTTGGCGCCCGAGGCGCCCATGCCAATGACTTCCTGCGCGCCGAGGTTGGCGGAGATGAAGGCCAGGCCGCAGATCCAGGCGGGCAGGGAGCGCCCGGCCTGGAGGTAGTCCTTGCTGGTTTTCATGTAGCGTTTCAGTGCGAAGCCGATGCCCAGCACAAAAACGAAATACAGCCCCATGATGAGCCAGTCGATAAGGGTCAGATTCACGGCGGAGTGCTTCCTTCCTGGAAGACAGGATGGCAGGTTCGGACGCAACTGTACACGGTTGCAACGGGGCAAGTCCAGGCACGGACAGCTAAGGCCCGGTCACCGAAAAACCGGTCTGCGAAGAAGCGTTGGGCAAAGGGCCTCCTACAGTGACTGGACGGGGAGCAGGGTGAGGTCGTCGACGAGGCCGACCTCTTTCTGGACGAAAGGCTCGGCGTAGCGGACGCCGGCGAGGGTGCCGTAGTGGCGCGCTTCGGCGAAGGTGCGCTCGCGAATCTCTTCTTCGGGGACGAACAGGCCGCTCCCGGTGGACTGATTCGCATATTGGGAGCGATAGGCCATGAGAGCGCGATGGCGATCCTCGATGAAGGGCGTGATGTCGACGACGAAACTGGGACGAACGTCGGCATAGAGCGCGGCGTAGACGATCTTGAAGGGGCGGTGCGGGTGCTCCGCGCCCGGCGAACTGCGCTTCGCGCCCGAACCGATTTCGCCAGCGACGGAACTCACCCCTTCGAGTTTGGACAGTCCCGACAGGAAGCAGGCTTCGTAGCCAAGCGTGGCCGTGTTGTAGTGGTCGGGATGGCGGCCGGTCCAGTAGGGAAGAATGACGACGCGAGGGCGCAGGCGGCGCAGCGCGGCGACGATTTTGAGGCGATTCTCCCATGTGTTTTCGACGCGGCCGTCGGGGATGTCGAGGGCCTCGCGATGGGAGACGCCGAGGATGCGGGCGGCTTCGGCGGCTTCGGCAGCGCGCTCGCCGGCGGAACCGCGGGTTCCAGCTTCACCCTGGGTGAGGTCGAGGATGGCGGTCGTCACGCCCAGGGAATTGAGCCGAAGCAGCGTGCCGCCGCAGGTCTGTTCCACGTCGTCACGATGGGCGGCGATGGCAAGAACGTCGGCGGTCTTCGCGTTCGGCTGGTCGGCCACGCGCGTTTCCTGGTAAGGAATTAGTACTGCGTGTTATCGCCGTCGCTGGCCGCGTCCATGTAGGCGCAGTCGATCGCGGTGCCGGCGATGGTCACGTTGGAATTGTCGAGCGCTGCCATGTTCTTCGTGCTGTAGATGTACACCTGGCCGCCTTCGGTGGTGTAGACCTTGTGGAGGCCGGTGACTGAGGCGATGCCGGTTCCGTCGCCCTGGTAGGGGCCGACCGTCACCGTGCCCGTCGACGTATTGAACATAGAGATACAGCCGAACTGAACGTTCGCGCCCGCCTGGGCCTGCTGGTAACGGACGCCGGAATCGCACTGCGACGAACCGATCCACAGGGTGTTGTCGTCGCCGAAGACCATCTTGTTATGCGTGCCGTCGGCGATGGAATACGTTCCCGTGATGGTATTGGCGGGCGTGTCGACCACGGTCAAAAAGCCGGCGTAGAGGCCGCTCGAAGCCTGGTACTTCTGGCCGGACACGTACATCGTGTTGCCGCTGAAGATGGCGTCCGTGGCGCCATTGGGGATGGGGACCGTGCTTGCGGCGGTCAGCTCGATGGCGCTGGCGCCGTAGCTGCCGGAGTTGAGCGAATTCGCGCCGATGGGAACGGTTGTGATGCTGGCCGTCGTGCCGCCGCATTCAGGCCCGCAGTTCACCACGTAGGCGGTGGTGCCGTCGGGCGAGAAGACTGCGCGGACGGGGTGATCGAAGCTGGCGGAGGGACCGGTCTCCACCGGGAATACGCACCACGTGGGCAGCTTCTGCGGCTCGCAGTCCTGCGCCGTGGCTTTGTATCCGGTGACGGGGTCGGTGTACTGATAATTTTGTTGATTGACGGCGGCGGCTTGTTCGGTCGCATTCAGCTGAACGATCGTGTACACGGCAAAGGTGTTGGGCGTCGCGCCATTCGCGGTGCTGTGGTCCGCAGGCTGGGTGGCGTTCTCCACGAAGACCAGAGCGACGGTGCCGCCCGGATTCACAGAAATGCCGTACGCGTTGAAGACATTGAGGCCCACAGTGGAACCGGCATTGCGGTTGAGCACGGTGATGAAATGCGCGGCGGGGTTCGCCGCGTACAAGTAGCTCTGGTCGCGGCTGATGAAGATACCGCTGAAGGGACTGCCTTCCGCATTGCTGGAGCCGGCGCCGGCTACCGTACCGCTGAGTTTCTCATCGGCATAATCAATGAGGGAGAGGCTTCCGTCGCCGGCGTTGTAGACGGCGCCGGTCTGCTCTTCAGGCATGTTCTGAATGGTCAGGGGGAGCTTGCCGGAATAGCCGCCGATGGTGAACTGCCCGCCCGAGCCGTTATAGGCGTGGCGGATGTCGTAATACGCGTCCATGAAGGGAAGCGCGCCGGTGGAGGCGATGCTGGGATTTTGCTCCGCCACCATCACGCGGTTGAGGACCCCGCTGGGCGGCAGACTACGTCCCGCGAAATAGTAATTGTTGCCGCAGGAACCGACCACGATGCACACCACGAAGACCGCGCTCAGCACGGTACAGAGGTACAGGGAACTTCTCTTCTTCAAAATCTCAGAACCTCACCGTTTGCATGGCTCCATGGAGCTGATGTGGGAAACAAAAGTATAACAGGGCCGAGGGGCAAGGTTCGACGCTGGGAGAGCGGGTGGCATCGCCGGGTGGGCGGATGGCAGGACGAAACCATACAGAACGCGGGGAGCGCAGAGAAGATGGGAAGTTCGATCGAGGAGCCGTGGAATCGGGGTATAGGCCCGCGATTGCCTGCCTGATAGCATGGAAGGCACGGAATCCCCGCATGACCAGCCGCCTCAACGCAATATTCGGCAGCCGCACCGTCCTTGGCGACGGGGCTATGGGCACGTCGCTCTATGCGCGCGGCGTCTTCATCAACCGCTGTTACGACGAGCTCAACTTGTCGCAGCCGGAGCTGGTCCGCTCGGTGCACGAAGAGTACCTGCAGGCCGGCGCCGAGATCATTGAGACGAACACGTTTGGGGCGAACGCTTTCCGGCTGGAGAAGCCGGGCCTGCGCGACAAGGTTGCGGCGATCAACGAGGCCGGCGTGCGGATCGCGCGGGAAGCGGCGCGCCAGCTGGCCGATAAGCAGGCCGCAACAGCGTATGTTGCAGGCTCGATTGGCCCGTTGGGCGTCCACCTGGAGCCGCTGAGCAAGATCGGCTATGACGAGGCGCAGGCTGCCTTTGCGGAGCAGATTCGCGCGCTGGCGAGGGGCGGCCCGGGAGTGGGCGCCGATCTGCTGATCATCGAGACCATGACGGCGCTCAACGAGGCTGAGCAGGCGGTGCTGGCGGCGCATACCGCGGCCCCGGATCTCCCGGTCGTCGTGATGATGACCGTGGATGAGGATGCCAACTGCCTGGACGGCAGCTCGCCGGAAACGGCGGCGGCGCGTATCGCCTCGTGGGGCGTGGATGGAATTGGATGCAACTGCAGCACGGGCCCGGCGACGGTGCTGACGGCCATTGAGCGGATGGCGACCGCGACGGACTTGCCGCTGGTGGCCATGCCGAACGCAGGCATGCCGCGCAAGCTGGATGGACGGAATGTGTATTTGTGCTCGCCGGAGTACATGGCGAGCTTTGCGCGGAAATTTGTCAAAGCGGGCGCGCAGTTCGTGGGCGGCTGCTGCGGCACGACGCCGCAGCACATTCGCGCGATGAAGTCTGCGGTGCGTGCCGTGGCCGCGCAGACCAGCGCGCATTCCGGCAAGGCGAAGGAGCCAATCGTCACCGAAACGCCGCCGGCGCCGCTGGAGCAGCGTTCGAAGATCGGACGGCGGATCCACGAGGGCGAGTTCGTGACCATGGTGGAGATCGTTCCGCCGCGGGGCATCGACTGCAGCAAGGAGCTGGCGGGCGCGCAATTGCTGGCGGGGATGGGCATTCACGCCATCAACGTCCCCGATTCGCCGCGCGCTTCGGCAAGGATGAGCGCGCAGAGCCTGTGCATCCAGATCCAGCAGAAGACTGGGATCGAGACGGTGCTCCACTACACGTGCCGCGACCGCAACGTGCTGAGCATGCAGAGCGATCTGCTGGGCGCGTCGTCGATCGGGCTGAAAAACATTCTGTGCCTGACGGGCGATCCGCCGAAGCTGGGGAATTACCCGGACGCCACGGCAGTCTTCGATGTGGATGCCATTGGGCTGGTGAACATCGTGCATCGGCTCAATCATGGGCTCGATATCGGCAGCAATCCCATCGGCGCGTCGACGGGATTCACGATTGCGGTGGCGGCCAATCCGGGTGTGCCCGATCTGGACTACGAGGTTCGGCGCTTCGCTTACAAGGTGGAGGCTGGCGCGGAGTACGCGATTACGCAGCCGGTCTTCGATTTGCGGATCCTGGAGGCTTTCCTCAAGCGCGTGGAGGAATTCCGGATTCCGGTGGTCGCGGGCATCTGGCCGCTGACGAGCCTGCGCAACGCCGAGTTCATGAAGAACGATCTGCGGGTCAGCGTTCCCGATGAGATTCTGGTGCGCATGCAGCGGGCGGCAACGCCAGAGCTGGCGCGCGCCGAAGGCATCAGGATTGCCCGGGAGATGCTGGGGGCGGCGCGGGGCATGGTGCAGGGCGTGCAGGTGAGCGCGCCGTTTGGGCGCTACGCCGCCTCGGCGGAGATTCTGGCTGACGTGCTGCCGCCGGACCCTAAGACCGCGATCCCGTCGCAGGCTGCGGCGGCGGATCGCGAGGAGACGCGGGTTGGCTAATTTTGAAGAGTCGCTGAAGAAGCTGGAAGAGATTGTCGCGCAACTGGAGCGCGGCGATCTGCCTCTGGAAGATTCCGTGCGGCTGTTCGAAGATGGCACGCGTCTTTCTTCCGATTGCCGGAAGCAACTGGAAGAGGCTGAAGGCAAGGTGGAAGTGCTGGTGAAGCAGCGCGACGGGTCGATGAAGCGGGAACCGTTCACACCCTGAAAGCTGGAGAGCGCTGCGGTATGCGTGTGAACCCCGCGGCCCCGGGCCTCACTCTTGCCAGGCCTGCGCGGACAAAGTCGACAATTTCGTCGGAGATGTAGCCGGGTGGCGCGATCGCAAATTGCGGCTTGCCGTTCAGGCTGGCGCGGATGGATTCGGGGGCCGGGGTGAGTTGTCCGTCGGGCGAGGACCAGAGAACGGCGTCGGCGCGATCGAGGAAGCGGCGGGACGAGTCCTTGAAGTCGGTGACCGCAGGATCAAGGACGGTGAGATAAAGGTCGGGCGCAAGGTAGTCGAGGATGCTGTTCGATTCGAGGATGGCATTCTCGGCACGGGCGAGTTCTTCGCGGACGCGGGGCACGGCTTCTGACATCATCCCGATGCGCGTGCGCACCCACAGGGAGCGGACGGCGCCCGCGGCGAGGAAGCGCGCCGTATCCGTGCCGGAGCTGGGGTCGCGCTCGGCGGTGACGGAGACGCAGGAGTCGGCGGTGGCGCACTGGCAGGGCTTGCCGTCGGCGGTACAGAAGCCATGACCGTACTGCGTGATCTTGAAGGCGGTCCAGCGCAGTTCGGGCAGGCGGGTGATCAGGCTCGCGACGACGGAGGTCTTGCCGACGCTGCGCGATTGTCCCCCGATGACGACGATGGCCACGCTTATTCCTCTTCCTTATCCGATGCGCGAGCGAGGCGGGCGAGAGCGGCAAGTTCTTTGAGGTACTGGCGCAGCGGACGCGCGGGACGCCCCCAGAAGACGATGCCGGGACCGCGGACTTTCTTGCCCGTGAGCACGCCGGAGCCGGATCCGAGGATCACGTTTGCGCCGATGTCGGCATGATCGCCGATGCCGACTTGCCCGCCGACGACGGCACCGGCGCCGATGACGCAGGATCCCGAGACGCCGGTTTGCGCGGCGATGACCACGTCGCGGCTCACGCGCACGTTATGGCCGAGGTGGACGAGGTTGTCGATTTTCACGCCGCGCTCGATGCGGGTTTCTTCAAGAGCGCCGCGGTCGATGGTGGTGTTCGCGCCAATCTCTACGTTGTCTTCAATCACAAGCAGGCCCTGCTGCGGGAACTGGAGGTATTCGCCACTCTGAGCGTCGCGCACGTAGCCGAAACCATCGGAACCGAGGACGGCTCCGGCATGAACGACGACGCTCGAGCCAAGGTGCGTGCCGGGATAGATGACGACACGGGGGTAGATACGGCAGTTTGATCCGAGGATGACGCCGCGGCCGACGACGGAGCCGGCGCCGATATGTGTGTCCGCGTCGATGTGAGCGCCGGCTTCGACAACGGCATGCGGGCCAACTGAAACTCGGTAGCCGAGTTGCGCAGAGGGGTCGATGACGGCGGTGGGATGAATACCGGCCTCGGGAACCGGCGGCCGAAGCAGGCAGGCGGCCTGGGCGAAGGCGAGCCTTGGCTGGGAGGCGACGAGCAGAGGCTTCGTGGCCGAGGCGGATGCAAGAGTCGGCGCAACAAGGACGGCTGCAGCGGGTGAGACGAGGGCGGCGGCGATGGATTCGGGGTTCTCGGCGAAAACGAGGGTCTGGGGCGTGGCTGATTGCAATGACGAGACGGCGGTGATCTCAGCTTCGGCCGTGGATGGGCGCAGATCCGCATGCAGCGACTGCGCGATTTCCGTTAGTTTCATTGGAAATTAGGGTACAGCGGGGAGGGGCGTGGGCGAAGAGAATTACTTGTCGCGGGCGACGACGAACTCGGGCATCCACTGCAGGGCGCGCTTGTACTCGGAATCGGGCAGGACGGAGAGCGCGGCCGTGGCGGTGGCGGCGTAGGCGTAGGCCGTATTCATGGCGTAGTTGACCGAGTCGCTGCGCTGCAGGATGCGCAGGATTTCGTCGTGGGAGACGTAGTTGAAATTGCGATCATTGAGAACGATGTGGATCTTGTTGCGCTCCGACGGCAAAATGCCGTTTTCGAGCGCGTGGATGACGGCCAGAGTAGCCTTGCCTTCGCGCAGATCGCTGGCCACCGGTTTGCCCAGCACCTGCTCGGAGGCGGTGAGGTCAAGGACATCGTCGATGACCTGGAAAGCAAGGCCGAGATTGCGGCCAAAGTCGCCCATGGCGTCTTCAACAGAACGGTCGGCTCCGGCGAGAGTAGCGCCCAGGCGCATAGAGACCTCAAAGAGGCAGGCGGTCTTGCGATAGATGAGGTCGTTATACTCGCTTTCGGAAATCGATTTGCCGAGCTTCTCCATCTGCATCAGCTCGCCCTCGACCATCTGCTGGGTGAGGCCGATGAGCAGCTCGAGCACGCGGAACTTGCGTTCCGAGAGCGCGATTTTGAAGGCCTGCATGTAGAGCCAGTCGCCGACCAGGACGGATTTGCTGCTGCCCCAGGTGCGATTGGCGGAAGGGCGGCCGCGGCGGGTGTCGGCCTCGTCGATGATGTCGTCGTGGACGAGGGTGGCGGTATGGACCATCTCGACGACGGCGCCCAGCCGGATCATGCCGCGGCCGGAGTAGCCGAAGGCACGGGCAGCGAGCAGAAGCAGGGAAGGCCGAATGCGCTTGCCGCCGCCTTCGCGGAGGTAGTCGGAGATTTCGGTGATAGCCGATACGTTCGAGACCGCATCCTGGCCGAACTCGCGCTCGATGGCCTCGAGGTCATCATGCAGCAGATCGACGACTTCCTTTGCCGTAGCTGTCGGCACTGTGCTCACCGGAAACTCTCTCTCAACCGCGGGGCCTGGCCGCTCAACTGGAGCGGTAGTTGGTGAACTGCATGTCGATGCCGAGATCGCGGCCGCGCAGCAACGCGATCACTTCCTGCAGGGCGTCTCGATCCTTGCTGGACACCCTGACGGTGTCTCCCTGGATCGAAGCCTGCACTTTCTTCTTCGAATCTTTGATGATTCTGACGATCTCTTTGGCTTTTTCGCCCGCAATTCCCTGCTGCAGGGAGACTTTCTGGCGAACCGTCGATCCGGTCGCCTTCTCTACTGTACCGAAGGTGAGCGCCTTGAGTGAAACGCCACGTTTGACGAGCTTTTGGCGCAGGATTTCCGTCACCGCCTCGAGCTTGTATTCGTCGGCGGAAGCAAGCTGGATGGCATCTTCGCCTTCGAGCCGGATTTCCGATTTCGAATCCTTGAGATCGAAACGCGTGCGGACTTCCTTGGTCGCCTGATCGATGGCGTTCCGCACTTCCTGGAGGTCGACTTTACTGACGATATCGAAGGAGTTCTCTGCCATGCCGCACCCGTTCCTCTTAGATTATCCGCTACCGGGTTGGATTCCCAACCGACATTTCCAGGCCAGTGCCGAAGAGCTTACCGAAGTTTTGCGCGGTTTGGGCCGCGACGTGGTCTGACTCGATTCCGTGGAGCCGGCCGATGGTGACCGCCACTTCCTTGACCCAGGCGGGTTCGTTGCGCATGCCGCGATTGGGGATCGGCGCGAGGAAGGGGGCATCCGTCTCGATCAGGATGTGTTCGAGCGGAAGCTGCGAGGCGACGTCGCGGATGGAATGCGCTTTGGGAAAGGTGATGTTGCCGGCGAAGGAGATGAAGAACCCGAAGTCGAGCGCTGCCTGCGCGTGGCGGAATTCGCCGGTGAAGCAATGCAGGATGCCGGAGAGGGCGGTAGGCCTCCACTGTTGCTGGAGCATGGCCAGGGTGTCGTCCCAGGCGTCGGAGGACCCGTCGGAGGGGCGGCAGTGGATGACGATGGGCTTGCGGCGAGCCGCGGCAATTTCCATTTGGCGGCTGAAGACGGCCTTCTGGATGTCGCGGGGGGAGTGGTCATAGAAGTAGTCGAGGCCGATTTCGCCGCAGGCGAGGACTTCCTTCTGCTGGAGAAGGCTGTCGAGCCCGGCATAAGCCGGCTCGTTGGCCAGGCGCGCCTCATGCGGATGAATGCCGGCGGTGGCCCAGATGCGCGGCGTGTTGGGGCGGCCGGCATAAGTGCGGCTGAGTTCGAGAGCGCGATGCATGGTGTCCGGCCCGTCGCCGATGCCGATGGAGAGGATGCCGCGGACGCCGGCATCCCAGGCGCGGATGAGAAGGGCGTCGCGGTCCTCATCGTAGCGGGGGCTGTCGAGGTGGGCGTGGGAATCGATCATTTTTTAGCAGTCAGCAGTCAGCAGTCAGCAGTCAGCAGTCAGCAGTCAGCAGTTATCGTCTGTCCCCGGGGCAGGTAAACCCGATGGGACACCGACAATCGTGAAATATCCTTCTCCCGCGATGCCGGCCTGCATGCGGCACCCCCGATTATTTCAATTTCGCGCCGGGTTCGACGTCTTCGAGGAAACCGGCGAGCACGGCTTTGCCGTCGGCGGTGGTGGCGGCGACGATCATGCCGTTGGACTCGAGGCCGCGCAGTTTGCGGGGCGCGAGGTTGGCCACGATCACCACTTTGCGTCCGATGAGCGATTCGGGCGCGTAAGATTCGGCGATGCCGGCGAGGATCTGGCGCGTTTCCGTGCCAAGATCGACTTCGAGTCGGAGCAGCTTGTCGGCTTTGGGCACGCGCTCTGCAACCTTGACCTGAGCGACGCGCAACTCGACTTTGGCGAACTCGTCGATGGAGATTTTTCCCTCGGCGATTGTGGGGCCGGCCGCGGCCGTAGGATGCCCGAGGACGGCAGAACCGGCGACGGCGGCGGTTCCGGTGGCCGGAGCGGGTGGAAGGGTAGGATGGCCCTGCACGGAAACGGCCTCGTTGGAGTCGAAGGAAGGCCCCGGAGATGACGCGGCGAGAATCCTGCCGCCGAGGCTCTCCCGGACGGTGTTCTCGACGGCAAGGACGGCGGCGGTTTCGCTGGTGGATTCAGCCATGGCGACGGCGAGCCCATCGACCACGGATTCGAGCCGGGAGGTATGGTGGGGTTCCTTCCGCTGAGCTGTGGCCGACTCCGGGGTCGGAGGCTGCGGCGAAGGCGTCTCGGTGGGAGCGGGGGCGTTGTTCTTCTGCTCAAGCTCATTCATATGGGCAATGATCTCCTTGTCGGCGCGGGGGAAGAGCGGCGAGAGTTGGCCGAGTTGGGTTCCGGGCTGCAGGCCGCCCCACTGAAGGTTTTTGAGGTCGGCTTGCGTGATGTCGCCGAGGCCGAGCTGGGCCCAGACTTGCGCGGCGCTGTAAGGGATGACGGGATAGACGAGGGCAGTGATGATGCGGATCGCTTCGGCGGCGGTGTAGAGGACGGTGGCTCGGAGCGCTTGTTGCTGCTCGCCCGAGACGCTCTCGGCTTGCTTCCAGGGGGCGGTTGACGTGAGATAGCCGTCAACGGCGCCCACCATGGACCACGCCGTTTCCAGCGCGCGGGAAAAGTCGAGGGCGTCGAAACTCTTCGCGCAGGCAGCGACGGTTGCGGGCAACTGGGTAGCGATGGACTTGACCTGCGCGGGGTTGCTGCCCGTGGCCGGGGGCGGGACGACTCCATCGAAGTAGCGCCCAATCATCGAGAGGGTGCGACTGACAAGATTGCCGTAGCCGTTGGCGAGGTCGGCATTGTAGCGCTGGACTAATGCGTCGAAGCTGAAGCTGCCGTCCTGCCCGAAGACGATCTCGCGCAGCAGGAAGTAGCGGAGCGCGTCGGCGCCGAAGCGGTCCTGCTCAGGTTTGGACAGATCGGGCTTGAGCGCGCCGAAGGCGTCCAGGATGGTCTCCGCGCGGACGATATTGCCGCGCGATTTGGACATTTTGTTCTCTTCGAAGAGAAGCCAGCCGTGGGCGACGATGCTTTTTGGCAGCGGCAGCCCGGCGGCCATGAGGAACGCCGGCCAGTAGACGCAGTGGAAGCGCGTGATCTCCTTGCCGACGAGGTGAATGTCGGCAGGCCAGAATTTCTCGTAACGGGTGGAATTGCCCGAGCCCCAGCCGAGAGCGCTGATGTAGTTCGTGAGGGCGTCCATCCAGACGTAGATCACGTGTTTCTCATCCCCGGGAACCGGAATGCCCCAGGAGAAGCTGGTGCGGCTGATGGAGAGATCCTTCAGTCCTGACTTAACAAAGGAGATGACTTCATTGCGGCGGGTTTCGGGGCGGATGAAGTCGGGGTGGGCGGCATAGTACTCGAGCAGGATGCGTTCGAAGGCGGAGAGCTTGAAGTAGTAGTTCTCCTCGTTAACGGTTTCGGTGGGGCGGCCGCAGTCGGGGCAGGGCGCGCCGGGCGGGACGTCGACATAGGCCTCGTCGGAGACGCAGTACTGGCCGGTGTAGGAGCCTTTGTAGATGAAGCCGCGCTCGCGCAGCAGCGTGAAGAGGCGCTGCGTGGCCTCAACGTGGCGCGGCTCGGTGGTGCGGATAAAGTCGTCATAGGTGAGGGCCATGCGGTCCCACAGCGCGCGGAACTGGGCCGACATGCGGTCGGTGAATTCCTGCGGCGTGCAGGCGGCTTTCTCTGCCGAGCGCACGATCTTCTGGCCGTGCTCGTCGGTGCCCGTAAGGAAAAAGGTGGCCACGCCGAGGGAGCGCTTGCGCCGCGCAATGACGTCGGCGATGACGGTGGTGTACGTGGTGCCGATGTGCGGGCGGGCGTTGACGTAGTAGATCGGCGTGGTGAGGTAGAAGGTGTCCATAGGGCGAACGAACAAGCGGCCAGCGGTGAAGCGGCTGGCTAAAAAGCGGCTAGCGATACGGTCAGCAAGTCGGCGAGTCAGCGAACGAGGGAAACAAGCGCCGGCGCTGGTTTCATCTTAAAGGATGAGAGAACGGGAGGCGCTGCTGGCCCGCGAGCGGGGCAGAGGGAACGCCTAATCGAGGTCTGCGATGATGGCCTGGAGCGTGAGCGCGATGGGCGTGCCTGGGATGACAAGTTCGTCGACAGCTTTCCAGTCGCGGAGGCTGGCCCCCTGGCACTGATAGCCGATCTGGCGGCGAGGATCGATGACCCAAACGGCGCGGACACCCATGCGGAAGTATTCGTCGATCTTGTCCTCGATGCGGACGACGCGGTCTTCCGGGGAGAGGATCTCGACGCACAGCAGAGGCGGATGCGTGATGACCTGCTCGTCGGGCGCGTTGCGATGGAGAACGACGACGTCGGGGACGCGGCAGCGGTCGGGCGTGGTTTGCACGCGGAGCTCCGGCATAACCTGGAGGTTAGCCGTATGCCGCCAGCCACTCAGCAGGCGCACCAGGGCGGCCTGCCACTTTGCGTGGTCCTTCTCTCCCATGTGCCTCTCTACAATCTCGCCGCTCACGTACTCGCGGTCCGGCTCCCAGACGCTGCGAAGATATTCGTCGAGAGAAATCGCAGTCGTGCTCACGGGGTCACCTCAGGCGCGCTCCATATCTAATGATAACGCCGGGAAACGGTTGCGCGCGGTACCTGTTCCGGGGGATGGGGCGCTGCGAGGCTGCTAGAATCAAGCTTTTCTGCAGGGTTTGACGACTTGTACCTGAGACAGCAAAAACGATTGGCCGAGGCGATTCGCGGCGCGCTGCGCAGCCTGTATGGGCTCGACGTGGAGACAGTGGTGCTGGAGCAGCCGCCCGATCTCGCGTTTGGCGAGTATGCGACGCCGGTGGCCTTTGAGCTGGCGCGCAAGCTGCGCAAGGCTCCGCGGAAGATTGCCGAGGAAGTGGTGGCTGCGGTGGGCGCGATTCCGGGATTCCTGGCGTTCGAGGTAGCAGGCGCGGGATACATCAATGCGCGGCTCGATCGCGCGGCGGCCGTGAAGGCGTATGCGATCACGAACGACGTGCCCGCGGCGCTCAAGGCGGTGCATGCGCTGGTGGAGCACACGAGCATCAATCCCAACAAAGCCGCCCATGTGGGGCATCTGCGCAACGCCATTCTGGGCGACACCTTTGTACGCCTGCTGCGGGGGGCAGGGCAGAAGGTGGATGTGCAGAACTACATCGACAACACCGGCGTGCAGGTGGCCGATGTGGGGGTGGGGCTGGCGCATCTTGAGGGGTTGTCGCTCGGGGGCGTCGAAGCGCTGATGGGCGAGCTGGCCGAGGCGGGCGAGCGCATCGACTACTACTGCTGGGACCTCTACGCGCGCGTCTCGCAGTGGTACGAGGCGGAGCCGGATGAGGCCCCGGCGCGGAAGAAGTTGCGCCTCGACACGCTGCATGCGATTGAAGCGGGCGGGAATGAGACGGCCGAGATCGCGGAGCGCGTGTCGACGGCCATTTTGCGCTGCCATTTGCAGACCATGCTGCGGCTTGGAATTGAGTACGATCTGCTGCCGCGCGAGAGCGAAATTCTGCACCTGCACTTCTGGGATCTCGCCTTTGAGCAGCTCAAGGCGAAGGGCGTGCTGTATCTGGAGACGGAGGGAAAGAACAAAGGCTGTTGGGTCATGAGGCGAGCGGGAGGCAGGCCGCAGGCCCCCGGCCTCGGGATGGAAGATGAGGAGGCGATGACGCTCGATGAGGAGAGGCGAAGCGAGTCGCTCGTGCGGCAAGCACCCGATGAGGATGCGAAGGTCATTGTGCGTTCGAATGGGACCGTGACCTACGTCGGCAAGGACATCGCGTATCACCTGTGGAAGTTTGGGCTGCTGGGCAGGGATTTCGCTTACCGGAAGTTCTTCCCGTACGCCGACCGGGAGTGCTGGATTTCCGCAGAGACGGGGGAGCGGGACCATCCTCATTTTGGCGGGGCGCAGGCGATCTACAACGTCATTGATTCGCGGCAAGCGGATCCGCAGGCGAACGTGATCGAGGCGCTTCGCGGGCTCGGCTACGCGGATGAGGCGGAACACTACACGCACTTCAGCTACGAGATGGTGGCGCTGACGCCGCGCTGCGCGGTGGAGTTGGGCTACGAAGTGTCGGAAGAAGACCGGGCGCGGCCGTACATCGAGGTTTCGGGGCGCAAGGGTTTCGGCGTTAAAGCCGATGACCTGATCGACAAACTGATTGCTGCGACACGGGCTGAAGTCGACAGCCGCCATCCGGAACTGGATGAGGCGGAGCGCGATCGGACAGCGCGGGCGATCGCAGTAGGGGCGCTGCGGTATTTCATGCTGCGATACACGCGCAATTCGGTGATCGCGTTCGACTTTAAAGACGCGCTCAGCTTCGAGGGCGAGACGGGGCCGTATCTGCAGTACGCCGTGGTGCGGACGCGGAGCATCTTTCGCAAAGCGGGAACGACGGCCGAGGCGGCGCTGGAGGCGCTGTCCGGCACGGATGCGGCAGCCTATCTGAGCGGCCCGGGGACCGAGGGGATTTGGGAGGTGTGGCTGCGCGCGGCGAAGACGACGCTGCTGCTGGAGCAGTGCATCCAGACGGCGGAGCCTGCGTATCTGGCGAAGCACGCGTTTCAGCTGGCGCAGGACTTCAGCAATTTCTATCGGCTGCACCACATTTTGAGCGAGGAAGACCCGGCACGGAAGGCGCTGCTGCTGGCGACGGCCGCGGTGACCCAGCGGGAACTGGTGCGAAGCCTCGCCTGGCTGGGGATTGAGGCGCCGGAAGTGATGTAGGGCAGCGAAAGGCCGACCCGCTGAAAACCGGTCGGCTAAAATCCGGTCAGCGAAGAGGCGGTCAGCTGAGAACCGGGCAGCTTACGAGCGGCCAGCGATAAAACGGTCGGCTGAAGCCGGTCATCCCAAGGTGATTTGCGCAGGGGATGAGCGCCCGCCAGAACGAGCCTTCGCGAAGAACGCTCCTATTGGCGGATGAAGCGATCCTTTGGCTGCATGCGCGGATACATGGGGATGCCTTTTTCGGTGCTCGGGTCCTTGCGCGCCTGATTGTCCTGGTTCGGCTGAAGACCGTCGGGACCGGAAGCGGTGGGTGAGCCCGGAACCGGAGGAATTCCATCCGCGACGGAGGCATACTCGGGGTTAGGATGCGGAACCGTGGTCAGGTCCGACGCCGACTCGTAACGGGAGTGCAGCTTGTTCGCGCGTCCGGTTTCGCAGCCGGTGAGAACGAGTGACGCCAGGGCACACAGGGCACCCGCGGACAAGAGCAACTTCGCTGATCGCATAATCCTCCGGAAATTCTCTCTCTTGCTGCGATGCGGAAGAGGCGGATGAACGGCTGCTTCCACAAGCTCGCAATCCCGGAATGAATTCTATCGTGAGGCGGAATCATTCTTCCATCGTTGCGCGGATGGCGGAAAAATAAGGCTCGGGCAGCGTGCACTTGCGCATCGCGGCATCGACGACCACGTGCACGGTTTCGGCCTCGGCCAGCAGGATGGGGCCGGCTTCTCCGTCGCGCGGGGTGAGCAGGCGGTAGCTGAAACGGATGACCGAGCTGCGCAGGCCGGCGACGCAGGTTTCAATGACGACGAGGTCGTCGTAGCGCGCCGGGGCTTTGTAGCGGCAGGAGGCATCCACCACAGGCAAATGGACACCATGCTCGAGCTCCATCTGCTTATATTCAAAACCAAGCTGGCGGAGGAATTCGACGCGCCCGATCTCGCACCAGATGAAAAAATTGGCGTGGTAGGCGACGCCCATCTGATCGGTTTCGGCATAGCGAACCCGAAGCGTCGTGATGGATGGGGACATGAGAGTATTTTCAGCTAAACAGCGGCTGGGTAAAAATCGGTCAGGGAAGAAGCGGTCAGCGATAAAAGGGTTAGCGGTAAATCGCGGCTTAACAAGGTAGACGCAGAAGAAACCCGCGCCGCCAGGTCATGGCCGCAAGTCTACGCCTTGCGGGCATAAGTCAGGCCGAGCCCGCAGGCACAAAGGATTGTAGACGGTTCTAGTTCTGAACGGTGCGGGCGTCGGCCAGGGTGCCGGCGGAGGCGGAGGTCGAAGGCGCCGATGCGTCGGCAGCAGCCGCGGACGAAACGGGTTGGGTTGCGTCCGCCTCGGCCGTATCGTTCTTTGGCCCAAGACCCAGCTTGATGAGCGCGCGGGAATCCGGGGTCAGCTTGGTTTGCCAGCCGTGGTCGGCCTGGTATTTCTGCATGGCGGCTTCGGTGGTGGCGTCCCACTCGCCCGAGGCGGGACCCGGTAGATAATGCTCGCGGATGAGGGCGTTCTGAATTTCGGTAGCGCGTTCGGAATCGATGCCGCGCTGGCCCACAACAGCATGGTGACGGTGCAGCAGCCGATGGTGCGCATGTCCGGACGTTGCTGCGCGATGCGTACGGGTAGCGAATGCCGGAGTGACCAACAGGGAAGCGCCAAGAATGAATACCTGGCAGGCCCGGGAAAAAGCCATGAAAACAACCTCGAATGGGGGGATTCTGTTCGGCGGTCTTATGCTGCAGGGTATAAGGGACCGTCCGAAATTGCAACCAAAACCGCAAGGGCTTCCGTGACTTCCGGAAGCCCAATGTACGGGTTAAGATGCGTGGCTACGGCAGCGTGCCGCCCAGGTAGGAGTTCCCACGCGCTGGATTCTGTGGATCGACCACCTCCAGCACGACGTCGTCGCCGGAGTGGAGGCTGGCCACGACGGTCTTGAAATCCTCTACGTTGTTGACAGGGTGCTTGTTGACGGACACGATCACTGCGCCCTGGAAGTCCCCGACGCCGATTTCATCAGCGAAGGAGCCCGGTTTCACCGACTGGATCAGGACGCCGTGGAGGCCGGCCGGAGCTCCCTGCGGCAGTTCGTTGACAGTGATGCCGAGTTTCGCCGGAGTGGCGTTGCCCGCGGGCCCGTTCTGACCCTGTTCATTTTGGTTATTGGCCTGATTATTCATCGCCTCCATCACCTTTTCGCGTTCGCCCACGATGACGGTGGCATGCGCGGATTGGCCGTTACGGAGGTAACCGATATCGACTTTTGTGCCCGGCTTGTATTCCGAGATGATGGCGACCAGGTCGTCGCCGTCTTTCACCGGCTTGCCGTCGATGGTGGTGATGATGTCGCCTGCCTTCAGCCCGGCATTGGCTGCGGGCAGCCCGGGGCCGACGGCGCTGATGATGACGCCCGACTTAAAGCCATAGACGCGAGCAACCGCGCTTGAGGGATTGGGCTGGAAACTGATGCCGATGGAGCCGCGAATCACCTTATGGCCGGGGCCAATGAGCTGGTTGTAGACACTGACCACCGTGTTGGAAGGCATGGCAAAGCCGATGCCTTCGTTCCCAGCCGACTGCGTGAAGATGGCGGTGTTCACGCCGATGACTTCGCCAGCCATGTTGAGCAGCGGACCGCCGGAGTTGCCGGGATTAATGGCCGCGTCGGTCTGCAGGAAATGCTGGAACTCGCCCTCGGTGCCGGGTTCCACAGTGCGGTTCTTGCTGGAGATAATGCCGGCGGTGACGGTTTTGGAGAGACCGAACGGTTCGCCGATGGCGATGGCCCAGTCGCCTACCTGGACGCCGTCAGAATTGCCCACCCTGACGGTGGGGAGAGGCGTGTCCGTCTGAATCTTAATGACGGCGATGTCGGTGGGTTTATCGACGCCCACCAGCTTCGCGGGACGGCCCTGGCTGCCTGCGGGGTCATTGGCCAGAGTAACGAAGATGCGATCGGCTTTATCGACCACATGGTTGTTGGTGATGATGTAGCCGCGAGGATCGACGATGAAGCCGGAGCCGAGGGACTCGCGCTCCTGGCCGCTCTCATCCGGCTGCCCGCCTCCTGGACCCATGCCGAAGAAACGATTGAAGAAGTCCTGCAGGCCGCCCTGGCCGCCTTGCCCGCCCTGCCCGCCCTGCGGGCCCTGATCGTCGTCGTCGCCGTTGCCATCGTCGCCGTCGGGCGGCTGCTGCTGGTTTGGATTCCCGAACGGGACCATGCCGTGGGGATAGCGGCGACGCTGCTGGTCCTTGGGCAGGATTTCCGTGTTGATGTTCACCACGGCTGGGCCGACTTCTTTGGCGATCTTCGTGAAATCGTTAGAAAGGTCGCGCGCCGGCGGAATCTTGAGGGGCGTGGCGTCGGAGCTGTTGACCTGCGACTCCTGCCCGCGAACCGAATGCGCGATGACGGAGCCGGCGAGAATGCCGGCGGTCAGGGTCGCGAGGATGGTAAACGTCGAAGCCAGACGGTTATAGCGGAGCCGCCCAAAAACAGATTTCATTTAGAGTCGTACCTCGTCAATTGAATGATTGCTGAGGAAGCAGGCCGCAAAGATCCAGTATAGAGCCTGTGAAATGAGTTAATTGAGATCAGACCCAGTGCATGCCCATTTCCATTAGACGCACCCCGTTGCGCCTGGGTTACAGATTGAGGCCCTATGTGATAGGGACGCCTTCGTGCGCCGTAGGTTGCACCGCGGCGGGGATGAATTCGGTGAGCGCGATACCGGCGAGGATGAGCAGCGCGCCGAGAGCACCGCGGCGGCCCAGGCTTTCTGCCAGCACCAGGAAAGAAGTGAGCCATGCGAAGACCGGCTCAAGGGCAAGAATGAGCGCGGTATGTGTGGCGGGGAGCCAGCGCTGCGCCCATGACTGCACGGCAAAGGCGACGGCAGTGGCAAGCACAGCCGTGACGAGCAGCGCGACACCGAGGCGAGCGGACCAATGTATCCAGGGGTGCTCCAGAAGCGGCATGCTGACGCCCATGAAAGCCGCGCAGAAGCCGATCTGGAGAACAGCGAGCTGTTCGAATGGAAACCGTGGAGCGAGGTGTGCGAGCGCCAGGACGTGGAGCGAGAATCCGAGGGCACAGCCGAAGGTGAGGGCATCACCGTGATTGATGGTGCGGAGATCGAAGCCTGATCCGGCGGGGGTCGTGAGCAGCACGATGCCGGCGAAGGCGATGAGTGCGCCGCACCAGGCGTTCCAGCGGGGAGGGTGGGAGTCGCGCGGGCGCAATCCGGGAATCGCGCAAAGGAGCGGCACGAGTACCACCACCATGCCGGTAATGAAGGCGGATTTCGAGGGGGTGGTGAGGCGCAGTCCCGCAGTCTGGAATTGGTAGCCCATAGCGAGGCAAAAGCCGATCGTCGCGCCCGCGGTGACGGCGCCGCGGGTGATGCGGCCCAGATGCCCGCGGTAAATGACGGCCAGGCAGACGAAGGCCATCGTCATGCGCAGCGTGTTGAAGAGCAGCGGGGAACTATCCGCCAGGGCGTTTTTGACGATGACGAAGGTCGAACCCCAGATGGCGACCACCGCGAGCAGCAGGAGATGCGCGCGGAACGTTCGGGCTGGACGCGCGGGCATGGGGGAAGAGTAAATCAGCGGAAAGGCAGCAAGTCAGCGGGTCGGAGAGTCAGGGCAACGCGATTGGCGGAGAGTCCGACGGACGGGGCGCGCAACTTTCCGGCGGGGCTAGCATCCTGATTAGCCATGGACGATGCGCAAGGCGCTGTGACGCTTACGCCGGGGGTATCGGAGAGCGTCGGACACTTCCGCGACGGAAGGTTCTTCAATCCTGGCGTTCGCGACCACGGGTTCCGCGAGCTGCTGCGGTGGATCACGACGCGGAAGATCGGGCCGTGGCGGAAGTGGATCGACTCCGTGCCGGGTCCGCGGCCGCCTGCTGCAGTGGAAGGCGAAGCGCTGCGCGCCACCCTCGTGAATCATTCGACGGTGTTGCTGCAGACGGACGGGTACAACATTCTGACGGATCCGGTATGGTCGCGGCGCGCGAGCCCGGTAGCTTTTGCCGGGCCTGAGCGGCACCGCGATCCTGGCATCCGCTTCGACGATTTGCCTGCGATTCATGGCCTGCTGATCAGCCATAATCACTACGATCACTTCGACGTGCCGACGCTGCGGCGAATCGCTGCCCGGCATCGGCCGGCGGTGTTTTGCCCGCTCCGACTGGAACAACCCCTGCGACGGCTGGGCTTCGGCGATGTGCGCGAGCTCGACTGGTGGCAGAGCGACAGCTTCGGGCGCACGCGGGTCCATTGCGTGCCCGCGCAGCACTTCTCCGCCCGCGGACCGTTCGACCGCAACCGGACCCTGTGGTGCGGATGGGTCGTGGAGAAGCCGGGCGGCAGCATCTATTACGCCGGCGATACCGGTTTCGGCGGAGTTTTTGCGGCAATACGCGAGCGGTTTCCTGCGGTCCGGCTGGCGTTGCTGCCTATCGGCGCATACGAGCCGGAATGGTTTATGGGACCGGTGCACATGACGCCGGAGCAGGCAGTCGAAGCGTGGGGGACCCTTGGGGCCTGTGAGGCGATGGCGATTCATTTCGGCACCTTTGCCCTGGCCGACGACGGCGAGCGCGAACCGGCAGACCGGCTGCTCGAGGCCCTGCGGGGCCACCCCGAGGCGCATCGGTTTTGGATTCCCGGGGAGGGGGAGGGCCGTGCGATTCCGTGAACCGGCGCCGCGAGCGTGGCGGCCTTTGGCGCGAGAATTCGGGAGACAGTCGTTGACAGCGGTGATACCATATGCGAACAAACTTCAGTGTGAGACCCGGGGTGTGAGAGCCTTGCCCAGGATCATCCATTTCGGAAGAGACGGCTGCTGGCGAATGTCGGTGCTCCGCAACGCCGGATTTGAGGTGGTGGGCTGCACTTCG
The DNA here is from genome assembly GCA_036521315.1 of Acidobacteriaceae bacterium. Lineage (GTDB taxonomy): Bacteria > Acidobacteriota > Terriglobia > Terriglobales > Acidobacteriaceae > Palsa-343. The sequence continues at coordinate 93,113 of DATDHZ010000065.1, forward strand.
TTTGAGGCGCTGCTGGCCCTGCTCGACAATGCGGCGTCGGTGGGCGCGGTCGTGATGGCGGATGCGTCAGGGTGCGATCTGAGTGAGGTGCGCGAGCGCAGCACCGTTCCCCTGGTTCTGTTTCAATCCGCTCTGACCAATGTTCCGGCCCGCGGCTTCGATCTTGTCGTTGCTCCCCAGACTCATCCGCAAATCTGGCTGCGCGATCTGGGCGACACTATCGAGCGCAGTCAAGCCATGCCGAGCGCGGCACCTGTCCCGGATGAAATTGCGCAGGGAGAACTGCGGCCCGACGGCCAGGTCGCCCAGGGCACGGGAGCTGAGGCGAGCCGGGTTGCGGACTGGCACAGCGTCGCGGTCTCAATTGCGCGCAAACAGACACCGCCAGCGAGACCCGGGTCGCCGGAGAGCACGGCGTGCAGCGCAAAGCCGGCGCGCCAGGTTTAGCGCGCCCTCCATCCCGATACAACCATCCGAATGAATGGATCGACGCTCCGCGAATCTCGGTGTGCTTTAGCGCGCGTGCGTGAGAATGGCGGCGGCTATCGAGTCGAGCGGAAGAACCTTGTCGACCCCGTTCAGCTTGATGGCTTCCCGGGGCATGCCGAAGACCACGCAGCTCGATTCGTCCTGGGCGATGGTGCAGGCGCCCGCCTGCTTCATTTCGAGCATGCCGCGCGCGCCGTCATCGCCCATGCCGGTGAGGATGACGCCGACGGCGTTGGGCCCGGCGTAGCGCGCCGCCGAGCGGAACAGCACGTCGACGGAGGGCCGGTGGCGGCAAACGAGCGGGCCATCCTTGACCTCGACGAAATAGCGCGCGCCGCTCCGCTGCAGCAGGAGATGGTGGTTCCCTGGCGCGATGAGAACGCGTCCACGCAGAACGGTGTCGTTGGATTCGGCTTCCTTGACGCTCACCGCGCACAGGCCGTCGAGCCTGGCGGCGAAGGCGCGGGTAAACAGCTCAGGCATGTGCTGCACGATGACGATGCCGGGTGTATCGGGCGGCAGCGCTTCGAGCAGCGTCTTTAGCGCTTCGGTGCCGCCCGTGGAGGCGCCGACCACGACCACCTTCTCGGTGGTTTCCGCCATGGCGCCGGTGGCTCGCGAGAGAATCGCGTCGGCGGTGAGCTTGGGCTGCACGGCGGGCGCGGACCCCATGGGGCGCACGCGCGCCGAGGCCGCCGCTTTCACTGCCTGGCAGATGACGGTGCGGGACTCTTCAAGAAACTGGCGAACTCCCAGACGGGGCTTGGCCACGATCTCAACGGCGCCGTATTCGAGGGCGCGCAGCGCGCTCTGCGTGCCCTCGTCGGCGAGGCTTGAGCAGATGACGACGGGAATGGGATGCTGCGCCATAATTTTCCTCAGGAAGGTGAGACCATCCATGCGCGGCATTTCAATATCGAGCGTCATGACGTCGGGAACTTCCTCGCGCAGACGCTCGGCGGCGACATAAGGATCGCCCGCCGTGGCAGACACTTCGATTTCCGGATCGGAGGAGAGGATCGCGGCGAGCGTCTGGCGCACGACCGCGGAATCGTCCACGATCAGTACGCGAATGTTCTTTGTGCTCATGCGCTGCCTGCTTTCACCTGGAACACTGGCGGCTGGTGACGGCGCGTCGCGGAGCCCCGGTTGGCTCCAGCGGCCGAACCCGGACCTCTCCGGTTTCTGTCAGAAACGTGAGGTGCACACCCGAAAGGCCGCCAAGCCTCGACGCCGCGATGCGAAAGCCTTCGCTTCGGAGGCAGCGCAGAGCGGCCTCGCCATTGAGACTGCCCACAGTGCGGCGGCCTGCGCCATTGCTGCCCATCAGCACATCGGCGCCGCCAAAGAGCTTGACTTCGGTTTCCTCGGGCCGTGCGCCGAGGGCGCGGAACTGCGAGGCCAGATCGCTGATGGCGAAATCGACGTAGCGCCGGCCCAAATCCGGCGGCTGATCGGCATGGCGGCCGGAACAGTGGGGCAGCATGGGATGGCAGAGAGCGCCGATTTCCAGACGCGGATGCCAGAAGGTCACGCCCACGCACGAGCCCAGCAGAGTGCGCAGAATGGCGCGCCCGCGCACCAGATGGGACTCGCCGGGCTGCACGAAGAGCTCCGGACAAGAGGCCTCAGGACCGGTCATGGGTTTTCCTGTAGAGAGCCGGCGCGACGGCGGCGAGCGGCAGATCCATCGAATGCAGCGTCTCGGAATGGCCGACGAAGAGATAGCCGTGCGGGCGCAGGCAGTGGGACAGGCGGCGCAAGACGGCCTCCTGCGTGGCGCGGTCGAAATAGATCAGCACGTTGCGGCAGAAGATCGCGTCGGCCTGGTGGGCGAGAGCGTAATCGCTTTCCATCAGGTTGAGGCGACGAAACTCGACGAGCCGCCGCAACTCCGGCACAATGCGCACCCGGTCCGACCCGGGTATGCGGCTGCGCATGAGGTATTTGCGCCGCAGTTCCGGGGATATCGCCTCGGCGGTGTGGCTTGCATAGACGCCGAGTTCCGCTTTGGCCAGAACTTCGGTGCAGATATCGGTGGCGAGCAGCCGGAATTGCAGGCCGGGATGGCTTTCGGCATATTCGCTGAGCACCATGGCCAGGGTGTACGGCTCTTCTCCCGACGAGCAGGCCGCGCTCCAGACCAGCAATGGCCGCTCTGCGGCGCTCTCCTGCAGGTCGGGGAGAACGGTCTGCGCGAGCAGGTCGAAGTGTCGCGGCTCGCGAAAGAAGTCGGTCTTGTTGGTGGTGACAGCGTCGATGAAGGCCGTCTTCTCGCGCGCGAAGCCCTCTCGCTCCAGCAGCCAGGCGCAGTAGGTCTTGTAAGAGTCGAAGTCGAGGGCACGGAGCCGACCCCGCAGCCGGCCTTCCAGCATCGTCTTCTTTTCGGCGCGCAGGCGAATGCCGGTCTCCGCATGGACCAGATCCGAGAGGCGGGCAAAATCGCGGGCCGAGAGAGTGTCTTCGCAGCGTTCCATAGATCCTGACACGGCGGCGGCAGGCGGGCGGGAATCCCGCGCGCCCGCCGATTCCGTCACGCAGCCGCTTCCCCATCCCGGCCGCGCAGGGCGGCCAGGTCATCGGCGGAGAAAACGCGATCGATATCGAGGATCATGATGAACTGCGTATCGCGCTTGCCCATGCCGCGGATGAAGTCGGTGCGAATCTGGGTGCCGATGCGCGGCGCCGGCTGAATTTGGTCCGGCTCCAGATCGATCACCTCTTCCACCGAATCGGCCAGCGCGCCGATCACCGTGGCTTCGTTGTCGAGCATCACCTCCACCACCACAATGCAGGTGTTGCGGGTGCTTTCGGTTTTGGCCATGCCAAAGCAAAGGCGCAGATCGACCACCGGCACGACGCTGCCGCGCAGGTTGATCACGCCGCGCATAAAGTCCGGCGTCCGCGGGATGGCGGTGATGGGGGTCAGGTCGAGAATCTCCCGCACCTTGGCCACATCGATGCCGAAGCTTTCGCTGCTCAGCCGGAAAGTCAGATACTGCCGTGTTTCGGTAATCTCGTTTACGCTCATTGTTCGTTCCTTTCCTGCCGGTTGCGTCTGCGGCGCGGGCGGGCCGGTTCTCCGCGCCCGCGCCGCATCGGATCAGTAGCGCTCGAAGTCGCCATCCAGGGCTTCGCGCTTGTCTTTCAGCTCGAGCGTCACGCCGGCCTTCGCCAGCATCTTCGAGCGAAGAGCGCCATGCCCGTTGCCCTTCTCTTCGCCGCCTGCGGCTGACTTGGCCGGCGCTGCGTGAGCCGGTTTGGCTTTTGACCCGCGCGCGTCTCCGCCCCGGGTCTGGAAGAAGCCGAGCGCGCTCACCAGCTGTTCGGACTGCGCGGTCAGCTCTTCGGTGGTCGAAGCCATCTCTTCGGCGGCGGAAGCGTTCTGCTGGATGACCTGCTCGAGTTGCTGGAGCGCCTTGTTGATCTGCTCGGAACCGGTGTCCTGCTCCTTGCTTGCCGCGCTGATCTCCTGCACCAGTTCGGCAGTGCGCTGGATGTCGGGCACCAGTTTCTCAAGCATCGCGCCGGAGTTCTCGGAAACGCGCAGGGTGGTGGCGGAGAGCTGATTGATCTCCCCGGCCGCCTTCTGGCTGCGCTCGGCCAGCTTGCGGACTTCCGCGGCGACCACGGCAAAGCCTTTGCCGTGCTCGCCGGCCCGGGCTGCCTCGATGGCCGCGTTGAGCGCCAGCAGATTGGTCTGGCGCGCAATCTCCTCGATGATGGAGATTTTGTTGGCGATCTCCTTCATCGCGGCAACGGCTTCGAGCACGCTTTTGCCGCTTTCCTGGGCGTCTTTGGCGCTCTTGTTGGCGATTTTGTCGGTCTGCTGCGCGTTGTCGGCATTCTGGCGGATGTTGGAGACCATTTCCTCCATGGAGGAAGAAGCCTCTTCCGCTGCTGCCGCCTGCGAGCTGGCGCCCTTCGACACCTGCATGGAAGCGGTCGAGATGGACTGGCTGGCTGACTCGACTTCCCCGGCGATGGTACGAATCTCCGAAACAGTTTGCGTCAGCGCTCCCACCATCGCGGAAAGGGAGTACATCAGCTTGTCCTGCGGCGAGCGTGCGCGGACCTCGACGGTCAGGTCGCCGTTGGCAATCTTCTCGGCGGCGGCGGCGATTTCGTTCATGGCGTCGATCAGCGCGTTAAGGTTGTTCTTGATCGTGTTGAAATCGCCGTTGTAGTTGTCGGTAATGCGTGCCGGCATGTCCCCCTTGCTGATGCGGTCGACGTACTGCGCCGAAACGTTCAGCGGTCCGATGATGGCTTCCAGCATCGCGTTGACGCCGCGTACGATCTCCGCATAGGCACCCTGGAACTGATCGGGCTTTCCTCGCTCCTGCAGGTGTCCCTGCCGCGAAGCCTCGATGAGCCGATCCAGTTCGCGGTGCAGTCCCTGGATCACGGTGCCGACGTTGTTCACCGCGAGCTTCATCTTCTCGTGGTCGCCTTTGTAGGTTTGCGTGATCAGCTCGTCGATCTTGCCCAGGGAGATCTGCGCGAGGATGCGGTTCCCTTCGCCGATAGGCAGCAAAATGGCATCGAGCATGGCGTTGACGCCGCGGATGATGTCGCCGAAAGAGCCCTGGAACTGGTCCGCCTTGCCGCGTTCGTGCAGCTGTCCCTCGCGAGAGCACTCGGTAAGGCGACGAGTTCCCTGTGCAGCGACTGAATCACCGTACCGACCTGATTCACGGCGAGCTTCATCTTCTCGTGGTCGCCCTTGTAGGTCAGTGCGATCAGCTCGTCGATTTTGCCCGCGGAGATCTGCGCCAGAATGCGGTTGCCCTCGCCGATGGGCAGCAGGATGGCATCGAGCATCGCGTTGACGCCGCGAACGATATCCCCGTACGCACCCTGGAACTGCTCCGCCTTGCCGCGCTCGTGGAGCTGGCCTTCGCGGGAGCACTCGGTGAGCCGGTCGAGTTCCTTATGCAGCCCCTGGATCACCGTACCGACCTGGTTGACGGCGAGCTTCATCTTCTCGTGATCGCCTTTGTGCGTTTGCGTGATCAGCTCGTCGATTTTGCCCACGGAGATCTGCGCCAGAATGCGGTTCCCCTCGGCGATGGGCAGCAGGATGGCGTCGAGCATCTCATTCACACCCTGCACCATCTCGCCGTATATCCCAGCAAACCTTTCCGGGTGGGCGCGCTCCGTCAGCCGACCTTCTTTGGACGCTCCCACGAGGCGCAGGATCTCCTCTTTCACCGCCAGGACTTCGCTGTCCATTGCGGCGCGGCTTGCATGCTTTCCGCTTCTCTCGCGGCTCTGCATCGTTTTTCTCTCGGTCTTCACTGTTCGTGGCATTGGGTTGCCCTTTCCTCATGCTGTGAATGGTTGTTGAACCGTACCGGGGCCGCAAGGGGTTCCGGTTCCGGCTGCTGCGATCGTTTGCGCTGCGGCAAACGGACGGCCGCGGCTCGGAGGCCGGCCGCGAATGCTCTGGGCGCGCACAGCCTCCTGGACCAGGCGGTGCGGGTCGAGGATCAGCGCCACCGTCCCGTTGCCGAGAATGGTCGCGCCGGCGACGGCTTGAACGTTGTGGCAGAGACCGCCGAGGTTGCGGATGACTGCCTGGCAATTGCCGACGACCCGATCGATGACCAGTCCGCAGCGGCCAGCCTCGTCTGCGACTATCATGATCTGCTCGCGCTCGGGCGGCGGCGTGGTCAGCCTGAAGTACTCGCGCAGCCGAATGTAGGGAACCATCTCTCCGCGGACCTGGGCCACATGCTTTCCGCCGCAGAGGCGGGATTCCTCGCGCGTCAACTCGACGCATTCGAGCGTGGCCGCCACCGGAAGAACATAGAAAGCGTCGCCGACCGTGACCAGCAGGCCGTCGATCATGGCCAGGGTGAGGGGCAGCCGCAGCGCCACCGTAGTGCCCTCGCCGCGCCGGCTGGCTACATCAATCGAGCCACGCAGGGATTCCACCTTGCGGCGCACGACGTCCATGCCGACGCCGCGGCCGGAGAGGTCTGTTACCTGGCGCGCGGTCGAGAAGCCCGGCTGGAAGATCAGCGAGAAGATTTCCTCCTCGCTGAGAGGTGTCTCCGCTGTGGCGAGTTCGCGCTCGATGGCGCGTGTGCGCACGGCCTCCGCGTCGATACCGGCGCCGTCGTCGGCGACGCCAATAATGACGCTGGCGCCGGAGTGCCGCGCAAAGAGTCGAATCGACGCGATCGCTTTCTTGCCTGCGGCGATGCGCGCCTCGGGGGTCTCGATGCCATGGTCCATGCTGTTGCGGATGAGGTGCATCAGTGGATCGCCAAGCTCGTCGATCACAGTCTTGTCCAGCTCCGTTTCAGCGCCTTCGATGGTCAGCTCGACGTCCTTGCCCAGGTTGCGCGCGATATCGTGCACGAGGCGGCGGAACTTCTCGAAGGTGCCGCGAATCGGCAGCATGCGCAGGTTCATGGAGCTTTCGCGCATCGCAGAAGTCAGGCGCTCGACCTCCTCCGCGACGCCCTGCATTTCGGTGTCGTCGAGACGCGCCGCGAGTTCGCTCAGCCGCGACTGGACGCTCATCAGCTCGCCGACCAGGTTCACCAACTGGTCGAGTTTGGCCGCCGGCACGCGCAGGCTGGTGGTGTTGTCGAGGTGATCGCAGGAGCGGCGTCCGGCGCTGCGGCGCGGCTCGACGAGCCCGAGTGCCGTTTGATCGGCGACACAAAGCGGGTCGTCCTGCGCACGCGGCGCGGCCGCGAGCGGCAGGGAAGGCGCTTTCGTTTCCGCCGGCGTCATTTCCTCCGGCGCGGTGACCCGGTCCGGCAGAATCTCCAGCGTGCACTGATCCTCGACAAAGATGAAGACGTCGCGGAGGGCATTCTCCGCGGCATCGGTTGCGAGCGTCATCTCCCACGCGATGTAGCAGCACTCGGGATCGAGTTCTGCGAGCGGAGGCACGGAATCCAGCGACGCCCGGGCCTGAAGTTCGCCCATGCTGCCCAATTCGCGCAACAGAAGCAGGGGGTCGGAGCCGTTGCGCAGCAGATCCGGTTCGGGCACGAAGCGAATGTGCCAAACCGCATTGCCGTCACCGGTGCACCCATTCGCCGCGGGCTGCGGCGCAGACGGCTCGGGCGCGGCGGAGTCCCGGCGGTTCGCGCCCACGGATTGCGGCACCGCTTCGGTTTGCGCAGGACGAGTGAGCGCTCGCACGCGCGCCAGGATTGCGGCGCACTGTACGGATCGGTCAGCCGATCCGGCCGAATCTTCCGCGAGCATCGCAGGAATTTGGTCGAGAGCGGCCAGAGTCAGGTCGACCAGTTCGGGCGTGACGGAAAGACCGCCATTGCGCACCTCGTCGAAAGACGTCTCCAGTTCGTGCACGAAGCCGGCCAGTTCCTCAAAGCCAAACATTGCGCCCGATCCCTTGAGGGTATGCAGGGCGCGAAAAATGCGGGCCACCAGTTCGGGGTCGCCGCTGTTCTCGTTGAGCGCGAGGAGCGAAGACTCAAGGTCAGCAAGGATTTCGCGAGCTTCTTCGCGAAAATTCTGACGGAAGACATCCGTCATGCCCGCAAGTTCCCTCGCTGAATGCTGTTTGTTCATGCTGCGTCCGCAGAGAAGGGAAGCCGTGAGAAGCCGGAGTGGCGCAGCAGCTCCGCCACGGGCGCCGGCCACGCATCGGCAGAGGCCAGAGGTTGCCCGGTCGATTGTGCCTCGCGCTCAGCCGCCCACAGGAGCTGTACGGCTGTGATATCGATCGCGTTGATTTTCGCGAGGGAAATCCGCGTCGCGTGGTTTGCGCCAGGACAATCCGGGTTCAGCGTTTCCAGCAAGAGCCGATGCAGCGTGGCGGCGCAGCCGATATCGATGTCTCCTTCGAGGCGAATCGTAAGGGCGTCTCCGGCTGGATCAAGATGAACTGGCACGCGCGTTCTCCTGGCTGCTCTGCCCGTTGCATCGGCCACCGGGGAGGGAAGCATTAGCTGAAAGCGTCGTATCGGCAGGTGAGCCGTTCGCATGCGGGACCAGCGGGGTGGTCAGGCGGTGCAGCGCTGCGGGGTGATTCCGGGGCACGTCTGCACGCGCATTCTCTTCATGAAGCCATGAGTCGGTGAGGATCAGCGAACCAGCTTCTGAACAACTGCAATCAGCTGGTCGGCCTGAAATGGCTTGACGATCCAGCCGGTCGCGCCCGCTTTGCGCCCCTCGGCCTTCTTTTCGGGCTGGGATTCGGTGGTGAGCATGAGGATGGGAGTAAAGGCGTATCCCGGCAGCTGACGCACCGCGGCAATCAGTCCAATGCCGTCGACACGGGGCATGTTGAGATCGGTGACGATGACGTCAAATTTCTGGCGGCGCGCCTGGTCGATGCCTTCCTGACCGTCTGCGGCCTCGTCGACGGCGTGCCCGGCCTTGCGCAGCGTAAAGCTCACCATCTGGCGGACGCTCGCCGAATCGTCCACCGCTAAGATTCTCGCCATGGCCGCTGCGCTCGACTTTCCATCAAAGTTTCACTCTTCCATTCAGAACAATTCGATGCCGTTGCCGGCGGTGAGTTCTACCTCCGGCAACGCGGCTCCGGTCACGGCAGCAAGCAGCACCGCGCGCTCTCTTTCGCTCGTGTAGGCGGAACCGAACAGGGCTTGGGCCTTCGCCGTATTGCAGCCCAGGCCCGCCTGTGCTTCCTCGCGCGAGAGGCCGGATTTTTGCTGCTCGATCGTCCCGCGAACGGCGGCGACTCCGGCGAAGCAGACGCGGAGCCGGTCGACGGCTGAGGCGACCGCAGCACTGCGCATGCGGAGGTCTCCGATGGCTGCTTCGATCGTGCCGCCCTGTTCGGCCGCAAAATCCGCAGCTGCGCGCATCCTTTCCAGGCTCGCGCGGGTTTCCTGCTGGCTATGGCAGAGAGCCTCCTGGCCGGCGCCGGAAAAGGCGTGCAACTCTTCACGAACGCGCGCGGTCAGCCGCTGCGCCTCGTCCCGCGCCGCTGCAGAGCGGTCGGTCGCCTCATCCCATGCCAGCGAAATGCGCTGAATGCTGCGCGCAATCTCAAGAATGGCATCGGCCTGGCTGCCGAGGCGGCTGGCCTCGATGATCGAATTGAACATGAGCAGCCGGAGACGGTCGCGCACCGATCGCGATTGCTCCAGATGTGCCGTAATTAGTTCCATCAGCCGCGCCAGCCCGGCCTCCGTTTCCTCGATCTCGGCCGCACCCCCGTGGCACTCCTGCTCCAGCGATTCCATGCGCGCCAACTGATCGCCAAGCTGCCCGGCGCGGGCGAGGACCGAGGGCCCGAGGTTGCCCACATCCTGGGAGCTGATGTGCAGAATGGCGTCCATAGAGGCGCGGATGCGGGCGAGCCACGCCTCTTGGGCTGCCGCGACGTTCTTTAGCTGGCAGACCTGAATGGTGAGGCCAGTGGCGATGTGCTGCTCCTCGGGGGGCGGCACCGGCTCGCTGCGTTCCGCAGTTTTGATCCGGCTGGCAATGGAGCGGAGCGCGTCACGCACGTGACTCGTCTGCTGACGGGTGATGTCCTGAGACTGAATGGCCGCGACGACGCCGGCAATCTGCGCGCCGATGTCTTCGACCGAGGCTTTCAGGCGCGCCGGACTCTCGGCCAGTTTGGCCAGGCCCAGCTCCACACTGCCAAGGGTGCGCGCGAGTTCGGTGCCCGCGCTGGCGAGACAAAGAGCAAGACGCGGAAGAGCGACGCCGAACTTGCGTTGCGCCTGCTCGATGGCCGACCGCCGATCGCGGGTGTGATCGGAGAGCTGCTGGGTTGAACCGACCACTGCATGGGCAAACGCATTGAGCTCAGTCGCCAGATAGCCGAATCCGGAGCCGGCGTCGCCAAGGTGAGCAATCTCGATATCCGTTAGCATGCTCAGCATTTGTGTTTCGCGTGCAGCCAGCCTTTGTTCCGCGGTCAGCTGCCCAATCTGGCCGAGCAGTTTTGCCTCGGCAGCGAGCGTGTCGAGGATGCCGCTCATTGCGTGTTGGCGGGCCTGAAGGAAGGATCGGAGTTCCTCGCCCAGCGACTGCATCCGGGGCAGAATCGACAGTATCTGCTCATCCTGAACGCAGCCGACGATTGCGCCGGCCAGGTGCAGCATGGCGTCCGATTCATGCGCCATCGCCTCAAAAGCGTCGGCAACGGAATGAACATTCTCCTGGGCCTGGGCAGACAGCGATTCCAGCTGTTGCGCAGCCTGATCGATCGACTCCGCCGCCTGCGATCTACCTGTCTGGTTCATCATCCGGGGCCCATATCTCCGGTATCGGCAGGCCCGGGGTGCGGATTAATGATTTGCGTCCTGGTGCGCTCATGGAGGGGCTTGCTTCGCGGCGCAGGCGACGCGGCCGGCCTCTGCCGCGGTATCAGTGAATCTCGATGACGGCGAGTCCCATGGGCGGCAGTGTCAGGGTGAGCTGATGGTTCCGAATTGGCTGCTCTTCCGGCGCTCCGATTTCCGAGGCGCGGCGAAGAGACTCGATCTGCGCCTCGGTGGGATATGCAGGACTCCCCATTTTTTTCCACGCAACGAGCGTGTCGCCGTGGTCGCCATCGACGCGGCGAACGATCGCGCGGGCGCCCTGGGAGATTCCCGCCAGATCGAAAGTGATGCTCTTGTCCGAGCCGGCCTCGTCCGGTTCTACCCAGTTCCAGGCGGCGATCACAACCGTGCCATCGGCGCGGCGAGTGACCAGCGCCTCATCGACGGGAGCCGGGAGGCGCGTATCGCCCAATTCATGCAGCAGCATGAACACGTCGTAGGCGGGCTTCGGGATGCCGTCCTCAGCGATGATGCCAAACCCTCCATAAAACGGCGTGCGGATCACGCCGCCTTCTTCAAAAACATCGGAGAAAGTCCAATACGACATCATCGCGGTTTTGCCGTCACAGCGGCTGATTGTATCGGCGAGCCACGGGCCCATGTAGATGGAGTCGGTGATGGGCTGATGGTTCGCGTAACTGGCGTTGTACTCGCTCCAGATCAGGGGAATGTCGGGACGGGCCGAGTGCAGAATTTCTTTGTGCACCTTGTCCACCGCGGCCGACACCATCTGATGCGGCGCGACCGTGCGATTGTCATGGAAGATATCCTGCACCGAGTCGTCTCCATAGGCATGCGTGGAAACAAAATCGAGCGGGACATTGTTTTGAACCGCGTGCGCGATCATATCCCTCACCCATGCGGCCTGGGCGGTGGCTGGTCCACCAATGCGCAGGCGCGGGCTGACCGACTTGATGGCGCGCGCGGTGTGGTCGTACAGCTCGAAATACGTAGGCTGCGCAGGCACGCCGCCCCAGAATCCGATGTTTGGCTCGTTCCAGACTTCGAAGTACCACTGCGCCACTTCGTCGATGCCGTAGCGGTCGACCAGATGCCGGGCGAAGGCCGTGATCAGGGCGTCCCACTTCGCGTAATCCGATGGCGGCGCGATGATGGGGCGATACCAGAAACCCTGGTAATCCATCTTTGAAGCGAGCGCCTTCGGCATGAAGCTGATTTCGATAAAGGGCCGCACGCCATTGGCCAGCAGGCCGTCGTAAATGTGATCGACGTAGGACCAGTTATAGTCGGCGTGCCCCTGCGCATCCTCGCTGTAGACGCCGTTTTCATCGTGGAAGATGGCGTGGAAGCGGACATAGCGAAAGTCGGTTACCTGTTTGACCAGGCGGATGTCGGCGCGGTATTCATCGCGCATGGTGAGGTTGGCGCGACCGGAGCCGAACATTCCCTCCCAAAAGTGCGGAAAGGCGGTGCCCGCAGCGTGCGCGTCGATCGTGATGACTTCGCCGGAAGGAGACGCGGGCTGCTGCGCGCGGGAAGGCGCGAAGCACAGGACGAACGCGACGGCTGCCGTGAGCCCATAGCGAACTCGAAACATGGCCCTCTCCTCAGGCTGCGCCTGACTGGCGGCTGCGACCTGTTCGGACTGAGTAAAAGCGAGGGTGTTCCGCGGGGAACACCCTCGAAGGATCAGCTTCAGGGAGGCTTAGAAGCTGAATCGAGCCTGCATCTGCACCGTCCGGCTGCCCAGCGCGCCGCAGGCGACTCCGAAGTCTGAGTTGACGGAGCTGATGGTTCCGTCGGGGGCGACCGAACCGAGATTGGTATCGAGGCACCCGTCGTTGATGTTGGTTTTGTTGAACAGATTGTAAGTGTCAACGCGGAAGGTCAGGTTTGCATTCTCGCCCAGGATTTTGTTATTCGGAAGGCCAAACGCTTTGGTCAGGGTGCCGTCGAAGTCGTTGTAGCCGGGTCCCTTCAGGCTGTTGCGCACGATGCCCGGCGCGGGCCCCGGGGCGGTGTTGGGAAACCCGGGGGCCAGAGTGTAGGTCGGCGGCCCAAAGAACTTCGTTCCGTCACCGTTGAAGTTGGAGTTAACGCCGCCCAGTCCCTCGAAGGTCTTGTTGGACGTGCTTGTGCCGGCTCCCCCCATGTGGCTGGTGGGACGAATGGAGTAATAAGTGCCCTGGACGTAGACTCCCTGGGTGCTGTACTGCGGATTCCACGGGAATCCGCTGTCAAGGTTATAAATCCCGCTCAGCGACCATCCACCGGCAATCTTCTCCGCCCAGGAATGTCCGCCGAAGAAGACGGGCTGCCACAGGCCGAAGAGCTTAAAGGCGTTGGTGACGTTGTAGTCGGAAGGGCCATAGGCCGCGTGCGTATCGTAGGGATAAGGATCTTCCGAGTAGGGGCCGGAGTTCTCATCCATGGCCTTGGACCACGTGTACATAGCTTCCGCCTGGTAGTGGTGGGAGAAGTTATGAGCGAGCGTGGTGATCAGGGCGTTGTAATTGCCGGATCCCTGGTTGCCGTAAAAGTCGATCGACTGCACCGAAGGATTGAGCGCCAGCCCTTTCTGGGCGGCAACCGCGTTCCAGTTGTTCTGGATAAGGATGTTTTCCATCCGATCGCCGCCATAACCGACAGTAGCGACCATGTTCCAGGGCATCTGATAATCGGTCTCAAGAGAGTAGTGGTAATCGGTGATGGTGTTGGCATTGCCGGGGTACGCCGTTACGCCCGTTGTTCCCGTTAGCGGCAGGTTGGCGCTGCTAAAGTTGGTTTTCGTGTTGGGGTTGGGAGGATAGTTGAAGAGCGAATTGGTCGTGTTGCCGACGGCGTAGACGATCTCCGTTCCCGCGCAACTGGGGTTGGTGGTGTAAGGATACGGGCACGTGAAGCTGGCGTTGATCGCGTTGGGCGGGTTGCCGGTGCCGTTGGCGAGAATCGCGATTTCATTCTGGTTGTAGTTGACGCCGAAGCCGCCACGCAGCACACCTTTGTTGTTGGTGAAACGCGGCTGCCAGGCAAACCCAATCTGCGGTCCCCAGTTGCTCTTCGGAGATCCCTGCAGGCCACCGCCCACGCGGATGTTGAGTCCGGTGAGTGGATCGGATCCGGTCCCGAACTGCACCACGTCCAGGTTGTTTTCCTTGGAGTAGAAGTCGCCGAAGTAGGACCAGCGCAGGCCCAGATTCAGCGTGAGGCTGGGGCTCATCTTGTAATCGTCCTGGACGAAGAAGCCCCAGATGTTGAGGCGGTCGTCCTGGCGGTTGGCGAAGGGAACGCCGGTGGAGTGATTGAACTGACCGCTCTCAAAATACGGAGCGTCGTTGGCGAAGTCCCACAGGTTATGGAAGTTATAGCCGGGGCGCGCCGAATAGGTGGCGTTATTGAGGTAATAGAGGCGGGTCACCTCGCCGCCAGCCTTGATGCTGTGCCGCCCCAGCACCTTGGTCAGCACATCGTTATAGGTGTAGGTCCACTGATCGAAGTTACTGGGCCCCGGCGCGCCCAAGAACTGGACGGCGGCGCTGCCGATGTTATCGATGTTGTCCTGGGGCAGGCCAAAGGGCTCCTGCGGGTTGGAATTGATCTCGTTCCAACGCCAGCCGGCGGCGTTGGCGCGCGCCTGGTTGAGCAGGGTGGGCGAGAAGGTGTGGTTCCAGAGAAGCGAAAACGCGTCGTTCACCTGGGAGTGGTGCCACAGGTTGGCGGAGCGGACCGGCCCGTTGTAATCGGTGGTCGAAACGGGCTGCCAGTAGATCGTGAAGGTGATCAGATCCCTGGAGGTTACGTTTGCATCGAGACGGCCATTGTATTGAGTTTGCGACGTTTTGGTGGGATCAACGGTGTTGTAAAAGCCGATGTCGGCGATTCCATCCAGGCCGCCGCCCACGCCCGGAGTATCCTGGTTGTTTCCGTAGGTCAGATCCTGATTGCCGACCCCGGTGGTGATCGGCGAACCCACATCCAGTCCGTTCGATTCGGTGTTGCAGTTCTTTCCCTCCGTCAGGCCGATGTTGCCGCAGTTTTGCGCGATCAGGGTCGCGCCCGAGGCCACTCCTTCGCCTGGATGCGTGAGGTAGTCTTTCGCGATGGGACCCGGGCCGGCCGATGAATCGAACTGCGACGTCTCATACCAGGCCTGTGACGTGCTGCTGGCCGACGTCGGGCTGGTCTCGACGTTGAAGAAGGCAAAAATGTGGTTCCTCCAGAGAGGTCCGCCGAGGCTGCCGCCGTAGTTGTTGAAATCCGAGTTGTAGCGGTTGACGCCGCGCGAGGCTGCCAGACAGGCCTTCGTCACGGGAACGGAGGAGCAGGATGCCGGCTTGTTCGATCCGACGCCATTCCAACGCTGATAGGCATTCAAGCCTGGGCGCGAAGCCTTGAAAAACAAACTGCCGTGCACTTCGTTGCCGCCGCTTTTCGAAGTGACCTCCATGTGCGCGCCAGTGAACCGCCCGTTCTCGGCGTCGTAGGCGTTCGCCACCACGTGCAGGCTGTCGACGGAATCTTCGCTGGGCGTGATGACCGAGGTGCCGCCCCATACGGCGCTGACCGTGCTGATGCCGTCGATGCTGACGCTGTTGGTCTCATACTGGCCGCCCATCGGCTGGATCTGTGGGCCGTTCTCGGTCTGGAAGATTCCGGCGGATCCGCCGCCGCTGCCGCCCGGTCCCTGGTTGCCGGGGAGATTATAGGTGCCGCCGCCGCTGCCCTGCGATCCGTTGCCGAAGACGCCTGGTGTGAGCTGGGCGAGCTGGAAGATGTCGCGGTTAAACGAGGGCATGTGCTGCACCTGATTGCTGTCGATGGTGGAGCTCTCGGTGGCATCGCTGGTGGGCAGGCCTGCGTTGGATGCCGTCACCGTGACGGTCTGCTCCGCGCCACCTACTTCTAACTGCACGTTGAGCGTGTTCGGCTGCTCAGGGACGATCTGCACCTGAGCGGTGACGTTTTTCTTGAATCCCGTATGCTCCACCGTCAGGGAGAAATGCGCGGGCGGCAGCGCGTTGAATGTGTATTCGCCGCTTGCGGTGGTGGTCGCCGTTTGACTCTGGTTGGTATCGGTGTTCAGCAGGGTGACGGTTGCGCCGGGAATCACCGCGCCGGAAGTGTCGGTGACCGTGCCGCGCAGGGAGGCGTTGTACTGAGCATGCAACGCCGGTGCGAGGAAACCGAGGAGCGATGCGATCAGCAAAGCTGTGCGCAAGGCGAACCAGACGTGTTTCTGCGGAGCCTGGGCTGGGGAACTGGTCGTCTGTAGATTGCTGGGTGTCCGTGCAGTGGAGACTTGCATACTTTGCCTCTCCTTAAAAAGCGTGCGTGAGGTCGGAAACCTCGCGGCATGGATGCCGTGTGTGGACAGAAGGACTGGGCTGCCGGGCACTGCCTTCTTGTTCGCGTGCAATCGATTGCGCTCGTTTGCGCAAACGATTGTCCTGCGGCTAGAATTCGTACCACCCGGAAATCGGGCCTGTCAAGTTGACGCGTTGGCGAGCTTTGTCCGCTAAATAGTGTATTTCGACCAACGGCCTGCTGACCCATTTGCCGCCGCGAGTTGGATGATCGAGCATGGAGATTGTGGGCCGACGCAATATTCTGATAACTCGATGCATTTACTCCCTGCTGGGGTTGGGTTTTGCCTGCCTGGCAGCAGTTGGCGCACGCGCCGACCAGAACTACTCGCAGCAGGTGTTTTTCGACAACAGCCTGTCTCCGACGAACTACTTCTACTCAAGCGGCCACACCAGCCGGCTCAGCACGCTGCGCCTTGTCGACGGCAAGCTTCCCATCGAAAGCAGCACATTCATCAGCGGGCCGAACGCGCTGGAACTTCAGTGGACGTCAGCGCCGCAGGGCGGCTGGGTCGCCGAGGTGAAGCTCTATGAGTGGCGCAATCGGCAGATCGAGTTCCCAGGGGCCAATCTCTGGATCTGGCTCTATGCCCCAGAGGGCATTCGCGCGCGGGACCTACCCCACGTGGGTATGCGCGACCGGGCCCGCAATTTCAGCGAACCGCTTGCCCTGGGCGACTTCACCGCTGATCTGCCTGCGGGGAAGTGGACGCGCGTACGCATCCCTCTGAGCGCCTTCAGGACCGCTTCGCTGCTTCCGCTTGATCCGCATCAGGTCAACACGCTGGTGTTCGTGCAGGGCACAGCGGACGGCGCGCCGCATACGGTCGACATCGACGATATTCGGATCGAGGATGACCCTCCGGCGGATGAGAAAGCGCCTCCGGCGCCGCAGGGGGTCCAGGCAAAGGGATATGAGCGCCACGTCGATGTCACCTGGGATCCCGTCGACGACCCGCATCTCGCCCAGTACGTGATCTACCGGTCAGAGAAAGGGCAGCCGTTTCAGGCTATCGGCGTCCAGCGGCCGGGCATAAACCGCTATTGCGACTACACCGGCGATCCGCACATGACCGCTACCTATCGGGTAACGGCGCGAACCTCGACGCTCCGCGAATCTGCCCCTTCAGCGGCGGCGACGGCCTCCACGCATCCGATGACCGACGACGAGTTGATGAGCATGGTGCAGGAAGCCTCGTTTCGCTATTACTGGGACGGGGCCGAGCCGCACTCCGGCATGGCGCGCGAAAGCCAGCCCGGCAATGACGACATGATCGCTGTGGGAGCTAGCGGCTTCGGCATCATGGCCATTACCGTGGCAGCCGATCGCGGCTTCATCACGCACCAGCAGGCGATCGATCGGCTGCTGAAGATCACGAATTTCCTGGAACACGCCGATCGTTTCCACGGCGCCTGGCCGCACTTTCTCAGCGGGACGACCGGCCACGTGATGCCGACCTTCGGCATGTATGATGACGGGGCGGATTTGGTGGAAACTTCATTCCTGATGGAAGGCCTGCTTGCGGCGCGCCAATATTTCAAAGGCGACGGCGCTTCCGGCGAGGAACTATACCAGCGCATTACCCGACTATGGCAAGGCGTGGAGTGGGACTGGTTCCGCGCGACACCGAAACGGGATGCGCTCTACTGGCACTGGTCGCCGGACTACTCGTTCTACATCGCCAACCGGCTAACCGGCTGGAATGAAGTGATGATCACGTATCTGGAAGCGATCGCTTCGCCCACGCATCCGGTACCGTCCAGCCTGTACTACACGGGTTACACGGGACAGGGGACCGGCCAGGTCTACGGAGTGGAACACAAGTATTTCGGCATTCCGATTTTCATGGATTATGTTCACGGAAGCCCGGGGCCGCTGTTTTTCACACAGTATTCCTACATGGGCTACGATCCGCGCGGCCGGCGCGATAAGTACACCGATTACTTTGTGAATAACAGCAATGAAGCGCTGATGAGCCAGGCTTACAGCAAGGTGAATCCACGGCACATGAAGGGTTACGGCGGCGATTGCTGGGGACTGACGGCAGTGGATGGGCCGGACGGATACGACGAATACAAGCCCTTTGTCACCGACGACGGCACCATCGCACCGACGGGGGCCATCAGTTCATTCGCGTACACGCCGGGGCCGTCCATGCTGGCGCTGAAACATTTCTATCGCGACCTGGGGGCTCAGTTATGGGACATCTACGGGTTTCGTGACGCCTTTAACCAGCAGGAGAACTGGTATGCGGGTATCTATATGGGGCTGAATCAGGCGCCCCAGGCAGTGATGATCGAGAACCATCGCAGCGGCCTCATCTGGAAGTACTACATGGCGAATCCGGAGATCCAGGCAATGCTGAAGAAGATTGGATTCACGCGGGACTAAGAACGTATGGAAATTGCCTTAAGAGACCGCGCATCGGCATGAAAACGAAGAGAGTGAGTCGCAACACCAATACGAAACGAAGCGCCGAGAACATGCTTGGGAAAGCCGGCAGCCTGCGCGGCGTGAATCTGCGGGAGCTGGCTGCTCATCTTGGACTCTCGCTGACGACGGTGTCCCGCGTGATGAACCACTCGGCGGCAGAGTACCGGATTGCGGCTGAGACGCAGCAGAGAGTCCTGAAGGCGGCAGCGTCGCTCAATTACCAGCCCAACGCTTTTGCCCGGGGACTGAGGCAAAAGCGGAGCTTTACGGTGGGCGTGATGGTGCCGGAAATCAGCGAAGGGTACTCGGCCTCGGTGCTCGGCGGAATTGAAGACGCACTGCTCGAGGAGAAGTTCTTCTATTTCGTGGTCAGCCATCGTCATCGAGCGGAGCTTCTGCGGAGTTATCCTCGTCTGCTGCTGGCTCGGGCCGTGGAAGGCATCATCGCCGTGGATACGCCAATCCATGAGGCGCAGCCGGTGCCGGTGGTTGCAGTTTCGGGGCATGGCGGGAAAAATGGGGTTCTTACCATTGAACTCGATCACCTGACGGCGGCGCGCTATGCGTTGAGTCATTTGTACGAACTCGGCCATCGGCGGATCGCTTTCATCAAGGGACAAACCTTCAGCTCCGACACCCGTGCGCGCTGGGACGCGATCCGGAAAGTCGGTTCACTGCTTGGCCTGCGCATTCATTCCGACTTAGTCGTACAACTGGAGGGCACGTCACCAGGCAGCGAGCCGGGATACATTGCTACGCGGAAGCTGCTGGAAAACGGGCATCGCTTCTCGGCAATATTCTCCTTCAACGACGCGTCCGCCATGGGAGCGATCACCGCGCTGCATGAAGCGGGTGTGCATGTGCCGCGTCAAATCTCTGTGGTGGGGTTTGATGATATCCCGGCCGCGGCAACAGTCCGTCCCGGACTAACGACGGTGCGCCAGCCGCTCTACGAAATGGGTCGCACGGCCGCCATGAATTTGCTGCGCCTGATTCGCGAAGGCGGGAGCGTATCGACGCAGCAATCGATTCACGTTTCACCCAGCTTCGTGACCCGCCAGTCGACAGCAAGAATCACGAGGGACTAGAGGCTGTTATTAAGCTTGAGCGAGCATTTTGAACAGAATGGTGAGCATGAGGCAGACGCAGACGAGGAAGTGGAAGGCGCCGAGGGTGACGGCCAGCTGCTCGTAGTCGCGGGCCAGACGGCGGAACCAGGCGGCAAAGGCGAAGCTCTTCTCTACGACCAAGCGTCGCGGCAGGAGCCCCGTTTGGCTTCAGGATGTTTGACTACTTCCAACTGGATGCCGTGAACGGCAGCCGCCTCTTCGGCAGCCTGGTGCGTATAGCCGTGATCCACGTATGCTAACTCGACTTTCTCCTGCGTGATCTGCTGCACCTTGCGGGCCGGTTTTCCGACCTGGGCGCGATCCTGTTCGGCGGCCGGAGTTACATGCAGGGCCGGCCGGCGCCCCAGCGTATCCGCGGCGGCGTGGACCTTGGAACCTCTCCTCCTTGCTCCGTCATAGCCTGCCCGCGCGCCCGACTCGGGTCTCGATTGCAGCGTGCGACTGTCGGGAATCATCGCTGTGGCTGTGCTTTGCGCCCGGCAAACTCGCGCA
The DNA here is from genome assembly GCA_036521315.1 of Acidobacteriaceae bacterium. Taxonomy (GTDB): domain Bacteria; phylum Acidobacteriota; class Terriglobia; order Terriglobales; family Acidobacteriaceae; genus Palsa-343. The sequence continues at coordinate 113,280 of DATDHZ010000065.1, forward strand.
GCAGCATGCGCAGATCCTCCGCCATCGTCTCGAAGTAACGCCGCCGAATCCAGCGCTGCGCCTGCAGATACAACAAATTCCGCGATGGCAGGTCATTGGGCATGTAACGCCAGTGGCAGCCGGGTCCGCACCTCGTATCGCAATCCATTAAAGACGTGGCGCGGCGGATAATCGCGCTGCTCAGCGTCCTGCCTGTACAGAGCCAATCGGGGCGCCACCAGCGCCCACTCGTCATCCCTCACGTCGCTCGGATAGCCCGCCGCCTCCTGGACGAATCAGCACTATAGTGTGTGGCACGGCAGGAACCTGTATCAACAAGTTCCTAAGATGTCCCTGCAATCTCTCCGACGGACAATGGCTCTCGTCTTCGTTTCCGGTGGACTGGCGTGGGAGGCTTCGGCGGAGCTATTGACGTCTCCACATCAATCGGGGGCTTTGCCGCATTACCTTCGGGAAGTTGATCGTACAGGATCACATCGAGGAGAGATTTGTTGACCCGGATGCGGCCGTTGTATTCGACAAAACCGAGCTTGCGAAAACGATTCATGAAGAAGCTGATCCTGGATCGGGTGGTACCGACCAAATCGGCCAGAGCTTTCTGAGTGATTTCGGGAATCAGATTCTCTCGTTCACCTGGCTTACCGAACTTCGCCATCAGCAGCAAGGCTCGCGCCAGACGTTTTTCACTGGAATTGAAGAGCTGATCGATCAGATCCGCCTGAGTTCGTATACTGCGAACGATCAGAAACTTCAGAAACAGATCGGAAAACGCATGTTCCTCATGCATGACCCGGATCATTTCCGATCGTTCGATCCTGACTGCCGTACAAGCGCTTATCGCGGTTGCCGTCGCCAACCGCTGCCCAACCGCGCCTGAGATCGTCTCCTCTCCGATAAAGTCGCCGGCCGAAAAGAGTGTAATCGTGGCTTCCTTCCCTCGATCCGAAACCACCGTGAGTTTTGCGCGTCCTCTTTGAAGATAGAAAACGAATGCAGCCGTATCTCCCTGCGAAAAGAAGGTATGCTTTGGCTTCAGGTGGACGATCCGCCGCCCGAGCCCTGCGTTCGACAGATACGTGACGGCATCAAAGCCGCCATCTTCTGGTCCGGTCATCCAGATCCTCTCTTCGCGGGGGAATGACGGATCATTCTCCCATCGCTCGGCATCGAACATGAGAACAAGAGACTCACGAGGATGGCCCTTGGTCGTGACAATCATTCGAGTGCCGATGACGAAGCCATGCAAGGCCTGAGTTCGACTGCCTCTCTATGTCCAGCGTCGCCCTCATTGGAAGGCATGTCTGTGTTGTTTTGCTCACCAGGAACGCGTGGCGCATGGCGACGGCTCCTCGCGTTCTTCAGTCAACACGGAACCCAGTCCTGGGTAGTGACCCCTGCGCCACTCTGCTTGAATCCATCAGCGGCTGGATAGCGGGTCAGGTTTGGAGCAAGCACGGTGTTCGAGCCCGTCGCTGGAGCGGCGAAGAAAGAGGAGATAACATTTGTGCCGAGACGGTCGTCGAGGTCCAGAAGCGATTTGGCGATCATTTCTGAGCCTCATCAGCTTCACTCTCCTCTTCATCCTGATCCTCACCGTCCTCCGGCTCAAGCAGTCTGCCGCGGCATAAACAGTCCGTTGCTTCTGTCGGCCCTGATTGGGCCCGACGCTTTCGGCACTGGAATCAGGCGAGAAAGACATACGGATCGCGCTGGTAGTTATTCCCTATTTCGGAGTGGCGGGCTGGCGTCCAACTGGGGTGAGAGGGAAGAAAAACGGAGAAAACCGTTCCAGTGCAGGGGGAATGCGCCCTGCTCTTTACCTGGATGGTGCCGCCGTGTCTGCGTACGATTTCAGAGCTGACCCACAGTCCCAGGCCGGTTCCGGTGTCTCCCTTGGTGCTGACAAAGGGCTCGAAGAGCGTGTCTCTGATGTCGGGGCGAATGCCGGATCCGGTATCTCCGATCGTGAGGCGAACGCCGGGCCGCGATCCGTTGTTGTGCTCGCGCGTGCTGGCGATGCGAATGCTCAGAATGCCGCTGCGCCCGATTGCGTCTACGGCATTGGCAATGAGATTCAGGATCAGCTGGCGCAGTTCGCCGGGTCTGCCAAGAACCGGTGAACAATCCCGAAGATCTCGTTTAACCGTAATTTGGGCGGCGGCCAGCCTCGCCTGGTAGAGATTGAGCGCGGCATTGATGATGGGGGCGATTTGCACGGCGACCGGCGTGGTCGATTCCTTGTGAAACCTGAGATTTTCGGTGACAATTTCCGAGACCCGCGCCAATTCCCGCACTCCAATCTCGGCGTACTTCTTTGTATCGTTCAGCGAAGACGAGACGCCGATGAGGTAGAGCAGATTCGTAACCGAGGCGAGCGGATTATTGATTTCATGAGAGAAGCTGGAAGCGAGACGAGCAGCCACCGCAAGCTTTTCCGTTTTACGAAGAAGTTCTTCCGCCGCGACCCGCTCGGCGAGAAAAGCTCTCATCTGGTATTGGCGGCTTCGGCCGCGCAGCACGGATTGTACGGCGCAGACGAGAGTCTCAGGCCGAACCGGCCGCTCCAGCGTCAACAGGTTACCGAGAGGCCGGCGAGCCAGCTCTCTCCGCTGGTTCTCCCGGTCCACCGCGCCCGCAACCGCGAGGATGATGACGGGGAGAGAACTCCAGGAAGGCTGTTCCACGAGCTGGGCGGCCCATGCGGCGATGTCGGGCAGGGTGAGGACCTCTTCCGCCAGAATCACGGCGCCTGCCCCCGAGTTCACTTCCGACCGAGCCATCTCGGAGGTCGAGAATGAGGTGCACGGGATCCCATTGCTGGCAAGAAGATTGCAGATCATCGGGCCATCTCGCCCTGTAGGGGCCACCACGAGGACGCGGAACTCATTCTCGGTGGCGATCATGGCGTCGCCTGAAGAGCTGCGTGAGATTTGGAGGCCTGCAGACCCTCCATCGAGCCTCGGTACCTCGGCGAACCGGTCAACACGCCATCGAACTCAATGAGCACCTCTCCAACGGAGATGACGCCGTTCCGCATGACCAGCTCACGAATGGTGCGCTCATGCTCTCCGCTGCGCTTCTTAATGACAGAGAGGGCCTGACGCACTTCACCGGCTGCCTCGAAGTAGCGAAACAACAAAACCGTGTCCGCGAGATAGCTCACATCCACGGGGGTATCGATATTCGTTCCCACGAAGCCAACCTGGGAAACGGTCATCAGCGTTGTGACTCCCTTTTGGCTCAGGAACGCCAGCATTTCGTGGAGCTGCATGGCGAGGAAATGCTCGCCGGGCATGGCATTGAGAAATCCGTTCAGGCTGTCAATAATCAGCAGGGTCAAATCCTGTTTCTCCACCATTTGCCTGATCTCGTTGACAAACTGGCCAGGCGACAGCGCCGCAGCATCCACCTGGCGAAGCAGCAGTTGTCCCGAGTCGGCGTGCTTTTTGATGTCCATCCCCAGGCCTTTCGCCCGGATCACCAGAGTGGCCAGCGTCTCATCGAAGGTGAAGAGCGCCGCACGGCCGCCGCGCTCGACAGCAGAGACCGCGTAGCGGACAGCGATGGTGGATTTCCCGCAGCCGGCCGGTCCCAACAGCAGCGTGCTGGTGCCGCTATCGAGACCTCCGCCCAGTAAGGTGTCCAGCGCAGGTATGCCGCTCTCCAGTTGCGTCAGCTGGAAAGCCACCAGATGCTCGGCGGCCACCAGGCGCGGATACACTTCGACTCCGCCCCGCTTGATGCAGTAGTCATGGAAGCCCTCGCGGAACTTTGCGCCGCGCAGCTTCTTCACTTCCAGGCGGCGCCGTTTGATGCCGTATTCCCGTTCTGCACTTTCCATCAGGATCACGCCGTGGGCGATGCTCTGGAGTTGCTGATCATGGCCTTCGCCGGTGCGATCATCCAGCAGAAGGACTGTGCATTTGCGTCCTGAGAAGTATTGTTTGAGGCCCAGAATCTGGCGGCGATAACGCAGGGAATCGCGAGCCAGCAGACGCAATTCGGAGAGAGAGTCGAACACCACGCGGGCAGGCTGCAGTCTCTCCACTTCCGCCATAACAGCGTTCGTGGTGTCGGACATTTCGATTTCAGAAGGATTGAAGACGGTGTATTGGGCCTCGGGTGCAAGCTGCGCCTCATCGGGAGCCAACTCAAAAATTTCAACCCCATCGAGGGACCAGCCGTGCGAATCGGCGATCTCCAGCAATTCCGCCTTCGATTCGGAGAGAGTGACATAGAGGCCCTTCTGGCCCCAACGAAGACCCTCCATCAGGAATTGCATCGCAATCGTAGTCTTTCCCGTTCCCGGATCGCCTTCCACCAGATACAGGTGATTGCGGGCGAGGCCGCCTCCGAGGATGTCGTCCAGTCCGGCAATCCCGGTAGCGAATCGCTCCACAGGCGCAGATTTCCCTTTGTTCTGGAGGCTTGTCCCGTTTCCCGATGGTGTGGTGGCGGTGATCGAGCTGATCGTCGAATCCACGGTGAACCCCTCTCGCTCGTGCTAAGGACGGGCCCTGACCGGTTCCACCGACTGCTGGTTTGACTCGGAGGCAACTCCCAGGGAACTTCGAATTTAAGGTCTCCACATCTCTGAACCAATGTCGTTGGACGCTGCTGCGTTCGCGGCTTCCGCGTCACGGGAATTTCTGAGGATGGACCGGTTTATCGAGTATGCCTGTCTGGGATCATCGATTCTGTTCCGTTTTATACACGTCTCCGGATTTTGCGAGGACCTGAACGGCTCAGGCAACCAACCCTTGCCAGAGGAACGGGCAACCCCGCTGGCTTCTGGATCGGTTGGCGCCGCTTAGTTTAGGGTAATCGATTCACTCAAATGCACTTGCAGGGCCACGTGAAGAAAACCAGGCCTCGCCGTTGCTCAGCCCGCTACAGGAATACAATTGTTAACAGTTCCCCCGGTGTTTATCGTGGAGCCAGTCCGCCGCTGCTCCCTCGCGGAATTGTTCATTGGAACGGTCGTATCCGAGGAGGGCCATCGAAGTGATCGAACTCAAGAAGATCCCCTTTGACACCGAGGCCTTTCTTGCGAGTGCAGGACTGGGGCGACGCATTGTGCGCCTGGAAGGGAAGCAGCCCTTTTTCTCCCAGGGCGAGCCTGCGGACTCCATTTTTTATCTGCAGGAGGGCCGCGCAAAGCTGACCGTGGTTTCCATGGGCGGAAAAGAAGCTACGATCGCGCTTCTCTCCGCCGGCGACTTCGTTGGAGAGGAGTCCCTTGCGGCTATGCCTGGCTTGCGTCTGGCGACGGCCACAGCCATCACCAGGTGTGCGTCGCTCAGAATCGAGAGAGAGGAGATGGTTCGCGTCATGCACAACGAACTTGCCCTTTCCGATCGGTTCGTCTCATTTTTGCTGGCGCGAAGCATGCGAATCCAGGCAGACCTCGTCGATCAGTTGTTTAATTCCAGTGAAAAGCGCCTGGCGCGCATTCTGCTGCTGATGGCGCAGTTTGGTAAGCCGGAGCAATCCGTGTCAGCGATTCCAAAGATTTCCCAGGAGACTCTTGCGGAGATGGTCGGCACCACCCGGTCCCGCGTCAGCTTCTTCATGAATCGCTTTCGCAAGCTGGGATTTATCGAGTACAACGGCAGCATCAAGGTCCACCAGTCATTGCTGAACGTGGTGCTGCTCGATCAGGTGCCCGAGACGGGTAAGCCCGCTATTCCCGACACTCCCCCAGACGAATCGTAGCTGTCGGGCGCGGATCAGACGGGATTACCGCGGATGAAGGCCGGGTCGGGAACCCGTGTCGGAGCAATGGAACGCGGGGAAGACGAACCGCGATTGATTTCCCTGAGCGCGTCATGGCTTCCATAACCTTCAGCAGGTACCGCAGATGCCTTCCTTTCTGATAAAAGGCGTCGGCTGCAACCCCCGGAGGTACTGCCTTGCCTGCGAACTCTTTGCTCATGGCGACGACACGAATTGACGGAAACCGGTTTCGAACAACCGACAAGAATTCAAAGCCAGCCATTCCAGGCATCTCCAGATCCGAGAGAATGATGTCGGGAATCTCCTCCGTGATCGCGTCTAATGCAGAGCATCCATCGGAAGACACACGTACCGCATAGCCAAAAACCGTGAATATTAACTCCAGGTTCCTGCGAACCCGCGGGTCATCGTCCACAACCAGGAGTCTGGCTCTCGCGTCAGACATGGTTGACCCGATGGACGGCAACCAACTGCGTCACCACAAATCTCGCATTGCCTGGGAGTGAGGACTGGCCAATACTGCACTCATTCACAAGTCTTCCCTTGTTTTGATCTCGCGCTCGAGAGGGTTGTTCGCGTCCTGGATGAACTGCCGGGATAATCGCCATGGAGCAGGATTCCGGATCGCCTTGATGGGATGACCTCCCGCATCCTTATCGGAATAACCCCAGCAAATAACACACCAGCAGGATCAACAGTACGGTGCCTAGTCCTATACCGCCGCCCCCGCGATAGCCCCATCGACTGTAACCGAAGTATCCGCCGCCGAGGCCAAAGACCAGCACCAGGATAATAATGAGTACCAGCATTCCAGAGTCCTTTCACTTGCAATCGCAATACGCGTCTATGCCACAGATTGAATCAGGGCAGGTGTCTGCACCTGGACGAGTTCATCGAACAGCGAGCGATATTGAATCATCGCGGTGCGCAGGTCTTCCGTGCTGGCCTGGTCTTTGCCCAGCCTCACCGCGACAGCGTGCGCGGAGCGGTAATACTCCACCACGCGGGGATGGTTGACCGAGATATCGGCGGCGCGCTGATCGAAATCGGCTACGGGATAGCCACGGACTCGCAGGAGGGCAGTCACCAGCTCATCGGCTTCCGTGACCGCGCCCCTGGGATGATCGACAAAGCGGGATTGCACCGCCTGCCAGTCCGCGAGATAGCGTTCCCGCTCCGTGCCGCTCAAGTCGCGGATTTTCATGCTTTGCACGCGCGTTTCGCGATCCGCCAGTTTCGCTTCAGCCTTGCGTTCGGATCCATGTGCGAGAACGGCCTGGTCGTATTCGGGTCCAAAGCGCCCGCGCAGGCCCGCAGTGGTTTTTCTGCGCTTTCTCACGAACAGTGCAACGGCAACAACGATGATCAGACCAATCACGACCAAACCAGCGATGAATGTCGGACTTGTCAGGTCAGGATGCATTTCGCCCTCCCGCGCAATGAACGCCCGTGACAGCGAGAATCCGGCTCGAGAGGTTTCCTCGAAGGCGGCAGAGCGTTCATCGTAGCCAGTATGGAACGTCAGGGTTCCAAAAAACTGATCAGAAACGCTCAGTCGCCCACATAACGGAAGAAATCAGCACGTTGCCTCGCTGCGGACTACGTCGCGCAACCCGGAATGAGCAAAAGTGAACACCTGGGGGATGGGAAGGCGTGGAATACTCCAAGCCTGAACGACTCCAGGACGCTGCCAGGGGAGGTCAACCGTGACCGCCGTTAAGGCACGAATTCTAATCGTGGACGATGAAGAGACGCTCCGCAGATTCCTGTCCGAAATGTTTGCCGAATCTGGATATCGCCTGCAAGCGGCGAGCGACGGCTTCTCGGGATTACGGGAAATCCGACAGGAGATTCCGGATGTCATCATTTCCGATCTCGAGATGCCGGGCATGTCCGGCTTCGAATTTCTGTCGGTGGTCCGCCACCGGTTTCCCGTCATCCAGGCAGTCGCCATGAGCGGCGCATTTTCCGGCGACGGCGTGCCTCCCGGAGTAGCCGCCGACGCCTTCTATGAAAAGGGAGCCCACCCGGATGTTCTGTTCCGGATCGTAAAGGCCATGACCGAGTCCCCGCAGTTGTCATCGCCCGATCCTCCGAGTCTCCTGGCGCCGATCTGGATTCCGAGAAACGGACTCGACCAGAATGGAGAATCGTACGTCATCGTCACGTGCACGGAGTGCCTGAGGGCGTTTGCGCAGTCGCTCGGCGAAAGCCCGGGCTCACTTCGCGAAACGAAGTGTGTCTACTGCCTGAGCCCGATCCAATATGCAATCGTCGAACCGCTGAATCCCGCGGGGTCGCATGTTTTTCAGCGAAAGCCCGGCGCAGGGACCCCAACTCCACTTGGTGTGCCGAACATAAGTCTGTAGAGCGGCAGAGAAGAGGCGCCGACTTCGGGTGTTGTCCGGCAGGCAAGGAACGCGATAAAAAGACCCCGCAGAGCGCAGCAGGATGAGTGCCTGTGCAACCACTTATGCCTGGGCAGCCACCTAAGGTGATACGCGGAACCAGAACAGTCCTCCTGGTCCAGCAGGATTTCCTGCGCTCAGTCCATCGTGCCCAAATTGTCCCCATCCCGATGGATAAGACTGCTGTTGACGTCGATCGGCCCAGGCGTCATCACCGGCGCGGCCGACGACGATCCTTCCGGAATCGCCACCTATACGGTCGCGGGCGCGCAGTTCGGCACCGGCCTGCTGTGGACTGCGGCGGTGACGTGGCCCCTGATGGCCGCCGTTCAGATGATGTGCGCGCGCATCGGGAAAGTTACCGGGCAGGGATTGGCAGCCAACCTGAAGGCGCTGTTTCCCGCCTGGCTGCTCTACGTGTTCGTCATCGCTCTGCTGGTGGCCAACACGATCAATATTGGCGCCGATCTCGCCGGCATGGCGGATGCAGCTGCCATGCTGACCGGAATGGATTCACGAATTTTTGTGGTGCTGTTCGCGGTGCTGATTTCGTGGGCCACGGTTCGGCTCCGGTATCAGCAGATTGCGAACACGCTGAAATGGCTGGTGGTGGTGCTGCTGGCCTATCCGGTGACCGCGTTTGTGGTCGGCGTCGACTGGTGCCAGGTGGCCCACTCGACATTCATGCCCTCGATGCCCCACAGCGAGGCCGAGTGGTCCATGCTGGTGGCCATCCTCGGCACTACGATCAGCCCGTATCTGTTCTTCTGGCAGGCCAGCGAAGAGGTAGAAGAAGAGAAGGCGGCAGGGCAGAGCACGCTCGCCTCGCGTCGAGGTGCGTCCGACCAGGAACTGGAGATGCGGAACATCGATGTCGGCGTGGGCGCATTCTTCTCGAATGCGGTGATGTTCTTCATCATCCTGACCACGGCCGTCACACTCAACCGGCATGGTCTGACGCACGTCGAGACGACACGCCAGGCGGCGGAAGCGCTGCGGCCTCTGGCCGGCAAGTTCGCCGCAACCCTGTTCACTTTGGGAATCGTCGGAGTCGGATTCCTTGCGATTCCGACACTGGCTGGATCATCGGCCTATGCCTTCGCAGAAACGCTGGGCTGGCGGCAGGGCCTGAACCGGACGCTCAAGCAGGCGCGCTGGTTCTACGCTCTGATTCTGCTCTCGACAGCCGTGGGCGTCGGTCTGGATTTCGCGGGCATTAACCCGGTGAAAGCCCTGTACTGGACAGCTGTCATCAATGGATTGCTGGCCCCGTTTCTTCTGGTCGGGATCCTGATTGTAGCGTCGAACCGCAAGCTGATGCAGAGGCAGCCAAGTTCACGCCTGGGCTACACGGTGGTGGCGATCACTACGCTTGTCATGTTTGCTGCCGGCGTCGCCATGTTTGTTGTGTAGACCGGGTCGGCCACAGATAGAGCGGGTGGCAGGAAAGTGGGTCCACTCTCCAATGGACCCGATGGAGAAGCCAGGCCGGAACTTCGAGGAGTTACTACGAGGCGTCGTCAATCGTGGAAGAGCAGTGCCAGCAACGTACCGCAAAGCGCAGAGTGTGAGGAAGGGTTTATTCGAGTGGCCAGCCCCTTTTCTCAAGAGTGCTCGCACGCCCCAGGAAATACTGAGCAATCTTGCTCACAACTTACGCCATCCAATTCGGCGTCTCATTTACATAAACATTACCGCTTAGCCTCATGCTCTCCTGATAGTGTGACCATCAGATAGACAGGCACGGAGCGGGACGATGAGACTGACACGAATCTTCAGTGATGATAAGACTTTTACCCAGCCGCTCGTGTGGCTGACGGCCCTCGTCATGGTAGCGTTCCACGTCGGAGCAGTGGCTGCCTTGTTCGTATTCAGCTGGAAGGCATTTCTGCTCGCGATGATTTTGTGGTGGGTCGCCGGGAGTCTTGGCATCGGCATCGGATACCACAGGCTTCTTACGCACCGCGGCTTCAAGACTCCAAAGTGGCTGGAATATGTTCTGACCGTGTGCGGAACGCTGGCTCTGGAGGGCGGTCCGATTTTCTGGGTCGCGACGCATCGCATGCATCACCAGAACACGGATAAGGCGGGCGACCCGCATTCTCCGCGCGATGGCGGCTTATGGGCTCATATGGGCTGGATCCTGACCGGCCAGACGATGCACAGTGATGCGGCAGTTCTTCTGCCCTATGTTCCGGATCTTCGCAAAGACAGATTCCACGTGTGGATCAGCCGCTGGCACTGGGTTCCGATTGTCGTGCTGGGTGCGCTGCTTCTCCTCGCCGGCGGATGGCCATTCCTGTTGTGGGGCATCTTCTTCCGCACGGTCCTTGGCCTGCATTCGACCTGGCTGGTCAACTCCGCCACCCACATGTGGGGACGGCAGAGGTTCGCCACCGGCGATTCGTCCAGAAACAGTTTCTGGGTCGCGCTGCTCACGTTTGGTGAGGGCTGGCATAATAATCATCATGCCCATCCCCAGGCTGCCCGCCATGGCCTGACCTGGTATGAGCTCGACGTCAACTGGTATGGAATCTCCGCGCTGAGGATGCTCGGCCTTGCTCGGGATGTCAAAACACAAAAACTTATTCATCGCGACGAGAAGGCGGCAGCGGTTTCGGGGAGCCTTACTGCCTGAAGCACGGAGTCATGCACCGGTCGTTAGTCGTATCGGGAAACCTCCCCTATACCCTTTGCCGGAAACCTTCAGGGAAGACTCGCTGCATGGAGGAAAGGGATGACTGCTTCCCGTTCGGATGCGCTGGTTCTCTTCGGAGTGACTGGCGATCTGGCGCACAAAATGATCTTCCCGGCGCTCTACGCCATGGCAAAGCGCGGTGCTCTCACCGTGCCGGTTGTCGGCGTGGCCTTCCCGAAGTGGACTCTGGCGCGCCTGCACAAACGGGTGACGGACAGTATTCGGAGGGCGGGTGGAATCGATAACAAGCGGGCCTTCCATCATCTTTTGTCGTCGCTCCAGTATGTGAGCGGTGACTATAAAGATCCGGGCACGTTCGCTGCGATCAGGAAGGCATTGGGCGGCGCGCGCAGACCCGCGCATTACCTCGCTATTCCCCCTTCTCTTTTCGAGACAGTGATTCGCGCGCTCGGTGCGGCGAAGCTCGCGGACCATGCGCGCGTCATTGTTGAAAAGCCCTTTGGGCGAGATCTTGCCTCGGCCCGGGAACTTAACCGGGTGGCGCGGGCCGCCTTCCCGGAAGACTCGATCTTCCGCATCGATCACTTCCTTGGAAAGGAGGCGATCATGAATATCCTCTACTTTCGATTTGCCAATTCCTTTCTGGAGCCGATCTGGAATCGCAACTATGTATCCAGCGTCCAGATCACTCTCTCGGAGAGCTTCGGAGTTGGAGCACGCGGCGCGTTTTATGAAACGGCAGGCTGTCTGCGCGACGTCATCGAAAACCATCTCTTTCAGATCGTCGCACTCCTGGCGATGGAGCCGCCGGCCGGGCGGGACTTCGGGGCCGTCCAAAGCGAGAAAGCGAAGATTCTCAAAGCCATGCGCACCCTGAAGCCCGATGATTTAGTGCGCGGCCAGTATGCCGGTTATCGAATGGAGCCAGACGTTGCCAGAAATTCTGATGTCGAGACTTTCTGCGCTCTGCGGCTGTTCATCGACTCGTGGCGCTGGGAGGGTGTGCCGTGGTACCTGCGCTCCGGCAAGTATCTGCCGGTAACCGCTACGGAGGTCCTGGTGGAATTGAAGTCGCCTCCACAAGATCTGTTCGCAGATGCAGCGCCGGAGCACGGCCGTCCGAACTACGTCCGCTTTCGGCTCTCGCCCAACTCGGCCGTCGCTCTCGCCGCACGCGTCAAGCTTGCGGGAAAGGAGTTCATTGGAGAACAGCGGGAATTATATTTGTCGGAAGAACAACCGGGCGAAGAAACACCCTATGAGCGGCTGTTAGGCGATGCAATGGTCGGGGATGGTGCGCTTTTCACTCGCGAGGATGCGGTCGAAGCCGCCTGGGCTGTCGTTGATCCGGTCCTGAGTCACCACCACAAGGTTCGTCCCTATCGCCGCAAGACCTGGGGTCCGAAACAGGCTAAGGCGATCATCGCCGGGGGCGGTTCGTGGCACAATCCCGACTCTGCGGATACGTCTGAAGGATCTCAGGAATGAGTCTTCGGCTTCCATTATCATTCGCGTGAGAAGGTGATTTCGTCTGGTGTTAAGACTCATGCCGAGCGCGAGCGCAGCCACGACGGCAGTGGACAATCAGCCCAACAGTTGTCTGTACGGCGCGCGATAGCTGACGAACAGAGCGAGGCGGCGATAGCGATCCGGACATCGAATCGATTCGCCGCCCGGCTGTTCACATCGATATGCTGATTGCCATGCCGACACCCGGATAACTTCGGTTGTAGAGGTAGTATCCGTTATCGACGTACACGACATACACGTCATCGCTGTCGTACCAGTTATTGCCCCAGCTCGCCGGCCATGGGTCGACGACGCTCAGCCAGTAGCCACCGTATTGAAAGCGCGGATATCCGCCGACGACCAGGAATGGAAGACCGTGAATGCGGAACCCATGATCTTCGCCGAATGATCCACGAAAGCGATCGTCCGGAATGCGGTAGCCGTTGTAGCCGCCGCGCTGCTGCCAGGTACGGTGGTCCGTCTGCCAGTTGCCCGCCCGGTGCTGTTGCCAGGCTGTCTGCCGAAATTGTTGGGTCTGGCTGCGCTGGCTGGACGTTACCGTTCGCGATTGCCGAACATGCTCCTGCTGTCTGGTGACAGTAGACCGCTGGGATGTCTCCTGCCTGGCTACCCGTTGCTGCTGCTGGGCTCTCTGCTGCGTGGATGCCTGCTGCTCCTGGCGTTGCATCCGCGGTTGCGCGGCTGGCCGCTGCCGCTCGGGCTGTTGAGCATGCTCTGCCTTTTCCCCCTGTTGTGGCGCCGTCCGATGTTCCTGCTCGGCGGGCTGCTCTGTGGGTTTGGCCTGCTGGCGAGCGGTCTCCTGTTTTGTGTGGTCCTGATCCTGCACCGGTTTATCCTGAATCGCAAGCGCAGGTACGACGAATCCGAGCACAAGAACGATCAGGGTTGCGATCGAAACGCGTGAGACTTTCATCGATTAAGCTCCAGTGTGAGTTGCTGCCCTTTGACAGGCCTGCTTAGCGCAGGCTGCTGGTTGTAACATTGGCTGCCTGGCCGATGGCGTCACCGGATACCACCAGCTCGACTCTGCGATTCTGCTGGCGTCCGCCCGCATCATCATTCGAAGCGACCGGTGAGGTATTGCCGTAACCAGCGGCGGTAACCGCGTCACCGGTCACGCCTTCCTGCACCAGGTAATCGCGAACGGCTCCAGCGCGGTTCTGCGACAAGGTTTGATTCATCTCGTCGCTTCCCACATTGTCGGTGTAGCCGCCGACGGCGATAGCGAGGCTCGGATAAGCAAGCAGAATGCCGGCGATTTTTGCCAGCTTCTCGCGCGCAGCGGGGTTCAGCGAATATCTGCCGGTGTCGAACAACACGTCCGACATGCTGACGATGAGCCCCCGAGCGCTGTCCCGGGTTTGCAGAACGGTATTCAGTCGCTCCGTCAGCGCGGCGCGCATGGCTGCCTTCTCGCTATTAGCCGCCTCGGCGGCCTTTTGCGATTCCTGTGCCGCCACAGCGGACTGGTCAGCGTTCGCCTGGGCTGCTGCGACGGCCGAGGCAGATGCAGCCTGGCTGGCAGCCATATCCGACTGGGCCTTCGCCGCGTCGGCCTGGGCTTGGACCTTCTGCTGATTCGCGACCTCGGTCTGCGCCTGCGCCGTTGCCTGCGCATCGGCTGAAGCTTGCCGCTCGCCGGCGAGTTGTGCCTCGTCCATGGCCTTCACGCCGGCGGCACGCGCATCTTCCGCCGTCTGCACGACCTCGCGCGACATGGCAATCAGCTCTTTCGGCGAAGAATGAGAAGTTGTCGCCTCGCTGTCCGCCGTGTTCATCAGTTCCACGGCGTGGCGATAGCTGGCCGGCGCATATTCCTCGGCTCCCTCAGACTTCGCAATCCGCACGCTGTTACGCGCCTCGAGGAATTCCAGCGGCAACTTCGCATCCAAAACGACGGGATCGAACTTGTAGCCGGTTGGAATATAGCCGCCGCGCTCCATCAGTTCATACTTTGCGTTGACCGGCTCGGCTGTGCCACGCGTATCAGCCCGAACGACATTCTCCAAAACCACGGCGTTGCTGGGTTCGTGCACGGCGTAGTAAGGCTCTGCCGTTACGATCAGCGCAAACGCCTGGAGATTCGTCGTTGCGTGGATCTTGCTGCGATGATTGCTGCCCACGAGAACTTCGCCGAGGTTGACGGCCCTTCCCTCCGGCGAAATCGCCCACAGAACGTAGGTAAGATACTCGGTGCCGAAGGTTGTCGGCCTCTGCAGATCGCCGAATTCGGCGGTAATGGCCAGATCCCCGCGCTTGCTGTCCACGCTGGCCCAGCCGTTTGCCATGGGCATCAGGCTGGTTCCGGCGAAGTCCACTTTCGTTGCTCCCTGGCGGTGTCCGTAGGTCACCGCTTCCACCGTGCGGCTGATGGTGCTCGTGTGATAGAAAGTGGGCACTGGCGCCGGGTCCACCGGCGAAAGCAACTGCGGTGAAGTCTGAGCACAGGCGCTCACGGAGACCGCCATGGCAATGGCGTACAGCATCTTGATTTTCACAATTCTTCCTTCAGGCAGATATCTGCCGCGGTTTTTCGGCACTCTGCCGCTGACGCGGCATCAGAACCGACGCTAACTCTCGAGCCAGAGGTCAATTTCTGACGTGAAAGTTGGTGATGTAGTGCATCAGCCCAAACACGTTCACGAGCCAGACGACCACAAGAATCGTGACCAGCCCGTTCAAAATCCCCTTGATCGTCGATTGCATGGGAATGAAACGGTTCACCAGCCACATCAGGACTCCTATGATGACCAGCGTGATGACAATCTGCATAACTGGCATAGTTTCTCCTTTCCTATCGAAGATCGATCGGGATCCGGGAAGGATCCGGATCCCCCGCAGGCTGGGTGAGTTACTGCTGGCCTGGGTTAACTTCTGCGATCGTGCCGTCGCGACCGGTCTCGGTGACCGCCCGCATAAAGCTGAGCGTCGACTTCGGGGCATGGACTCTGCCGGATAGAATCGTCCGGAAAGACGGGTCGCGGCCGTAAATGGCCCGTGTTGAGTCGGCGTCCTGTTCGACGACCGCTCCGTCGAGCGTGATTCCGGCGAAGACCCCGTGTGCGCGGGAATAGGTAAGAATCTCAGTGTTCATGGTCCAGTCGGTGCCGGCGGAGGCGTGGCGCCCGATGGGGCCCGCTGAAGCGGATGCATCTCCGCTGAGCTGAAATTTGCTCGAGAGCAGATGCTGCAGGCCGCGGTCGTTCATAACCACCATGACCATGTCGACTCCTTCGACGCCGATCTGCAACCCCCAGCTTCCGCCGCCGATGGATACGAACGCCGGTGCGCTCCAGCCCTGGGCCGTGCGGCACGAGGCGATTCCCCGGCCGTGTTCGCCACCGACAACAAAGCCGCCTTTGACCAGGTGGGGAACGACGACGATGCATTTCGCCCCGCTCATCACTTCCTCTGGAATACCCCTGTCCGGGGCGCTCATGATGGAGTGGAGGACATCCGAAGACATTTGCAGACGCTCGATCGAATCCTGTCGTCCGGAGGCAGCCCAGAGGTTTCCGCCTGTCAGCGCGAGCGCGCCGACCAAAAGCAGGGGCGTAATTTTCATGG
Organism: Acidobacteriaceae bacterium; assembly: GCA_036521315.1. Taxonomy (GTDB): domain Bacteria; phylum Acidobacteriota; class Terriglobia; order Terriglobales; family Acidobacteriaceae; genus Palsa-343. The sequence continues at coordinate 129,180 of DATDHZ010000065.1, forward strand.
ATTTTCCTTATTCGGTGCGGAGGGGCTAAGAGAGACACATTTCAGATGGGCTGAACTTAGCTCAGACCAAGAGTGAGGAGATACAGAGAGACTCTGCTCCAAAATGATTGGAACATAACAGCAATACAATATCTGAGCAGAAGTGCTCACATAGCGGCCATTGTCGTACAAAAGCATTTTTTCCAGATCAGACCGTGCTGTGATTTCAGCAGCCGCGGTAGGTGTCCGCCGTATTAGTAGTTAGAGCAGTTGAGATTCCGTTGCTCCCCCCAGCTTCCCGTTTCGCTCCAGACGAGCGCCGTTCAGGGACGCAACCGGACGACTGGCGTTTCTATGAGCGTTATCAAGAAGTCCGGTGTGAAGAACCATCTCTCGACAGGGGACGCCTGCGTTTATCGCGGTCGGATACGATTGCAGACGGCAAGGAACCGGGTAGCCCTACATTCGTTTAGTCGCCCGCCACCAGGACTCCTTCACGCGTGCGCGTATCAGCTGTCTGTCCGCTCTTCTCGCAGGAGTGGCCGGTGATGAGGCCGATGACGAAGAGGCCGAGGATGGCAGCGCCAGCCGCGAAGAGCACGTCGCCCGGCACGCGCATCCAGCGCAGCAGCTGCATGGAGGGTGTCTGCAGGAATTCTGCGGAACGCGCATACCAGGTGCCCTGCTGGATAGAGGCGAGCGCCTGCAGGATGCCGATGGGCAGCATGCTGAGGACGACCATGAAGACGAGCCCAATGTTGACCAGCCAGAAGGCCAGCTGCAGTGGACGGTCTTTCCACTGCACGCCGGGGCGGATGGCGCGCAGGCAGAAGAGCGTCAATCCGAGGCCGAGCATGCCATACACGCCGAAGAGCGCGGTGTGTCCGTGCACCGGGGTGAGATTGAGACCTTGCATGTAGTAGAGCGCAACCGGCGGATTGATGAGGAAACCGAAGAGACCCGCGCCGACCATGTTCCAGAAGGCGACAGCAACGAAGAAGTAGATGGGCCACTTGTAATTGGCTACCCACGGAGCGTTGCTTTTTCCGCGAGCGAGGCGGATGTTCTCCCACGCTTCAAAACCGACGAGGGTCAGTGGCACGACTTCGAGCGCGCTGAAGACCGCGCCCAGGGCGATAACCGCAGGCGACGACCCGGCAAAGTAGAGGTGATGGAAGGTCCCGATGATGCCACCTGACAAAAAGATGGTTGTCGAGAACAGAACCGTACGCGTGGCGGACCGGAGTTCGAGCAGGTTAAGGCGGGTGAAGAGAAATGCAATCACGACGGTTGCAAATACTTCAAAGAAGCCTTCGACCCAGAGGTGAACGACCCACCAGCGCCAGTATTCGGCCGTAACCAGATGGCTGCGCTGGCCGTACATCAGGCCGGCAGCATAGAAGAGCGGAATGGCAATCGAAGAAATGAGAAACAGAATCATCAGCGGTCGGCTCTCGCTGGGACGCACGAGGGCGGGCCTGAGAGCGCGGACCATCAGGAAGAGCCACAGGACAAGGCCGACAAAGAGCAGGATTTGCCAGAAGCGGCCGAGGTCGACGTAGGTGTAGCCCTGGTCGCCGAGCCAGAACCACAGGTTGCCGAGCTTTTGCTCGATGCCCAACCACTCGCCGGCAAGCGACCCGCCGACCACGAGGACCAGAGCAGCGAAGAGCACGTTGACGCCGACGCGCTGGCCTTTGGGCTCATGGCCGCTCACGGCCGGACCGACATAGAGGCCCGTAGCAAGCCACGAAGTAGCGATCCAGAAAATCGCGAGCTGAATATGCCAGGTGCGGGTAACGGCATAAGGAAGGATCTTGTCGAGAGGAATGCCGTAGAAGCCGGTGCCTTCGACGCCGTAATGAGCTGTGAGGCCGCCCATCGCGATTTGCACACCCCAAAGCAGCACGACCACGAGGAAGTACTTCATGGTGGCGCGCTGGCTGGGCGTCGCCGTTAAGCTTAGGAAAGGATCTTTGGCGGGAAAGGCCGGATGAAAATCGGGCCTCTCCTGGGAGGCATACCACCAGACAAGTCCGCCGATGCCGCCCAGCAGGAAGACGAAGCTGAGGACGCTCCACAGGACCGCGGAGGGAGCAACCTGATTGCCGGCCAGTGGCTCATGGGGCCAGTTATTGGTATAAGTGATGCTGCTGCCGGGGCGCTCCGTGTGCGCGGCCCATGACGTCCACCAAAAAAAGGCGGCCATCTTCTGCTGCTTCAAGGCATCGGTGAGGGCGCCGGCGGGAATGGCATACTCTTTGCGTCCCGCGCTGAAGACATCGGCGTAGTACGCGGCGAGTTGATGGAATACGGCGGCGACGTCGTCACTGACGACGAGTCGGTTGGTGGCTGGATCGTATGTGTTGCGTCGCATTTCCCGGATCAGGCGCGCCTTGAGGGCCGCCTGCCGATCGAGACTCAGGTCCGCGAAGTGTGCGGCGCCCTCGTTCTGCGCCCAACGATCGAGCAGGATCAGCGATTCGCGATGGAGCCAGTCGGCGGTCCAGTCCGGCGCGACGTAGGCGCCGTGGCCCCAGACCGTGCCGATTTCCTGGCCGCCCAGGGATTGCCAGACGCCCTGGCCGTCGGTGATTGCAGAGCCGGTAAAAAGAAGTCTTCCATCTGTGCTGTAGACGTCGGGGAGCGGCGGAGCCTGGCTGATCATTCTGCGGCCGACGCCGCCAAGAACCCCAAAGGATCCGAGTATGACGATGGTCAGGGCCACCCAATAACGCTTATAGGTCATGATTTCCTCGTGAATAGCATGGGTTTTGTGCTGCTCATCCTGCAGCCAACGTAGCGGTTGTCTCGTCGGAAAGCAGGGACTTAAGTCACAGGCTGAGGAGCCGGTTGACTCTTTTTATGATTGGGGTCGGCGCTGTGCGGCGAAGTGACAAATATCACAGTGAAGCGGCATCATGCGCGAAGGTGGCGCAGCAGCACTGCTGTTGGTAAAGTGGCAACGCAGCAATTCACGGGGAACCAGGGGAGATTGCCCCAGCATCTTGCTCCGGAGGCGGGTTGGCATGTCGTTCCGCTCTGTGTTCGTGGCTGTTGTTATCGGCTTTTCTCTGATCGTCGCCGCCTTCCTGGTCAACCGAGCACGCCCGCGCGTGGAAACCCAGCAGCCCACGGCCGACTTCGTCCGAGCCTCCGGAAAATGCGCGGAATGCCATGCGCGGTTGCAATACTCCGTCGTGCACGAGTTCGAGATGTCCACGCACGCACGCAAGGGCATGAACTGCCTGGACTGCCATCAGCCGGCTGCGGGCCAGGACAAGATGGATCACCACGGGTTCGTGATTGCGAAACACCTGACCGCAGGAAACTGCCGCTCGTGCCATGAGCAGGAATACCAGGAATTCCTGCGCAGCCGGCATGCCGCGCCCTCATGGGCTGCCATCTACGGCGAGAAGGGGCTGACTGCGGAGCAGGTGATGTTCTCGGAGCAGTATCAACCGGGAGGGACGAAGCGGCAGCCTCATCCATTCGTTGTGGCCGAGGGCAATTCAGCCATGACCAGCGGGTGTGAGCAGTGTCACTCGATCGGCAAGCCGAACGACGATGGCACAATCGGCACCTGCACGGCGTGCCATTCACGGCACACGAGCAGTGTGGAGCTGGCGCGGCTGCCGAGTACCTGCGGGCAATGCCATATGGGACCCGATCACTCGCAGATGGAGATCTACAACGAGTCGAAGCACGGCGTTATGTTCGCCGCGCAAAGGAGCATCCTGAACCTGAAGGCGCCTCCGCGTCTCCTGACAACGCGGGATATGTTTGTGCCGACCTGCGCCACGTGCCACATGTCCGGCATCGACGGACTCAAAGTCACGCACGATCCATCGGACCGGCTGTCGTGGTTCCTGGCGGCGGAGATCTCGACGAAACGCCCTAATTACGCGCGGGCGCAGGCGGCGATGAAGCAGGTGTGCGAGCAGTGCCACACGGCCCCGACCATAGACCGCGTCTACGCCCAGGCCGAACAGGTTGTGCTCAGCACGAACGCCCGGGTACAGCATGCAAAGGACATTGTCGCTGGCCTGCGTGCGGCGGGGTTGGTGAAAGGGCCGCCGTTCTCCAATCCCATTGACTTCCTCTACTTCGATTTATGGCATTACGACGGGCGCACCTCGAAGCATGGCGCATTTATGGGTGGCGCGGATTTCGTGCAGTGGCACGGGAATTACCCCATGATACAGAAGACGGTGGAACTGGAATACATGGCGTCAGAACTGAGGCGGCAGCATGGCGGCGAATGAGTGGCTGGAAAGCTGCCGCCAGCTGATTGTTCATCCGCGAATGCGATGGGTGCACGATCCGCAGCTATGGGTAGAGCTGTTTGTCACCGCGAACCTGGGAATTCTGGCGGCTGACATCTACATTGCGCACTCGGTGAATCAGTTTGGAGTGAAGGCAGAGTACATCCCGCTGTTCTTTTCGATGGCGGGAGCTGTCGTGCTGGGCGTTGCGGTCGCTCTGGGATGGATATGGAAGATGCGCCGCGCCTGGAAGCTAATCGGGTATGTGATAGGGTGGGCGGCGATTGCGACCGGTCTGGCGGGTGTGCTCTACCACCTCGACTGCCGATTCTTTGCCGAACGCACTCTCAAGAGCATCACGTATGCTGCGCCGTTCGCTGCGCCGCTGTCGTACACAGGGCTCGGATTTCTGACTCTGCTGAACCGAATGGTCGCCCCCCGCGGCACAGAATGGGCTCGCTGGGTCATCTTTCTCGCACTCGGCGGCTTCTTTGGCAATTTCGTGCTGTCGCTCACCGATCATGCCGAGAACGGGTTCTTCCTCCACACGGAATGGATCCCGGTCATTTCCTCGGCTATGGCGGTTGGGTTTCTGATGGTTCCTCTGCTCTCGCAGGTCACGCGCCGGTATCTCGACTGGTGCATGCTCGTGATGGTTGCACAGGCCTTCGCAGGTGTCCTTGGTTTCTGGTTCCATCTGCGGGCCAACCTTGTCGAGCCCGGTCACACGCTGTTTGAGAAGCTGGTCAACGGCGCACCCCCTATGGCGCCGCTGTTGTTTCCCAACCTTGTCGGCCTGGCCTGGATCGGGATCTGGGCACTGATCCCGCACCTCGCCGAGGACGGGCGGGGCCATTCATGGCTCGGCGCGACGTGGCTCTGGGCGCACCCGGGCCAGAATCTGGATACCGGGGCCCCGGGTAGTCCGGGCTTCGAAGGCGCCCGCGACTAATCAGGCCGCCTGCGACGCAGCTTCTCTTCGATCTGCAAAGATGCTCGGCTCCAGCGCGAAGCTCAGAACCAGCTGTATCGCGAAGAGAAGCACCGCGGCCAGTTCAAGGCATCCGGACAGCGGCAGAAGCTCCCACGCAAATGGCCACAGCCCCTCATACGCCAGCGGCTCCATGCTTATGCGCAGCGTGCATCCTGCGCAAAGCAGGAGCAGGGTTGCGAACATGAGGTTTCTACTCCAAATGCCGCGGACTCCGGCAAAATGCGGCAGGATGCGCGGGCCGACGGTCATCACCATCGTCGCGGCAAATCCGACGGTGAGCGCGTGACGCGATCCGCCCCAGATGCCGCCGTGAACGTCGGACCAGGCTGCCCAGACCCCAAGCAGCGAGGCGACCATGCTCCACGCATACGCGATGCGGAGAAATGCCGGAAAGCTCGGATGCAGGCCGAGAGTTTTCGCTGCGCTGGTTGGCTTTTCGAAGACGCGAATCGCCAACGCGACCAGGATCGCAGCCGCCACAAGAAGCGGTGTCATAAGCCGCGTTTGGTGCGCCATGCCGAGGACAACGCCGGCGAGATCGAGGCCCACGGCCACCTGCAGTAGCTTGCCGCGAACCGGCGCGCCTCCGAGAAATGTGGGCAGCCAACGCGCGGAAAATCCCCAGACAAGGGGCGCCAGAAATCCCCAGCCCAGCAGAACAAGAAAACCCTGGTCGAAAGCGTGAGGGATTTCCGGAGCAGCGGCTGTGAGCGCCAGGCGGAAGCCGACCGCCACGTTGATGCCGAGCGCGACGAGAAAAGCGGTGTTGCTGACGAGAACCGTCTGCATCCACGGTTCCATGCGAGGACCTGCGTGCTGAGCCACAGCCGCGGAGGGAAGCTTGTGTTCGCGCGCAGCGCGCAGGAACAACAGCATCGCCGCAAACTGCAGAAGCCCCGCGGCGGGGAGGGTGATTCTCCACCACCACAGATAGCCGGCGGCCAGCCAGTGCAGCATCAGACCCGCGGTCCACAGGATCCAGCAAATCAACGGAAGGCGGCTGCGGCTGATGCGGGTGTGCGGCTGCGAATAGAATCCGATGCCAAGGACGAACGTGCCAATCCAGCCGAAGACCTGAGAGAAGCCATGCGCCTGGATCCATGCCGGGGCGAGACCCCCGAGACCGTGATGCGCGCTGATGGCCAGCAGATTACTGAAACCGAGCACCGTTCCGGGCAGGACCATAAAGAACAGGCCGGTGACGATCCAGCAGCGGAACAAAATACTCTTGTGGCGCTCGAGGGTCAAAAGCGAAGCATGCTCGCCAGCAATCTCCGCGGAGAGCAAGGTTGGTTGAGCAGGAATGGCAGACATCGAGTTCTCCTGCTGCAAGACTGGCAGCGGAGTCGCGCAGACGCAGTGACTTTGATCACGCGCCAGGAAGATTGCAGAGGTCTTTCTCTTTCAGGCTCACCTCGACTTCAGGATCCACTCTCGAGGATGGCCGCCAAACCTGCCATATCGGTGATGACGATGCTGCGCGCGTCCACCTGCAGGAGTCCTTCCGCCTGCAAACGCATCAAATTGCGGGAAACCAGCTCGCGCACCGTGCCGAGTTCATGCGCCAGTTCCTGATGGGTGCCGGGCAGTTCGAACTCGATGCCCCTGTCTGTCCGCTTGCCGCCGGTCTGCGCCAGACGCATCAGGGCAACAACCAGGCGCTGCCGCACGGTCGTGAAAGAAAGCTCTTCAATGATCCCCACTAAGCGCCGGAGCCGCGCCCCCACGACCGCGAGCATTTTCAGGGCAACTTCCGGGTGCTCAAGGCAGAAGCGCCGGAAATCGTCCCGCGAGATGAAGAGGATCTGAGAATCTTCGACTGCGCTCACGGACGCGGGATAGGCGCCCCCATCGAAGACGGGCAGTTCGGCGACGGACCCACCGGGACCCTCCACTGCGAGTACCTGCTCGCGTCCGCTGGGCGAGCTTTTGAAGATCCGCAGCTTGCCGCTCGCGATGATGTGCAGCCCCCGGCACGCGTCACCTTCCGAAAACAGAAGCTCGCCCTGAGCAAGCCGTTTCCGTATGGCATGCGCTGCCAGCAGGCGGAGTTCATCTGGGGAGAGCCCGGAAAAGAGCGAAACGGCACCGAGAGCGGAGGCTGCATTGGCCGGATCAGGCATTGCGAAGAATTCTAACGAAGAAATGGCGCGCCAGTGACTTAAGTCGCAGCCACCTCTTGCCCGAACCCTTACTGTCATGAACAGGAGATTCCTTATGACCGCCGCTGCAACGACCGTCCGCGACATCGCTCTTGAACAGCCAGCATCCATCCGCGTCTTTGAAAAGTTCGGCATCGACTATTGCTGTGGTGGTCGCAAGCCACTGGCGCAGGCCTGCCAGGAGCGTTCCCTTGACGTCCATGCGGTCCTCGCCGCCATCGAGGGCGCCGCGCATGGCGCAGACGAGCCCTCTGCGGGCTGGAGTTCGGCATCGCTCGAGGCGCTGTGTGACCACATCGTGCATACGCATCACGCCTATGTCCGTCGCGAAATCCCCCGACTCTGGCAACTGGCGCTGAAGGTCGTGGCCCGCCATGGGGACACCCATCCCGAGCTAGTCAACATCCAGCAGCTCATTCGCGGTGCAGGCGACGATCTGATTCGGCATCTGGGCAAAGAGGAGCAGATCCTCTTTCCCTCCATCGTGAATATGGAACGCAACCTCTCCACCTGCGGTCCACGCTCGCTCGGATGCTTCGGCTCCGTCCGTAATCCCATCGCCGTCATGATGGTCGAGCACGATTTAGCCGGGGACGCTCTGGCTCAAATTCGCCAGCTCAGCCGCGACTTCACGCCACCGGAAGGCGCCTGCCCCACTTATGTCGCCTTCTACCGTTCGCTCTCGGAATTCGAACACGACCTGCATCGGCATGTTCATCTGGAGAACAACATCCTGTTTCCCCGTGCGATTGAGATGGACGAGAGCTGCGGATGATGCACGCCGACACCAGAGGTTCAAACTCCTTCGACGTCAGTTTCTCGCGCGCGGGCGCAGGCGCCTTTTCGATCCACTGCACGCGGCGATACCCGCGGCGAGGGCCGCCAGCCTGCGGCTGATCCCCCTTCACCGTCAGCCGAATCGGCGCCCGGCCCAGGTCCATCGTCTCAGCGCAATGCCGATTCATCGCCCGACTCAATTGTCCCACCCGCTCCACAGGATTGTTCGAATGCACGCATCGAACGGGAAGGCTCAGCGAGCAATGTGCCTGAACCGTGGGAGCGGATTTCGGGAGCCTCTCTCCGCCGCCCGCAAACCCCATAAACACTGACCCACCTCCAGGCGGGACAGATTTCAACTCGGCAGAAAGGCAAATCCCCCGGTCGATCCAACACGTCGCAGTGAAATGCAACAAGTACCTAAGCCCGCCTGCGCAGACGCTCTTTGGCGCGGGCATTTCTCCGGATAGGTCACTCGATGCCCTTGACAAATCTCGTCTCCTTCTTCTATAAGGTTCCCGGTGCCCAAGGGAGTAATAATAGACCGGTATATGTAACCGGATACACTACACCGGGCACGCCACAGAATCAGCGGTGCAGAATCTGAAAGTTTTTCGAAGGAGGTATCCCCCTTGCCGTCCGTTCGAAGCAACAGACTCTCCTGTCTCCGAGCCCTCAGAACCATCGCCACTGCTTTGTTCCTCTTCGTGCCTGCCGCATGGGCACAGGTCGATCAGGGAACCATTACCGGCGTGGTGTCCGACCCTACGGGCGCTGTTGTTCCCAAGGCGGCCATCACCCTGACCGACATCGATACCGGTCTGGTGCTCAACAGCCACGCGGACAGCAACGGCATCTACACGTTTTCGCCGATTAAGATCGGCAATTACAGAGTTTCGGCCACGGCACAGGGATTTCAAACCACGACGCAGGAGAACGTCCATCTGGACGTGCAGCAGCGCCTCAGCGTCAACCTGACCTTGAAGCCGGGATCTGTCGCCGAGACAGTTACAGTCACGGCGGCGCCGCCGCTGATGCAGACGCAGGAAAGTTCCGTCGGTCAGGTAATGAGCGCGCAGACCATCAACAACGTGCCCCTGAACGGACGCAACTGGGTGTATATCACGCAACTCTCGACGGGCGTTGATCCGCCGGAAGGCTCGCGCGGCCAGGGCAAGGGCGACTTCAATGCAAACGGCCAGCGTGCGGAGCAGAATAACTTCATTCTCGACGGCGTAGATAACAATACTAACGTTGTGGACTTTGTGAACGGTGCCAGTTACGTGGTACAGCCGCCGCCAGATGCGCTGGCCGAATTCAAGGTGCAGACCAGCGATTACAGCGCGGAGTTCGGGCACTCTGCCGGCGCGGTGGTCAACGCGAGCATCAAATCGGGCACGAACCAGATTCACGGCGACCTGTGGGAGTATTTCCGCAACAACGTGCTCGACGCGCGTGATTTTGACGCCCAGACGGTACCGGCGTACCACGAGAATCAGTTCGGCGCGACGCTGGGCTTTCCGATCGTCAGGAACAAGCTGTTCTTCTTCGGCGACGCGCAGGCGAACCGCATCATCTTCGGCAACACACAGACCGAGACGGTGCCGACGGCGCTGATGCGCCAGGGGAACTTCAGCGAACTGCTGAACACGAGCCTGACCGGCGCAGCGCAACCGATCGTTCTTTACGAGCCGAATTCGGGAGGCGCAACGCCGCTGACCTGCAACGGCCAGCCGAACGTCTTCTGCTCGAACCAGATTGACACGGTGGCGCAGAACGTCCTGAATATGTATCCCGTGCCGAATGCTAATGGCGGCAAGACCTATAACAACTACATTGTGAGCACGAACGACAAGGACAATACATGGCAGTGGGACTTGCGCATGGATTTCAACATCAGCAGCAAGGACCAGGTCTTTGCGCGGCACAGTTACTACCATGAACCGGCTTTCGATCCCTCGCCGCTGGGCAACATTCTCGACGGCGGAGGGTTCGGCAACGATGGGAACATCCTCAACCTCGGGCAGAACTTCGTGGCCAGCGAAACGCACGTGTTCACGCCGTCGCTGTCGAACGAGTTTCGCTTCGGCTACAACTATCTCCACGACGGCTATCTGCAACCCAATTCGAATACAGATATCGCTCCGACCATTGGTCTGGGAGGCATCCCGTACGGACCGGCGTTTCCGCAGAACGGCGGACTGCCAAACGTGGCGATCGGGGGCATTACTTCGTTCGGCAGCACGACCTTCTTCGTCACCAACGAGCACGAGAACGTATTCCAGATCCTGGACAATGTGACCAAGATCAAAGGGAATCACTCACTGAAGTTCGGCGTCTCGTTCCAGAGCGTCCGGTTTTCGACACTCCAGCCGCCCTATCCGCGCGGTACATACAGTTTCAATGGCCTCTACACGAGCAATCTGGGAGCCAGCTTCACTGGATATGGCGTGGCCGATTTTCTCGCGGACCAGAACAACTACGCGCAGCTCTCCAACGAATTCATCAATGGAGACGCACATTGGTATCGCGCAGCTTACGCTCAGGATGACTGGCGCGTGAACCAGAAACTAACGCTGAACTTAGGATTGCGCTACGACTTCTACCAGCCGTACAAAGACGTGGGCGGCTACCAGGCGAGCTATTACGTGACCGGGAAGACAGGCCCGGGGTTCGGCTCGGCCGTGTACCAGATTCCGGTTCAGCAGAAGAATTTTCCGCTCTCCAGCTCGTTTACCAGCCTGCTGGCCAAGGACAACATCACGCTGGAATACGTCAGCAACCCGGGTCTGGTCGATGCGCAGCATCTCAACTTCGCTCCGCGCATCGGTGCATCGTATGCCGTCGATCCGCAAACCGTAGTACGGACGGGCTTCGGCATCTTCTACGGCGGACTGGAGAGCACGGGATACTATCCCAACCTGGGCGAGAACTATCCGTTTCAGTTCACGGATACGTTCACTGCGCCGAGCTGCACGGCGAGCAGTTGCGTGAGCATCAGCGACCCGGCGTATGGAGGGGTGTCGCTGGAGAACGGATTTACGCAGGCCCTGACCGCGGGGCTGTCGAACTACATTTCGACACCAGCTCTGCGCGGGTCCGATCATCTGGCTAAGACACCGTACACAATGAGTTACAACCTGTCGATCGAGCGCGCCATTGGTAATAACATGGCGGCGACGCTCAGTTACGTCGGCGATACTTCGCGCCATTTGGCGGTTTTTCCGGATCCGAACAGTCCGGACGCGCTGCTGTACACCTCGAACAGTTCTCAGCCGTGGCGTCCGTTCCCTGACTTCGGCGGAACGGCGTACACCAACTACGCCGGCGAGAGCAGCTTCAACTCGTTGCAGGCGAAATTGCAAAAGCGCATGTCGCACGGGATGAACTTCCTCGCTTCATACACCTATGCGCATTCGCTGGATGATGCGCCGACACCGCTGGGCAGCACGGGCGATGCCGGATACCGCAACACCAATCTGTTGCCCCTCCGTTACGACTATAGCAACAGTGCGTGGGACACGCGCCATCGTTTTACGTTTAACGGCTTCTACGATTTGCCCTTCGGTCTGGGGCGGGCTCACCTCAACCATGGCGGCTTTGCAAACGAAATTGTGGGAGGGTGGTCCGGGAATCTGACGTTCTTTGCGCAGACGGGCAATCCGTTTACGGTGTATCCGAATAACTCTGGACCCTCGGGAGGTGGCACGCGAGCGATTCCCATCGCCAACCCATTTAAGGCGGGAGGTACCGCGCCGCCATCGAATCCCGGCATTACCTGCGCTCCGAAGACGCGCAACAGAGTCAACTGGTACAACCCCTGCTCGTTTGCCAATCCCGTCTCGGGCAACACGATCACACCTTCCCTCTCCCTTACCGGCGGCAGCTACACGACGGTTGCCCCGGGCTATCTGTATCCGTACCTGGTGACGGACCGGACGCAGGTCCTGCAGTTGCTGGGAGGGCGCCGCAACAACGTCTACGGGCCTGGCTATGAGCGCATCAATATGTCGATGTTCAAGGACTTTTCTACCTGGCGCGAGGAATATCTCGAGTTCCGAGCGGACATATTTAACGTGCTGAACACTCCGGCCTATGGCGAACCCAGCACGAACAATATCAATCCGGCTGGCGGTCAGATCACGTCGCCGCGCACCTTCCAGAACGACACGCCGGATGCACGCTTCTTCCAGTTCGCACTGAAGTATGCCTTCTAGGGCTAGACTTCGCTCTATGTGGCACGGGCGGTCGCCGTGCCCCGTGGAGGGAAGGCGGCCGCGGGTCCGGATCGAATTTGCCACCTGGTTTCGCCGATGCGGCTGGATGACGGCTGCAGCGGCCCTGGTTGTTTCATGCGCAGGAGCACAGGCCGGTCCTGCCGGGGAGATCAGTGCCGCGGATAATCATGCATTCCAACAGGCGATGGCGGCGATGAGCGCCGGCAATGGAGCAGCTGCGGAGCCGGTGCTGCGCGGACTCCACGCGCGGCACCCAGAAAGCTTTGAGATCAACGAATCGCTGGGGCTTCTGTATGCGTCGGATGGAAAGCTGACGCTGGCGACGCCCCTGCTGAGCGCGGCGGCGCGGGAGAAGCCGGATTCCGATGTGGCCCATGCAAATCTTGGAACCGCCTGGCTCAAGGAAGGGAAGACCGCAGATGCGGCGCGCGAACTGGCCGAGGCAGCCCAGCTGAATCCCGGGAATGCGCAGACCGAGGAGGCGCTGGGGCAGGCATGCATGTTGCTGAAGGAGCCGGCGAAAGCGGCGGTCGCCTTCCAGGCTGCGTTGCGTTCCGACAGCAGCAATGGCGATCTGCTGTACAACACGACGCTGGCACTCTACGAGAGCGGCCAGGCGGCGGAAGCAGAGCCGCTGCTCGCGCGCATGCCCGATGTTGATACATCGGCGGAGGCGCAGTCGCTCTATGGCGACGTGGACGAGCAGCTCGCGCATTATGAGGATGCGGCGAAGCATTACGCCAATGCGGTGCGGCTGGATCCGTCGGAAGCGAATTTGTACCTGCTGGGAATCGAGTTTTTGCGGCACTGGACCTTCGACCCGGCGGCGAAGGAGTTTGCGGCGGGAGTGAAGGCGTTTCCGCAGAGCCAGCGCATGCGGCTGGGGCTGGGTGTCGCATTGTACGGGGGCGGGAAGTACGACGAAGCGATCCCGGTGTTTGCGGGGTTGCTGGAGAAGAATCCGGACAACAATATGGAGGCGGAGCTGCTGGGGCGGACCTGCACGGTGCTAACGGAAGGCGAAGAGCCGCAATGCAGGACGCTGATCGACTACGCTGAAAGGCATCCGAAGGATGCGGTGCTGGCGACCTACGCGGCGACCAGCATCCTGCACCAGCCGGCAGACGCCGATCAGCTCGCAGTGGCACGGAAGCTGCTGGAGACCGCGATGACAGCGAATCCTAATTTGCCGGAAGCACACTACGGGATGGGGCTGCTCCTGCAGACCCAATCGCAGTGGGCGCAGAGTATTCCGGAGCTGCGCGCGGCGATTCGGCTGCGGCCTGCTTACGCCTCGGCGCATTACCGGCTGGCGCTCGCGCTTTCGCATACGGGGCAGCATGAGCAGGCCAATGCGGAGATTGCGCTGGAGCAGAAATACGATCACGATGAGCAGGCGAGCGTGGAGGCCCGGTTGAAACAGGTGACGACGTTTCTGGTGAAGATGCAGTGAGCGGGGGCATGGGTAATTCGAGCTCGGTCCGGTTAGGCACAACCTCCGGCGCCATTAGCTGGAATCGGCGCGAACTGCTGCGCTCCGCCGCGGGCCTTGCAATGTCCGGAGCCCTGTACAGCTTCGCACCGTTGAGCGCCGCCGCCCTGCCGCGCAACCGCAAGACGGTAGTGGTGACTTTTGGCGGCGGGGCGCGCGACGAGGAGACGTTTGCGCCGGAGGGACAGGAAAATATTCCAGGGTTGCTGAATGTCCTCATTCCGCAATCGACGTTCTACACCCAGATAGTGAATCGGGGCATCCTGGGCCATTATGTCGCCACGGCCAGCCTGGCGACGGGCGTTTATGAGACTTTCGACAACTTCGCATCGGTACCTCCCCACGATCCCACAGTATTCGAGTATTTTCGACGCGGACTGAGCCGACCGGCCACCGATGCATGGGTCGTGGCGCCGAGCAATGGGTTCAACCGCATCGGCGAAAGCGATCATCGCGGATACGGTGAGGGCCTCGGTGCGGGCGTGATCCTTCCCAAGCACCTGCTGCGTGCGGCGATGCCAGCCGCAGCCGGCGACGACTATGGGCATCTGCTGCGCGACAACTACGAAGATCCGTTCTACACGCCCGAGCTGGCTGGGAACGAGGTGCAACTGCGGCAACTGAACGAAATCCTCCGGATTTCCGTCGACGATTTCCGCATGCACGCACTGACGCTAAGCAGTCCCGACGAGCTGTCGGTGTACATTGCGCGGCAACTGATGCAGCAACTGGCGCCAAGCCTGCTTTGGATTACGCTGCACGATATCGACATCGCACATTCCGGTGCGTACTCGCTCTATGTCGAGGGAATTCGACGCACAGACCGGCTCTGCGTGGATCTGTGGAACTCGATTCAATCGCAGCCCGAGTACAAGGACAATACGACGATGTTCATCCTGCCGGATTTCGGGCGGGATTCCGACAACGATGCGGGCGGCAATGGCTTCCAGCACCATCGCACCGGCGATGCTCTGTCGCGGACCACGTGGCTGATGGCTCTGGGGCCAGGCGTGCGGCAGGGAATTGCAGTGGAACGGCCGGTGGAGTCGCTCGATCTGGTGCCTACCCTCGGCGCGCTGCAGGGGTTCTCGACGCCGCTGGCTCAGGGTAAGCCGCTTCGTGAGGTGATCTAAATGCTGCCGGCCCACGTCAGCGCGGATTCTTTTGGGGCTTATCCGCCGCTGGGGCGCGCGTTGGCGCTCGAGAATCTCGGGGTGATCCAGCAAGTCCCAGCCCCCTTTGCTGCCTTGCTGATGTCCCAGGTGATCATCTATGACTGGCTGTTTCCGGCGGAGCAGAAGACCGTCGACGATCAGTTTTCTTATCTGCGCTCGCTCGCAACGAGCCAACGCGCCCAAATGCTGAGTGGGTTTGGACTGCCGGGCATTGACCACGATCTGAAGGATCGAGACTGGGTGCAGGGGCCGCGCGAGTTTGTGGAGGCGTTCACCGCTGCCTTGTGGTCATCGCACCAAATAGACGCTTTTCGCGCCGCGGCGAATGCATACAGCGATGCGTGGCGAAAGGCCTATCCTGAGCCGGAGCCACCCACACCGCGCCTGACGATCATAGTCCTCGGCGAAGGCCTGCGAGCAGATCAATATGATCTGTTTCGCAAGCTGCGTCCCCACGGCGTTTTTATCACAGAGGTCCAGCGAACGGATGCGTGGCCTGCGATTTTGGAGACGGCGTCGAAGCGGGCGGCGAAGACTCCGCTTCCGTACGGCCACTGGTATATCGATGGCGGCGCGCCTCCACTTCCTGTCGATCTGCAGCTGAACCAGGTGACGTGGGCCGAACTGAGCGGAACACGGGCCGCGGTTCTGCGGCGCATGCAGGCAGTGATCCATAGCGGGCACGGCGGTCCGGAAGAACTGCGCACGGTCATGGCCGAAACCACGACGAAAGACGTGGGCGGCGGAGGTATGAGTGGGGACGAGACGCTGCGCCGATTCAAGCTGAGTGTGCTGACGGAGGGATCGGGCACGCAAATCTTCAGCACGACCTTTGTGCAGTGGACGGCGCGGGAAGCCCTGCGGCGCGCGCAGCCGGTCACATTGGTATTGCACTTTCAGCCACGCCAGCGGCAACTTCCGATGAACGAATTGCTGGCAGGCACGGGCGATCGCAATGCGGTGGACCCCGAGGGGTCGCTGATCGATGCGGACATGGGGACGTACTACACGTGGATCAATCAGTCTCGGCTGACCGGTGCCCCGCAGGCGACGGTGGTGGCGTGGAGCGAGACGCACGGGCAGGCAATGGTGGCAGGGCCGAACGCGCCGCGGGGAGTAACGGCGACAAATCCGATGACGATGCGGCAGATTCTGACGCAGTTTGTCTGATGGTAAACAAGTGCTGCGAGGGTGTAAGAGCGCATGCCGTCGATGACCGAGCCGACCGGAAGCATGTTGTAACCCGCGTTGACCGGCAAGAGAACTCCGACTAAGGATGTTTCGTTGCTGCCGCCTTTTGATTGCAGGCGGTGCAGAGTTCGCCGATGATGCCTTTGCCTTCCTCAACCGTGAAAATGCGATCGCTGGAAGGAAGAGAGAGCTTTTCGACGGATCCGCTGGGCCAATGGATCTCGACGGAGTCGATCTTCGACGCGTCTCCCAGGCCAAAGTGCACGCGCGGATCGTTGGAAGACAGATAGCTGCCGCCGCTCAACACATCGCCGCGCTGGCGCATGCCATTCGCCACGAGATAGACGGTCGCGCCGATGGCGTCGCGTGGGCCCCTGGGCCCTCCGATCAGCTTCAGTTCCACCCATTGGTGCCCATCGTTGGTGACGTTGCGCAACAGTACAGGGTGATGATCGATGACGTTGATGACCACGTCGATTTTGCCGTCGTTGAAGAGGTCGCCAAAAGCCGCGCCGCGGCCTGCGAAGACTTCGGCGAGTCCGGTGCCTTCAACCGCCGGCACAAGAGCGAAGCGCTTGCCCTGGAGGTTGTGGTAGAGCAGAGGCCGCTGCGCAAAGGTGGTGCCCCAGTCGTACTGGTCGACCTGGGGGTAGACGTGGCCGTTGATCATCATCAGGTCTTTCCAGCCATCGTTGTCATAATCGAGGAACCCGGTCCCCCAGCCAAGAAACGGGATGCCGTCCTGAGCGATGCCGGTCTGGTAGCTGACGTCGGTAAAATTGGCATCGCCGTCGTTACGATAGAGGATCTTATAGTCGTCGGAAAAGTCGGTGACCATCAGATCAAGCAGGCCGTTGTTGCGGTAGTCGCCGACGCCCAGCCCCATCCCGGCAATCTCGCGGCCATCGGCGTTGAGCGCAAATCCCGACGCATAGCTAACGTCTTCGAACGTGCCATTACCTTTGTTGATGTAGAGGTAGTTGGGCGTGGAGTCGTCGGCGACAGCCAGATCGACTTTGCCATCGTTGTTGAGGTCGGCGAAGACTGCGCCGAATCCGTAATAGCCATTGGGATCGCTGACCCCGGCCTTCAGGCTGACATCGGTAAACGTGCCGTTGCCATTGTTATGGAAGAGATGGTCCGGCTCGCCCTTCAGGCCGCGAGGGCCACACATGACAGGGACGCCACGGAATTGGCACATGACGTATCCGGCAGCGGCCGAGCCTGGGATGGGCGGGTGGGCCATGTCGTAGTGGACATAGCCGGCGACGAAGAGATCGAGGCGGCCGTCGCCGTCATAGTCGCCGAACGTGGCGCCAGTGGACCAGTTGCCGAGCTGAACGCCGGCTTTTTCGGCCACATCGGTGAAGGTGCCGTCGTGATTGTTGCGGTAGAGGCGGTTGCTGCCGTAGTTGCTGACGAAGATGTCGGGCCAGCCGTCATTGTTGTAGTCGCCGATGGCGACGCCGAAGCCCCAGCGATCATTGGTGACGCCTGCTTTTTCGGCGACGTCGGTAAAGGTGCCGTCGTGGTTGTTATGGAAGAGCGCGGCGTGGGGCGGCGTGACTTTGCCGGTCAGCGCATCGTACGTGGATCCATTGACGAGGTAGATGTCAAGCCAGCCGTCGTTGTCGTAATCGAGCAGGCCAACACCGGAGCCATTCGTGTCGATGATGAACTTCTTCTCGGGAGAGCCCATCTGGTGCGTCCAGGAGTCGAGGCCGGCCTCGTGGGTCACATCTTTGAAAATGACCGGCCCTTGCTTGACGAAGCCACCCGCCGTAATCGGCCGATTCTCAGCATCGTGGATGGCTGCGTGCGCGCCGCCCGTGCTGGATCCGCCACTCCTGGGCTGCTGGGTCTGGGGCGTGTTTTGTGCAAAAGTGATGCCGACGAGAAGTCCCGCGGCGAACAGCGTGGCAACAACCAGAGACCGCAACCATCCCCCTCCGGATACCCCGCCAGCATAGCAAAACGGAACGCTGCTATTCTGCGCCAGGACGCGCTGAGTTTTTAGCGAAGGCCATTCTAAGGTCGCTCGCTTCGCGTAAAGTGGGAGCGTGTTTTGTCTGACCGGCGGTGGGAGGATGGATTGGATTCGAAGATGCGCAGAGACTTCTTAAAGCTGGCAGGCGTGGGGGCCGCGGGCATGATGGCGACGACGTTCCCCGCGGCGATGTCCGCGCAGTCGGAGCGGGGCGAATCCAGCCAGCGATCCACCTGGTTCGATGTTCGGAACCACGGCGCTGCGGGCGACGGCAAATCCGTCGATACCCCGGCCATCAACCGCGCCATTGATGCCGCGGCAGCGGCGGGAGGGGGGACCGTCGTCCTGCCCGCCGGGCAATACCTCAGTTATTCGATCCACCTCAGGAGCAACGTCGCGCTCTATCTCGATCAGGGAGCCGTCATCATCGGTGCCGATCCGCTGCCGGAAGGTCAGGCAGGCGGCTACGACGAGCCGGAGCCGGAGCAACCGTGGGAGGCCTACCAGGATTTCGGTCACAATCACTGGCACAACAGCCTGATTTGGGGCGAGGGTCTGGAGAACGTCACGATCTGCGGACCAGGGCGCATCTGGGGACGCGGGCTGAGTCGCGATAACGGGCCACAAACACGCAATCCAGCGGACCGGCGCATCCGCGGGATTGGCAACAAATCTATCAGCCTGAAGAACTGCCGGAATGTGCAGCTCCGCGACTTTCAGATCCTGCAGGCAGGCTGGTTCGGCATTCTGGCAACCGGTGTCGACAACCTGCTGATCGACGGCCTCACGATTGATACGAATCGAGATGGGATTGACATCGACTGCTGTCGCAACGTGCGCGTCAGTAACTGCGCCGTGAACTCGCCGTGGGATGACGGCATCGTGCCGAAGAGCAGTTATGCGCTCGGATATGCGCGTGCGACTGAGAACCTGGCGATCGTCAACTGCTATGTGACCGGCGCGTACGAGATGGGCACAATGCTGGACGCGACGTGGAAGAAGTTCGACCCCAGGGCGAGGGTGCCGCGCACCGGTCGCATCAAGTTCGGAACCGAATCGAACGGCGGCTTCAAAAACATCACTATCGCGAATTGCATTTTCGAGGGCTGCCAGGGGCTGGCGCTGGAAACTGTCGACGGCGCAGTTTTCGAAGATGTGAGCATCACGAATCTGACGATGCGCGACCTCGTGTCCGCGCCGATTTTTCTGCGCCTGGGCAGCCGCCTGCGCGGGCCCGCCGGGTCGACCAAAACCGGAACCCTGCAACGCATTGTCATCAGCAATGTCGTCTGCTCCAATGCGGCGTCGCAATTCGGCTGCATCATCAGTGGCGTTCCGGGCCATCCTATTCAGGACCTGCGGCTGCAAAACATCTACCTTCAGCATCGCGGCGGCGGAACAAACGAACAGGCGGCGATTGATCCGGCGGAAAACGAGCAGAAATATCCAGAGCCGAACATGTTCGGGCCCATGCCGTCGCAGGGGTTCTACCTGCGTCATGTGAAGAACGTCAGCCTGTCGGAAATCGAGATCAGCACGCTGGCCGACGATGCGCGCCCGGCGATCGTTCTTGAGGACGTGCACGGGGCGGACTTGTTTCACGTCCGCACGCCGGCGGGCTCGCCGGTTGTGAAAATGCGCGATTCGACGAGCGTCGATGTTTTGTGGGTGCGCGGTCTGAAGGACGGCCCGCAAGGCTAAGCGGCGCATCCGCTGCCCGCAGCCGGCCGAATTCTACTCTCTAATTCCTGTAGGCATCGCTTCCGGGGAGCGACCGAAAAGGTCGCCTCTACGCGTTCGGAACTGCTGTCTGATCGCCCGGAAATGCGTCCGGATCGAAGCGTCCGCAGCCCCCATGCCACAAAAGACGCATTGGGCGGCCGGTCGAACCACGATATATAGAATGCGCACGCCTCCGTGCGTGCGGGCCCCCAGGCCCTTTTCGATGTCCGCAATCGGAGGTTCGACTGAATGATGCGGCAGCCCGCGCATGGGTCTGAGAGGGCGGCATGACGCGCCGCGCCAGGGCTCTGGTGTGCGTGGTGGCGGCTGGCTCTATGGCAAGCCTCTGGGCGGTCCACGCGCAACCGGGACGGCGCTGGCTGGAGTTGGCGGTCTACCTCGTCGCCATCCTCATCAGCTCGGAAATGAAGGTTCCGATGCCGAAGAGCAACGGGACGATGTCGGTGAATTTCCCGTTCATCCTGCTCGGAGTGGTCCAACTGGCTCCGGGGCAGGCGGTGCTGCTGGCCGTGGCCAGCGTGATTGCGCAATGCCGCGTGAAGGTGGTGAAAGCCTTCACGCTGGCGCAGATCCTGTTCAATGTCGCCAACGTGACCACGGCCACGGTGCTGGCGTGCTGGGCGTATGCTGGTTCGCTGCGCTTCGTGCACGGAGAAGTAGCTCCGGCGCTGACCCTGGCCGTGACGGTGTATTTCCTGGCGAACACGATTCCGCTGGCCCTGGTGCTGGGCTGGGAGTCCGGCGTTTCGCCGGTGCGTCAATGGCTCGACGAGTTTCCTTGGTATTTCCCTTTCTATGTCGTCGGCGCCATGCTGGCTGCGCTCGCCAACTTCATCGGCGACCACTACGGCTGGCTGACGTCGATGCTGCTTATCCCGCTGGTCTACACGGTCTATCGGGCCTATCGCGCGCAGACAGAGATCATCCGCGACCGCGAGCGGCACATCATGGAGACCGAGGCGCTGCAGCTGCGCACCATCGAAGGGCTGGCCATGGCGGTGGAGGCGAAGGACGAGAACACGCATCGCCACCTGATGCGCGTCCGCGTGTATGTGTCGGAACTGGGGCGGCTGATGGCGCTGGACGAGCCGACCATGAAGGCTCTGGTGACGGCTTCCTACCTGCACGATATCGGCAAGCTGGCCGTGCCTGAGTACATCATCAACAAGCCAGGCAAGCTGACGCGCGAAGAATTCGAGAAGATGAAGATCCACCCGGTGGTGGGCGCAGACATTCTGGAGCGCGTTCGTTTTCCGTACCCGGTGGTGCCTATCGTGCGCGGACATCACGAGGCATGGGACGGCAGCGGATACCCGGACGGGCTGAAGGGCGAAGAGATCCCGATCGGCGCGCGCATTCTGACAGCGGTGGATTGCCTGGACGCGCTGGCCTCGGAGCGGCCATACCGGCGAGCTATGCCTCTGGACGAGGCGATGGCCTTTGTAAAGAACAGAGCCGGCGTTCAGTTTGATCCCAGAGTCGTGGAACTGCTCGGCGAGCATTATCCCCGGCTGGAGAAAATGGCGCGCGCAGCGACCAGCGACGACATGCATCCGCTGAAGACTGATTTTCTCGTCAGCCGCGGACAGGCACCAGGGAACGGTTACGAGCCAGAGAAGAGCCTGCGGGAAGACGGCGGAAACGGGTTTGCAACTCCGGCTGGAGTCGCGCTGCGCGAGCTTCGGCTTGGGCTGAAGCGAGCCAGCGGCGTGCGCGAGACGGGAGCGGCGTTGGCCCATGCGCTGCAGGATCGCACTCCGTTTGACTGCCTCGCGGTGTACGCCCGGACCGGCGTCGCAATCGAGGCGCTGTACATGAACGGGCCCTCCGATTGTGCGTTTTCTTCGCGTCCAATTCCGATCGGCGAAGGCTTGTCGGGCTGGGTGGCCGAGAATGCGCGTTGCATCCTGAACGGCAATCCCACGGTGGAGCCGAACTTCGTGTCGGAGGCAGGATTGTTTACTCTGGAAAGCTCGGCGCTGGCCGTGCCCCTGATCGGAGCGAACGGCGTGTCGTTTGGTGCTTTGACGCTCTACGCGCGCGCGGCGGCAGCCTATTCCAGAGATCACCGGCAGCTGCTCGAGGACCTGGTGGCGGAATTCGCGCCCGCCCTGGAGCGAGCGATGCACGCGGATGACGCGCAATGTCTCGAAGCCGATGCAAGTCCCGATTTCGCGAGCGTACGGGCCTCGTGAAACCGCTGCGCAGGCTCGCGAGTTCGCTGGCGCGGGCACTGGCGCTGGTTATTCTGGTGATGATTGGCTCGACCCTGCTGGTGCGCCTCGCCCCCGGCTATCTGAGCGATGCGCGCGAAATGGACGCGCGCTACGGCAATACCGTGCGCACCGAACTGGCGCAGGAGAGCGCGCAGAGCCGCTCGCTGCCGCAGATGCTGGCCCGCGAAATGACTGGATGGCTGCATGGTGATGCAGGCATGTCACGGCAGTTCGACGTGCCGGTAGGGGATCTAATCCGGCCGCGGCTGGCGGTTTCAGGCGGCTTGCTGCTGCGGTCGCTGCTGCTCGGCTGGGGGCTGGCGATGGGTGCGGGGCTACTCGCGAGCACGAGGAGGAAATCCGGAGTCCTGTGGCAGGCACCATCAGCGCTGCTGTTAGCGATTCCCACGGCTGCCATGGCGACCTTGTGTCTGCTGAGCAGCGGCGGGGGACCGGTGCTGGTGATGGCGTTGCTCATCGCCGCACGAGATTTCAAGTTTCTCTCGCGTGCACTGCGGCAAGCGTGGCTGGAGCCGCATGTGCTACAGGCGCGCGCGCAGGGCATCAGCATGCGGCGGCTGCTGGCCGTCCATGTGGTGCCGGCCATTGCACCGCAGCTGGCCGCGCTGGCTGGCTTGTCGCTGGTCACCGCGTTGAGCGCGCTCGTTCCCGTTGAGGTGCTCTTCGATGTCCCGGGCGTTGGGAAACTGGTGTGGAACGCCGCCATGAATCGCGATTTGCCGGTGTTGCTCGCGGTAACGCTGCTGATGGCGCTCGCTGTCGTCGGGTCAGGCACGTTGAGCGGACAGCCCGTCGAGTGGGAGCAGGCATGAGGATCCGTCTGCTGCCAGTCTGGTTCCTTCTCGCGTTGGCGCTGGGCGCGGCTGCGATTGTGGCGTCGCCCGGTGCGAGCTACACGCATCAGGACCGCGCGTATCCCCTGGCCGGGGCGTCGCCGCAGCATCCGGCAGGTACGGATGCTCTGGGGCGCGACCGTCTCGTGCGGATTTCTGCGGCTTTGCTGCTCAGCCTGGCCGGATCTCTGGCTGCTTCGGCGCTCACCACCGGAGCCGCCGCAGGCATTGGCACTCTGGCCGCGTTCGTCCCGCGCGGCGTCGCGTGGCTGGTGATGCTGATTTGCGATGCATTTCTCGCACTGCCCTGGCTCTTCCTGCTCATGATGGTGCGATCTGCGCTGCCCCTGCAGGCGTCGCCTGCGCATTCGGCGGCGATTACGTTTCTGGTGCTGGCAGCGCTGGGATGGCCGGCGTGCGCGCGCGCCGTGTATCGCGGCGGCCTGGGCCTGAAGCGCTCGGGTTGGATGCTGCAGGCGCGGGCTTCCGGCTTGCGCGGGCGGCAGCTCATCCGCCAGATCGTGCCGAACCTGCTGCCGCTCTTGCTGCCGCAGTTTCTGATATGCGTGCCGGCGTTCGTCATCGCCGAGGCCAACCTGGGCGCGCTGGGACTGGGTATTGGCGAGCCGCTGCCGTCGTGGGGGGGCATGCTGCTCGAGCTGGATAATTCCGCGCTGCTCTTCCGAACGCAATGGGTGTATTTTCCTGTTGCGCTGCTGGTTATCGTTTTGCTTCTTCTCGAAACGATTCCGGTGCAGGCATGAGGACGCGCCGGGGACCCGTGGCGACTACATTCCTGCTGGCGCTGCTGGCAGCGATCGCTGCGAAGAACTGCGCCGCGCAAGCCGCAGCGCGGGAGCCGGGCGAACTGGCCTGGACCATCGGTTACGATCCGAAGTCCTTCGACCCAGCCAAAGTTGACGATATCGACTCAGAGACCGTGCGGTACCTGACCGCCGGCGTGCTGCTGCGCTACAACCGGCTCACGCAGGCTGTTGAACCGCGGCTGGCCGAGACCTGGAGCCTTTCTCCGGACGGCAGGACGATCACCTTCCGGTTGCGTGCGGGGCTGAAGTTCTCCGATGGGAGCTCGCTCACCTCCCGCGATGCGGCCTGGTCGATCCGCCGCGTTCTCGTGAAGGACACGGCAGCGCCCGTGGCCGATGAATTTGTCACGCCAGCCGATGTCCGCGTCGAAACACCCGATACGAGCACAGTAGTGGTTCACCTGCCTCAGCGGGTCGTGAGCATCGGCAAAGTGTTCGACGAGATCGCCATCGAGCCGGCGGATCGGCCCAGCGAAGGTCGCGTCACTTCGGGGCCGTTCTTCGTGGCGGATTACCAGCGGTCGCAGTTTGTGCGGCTACGGCGGAATCGTTATTACGGTTTGCGGGATGCGAGTAGCGCTGTATTACCCCGCGCGAACGGAGTGCTGCTGGACATCATCGAGAATCCCGAGGAGCGCATACGCCTCTTCGAGCGCGGCGCGACCGACCTGATCGACCAGTTGCCGCCCGATTACTACGAGATGCTGCGGCGCAGAGATCCTGGGTCAGTGCGGGACCTGGGTCCATCCCTCAACACAGAGCAGATGTGGTTCAACCAGTCGACGGCATCGCCGCTGCCCGCCTGGGAAAAAGCATGGTTTCAGAACCAGGCATTTCGCGTGGCTGTCTCGCAGGCCATTCATCGCGACGACCTCGCGCGCGTCGTCTATCTGGGGCATGCCACGCCGGCGTATAGTTTCATCTCGCCGGCGAACAGCGCCTGGTATAACCGAGCACTGACTGCACCGCGCAGTGACCTGGCCGCAGCCCGCGCTGGATTGCAGCGGGCGGGATTTCGCCTGGATGGAACGCAGCTCGTCGACGCGTCCGGACACCCGGTGAAATTTTCCATCCTGACCAACGCAGGCAACGATGCGCGCCTCAAGATGGCCACGCTGATCCAGCAGGATCTGGCGGCAGTGGGGATGCAGGTCAACGTGGTGACCCTCGACTTTCCCGCGCTCATTGAGCGGCTCATGCACACGCAGGATTATGAGGCATGCCTGCTGGGCCTCGAGAATGTTGATGCCGATCCCAACGAGATGATGAACGTCTGGCTGAGCTCGTCTCCCAACCACCAGTGGAATCCTGGAGAGAAAACGCCCGCGACCCCATGGGAAGCGGAGATCGACAAAGAGATGAACCTGCAGGCCACGGCACAGAAGGAAGCCGTGCGCAAGGCCGCTGTGGATCGCGTGCAGCAGATCGTGGCGGACGAAGAACCGTTCATTTATCTCGTTTACCCCAACGAACTGGCGGCAGTTTCGCCGCGCATCGTGGGCGCGCAGCCCGCGGTTATCGAGCCGGAGTTGTGGTGGAATGTCGAAGATCTTCGCCTGCGAGGGACGCGATGAGCGGCGATTCGCTGCTGCGCGTGCGCCTCGACGCCAGCTACGCCGGCCGCCCCGCGTTGCACGATGTGCGCCTGGAACTGGAACGCGGAGAGGTGCTGGGACTAGTGGGCGCGAGCGGGGCAGGCAAAAGCACGCTGGTGCTTGCACTATTGGGGCTGCTGCCGTGGCGCGGCGGCCGCCTAACAGGCGAGGTTTTGCTCGAGGGCGAGAACTTGCTCGCGATGCCGGAGCGGAAGCTGCGCGCGCTGCGTGGCCGCGCCGTTGGGTTCATCCCGCAAAGCCCGATGACGGCGCTGAATCCGGTTCTCAGCATCGAAAGGCATTTCCGGGAAGCCTGGCGGGCACACCAACCCGGGAGGGGCGATGCGCTGAAGGCGCGAATGACCGTGCTGCTGGATGAAGTGCAGCTTCCGTCGGATGGCGGTTTTCTCGGCAGAAGGCCTGCGGAGATCAGCGTGGGGCAGGCGCAGCGCGTGCTGATTGCGCTGGCGCTTCTCCATCAGCCGGCGCTGCTCATCGCCGACGAGCCGACCAGCGCTCTCGATCCCGTAACGCAAACCCAAATCGTGGATCTGCTGCGGCGCCTCAATCGCACGTATGGCGCGTCGCTGCTCTATGTCTCGCACGACCTGATCTCCGTGCTGGGACTGTGCCATCGCATCGCTGTGCTGGATTCGGGCACCCTTGTGGAGACCCTCAGCGTGGAGGATCTCGGGCGCGCGCGGCATCCCGCAACGCGGCGCCTGCTCGAAACGCTGCCCGTGCCTGCGGATGTGCTGCTGCGCTATCGCGGCCACTCCGAAGTGGAATGTTGCAGAGGTAGTCTCGCTGACTAAATCTTCTGGATAGCTCAGGCAACCGGCAGGCCCCGTGAAGTTACTGCCGGTCCGGTTGGCAGTTACTGCGATGACGCTACTTCCGGGCCATTGACGCGGCTCGCACCTGCTCCTAGAGTCGAAAGCGTTGCACAGATCCCCCGTGTGCAGACGTATTCCCCAGTAGTTACCTCAGTCATCATGCGTCGCCAGGGAAACCCCAGTCTCCTGGCCCGGGGGCCTATCATGCTGCGTTCGCGGTTTCGCGCGCTCTTTGTCACTGCTCTGCTGGCCACCTTTACCGGGGTCGTCACCGCCACTGCTCAGACGAGCGTCAAAATCTCGCCGGATTTGGCGAGCAATCCCACGTCGGGTAACGTTCAGGTCATCGTGCAGTACTACAGCGCGCCATCGGCCGGCGACACCGGTCTGCTCGGCCTGCTCGGCGGCGTGGTCAAGCTGGTCCTCGGGCCCATCGATGCTTTGCTGATGGATCTTCCCTATACCAGTCTGAACAGCCTCGCATCCAGCTCGAACGTGAAATACATCTCGGTGGACCGGCCACTGGCCGCGCATCAGGTCACCGCAGGCATTCCCTCAGCCGCATATACGACGGAGCCGATTAACGCGCCCGCCGTGTGGGCAAAGGGTTATCAGGGTTCGAAGGTCGGCGTGGCTGTGATCGACAGCGGCGTCACCCCGGTGCCCGACCTGGGCGGCTCATCGCTCTCCATCAGCGGCGAGTGGCTGGCCCAGCTGCTGGCATCGCTCAAAGAGAATCCGCCCTATGCCAGCGGACGCATTGTGTACAGCCAGAATTTCGTTGCCGGCGAAAGCGATGCGCTGGACCACTTCGGCCACGGCACCCTGGTAGCCGGTCTGGTGGCCGGCAATGGAACAGAGTCGGCCGGGTCGAAATATTTCCGCACCTTCAGGGGCGCCGCGCCGGACGCGAACATCGTCAACCTGCGCGCGCTCGATGAAAACGGTTCAGGCACCGATTCCGCTGTCATCAACGCGATCGGCGAAGCCATTTCGTTGCAGAAAACCTGGAACATCCGCGTCATCAACCTGTCGCTGGGCCGGCCGATCTACGAAAGCTACAAGCTCGATCCGCTCTGCCAGGCGGTGGAGAAAGCCTGGAAGGCGGGCATCGTCGTCGTCGTGGCAGCGGGCAATGACGGCCGCGATCTTGCCCTGAATCCAGAAGGCTACGGCACGATCGATTCGCCGGGCAACGACCCGTACGTGCTGACGGTTGGCGCGATGAATACGCAGTACACGGCCCAGATCAACGACGACATCATTGCCAGCTACAGTTCCAAGGGCCCGGCCTTCATCGACCATGTGATGAAGCCCGATCTGGTGGCTCCGGGAAACATGGTCACCAGCCTGCAGTTCAGCAACGATCCTCTGGCAGTTGATAACCCCGGCTTCTACACGTGGTACTCGTTCTATCAGCAGAACGGGGCAGAGAGCGCTTCGCAGAGCTACTTCCCCATGAGCGGCACCAGCATGGCAGCCGGCGTGGCCAGCGGCGCTGTGGCCGATCTGCTGCAGGCCGTCCCCGGCCTGACCCCCGACAAAGCGAAGGCTCTGCTGATGGCCAACAGCGATCGCAGCTACTTCCCGGCGACAAGCGGCGTGAGCGATCAGGGAATCACCTACACCGCCAACTATGACGTCTTCACGGTGGGCGCGGGCTATCTGGACATCGCGAAAACGGTGGGTGCGGCGCTGGTGAACAATGGTTCGGTACCTGCGGGAACGGCGATGTCGCCGATTGCCAGCTACAACGCAACCACCAACACGGTGACGGCCGTGACCGACCCGAGCGCCCTGTGGACGTCGTCGGGAACCTGGTCGGCGTCGAGTGTCTACGGGACCAAAGCCTTCCTGTCGGTCGCGAATTCCTCGGCCCTGTGGGGCAGCACGCCCATCTGGGGCAATGGCGATCCGAACGGCTTCACGGCGCTCTGGGGCAAGACAGCGTTGTGGGGCAAGAGTTCGTCGGACGCGGAAACCGCGTTGTGGGGCAAGACGGCGCTGTGGGGCAAGAGCGGATCGGGATCGTCGGCAACTCCGCTGCAGTTCTGATCGGCTGATCCGGAGGCTCGCGCGGCGGGGTGGGCTGCCGCGCGGCCTGCGGTTCACATCCTCTTCAAAGGCAACAGCAGTTTCAGCGCACCACGGCGTCGAGCCGCGGATCGTGTGGAGGAACCTCCTCGCGCTGGCGCCACGTCTGCTCCACCAGCCTCAAGGCGTCCTCCGGATCGCTCGCCACCTGGACCAGGCCGCGATTCTCAGGCTGAATGAGACCTTCGCGGACCGTGTGATCGAGGAACGCCAGCAATCCGTCATAGAAGCCGTTGATATTGACCAGCACGCAAGGCTTCGCGTGGATGCGAAGCTGCGCCCAGGTCACCACCTCGATGAACTCATCCATCGTGCCGTATCCGCCAGGCAGCGCCACAAAGGCATCGGCGCGCTCGGCGAGCATCGCCTTGCGCTCGTGCATCGTGCCCACCACGTGCAGCTCGGTTAAGCCTCTGTGGTCGATCTCGCGTTCCCGTATCACCTCCGGAATCACGCCGACCACCGCGCCGCCTGCCGCCAGCGCGGCGTCTGCCGCCGCGCCCATCGCGCCGACGGTTGCTCCGCCGTATGCGAGACCGTATCCGCGCTCGGCGATGCGCCGGCCCAGATCACTCGCGGCTTTTAAGTATTGAGGAGAGGCCCCCGCGGCAGAGGCGCAGAAGACGCAAACCCATTTCTTACCGGAACAGGCCGAAGCAGTCATCGGTTCCGAGTGTAGCTGACGCAGAGGAGTCGAGACGCGCAGCGAGACCACGCTTCCGGCGCGGACGGGCCAGGCGCTACCGCGCGACGACTTCACCCGAGATGCGGTTGTACTCGGCTTCTGAGATGACGCGCTTCCGCACCATGTCGTAGGGCGCGCTGTACGGCCGATTCTCTTCGATGCGGCGAGCGGTCACCGGCGTCACGCCGGGCAGCCGCTCGAGATCGGCGCGGCTCGCAGCATTCACATCGATCTCCGGCGCGCCATTGCGGTCGTGCAGACCGGCCCTCACGCCCTTAGCCACGTCATTGGCCTCTCGTGTCGCATTGGCGGCTGCGATCTTCGCCTCTTCGGCGGCCTTGCGCGCTTCCACCTTCGCCTGTTCGGTCGCCTGCTGCGCCTGTTGCTGAATCTGCCGGTCCGATCTTCCCTCGCAGGATGCCATCCACAGCAGCGCCGTGCACAGCGCCGCAACGGCTGCAAGCCGTAATCCCCAGTGCCCTTCCGTGCTCGTCCGCATGATCCTTGATCCTCTCGTCCTTTCCATGGAATCGCATGATTCGCCGAGAGTTGCCAAAGCGTTATGGGAAACACGAAAAAAGGGGCTTTCCAACTGTGTTGCAGGAGGACTAATATCCTTTTCCGAACGGCCCCTCCTGCCCTCCGAGCCCGGAGGCACAGGTTTCCGGACCCGCCCGGCACCAGGAGCCGGCTCAACCGCTTCGACGGCTGGGAGGAATCCGGCCTGTCGCCTGGGTTGCAGTCGGCCGCATCCCCGGCGCCTACCGGCGCGCACCCAACCCGAGATCGGATCTTCGAAGTCCCGAGGCGCTCTATGAGCACCATCATGAGCTACATGCCCGTGGTCTGGATCGTGTGGGCGGCGATTATCACCTTCCTGCTGATCCTGCTTGTTTACCGCTCCAACCTTACCCGCTACGAGGAAGACCAAATCTTCCTCGACGAATCGGGTAACCATCAGAAGAAGGAACAGGAAGACCTTCTCGTGAAGGTCAACAAAATTCAGCCGGTCATCCGCATCGTCGGAACCGCGACCGGAGCCTTAACCGTCGCTATTATCGGCTTGTACGTTTGGGACGCTGTGCAGCACCTGATGTAAAGGAGGCCTGACGCGCTGAACCGCAGGGTGGACGCAAGGCCGCTCCGCCTGCGGTATGCGCGCACGTGTTGGTTGTGTGGACCGAATCATCCAGCCGAGGGTCGACTAGCTTTCATGGATCGCATGGAAGATTTGCGCGCCCAGCCCGACCTGCAACGGCGATTCGGCCGGGCGGAGTTGTATGCTTCATTGCGTGAACGCCTTCCTCTTTCGCGCGATGTCCCGTTTTTTCTGCCTTCGTAAAACTTTGAGGCCTGGAACTGCGCTGACTGGGGCTGTCGGTCTGGTGTGCCTCGCGATCTCTGGTACAGCCGCTCCGGCGCAAAGCACCGCCTCGAGTTTGCCGTACGATTCCGTCGATCCCATCATTGGCACCTCAGGCGACGGCAACACCTTTCCCGGCGCCACGCTTCCGTTCGGCATGATCCAGTGGAGCCCCGACACCGGCCCCGACGCCTGGTACTACCATGGCTCGGATCGCATCTACGGCTTCTCGCTCACTCACATCAGTGGGGCCGGCTGCCCCGTCTATGGCGATTTCCCGGTGCTGCCATGGCCGCCGGATTTGACCGTAAGCCCGCATCAAAACCGCGCGCTGTACACGCAGGCCTTCGACCACTCCCACGAGGAAACCCACCCCGGCTACTACGCCATTACCCTGGCTAACGGCATTCGCGTGGAAATCACGGTGACGAAACGGGCCGGGATCGCGCGCTTCCTTTTTCCCGAGGGAATGCCGGCTCGCTTGTTGCTGAACGCCGGCGGCAGCGCCAACTCCTCCGCAGTCGATAAAAATCCCAACGATCCCGCCCGCGCCAACGACGGGTACCTCATTCGCATCGACGGCAAAGACTCTGTTTCCGGCCAGGCCCGCGCCGGGGCCTTCTGCGGCTCGCCGACGCGCTACGCAGACTATATGGCGGCCCAGTTCAGCAAGCCCTTTGTACGCACCGCAATGTGGCACGACGACACGGTCGATCCCGCGGCCCGCGAGGAAAACGCCCATCACGCCGGCGCTCTGCTTGACTTCGGCGACGTGCGCGAGGTGGACATGCGCGTGGGATTGTCCTTCGTCAGCATCGACAACGCCCGCGCCAATCTGAAATTCGAGATTCCTGGCTGGGATTTCGATCGGGTTCACGCCGTCGGCCGCCGCACCTGGTCCGAATGGCTCAATCACATCGACATTGACGGCGGTACGGCGGAACAGCGCGCCATGTTCTATACCGGCCTCTACCACATGCTGCTCTCGCCCAACATCTTCAGCGACGAGATGGGCGGTTACATCGGATTCGACCACAAGGTGCACAAGGCAGAGTTTCGAGGGTCAATGTGCAACGGCCTTTGTGTAGGCGCGCAGTACGCCAACTTCTCCGAGTGGGACATCTACCGCGACGTGGTCCAGTTGCAGGCTCTTCTCGATCCGGATCGCGCCAGCGACATGGCGCAATCCCTCATCCGCAACGCCGATCAGTCCGGATGGCTCGCCCGCTGGCCCTACGCCAATGACAATCCGTACGTCATGGGCGGCGATTCTGCTGCGATCGTTCTCGCCGATGAGTACGCCTTCGGTGCCCGCGGCTTCGACGTTCGCTCCGGCCTCGCGCACATGATCAAAGGCGCGACTCAGCTCGGCAACGGACTCCACGGACAGGCGGAGCGGCTTTACCTTGCCGATGAGCTGAAGATCGGCTACGTCCCCATCGATCACGACACCCTCGCCGCATCGCGCACGCTCGAATTCGCCAGCGACGACTTTGCCGTCGCGCAGCTCGCGCACGCCACTGGCGACACCGTCGACTACGAAACTTTCATGAAGAGGGCAGGGAACTGGCAGAACCTGCTCGATCCCGATTCCAAATGGATCCGCCCCCGCAACAGCGACGGCTCGTGGCAGGCCGGCTTCGACGCGCTGCACTCGCTGCCGAAAGTGCCGAACGCTCAGCCCTGGATTGGTCCCCTGGGATTTGAAGAAGGCAATTCGCCGCAGTATTCCTTCATGATTCCCTTCGACTACGCGCGCCTTATCTCTGCAATGGGCGGCGACAAAGTGGTCGACGCGCGCCTCGAAAGCTTCTTCTCGAAGCTCATCTGCTGGGGCGAGCCCTGCTTCAACATGGCGAACGAGCCCGACTTCGTCGTCCCCTATATGTACGAGTACACCGACCAGCCCTGGAAGACGGACGACGTCATCACCCGCATTGAACAGCAGACCTTCACCCCGAAGTTCAATGGCATTCCCGGGAACGACGATCTGGGCGCGACATCCGGGGTCTACGTCTGGAACGCTCTGGGCCTCTATCCCGGCGTTCCCGGCGTCGGCGGATTTTTCGTCGGCACGCCGATGTTCCCGAAGGCCACCATCCACTTTGGCGACGGCCGTACGCTCGTCGTCGAACGCAGAGGCGAGGGCGTCTACGTCAACGCGATCGCCCGCGATGGGCAGCCGTGGAACAGCTACTGGCTGCCGCTCGACAAAGTGCCGGCGCACGCCACCACGACGCTGCAATACACACTGCAGGACGCCGCCCCAGCATCCAGTACGCTCCAACCACCACCGGCCTTTATTCCCGCACGCTAAACGCTCTACGCTACACGCTATACGCTGCTCTATGTGTGGACGCTACTATCGCCGCTCCGACAAGCAACGCCTCGCCGAGGCCTTCCGCACCGGCCTGCCTACGACTTTTGAGATCCTGCCCTCCTACAACGTCGCGCCGCAGTCGTTTCAGCCCATCGTCCGCCTGAATCACGACACGCAGGAGCGTGAACTGGCCCAATTGCGTTGGGGCTTGGTTCCGTTTTGGGCGAAGGACTCGAAGGTGGGCTACAGCACCATCAACGCCAAATCGGAGACCGTTGCTACCAGCGCCATGTTTCGCGAATCACTCAAGCACCGCCGCTGTCTCGTCCCTGCTGACGGATTTTACGAATGGCAAAAGCTCGATGCGAAGAATCGGCAGCCCTGGGCCATCGGCCTCGCCGACGGCTCGCTGTTCGCCTTTGCCGGCCTGTGGGATCGCTGGATCGACAAAACCACGCAGCAGCCGCTCGAAACCTACACCATCCTGACGACCGAGGCCAACGAGCTCACCGCCCCCATCCATAACCGGATGCCAGTCGTCCTCGCCCCACGCGACTACGAGCGCTGGCTGGCGCCCGGCGATCCCGCTCGTCTGCCCGTCGATCTGCTGCGCCCGCGCCTGGCGGAAGAAATGACCATGTGGAAGGTAGGAGCGGCGGTTGGCAACGTACGCAACGACGATCCCGCTCTCTGCAATCCAGCCTGAATATCTCGGAACAGGAACGTCCGCCCGAGATCCACGAAGATGAAAGCGCGATTCTGCGGCTCGATCGAGCCGAATGCCTTTCCCATGCGGAGACGCCTCGTCTGTTTTGTCGATCTTAGGTTGTTGTTTGCGCGTGCCTCGCCTGCATCGTTGCGAGCTGCGCCTTCACGTCGGGCCACTCTGCCGCTACGATCGAATACCGCGCCGAATTGCGCGGAATCAGATCCACCGCCAGCCGGTGCGCCCGCAGGATCCCCTCAAACCGGCATCCCAGCCGCTCCATCGCTGCGCGCGAGCGCGCGTTGCGCTCGTCCGTATGCAGACACACGCGAGCCACATTCCACGTTTCGAAGGCGTGCGTCAGCATCATCACCTTGGCTTCGGTGTTTGCCGCCGTGCGAATCGCCGACTTGGTGTACCACGTGTAGCCAATTTCGCATGCATCAGGCATTCCTCGCTCTTTCATCGGGTGATCCGCAGGCCATGGCCATCGCTCGATATCAAAGTAGCGAGTCGATCCAAGGACTGCTTCATCCGGCAGCCGGACCACCACAAACGGCACAGCGGTTCCGGCCTCGCGAGCAGCCAGAGCCGCTCCCACGTACGCCTGGGTCGCCGCCTTGCCCACGGGCACCGCGCTCCATTGGTACAGCGTGGGATCGGCGGCGGATGCCGCATCGAGCGCGTCCACGTGCCGCAGTTCCAGCGGCTCCAGGCGCACATACCGGCCATTCAAAATGAAGTTTTCCATCCTGAACGCCAGTATCGCGGAGCGCGCGGTCTTCGGCAAACATGCTGCGGCGCGGTCGCTGCTCGCGGCGCGCGAGAAATTACGGGCCTGCAGGGGCGGGCTCAACAGTTGTCTGTGGCCTGACAGCAGGATGGTATGCTTCCTCTCGGGTATCGCCGGCTTGATTTTCTTCTGCCTGCATACGGTTTTCCTGCGGCATTGGCGCTGTCAGGGCACCGCACGTTGTGTTGGCGGTTTGACCCCTTGTATACGGCTGCGCGATTCCCATATCCCCCGTTCCGGGCTTACAGATCAATGAGGTTTGCCGGAAATCGCCGCTTCGAATTGCGGCGCGAGTTGGGCCGCGGCGGCATGGGTGTCGTCTACGAAGCTTTCGACACCGAGCGCCAGCAGCCGGTCGCGCTCAAAATGCTGCACCGCAACGACCCGGAAACCATCGTCCTGCTGAAGCAGGAGTTTCGTTCCCTCAGCGAGATCGTTCACCCCCGCCTCATCAGCATGTATGAGCTGCTCGGCGACGAGCAGCACTGGTTCTTCACCATGGAGTTCGTGCGCGATGGCAGGAACTTCCTGGACTCCCTGCATGCCCAGATGGGGATGGTCGAGTCGGCGCCGGCGCCGAGCGCTTTGCCGGACTCCAGCTCCTCGGATGCTCCCACGCGATCGCCGGCGTCCGATGCGGCCACAGCCCACCAGGCTCCCAGCGACGCAGCGACCCTCGCACCATCGCCCTCGAGTTCCGACGAGCCGACGCAGATGCCCTCATCGAGCGAGTCGGTCGATCCCAGCAGAGCAACCGTCATGGATCAGGCGTCCGAAGCCCGCAGCGCACCCCGCGTGATCCATCTGGCCCGGGCGAGGCGAACCCTGAGGGCCGATCAGGTTCGCCCCGTGCTGGCGGCTTTTCGTCAGCTTGCCGAAGGTGTGATGGCGCTCCACGCCCAGGGCAAGCTGCACCGCGATCTGAAGCCCGGGAACGTCATCGTCCGCGGCGACGGGTCCGTCGTCATCCTCGATTTCGGACTTGCCATTGCCAAAGCCCGCGCGACCGCGACGCCTCCTGCGTCCGGAGACGCGGGGCGCACCAGCGGCTCTTCCTCAAAGGGCCAGATCAGCGGCACCATCGCCTACATGGCGCCGGAGCAAGCTGCCGGTCTGCCGTTGACCGAGGCCAGCGACTGGTACGCCGTGGGCACGATGCTCTTCGAGGCGCTCACCGGTGAATTGCCATTCCGGGGCCGATCCGGCGAGATGTTAATCGCCAAGCAGTCCCAGGATGCTCCGGATGTGAACACGCTTGTCGGGGGACTCGCGCCTGAGCTGGCCGCGCTGTGCAATGGCCTGCTGGAGCGCGATCCCGCCCTTCGGCCGCCTGCGTTGCAGATCCTTCAGATCCTTGGAGGTGCCGCCGCAGCGATTCCGCAGGCAGCAGTCGCCGAGGATCAGGCCGCCTTCATCGGCCGCGCCGAATACCTCCAGCGGCTTGATGCGAGCTTTAAGCGCAGCCGGTCCCATGCGGTAGTCGCACATTTGCGTGGCCGCTCAGGGACAGGCAAGAGCGCGCTCATGGCAGAGTTCGCGCGCCGCGTTGCTGAGCGGCACAACGCGCTTGTCTTTCGCAGCCGCTGCTACGAACAGGAGTCGGTGCCGTACAAGACGATGGATGGCCTCGCGGACGAGGTGGCGCACTGGCTAGCGCAACAATCGCCCCTGGAGCAGCGCGACTATCGGCCTGCCGCGGCGCACTCTCTTACCCAGATCTTTCCGGTCTTCGGGCAGGTCCCCGCGATTGCCGCGGCTCCAGCCAGACCGACGACCGATCTTGCAGAACTCCGGCGGCTGTCGTTCGCCGCGCTGGCGGAATTGCTGAGGCGCATCGGCGAGGCGCATCCTCTGGTGCTGTGCATCGACGATCTGCAATGGGGCGATGCGGATGGTGTCGAGATGCTGGCTGTCGCTCTCAGCCAGCCTTCGATCCGGCTCCAGCTCATCGTGACCTTCCGCGAAGAATACGTCGAAAGCAGCCCTTGCCTCAGCGCCCTGCTCGCCTTCGAAGGCCGCACGCGGTCGCTTGCCGTCGAGGACATTGCCGTCCAGCCGCTGAACCGGGAAGAATCGCTCGAGTTGGCGCGCCACCGCAATCCGGAAGCGCCGCTGCAAGATCTGGAAGAGATGGTCCGCCAGGCGGAAGGCAATCCGTACTTCCTCGAGGAGCTGGCGTATCACTCCGGCCCGGCGCGCCCCGACTCGGCTGGGCTGCGGCTTGATGCAATTCTATGGAGCCGGATCGCACGGCTGGCGCCGTCGGAGATTCGGCTTCTCGAAACAGTGGCTGTTTCCGGCCAGCCCATCCGGCTGATCTATGCGCAGAAGGCCGCAGGCCTGGATGACGTGCCGGTCTCCATGCTCACGTCGCTGCGGATGCATCACCTGCTGCGCAGCAGCGGTTCGGGGTTGCGCGATCAAGTGGAAACCTACCACGACCGCATACGCGAGACGGTCCTCGCAAATCTTTCGCGCGATGCGCGCCGCAATCGCCACGCCAATCTGGCCGCATGCCTGGAGGCTTCCGGTGAGGCCACTTCCGACACGCTCGCGGTCCACTTCGAGGCTGGCGGCGAACCGCAAAAGGCCGGGCAATTCTACGAACTCGCTGCCCAGGAATCAGCCAAAGCGCTGGCGTTTTCGCGAGCCGAAGAGTTTTACAACAAGGCGCGGCAATTAGCCGCAGACCCGGCAACCCGTACCCGCATCACCGAGCGCCTCATCCATCTCAATACCGATCTGGCGCGCTTCCCCCGGGCCTATGCGCTGGGACGCGACGCTCTTGCCGGCCTCGGCCTCAAAATCCCCGCCAAATTCTTTCCGCCCGGTTTTCTCGCCGACCTGGCCCGATTCTGGATCCTCTTTCGCGGCCGAAAGATTGAATCCATCCTCGATTTGCCCGGCGCTTCCGATCTCCAGCACATCGGGCGCATTGCGCTGCTCGCAGCCATTGGCAAAGCCGCCTACCAGATTCGCCCCGAGCTGTGCATCGCCATCATGCTCAAGATCGTCAACGATAGCGTGCGTCTCGGCAATTCGCGCGACTCTGCCATCGGCTACATGGCCGTCGGTTCCATCTTCCTCGGTGGAATTCTGGGGCGCTATCCCGCCGGTTACGAGTTCGGCCAGGCGTCGCTGCAACTTGTGGAGCGCTACCATGCCGACCGTATCCGCGCTGAGGTGAACTTCGTCGTCGGGTATTTCGGCACCTCGTGGTGCCGCCCGTCTCAGCAGGCCGAGCAACTCTGGCAAGTGGCACATCAGGCTGGTCTCGAAACCGGCGACCTCTTCCACATGGGCTGCGCCTGTTGTGCCACGGTCATGAGCCAGTTCATGCGCGGCGTTCCTTTCGATCAGCTCGAGCCGATAGCCGAAGAGTATCTCGAGCTGCTTACCCGCTTCGGCCTTCGCGAGCCGCGCAGCGCCGTCCTCGCCGTGTGCAGGATGATCGAGCGCCTGAAGAACCCCGCGCCTGAAGTCTCCGGCGCTGTGAAATCGACGCACGCCGGCGAATCTGAGCCGGAATTCGGCTCGCGGCACTTCGCCCATTACGCCGTGCTGCTCCGCATGCAGGAGCAGGTTCTCCTCGGCGAATATGAAGCCGCGATTGCAACTGGCCGCCAGTCCGCGCAGTTCCTCTCCGACTCGCGCGGTATGCTGCACAGCACAGAGCACTATTTCTGGCTGGCCCTTGCTCATCTCGCGATCCTGCGCAGCCGCTCGCCCGTCGCACGCTTGGTCGCCCTCCGCCGCTTGCGGCGCGACATGAAGCGATTCGACCGCTGGGCCACACACTCTCCCGCGAACTTCCGCGCCCGCGCCCTGGTTCTCCGCGGCGCGTATGAGGCCGTCACGGGAAAATCGGAGTCTGCCATGGCCTCGCTCACTGAGGCAGCGGAAACGGCGCTCGGCTATAATCAGCCGCACATTGCAGGAATGGCAACCCAGATGGTCGCGGCCGAACTGGCCAGGCAGAGCGAAACGACGCGCCACAAGCAGCTGATCGCCGGAGCTTGCGATCACTACCGCCGCTGGGGCGCACATGGTCTTGCCGCGCGTCTGGCGGATGCACCGAACCACGAGCTTGCTGCGAGGAGCCCCTCGGCATGAGTTATCTCGATTTTCCGCGCCTCATCGTTTCCGGAAGCTTCTATACCGATCCATCCACGATGGACAACGACCCCTCGCATTACGATCCCGAAAACACGAACCCATCGCCGTGGCAGGATCCCGGCGGCTCGCACAACTTCTCGTTCCAGGATATTCTCGCCGGCCAATTGCTCAACCGCAATTTCACGCCGCCCAAAGTCTCAAGCGCCTTCGATCCATCCGGCAACGTTTCTCTGAACGATCCGATCGTCAACACCGAGGTCCACTCCACCGACACACCTGGCGGGTTGAGCGGCGTCACGCCTTCCCCCGCCAAGATGGTCGATCTCGATGTTTATCAGCAGGCCGTCTCCACCATCTACGGTTTCTTTCTCCAACTCGGAGTGGGCACCAACCAGCTCGTCGGGCCCATGGACGCGGCCACGCTGAACAGCGTCCGCTTCGACCGCGTTCTGCCCACGCGCGGCTGGGCCGCCTGGGACTCGTACGGCGCCGGCAGCTTTGGCGGCGATACCTACGCCTCCGGCGTCTTCCAATCGGTGGTGCGCATCCCCTCTGGCGTGTGGCCCAGCTCCTCCGGCTCGCCCATTCTCGACCAGTTGCGCGGCGTCACCACCTCCGACAGCAGCGGCAACCTGCTGCTCTCCGTCCGCATGACGCTCGATGGCTACCAGAATGTTGGCTGGCATCACGAGGACTTCCGCCTCGGCCGCCTCAACTTGGCCATCGGTCCGGTCTTCGCCGGCGAGCCCACAAAGTGCATCGCCGGCCGCTGGCTCAATGGCTATACCGTCAGTCAGCCGGCAGCCAGTCTTCCCTGGAACCAGCCCTCGCTCTACGGCGCTCCCTTTCGCATTCGCCAGGGGACGGGGCAGACGGCGACAGTCTCGATCGACCTCTCCAACGCCATCATGATGGCGTCTCCCGGCGGCGTGGGCACAGCAATTGCCCAGCAACCGGCCGCCGGCCCCCTCGATCTCGGCAATCTCTCCGTCTATATCGGCGACGGATCAACTGGCGTCGTCGGCCAGCCGTTCCAACTCAACGACGTCTTCTATTCGCTCAGTGGCGGCATCGTCGATCTGCCGCTGACGCCGGCGCAGCAGGCGGCTGCTGCCAAAGCACCGTTTTTCATCGTGTCGTCAATCACGAATCTCGTGGGGCTCAGCACGTTCAACGGACTGCCCGTACTGTTGGCCGAAGATCCCGGCGGTGTGTGGATAGCAGCCAACGACCGCGCCTTCCAGCTTGCCAGCGATACGCCTGGTCAGAATTCCGCGACCGCATCCGTCTATGTCACGCAATGGGGCCAGCCCGTCACGGAGGCGGAATTCCTCGCGTGTGGCGTGAGCCCCTGCTTTCCCGGCAATGGCCTAGCGACGGTGCCCTGGTCGGCTGGGTACAAAGGCAACTCCTTCGGCAGCGAAGCCGCCATGGGTTTGAGCGTCGCGTACGTCAGCCCCGGCTTGTTTCAACTGGACCTGAAAGCCCTGGCCGATCCCGGCTCGCGCACCACCGAGCTCGACAGCCAGCTTTATTTCCTCTGCGTGTGGCCCGCCAGCGGCCCGCCGCCTTCGCCGAACCTTAGCCCCAACGGGCCGCCCCAGGAAGCGCTGGTCTCCTGCGTCCTCTGGGCCAGCTACCCACTGAATCCGAACCCGCAGTTCCCCGAGATTCAGCAAATCTTCAATGTTTATAACAAGCTGTTTCCCGCCATGCGCGCCAAAATGGACCTGACCGAGCAGCAGACGGTCTTCACCTTCTCGGCGAATCCTCCCTGGGGCTTTTTTGCCAGCCAGAAATTGCCTGGCCCTTCCCAAGTGACGCTGCCGAACGGGGGCATCATCCAGCAGGGTGCGATCCCGTACTACATGTCGCTCGACATCGATGATCCCCGATTCATGCCCATCATGCGGAACCTGTCGCCCAACAAGCGGCTCACCTACCTCTACTACGCCTACAACGTGCAGCAGGGACTCATCCCAACCCCTCCACCGCCGAAGCATTGAGAGGCGCGCCATGTACTTTCGCCATCGCTGGTTGTTGTCGCTGACTCTGCTTCTGCTGCCCGGCTTCGCGCCTGCACAGAACGCGAACCCCATCCCCTACACATTGAGCTTCGTCCAGGTCACCTCGGCCACCGGACTGCCCGCCCTGCAGTCTTACTGCATCGCCAACGTGTCCGCGACGCAGTGGCTCATCCTGGGCGGACGCATGCTGGGACTGCATCAGTTCAATCCGCCTCCGGCAAACAACTTCCTGCAGCCGAACACGACGCTCTGGTCCATCAACCCCACTACGGGAGCGGCGCTGCAGGTCGCGGATTTGTCGCAACTCACCCCTGCCGTTGGCGATCCGC
The DNA here is from genome assembly GCA_036521315.1 of Acidobacteriaceae bacterium. GTDB lineage: Bacteria > Acidobacteriota > Terriglobia > Terriglobales > Acidobacteriaceae > Palsa-343. The sequence goes on from DATDHZ010000065.1 coordinate 169,944, forward strand.
TTACCTCCACGAACCAGCAATGCGAATACAACCCGGAAACCGCCAACTGGTATGTCGCGGGCGGCTATGGGATGAGCCGCACCACCAACACCTTCGTCACTTTTCCCACCATCTTCCAGATTCCTGTGCCGAAGCTGGTCCAGATCGCCAACAGCGGCCAGACGTCCGCGCAAATGCAGGCCGCGGTCGTATCCCTGCTGCAGGCGCCGGGCATCATGCTCACCAACCCGGCCATGAAGGATACCGGCGGCGTACTCTCGCATAACGCAGCAGGAGTGGAGTTTCTCTCCTTTGGACAGATCTTCGACGGCTCCTACAACCCCTTCGGCAGTGGATTCACCCAGTCCTACACGCAGAGCGTTCAGCCGTTCACCATCACCGCCAGCCCCTTCAGCATCCAGCCGCTGCAGCCGATCACCTCTTCCGACAAGGATTCTCCCTTCAATCGCCGCGACTTTGCATCCACCTATGACATCGACCCAACGACGAAACAGGATCGCTTCGCCGTTTTCGGCGGCGTCTTTCATCCCGGCGCTATCGCCGGTTACGACTACCCGGTCTACCTCACCGGCGCTGGCGTCAACGTCTCCGTCACTCCCGACCACACGGTGACGCAGCACTTCGGCTTTTATCAGTCGCCCGTCATCGTCGCGTGGGATGGCTCCAGCGTCTACCACACGTTCTTCGGCGGCATTGGCCACTACTTCTACACGCAAACCGCGCCGCAGCAGGTGGTCTATAACTACGTGACGCAGAGCGGACGCAACGATGGTCTCCCCTTCATCGAAGACATCGACACGCTGATCGAGAACTCCTCAGGCCAGTATCAGGAGTACATCGCGCCGCAAACCGTTCCTGGCAACATGCTGCACGGCGCGGCAATCGACTTCATTCCCAATCTCGCCGAGAGCGCGAAATTTCAGGGCATCGCCGGCAACGTCGTAAATCTCTCCACCTTCACGCCGGGCGAGAAGGAACTGATCGGCTACATCTATGGCGGCGTTGAGGCCAACTATCCGCTGCCCTGCATTCCCAGCCACGGCACCCAGGCCACCAACGCGCTCTACCAGGTCTATCTCACGATGAGTCCCTGGACAGGCCAGATTCCCGCGACGCAGGCCACCGAAGCCGTCGGCTATTACACGCACGGCGATCCGAACGCGAAGACGCCTCCCGGGGTGCCCGCCGCGCCGGCCGCTCAGGCCGCACCGCCGTCCGAGTGCTCCACCAGCGCTGCACCCGTCCCGACAAAGCCTAAAAAGAAGTCCAGGAAGAAATCTGCAGGTGCGCAGTCATGAACGATCAAACCTGGCTGGAGAACTACCTTCACGAATCGGGCGCTGTCGCTGGCATGGTGCACCGCACCGAAGAGGGAGGTCTGCGCCTGACGGCGTCGCACAACATCCCGCCGAAAGTGTGTGAAATTGTCGCGTGGGTCCCGGCAGGGAAGGGAATGGCTGGCCAGGCGCTGGTGACGGCGAAGCCCGTCTCCACCTGCAACCTCAAAGATGATCCCTCGGCCGCCGTGCGCCCCGGAGCCCGGGCTGTCGACGCGCAGGCCGCCGTCGCCCTGCCGATCTCGGATACGCAGGGCCGCGTGATGGCGGTCGTCGGCATTGCGTGGGGCGACAGCCGCGATCTTTCCGCTGCCGAAATGGACCAGCTCACCGCGCGCGCCGCCTCCGCTCTCTAAAGAACCTTTCCTTCCTCCTGTGGCATCCTGTACAAAAGATGCCCCCGGAGCGGACGCACCACCGAATCTCGTTCGAGAAGACCATAGCCAGCGCACGCGAAACGATGGTGCTCAGCGAGATTGCCCACATCGCCCTCGACAGCTTTCGTGCGGCCAAAGTGCGCTTCATTCTCACCGCATTGGGCATGGTCATCGGCACTGCGTCGGTCATTCTTGTGGTCGCGGTTTCGGCCACGGGCCGCGAATACATACTGCGGGAAATCCAGGCTATCGGCACGAACCTGGTGGAGATCAGCTACGCCGGCAGCGGCTCCGGCGCAGTCGTCAACAACCAGACCGACTTCCTGCGCTACGAAGACGAGAACGCCGTGGCTTCGCGCGTCCCTGCCGTGGCCGCTTCGTCAGTTGTGCTCACGTTGCATCAGCGGATCGGGGTCGGCAGCGGCATCGTCAAAGAGGTTCTCGTTCTCGGAGTCGAGCCGCCGTATCGCCAGATTCGCAATTTGCTCCCGATCGATGGCCGCTTTTTTGACGACGAAGACGAGACCACTCACGCCAAAGTAGCTGATATTACTGAGCCATTCGCGCAGGAGATGTTCGGCAGTTCCTCGGCTGCCATCGGCCGAAGCTTCCAGATCAGCGGCGTTCCCTTTACGGTCATCGGCACGTTCCGAGAGGGCGTCGAGACCTTTGGGGAAACCGAGATTGCCAACCAGACCATCCTCATTCCCTATTCCGTGGGCCGCTACTTCATCGGTACCGACAACGTGAACGACATCTATTTCACCGTCCGCGATCAGGCCGATGTGGAGAACGCTGCCGGCCAAATCAGGGACGTGATCCACACGCGGCACCTGCCGAATTCCGTCTACAAAGCCACCACCATGACGGCGCTGCTTGTGATGGCCGGCAAGGTAGTCAATGCGCTCACCATCATGTTGCTGCTGGTCTCCGCGGTCACGCTGGCCGTTGGCGGTGTGGGCATCATGAACATCATGCTGGCCACAGTGCGCGCGCGCACCCGCGAAGTCGGTATTCGCAAAGCCCTCGGCGCCACCTCTCGCGAAATTCACCTCCAGTTCCTGATGGAGGCCATCTTCGTATCGCTCTTCGGCGGCATCATCGGCACGGTCATCGGCCTGGCCATCCCCTTCTCTATCCGCTTTTTCACCGAGTATCATGTGCCCGTCTCCGGGTGGTCGGCCCTGGTGGGCCTCGCGGCATCCACCGCGGTGGGCGTGGTCTTCGGCACGTTGCCGGCGAACCGTGCGGCGCGTCTCGATCCCATCGAATCCCTGCGTTACGAATAGCTACAGCAGGCGAAAACTGGCTGCAATGAGGCAACCCCGCGCATCGTTCCGGTCACCCGGCCCGCAGATCGCGCTATGTTACGATTCATAAAGGAAATATCCGCCCATTTTCGAGGAAGTCGGGCACTTCTCTCCAAAGAGGCTGACAGAATTTGTGCGGCATAGTCGGATTCACAACCAAGGGTTGGAATCCTGGTTCAGAGCGCATCGCGCAGGCAACGGAGACGCTGTTCCACCGCGGGCCCGATCAGCAGGGCGTCTACCGGTCGTCCAGTTGTAGCCTTGGCGCGACCCGTCTCAAGATCATCGACCTGACCGGCGGCGACCAGCCCATCTATTCGGCCGACCGCGATACAGTTGTTGTCTTCAACGGCGAAATTTACAACCATCTCGAGGTCCGCAGGGAACTGGAGGAGCGCGGCCACGCGTTCCGCACCCACTGCGATACGGAAACCGTTCTCCACGCCTTCCTCGAGTGGGACACCGCCTGCTTCGCACGTCTGCGCGGCATGTTTGCCGTCGCCCTGTGGTGCAATTCCCGCCGCCGCCTGATCCTCGCCCGCGACCGCGTCGGCATCAAGCCGCTCTACGTCGTAGACCGCGACGGCGACGTCCTTTTCAGCTCCGAACTCAAAGGCATTCTGATCCATCCTGAAGTCGAGCGCCGCCTCAGCCTCGATGGCCTCGATGCCTATCTTTCGCTGAACTACGTGCCCTCGCCGTGGACCCTGGTCGATGGCATCCAGAAGCTGCCTCCCGGTTCCTGGCTCGAATGGCAGAACGGCCGGGTTCGCCGCGAAAGCTACTGGCAAATTCCCGAATTCTCTTCCGCCAACTGGTCCTTGGAAGACGCGAAGGCTGAGCTGGATCGGCTCTTGCGCTCCTCTGTCGACGAGCACATGATGTCCGACGTTCCGCTCGGCGTGTGGCTCAGCGGCGGTCTCGATTCCAGCACCATTCTGCACTACACCGCGCAAGTTTCCAGCGCTCCTCTGCGCACCTATTCCATTTCGTTCCGCGGGCACAGCTTCGATGAGACCCCGTATATCCGCGAGATGGTTGCGCATTACGGCACGCGCCACGAGCAGCTCGACCTCAACCCCGATCTCGATTTCGAAGGCGCCATTGGCGAGCTCGCCTACTACTCCGATGAGCCCAGCGCCGATGCAGGGGCTTTGCCCGTGTGGTTCCTCTCGAAGCTCTGCCGAACCGGCGTCACCGTGGCGTTTAGCGGCGAAGGCGCGGACGAGGTCTTCGGCGGCTACCTCACCTATCGCGCCAATCGCATCGCGCACTCGCTGCGCCACCTGCCCCGCCCTGCAATTCGCCTCGCGCTGCGCTCTCTAAGCCTGTGGCCTGCCTCCAACGAGAAGATCAGCCTCGAATACAAGCTGAAGCGCTTGCTGCAGGGCAGCCTGCTGCCGCCGGAGCAGTCCCACGTCTTCTGGAACGGCACTTTCTCTGAAGGTGAAAAAGCCGATTTAGTTACCGCGCCTCTTCCCGGCAGCCTGCTCGATATGCTGGGCGAACTGCGCACGTCACTGCCCGGCGACGGTATCGCGCCGTATCTGGCTTTCGACCAGAAGTACTACCTGGCCGACGACATCCTCGTGAAGTCCGACCGCATGAGCATGGCCCACTCCATCGAAGTGCGGCCGCCCTTCCTGGATCATCGCATTCTTGAATTCGCCGCGACGCTGCCCAGCGAGTTCAAGATTCGAGGCGTGCGGCAAAAGGTCATCCTGCGCGACCTGATGCAGCCGCACCTGACGCCCTCGATTCTCCGCCGCAGCAAGATCGGCTTCGACATCCCTGCGCACGAGTGGTTCCGCGGGCCCCTTCGCCACCTGCTCATGGAGACCTTCCAGTGGGCGCGCGGCGAGCACGGCGACTTCTTCGGTTTCGACCGCATCTGGAAGCTGACCGAGCTCCACATGACCCGCAAGATCAACGTGGGCTACCATCTTTGGGGCCTGATGACCCTCTTCCTCTGGATGAAGCGCTGGAACATAAGCTCCGCCGCGGCCATCCAACCGAAGGCCGTTCCCCTGACCGTCGAAACCTAGACCTTCACCGCGCGCGGGCCGCTACCTGCCAACCCCTGACTGCTGACCGCCAGCCGCTCACTCCGCGTGGTTCGTCAGCAGCACCTTTCCGCCGCTGCTCAACAATTGCTGCACATGCGACGCGCCCAGGAGACTGTCGAAGCGCGGTATCTGGTCGTCTTTCGCAACCAGGTAGTACCTCTGCGGCTGCCTCCATAGCTGTGCCAGCTTCGCATCGTCCAGAAACACATCCGGCACGTCTGGCGCATTCGACCCGTATTCGAAATTATTCCAGCGTCCGTTGAGCAGCAGTTCGTTGCGACCGGTGTACCAGGCGATGGACGAGAACGTGTAGTAGTGGTGATCGACGATCAGCTTTCCAGACGGCGAACGTAGCAGCGCTTCGGCCAACGGTCGCGATGAGAGGTAAGGATCAAATGCTACGAGCGCAAGTCTTGCCGCTTGAAAAAAGAGCACCATCATCACACCGATGGCGATCATTGTGCCGCGCCCGTTTGAACGAGCGCATCTGAACGTCCCAATCAAGAACGCGATGCCGGCAAGGAAAAGAGGAACTCTTAAATACGC
>DATDHZ010000066.1:0-7324 GCA_036521315.1 Acidobacteriaceae bacterium
CGCGCGATCGCCCCTACCATCGCGTCCCACTTATTGGTCTCAACCGTCAGTTGCTGCCGTCCCTTGGCCGTCAACCCGTAGAACTTCGCGCGGCGATTATTCTCTGAGGTTCCTTCTTCGACCGATATCCATCGCCGTTTGATGAGCCGATGCAGCGCTGGATAGAGGGAGCCCTGTTCAACTTGCAGCACATCGTCGGATCTGAATTCGATAGCCTTGGCAATGGCGTGGCCGTGCATCGGGCCAAGAAGCAGCGTGCGGAGAATCAGGAGATCCAGGGTGCCCTGGAGCAACTCGATGCGTTCTCTTTGTTCTTTGGTAGACATTCTAGGTGATAGTATGGCGCTTCCGGTAGAATGTCAAAGGGAGTGACCAAAACGACAATTTCCGGTTCCCGGGCAACACAGGAACATCGGGATTCCCTATGTCCCCGGATAGGGATATGGAGTCACGGCAAGCCTTGGCCGCGCATCCTTCAGACAGAAAGGAATCTACGAATTATTTCCGCAGTTGCCGGCCGAACCTGCGCTCGAACTCCAGTTCCATCGCCGAGTAGCACTCGCATGCGCCTGCTTCGAGTCCCTTGGCATCCAGCACCGTCAGGTGTCCATACTCGTAGCGGATAAGCCCCGCCCTGCGCAGTATCGCGGCCGCAATCGAAACGCTGGGCCGGTGCACCCCAAGCATGTAGGCAAGAAACTCGTGTCGTACCGGAAACTCATCGCCGTCCACCCGGTTGTGCACCATCTTGAGCCAGCGGCAAAGCCGCTCCTCAATGCGATGGATGCGATTGCAGGCCGAGGTAATGGCGGTCAGCGAGAGATACGCGCTCACGTATTCGGCGATCAGGTCATTGAGCGGAGACTTCGCATCGACCACCTCGCTGAGAAAGACATCGCTGCGCATCCGCATGCATTCGCCGGGAACCTGGATAAAGGTGCGCGTGACAGCGACACTCTGACGCAGCCAGACGTGGACGCCGACAATCCCCTCCCGGCCGGTGATCGCTGTCTCCACCGTCGAGCCATCGCGCATGGTGTACACGCTCGAGGCCACGGAACCGCTTGGAAAGTAGACGTGCCGGATCGGCTCTCCCGCCTCGACCATGACATGTTTCATATCGAGCGTCACGGATTCGAGAAATGGCGCCAACCGGCGGCGCTCGGCCTCGGGAACCGCTTCCAGCAACAAGTTCACTCAATAGCTCCCAGAACAATGTATTGCAAGATCAAGCGTTCATAAGACGAGCGGTCCTGCCGCTCTTCTCGCAAAAGAGCTGAACCCTATGGTCGCGGTCTTGTCCAACTAGTTTGTTGAGAATAAGAAGCACGCTTCCCGATAGTCTGTAGGCTATCGTACAGAGGCACCGGTCCATACAACCCTGCCGAAGCCCCACACCCGCCTGCGGTCCCATACAGGCAATGCTTACGCTGTGCTATCCTTAGCCCTAGAAAGTAAAGCAGATGCGGCATACTTCGCTCCATTCCGTTGCGCTCCGCCCGCGGTTCTCACGCGTGGCATCGCAGGTATTGCCCTCTGCGACGCGACCTCGCCTCTTCGCGGGCGACTAACCCTCGCCTTCGCCGGCTTTCTGATCCCGGCTTCTGACGCCGCAACTCGAGCCCGGGACACCTTCCTTCGCCACAATCTGTCATACCTCTCGCACAGAGGAGGAGCTTCCATCATGCCTAACAACGGCATCGCCCAGCGTCCAGTTCAGAGCAAGACACACGCCTCCGAGTTCGCCCCTCGCATCTCCGGATCGTTGCCGGGACCCAAAGCCCGCGCGATTGTCGAGGCTGACGACCGCTGGATTTCCCCCTCCTACACGCGCAGCTATCCGCTGGTTGCCAAACGCGGCCGGGGCACGCGGATCGAAGACGTGGACGGCAACGAATTCCTCGACTTCGCCGCCGGCATCGCTGTCACCTCCACCGGCCATTGCCATCCGGAGGTGGTGAAGGCCATTCAGCAGCAGGCCGGCGAGTTGATCCACATGTCCGGTACCGACTTCTACTACGAAGGCATGGTCACCCTGGCGGAACGGTTGTCCGCCATCGCGCCGATGCCGGGGCCGCACCGCTTCTACTACGGCAACTCAGGTGCGGAAGCCGTCGAGTGCGCGCTGAAGCTGGCCCGTTACCACACCGGCCGCCAGAACATCATCGCCTTCTTCGGCGCCTTCCACGGCCGCACCATGGGCGCACTCTCACTCACCGCTTCCAAGCCGCAGCAGAAGCGGCGGTTCGCGCCCCTGGTGCCGGGCGTGACGCACATTCAGTATCCGTATGCCTATCGCGGATGTCCCAATGGCACTGCGCAGGAGCAGGAAACCTTCGCACTGGGATGCGCGCGGTATATCGAGGAGAAGCTCTTTAAGACCATGCTGCCGCCGGAGGAGGTGGCCGCCATCTTCGTGGAGCCGATTCAGGGCGAGGGCGGGTACGTGGTGGCGCCCGCGGTGTTCATGCAGGAGCTGCGCCGGATATGTGACCGTCACGGGATCCTGCTGGTGGCGGATGAGGTGCAGTCGGGTTCGGGACGCACCGGCAAGTGGTGGGCGATCCAGCACACCGGGGTGGAGCCGGATATGGTGTGCATGGCGAAGGGCATCGCGTCGGGAATGCCGCTGGGCATCTGCATGACGCGTGCCGAGATCATGGACTGGAAGCCGGGATCGCACGCGTCGACCTTCGGGGGAAACCCGGTGGCGATTGCCGCCGCATTGGCCACCATGGATGTGCTTGAACGCGAGGGCATCGCAAACGCCGCAAAGGTGGGCGAAGCGACGATATCGCGGCTGCGTGGCTGGATCGCGAAACATCCGATCGTGGGTGATGTGCGTGGACGCGGCCTGATGATTGGAGTCGAGATCGTGAAGGACCAGAAGACGCGCGAGGTGGCCCCGCAGTTGCGCGACCGCATCGTGGATCTGGTATTCGAGCGCGGTCTTCTGATTCTGGGTTGCGGCGAGACGTCTATTCGGCTCGCGCCGCCGCTGGTGGTGAAGCAGGGTGAGGTCGATGTGGCGCTCGACATTCTGGAGGAGTGCATCGAGGTTGCGCAGAACGAGCGCAACGTGACCGAGACGAAGCATCAAGTAGAGGTGCACGCTTCGCAGAGCTAGATGCATTCACTCGCATTGCCGCAGCCGCTTCCATTGGAGGCGGCTGCCTCTGTTTGCGCTATCTCGCCTAGGGTTGTTCGGAGGGAGCAGGGGGTGGATCCGGCTCGGTGCACACGTGGGCCCGTTCCGCCTGTTCGAGCGAATACTCGTTGTGCGACGAGGCGACGATGGTGTGGCAGCGAAGACATATCGAGTCGCTGGTGCCGTCGTGGTTGGCGGTGTGCTGGAAGGCGAACCGGGGGTTGAATCCGGAGGCGGGGGGAAACGGGGTGGCCAGGACGGCCTCATTTTCTGCGCTGCATTGCTTCAGGCGCTCTATTGACTCTACGCGCGGTGTGCGAGCAAGTGGCCGGGGATGGGGTGATCAGATCCGGTATTCGGCGCGATCGGACATCCATACTTGCAGGTCTAGCAGGGTGCAGGCATGGGTATTTTCCTCGTGCGCGAGCCAATCCTCATATCGGGTGGAAGCTATGGTTCGGAAGCACCGGAGGCATATCGAGTCACACGTTCCATTGTTGTTATGCCGGTGCTGGAAATCGGGGCGAGGCTGGAAGCTGGAACGGGGAAAGACGAGGTACAGATGATTTGTTTTGGCCATGTGCTGGCCTGCCTTCAAACGCCGGAAACGGCCTGACGCTATCTTCATTCTACGCTTCCGATTGTTTCCGTTCCCGCTCAAGACGATGCAGTCGCGATCGCTGGGGAAGGACGCGGGAGTGCCGTTTCGGAACTTCGTGGCAGAATCGATGGGATGAGAATTGCGACGTTGATGATGGCGATGATGGCGGCTGCGCTTCAGCTAGGGGCGCAGCCGATGCATCCTTCGATTCCCTGCCCGGTGCTGCTGGTGAGCGGTCATGTGGGCCGCGACAGCATCGAGCTTTCCTTCATGAACAAGGGCAAGGTGCCGATCCAGCAAGTGAGCCTGGGTTGTTCGCCGGCGATGGCGGGGAAGGCGCGGGACTCGATCTGCCATACGGAGAGCGGGCTGTTCTATCCGGGGCAGAAGTACACGATGGAATTTGGCTATACGGGTGGGATGCGGGGTGCGGTGACGCTCTCGGTGAAGGGGGCGCGGCTGGGGAATGGGGAGCTCTGGATGGCGCGGAGTGCGCGGGCCTGCCGACCACTGAGGGTTCTGCGACGCAAGTGAAGTTCGCTGCGGAGATCTCTTTCTGGAGAAGCTGAAAACGGTAGTGGCCGGTAGTGATGTCGGGGGGCCCCTCCCCCTCCCGGTGCGGGAGGGCGCGGTATATCTGGTTCCGAATCAATAGGTTGCAGGGCCTTCCGAACATCAAATTCGTCTTTCTAAAAGGGTTACGGCTAAATTCGTCCAGCCATTGAAGTTAGCAAGTCGGCAAGAGGCTGATTGTCGAATCGCTGACGGCGAAACGCAGTCCGCAAAACTAAAAAGCCACCGCGATGGTGGCTTTTGGTGTTTCGATTCCTACTGATGGAGGTTGATCTATTTCCAGTATAGGGAATCGAGTGGAGTGATTTGGCACAAATCTGGTTACGAATTTTGAGGAGCGGACATTTTTTCCCAGATGGGGAATAGCGCCAAGAGTTTGCTTGTCACCGGGCGGCCCGGGGGGCGATTCTGCACCCTAAGTATTCGGAGGCGGAGCTTATGGTTCTGACTCAGAGCTGGGTGAATGCGGTATCGATCGGGATTGTGGGGGCGGCGCTGTGGCGGCTGTGGGGATGGCCGGCTGTCTTCCGGCGGCATGGGCGCTTACGCGCGTGTGGCGATGCGCAGGATGCGGGCTTGTTTGTGGATGGCTATCTGCTGCTCGAACACACGCGGCAGAACCGGGGTGAAATCTCACGGAGCGAGGTGTGCGGGTGTCTCTACTGCGAGCAGATTTACCGGCCGGAGGAGATTGCGGGCTGGGCGGGGGAGACGGCGGTGTGTCCGCGATGCGGGCGGAAGACGGTGGTGGGTTCGGGTGCGGGGATTGCGCTGACGCTTAAGTTGCTGCACCGGTCGCATGCGGTGGCGGCGGGTGGGAGACCTGGGCCGGGTGACGGCAGTTAGCGCCGATACTCGAGATCTGGAACGAGCTCTGAAGAAATCTCCGGGGCGGCTTTGGTCTCGTGACGCTGGTGCAATGTGTGCGGGGCGCTAGTGCGGGAGTGGAACTGCGTGGATTTCTGCAGCAGGCCCGCGATGCGCTCCATCTCCATTTCGATTGCGGCGCTGGTGATGCGCCACTCGTCTCGGCTCATGATGCTATTCGACCATGCGGGAGCGCGGATGGCGATGCTACTACTGACGCATTACTGATGTGGTTCGTGATGGGAGTTTTGTGTTGCTACTGGGGTGGGGATGCTTGTCGTTCTCGACTGTGCGCTGTGTTTGCCGGACTGCTTTTCTATCTTCGTTTGATACGTCCGATCCAGTCACGACGTCTTAGAGATTGCAGTAACGGCATTTATGGCGCCTTGCAAGGCCATGTTCGAAGCCTTTACTTCGTGCCGGGAAACGCCGGCATGCGCGGTTGTCGATCTGGACTGGATCGAGAGCAGGGCTACCAGGCGCAGCATCTCGGTTTCGATTGTGGCCCTGGTGATGCGCCACTCATTCAGGATCATGTTGAAAGAACGCGTGGGATCAGAATCGGATGGTGCAACGATCTGACCATTACCGGCGGGTGCAGGGGCTGCTTTTGTCACGTTACCTAGCTTCGTGGATGGGGGCGGAAGACGATGGTGGATTCGGGTGCCGGGGATCACGCGGAAGCGGGAGTTCCGAAGGGGTGTCGCGCAGCCTAGATATCGTCAGGCAACTGACGTCCCTGTCCGTACGTAGATAGATGGACCAGCGCCGCACTACGCTGACTTAAGCGTCAACGTCGGAGCCACGGCGTCTGTAGGTGCAGGCGTCGCAATGGGCCTTGTTGATGAGCTATATCGTCTGGAAGAGTTCGCACTCAAAGTAGAAGCAATAGAAGTGTGGCGTTTCCTCGCCTTTGCGGCGAAGTATTTCTCTACATCAGCTTTCTTGATGAGGGTCACGGCGTCTCCAATCGTCTTTTGCGTGCTTGAAAGGTGATCGTCTGGAGCGAGCAAAGAGAGCTGAAGGCGAGGAGGAAGCTGCTATCTCAACCATACGCTCTTGGGGGCTGGAGTGCCGCGAATATTCGATTCGGGCTTATGGTGGCTTGTTGGTATTTCGATCCTCCTGGTGGAGGTTCGATCTCTATTTTTAATGTAGCGAATTGAGTGGGGTGATTTGGCAGGTTTTTGCGCTGGTTCCCGCAATGGAGTTACCTTGCTGTGCCGGCGCACCCGGCCGCCTAACCGTTTTCGACGCGCGACTTCATATCCCAGAATGCCGTATCGATGAGTTTGGTTAGCGCTGCGGCGTTTGTGAGCATTCCCGGTTTCAGCTTTACATGGCGCATGAATTTGCCGGTGCCTTCGAGCAAGCGCGCCGGATCCGGCAGCGCCGCACCTTGAAAGAAGCCCACGTTTACGTGTGAGGTAAATACATTAACGTAACCGAAGGGCGTGTCTCCCAGACATGCCACCGGACAGCCGTCATGCAAGAGCTCTCGAACTTCGTCCCCGCATTTTCGCATCACGTCGAACCAATGATGCGCGATGGCTCCCAATTCGCCTTCATGCGATTTCATCCACGCGTCGATGGCGGGATCCCGCTCCACAGCGCCGTTGAATCGCAGCAATTCCGTTTTCATCGTCACTCTCCTTTCCTGGAGGTTGGCTTCTTTTGGGGAAGTGCGCCGGTGAAGGCGAGGGCTGCGTCGATGAGCTTTTGACGAAGTGCGTCGTTGCCGTAGGCTTCGGGGGTGGCGCGGATCCAGCCTGACATGCGGCGGCCGCCCATGATGGCGGTGGCGACGCCGGGGATCTGGTTGGCCCAGGCTTCGTTGTCCTTGCCGACGCGCAGGAGCAGGCTGCCGCGGCGCGCTCCGATGAGCAGATTGCCATGGAGCAGATATGCCCATCCTCCGAACATGGCTTTCTCGGAGAGGCCGCGGGTGTTGTGTAGGCTGGATTTTACGAGTTCTTCTAGGCCGGGGTCGCGGGGCAAGTGTAGCTCCTCGATGGGAAATGTTCCATGAGGTCATTATCTCAAGGAGGTGTTGGCCGAGGTATATATACCTCGGCCAACACCTCCTTGAGATAATGACCTCATGGAACATTTCCCATCGAGGAGCTACACTTGCC
>DATDHZ010000067.1:0-21711 GCA_036521315.1 Acidobacteriaceae bacterium
GGGCCCCACGCCAACCGAGTAGCCCATGCGGCCGAAGATCGCGACCAGCTCATTCCAGGCCTTCACGATCGGGTGCTCCGCCCCCGGGCGATGCGCCGTGCCGGGCAGGGTGATGTCGATCGCCTCGGCATCCAGTTGCGCCGCGGGCGTGGCGGCATCGACCTGCTCGAGCCGCGCTTCGATCAGCGTCTTGAGCGTGTTGAAGCGCTGGCCGATCAGCTTTTTGGCGTCAGCCGGAGCCGACTTCAGCCACGCATCGGAGATGAGCTTCAGCCGGCCCTGCTTGCGGCCCAGCCAGGCGAGGCGAAATTGCTCACGATCGTCCGGCGTGCGGAGCGCCTGCGCCGAGGATTCAACCTCCGCGGCCACGGCGGCAAAGGCGCGGTCGAGTTCAGGCTCGGAGGTGCCTCCGAGCGGTGGAATGACGTCATCCGGCATCGTTGTTTTGAGGATATCAAGGCACAGCAATGTCTCAGGCGCGCCGGGCTACACTATTGCCATGATTCGGCCGTATCAGGGGAAAACGCCCATCATTCCGGCCTCATGCTACATCGATCCCTCCTCGCAGGTGATCGGCGATGTGGAACTGGGGGAGCACGCCAGCGTGTGGATGAACGCCGTCGTGCGCGGCGACGTGCATTCCATCCGGATCGGCGCGCACTCCAATGTGCAGGACTGTGCGGTGCTGCACGGTATGCGCTACAAATATCCGGTGATCGTCGGCGACTGGGTCACGATCGGCCACAACGCGACCGTGCACGGATGCGTCATCGAGGACGTGTGCCTGATCGGCATCGGCTCGACCATCCTGAACAACGCGCGCATCGGCGAGGGCTCCATCGTCGCGGCCGGCGCCGTCATTCCGGAAGGCATGATCGTGCCGCCGCGCTCGCTGGTGGCAGGCGTGCCGGGCCAAGTGCGGCGCGACCTCACTTCCGACGATCGCGAAGACATCCTGACGTACGCGCGGAATTATCTGGACTACGTGAAGATCTACCTGGCCGAAACGAGGGACGAGCATGCAGGGGTTCGGGTTTAGAGATCAGAGGTCCGGCATGGATTCGTGAGCCCTGCGCCCGGGATCTGGAATCATCCGTGAAAATGCGCGGCTTTACCGGAGTCCCTGCCGTGAACGAAAATAGCGTTGAGGTCAACTGAGGTCTATGCCCCTGTCCGGCGAAGCCATCCGCGTTATGAATCTGGTCGACGATGTCGCCACCACCATGCGCCGCATGCTGGCGCTGATCCCCCTGCTCGAAGTGGAGGAGCGCACGCGCGTGAGCGAATACCTGAAACAGTCGCAGCCCAACGCCGAAGCAGTCGTCCAGGCGCTCTCCGTCCAGAAGTAATCTTCCTCTGCCCGATGGAAGCAGGTCCGCCTCCTCTACGCGGAGCGCAGCGACCGCGCCGGATCGGCTGCCGCGGCGCGCCACGCCGGCAGCGCGGAGGCCGCCAGCGCCAGTGCCAGCATCACGGCGACGCTTCCTAAGTAAATCACCGGATCGGTGGCGCTCACGCCGAACAGGAACGCGCGCACCAGACGCGCGATCGCGATCGAGCCGACAATCCCCAGTCCACAGCCCAGCAGCGCGATCTTCGCGCCGGAGCCCAGAATGAGCCGCGCAATCCCGCTGCGCTGCGCGCCGACCGCCATGCGGATGGCAATCTCCTGCGTGCGCAGCGAGACGCTGAACGCCATCACCGCGTAGATGCCCATCGCGGCCAGCAACAGCGCCGCCAAAGCAAATCCTGAGATCAGCCGCGTGTTGAAGCGGCGCGGCGCTTCGATGTTCGACACCGATTCCGCCATCGGCTGCACCGGATCGAGCACGAGCTGCGGATCGATGCCGGCGACGACTGAGCGCAGTGTGCGCATCATCTGCTCGGGCGGCAGCGTCGAGCGCAGCGCAAGGAAGCCGCTGGTGGGCATGGTGAGTTGAGCGGGCGTCGTGGGTCCGTTCAGCACGGCAGGCTGCTCCACCGGCATGTACAACTGGTCGTCGGGCGGTTCGTCGGGGGAGCCAGGCTTCGTGTCGGCCACCACCCCGACGACCGTAGCCCACGGCAGTCCCTTCTTCGGATTGCCGATGTGGAGGCGTTTGCCCAGCGCGCTTTGCCCGGGCCAGTATTCCTGCGCCATGGTCTGATTGACGATCGTCACGAGCGGCGTGTCGGCGCGATCGCGCTCGTTGAAAAAGCGGCCCGCAATCAGGCGAATGCTCAGCGCGCGGAAATAATCGCCGTCGATGAGTGTGAACGGGGAAAACTTCAGCTTCCAGGCCGCGAGGGGCACACCCTCGACGGTGTAGGCGCTGGCGGAGAAGTTGCCGGAGGCCGGCAGCGTGTTCGCCAGCGCCACCGCGACAACCGAAGGCTGATCCGCCAGGCGGCGCAGCACCTCGTGGTTGAAGTTCACGATCGCAGCGTCGCTGGTGGAGTGCTCGGCCGCAAGCTGATAGCCGGCGGCCAGCACATGCGCCGCCTGGTAGCCGGGATCGATGGCCAGCATCTTCTGGTAGCTGCGCAGAAACGCCCCGGACATGGTGAGCAGCACCAGCGCGATGGCGATCTCCGCCACGATGAGCGTGGAGCGCAGCCATCCCTGGCGGACGCTGCCCGTGCCGGTGCGGCTGTCGCTGCGCAGCGTCTCCAGCAGATTGGCGCGCAGAGCAGCCCAGGCCGGCGCGAGGCTGCAGGCAATGCCGGTGGCCACCGCCAGGCCCAGCGCGAACAGGGCGACGGCCGGATCGATCGCGATGCTGTCGATCCGCGGCATGGATTCGGGCAGGAGGTGGACGCCGGCGCGAAGGGTGCCAGCGGCGAGAGCGAGGCCCAGCAGCCCCCCGGAAAGGCTGAGCAGGACCCCCTCCAGCATAGCTTCGCGCAGGATGGCGCGAGCGGGAGCGCCCAGCGCCAGCCGCACGGCGTGCTCGCGGCGGCGGCGCAGCGCCCGCACCAGCAGAAGCACGGCCACGTTGGCGCAGGCGATCAGCAGCACGATGGACACCGCCAGAAACAGCGTGCGCAACAACGGGCGCGCATCGTCCACCAGCGTGTCGCGCAGCGGGCGGGCCTCGCCGCGAATGCGGATGTACGCCATATTGGCGGGATATTCCCGCATCACCTGGTGCGACACGCGCTCGGCATCCTGGGCGGCCTGCGCGAGGCTCACGCCGTCTTTCACGCGCGCCACGATGTGAAAGCCGAACAGGCCGGTGTTGGCGTCGGAGAGCTCATCCGCCGTGAGGCTCAGCGGCACCCACATCTCCGCCTGGCCGATACGCCCAGCCTGGAGGGGAAATTCAAAGCTCCGCGGCATCACGCCGAGGATGGTGTACGCGCGGCCATCGAGCGTGATCGCCGTCCCGGGGACACCGGGGTCGCGGTGGTAGCGATTGAGCCAGCACGCGTAGCTGATGACCGCCAGCGGCGCGTGCGCGTCGTCTTCCTGCTGCGTAAAAACGCGGCCGACGATGGGCGCGACACCTAACGTGGGAAACAGGCTGCCGCTGATGCGCGCGCCAGGGATCAGCTCAGCGACGGCGCCCCCGGTCTTCTCAAAGCTGGCGAACGTGTAGGCGCCCATCGACGAAAAGGCGGTGCTCGCCGTGCTGTAAGTGTGGATTTCCCGCGCGGTAATGGGCATGTTGCGGGTGTTGCCGAGACGATCGCCGACCATGACCAGCCGCCCAGGATCGCGGAAGGGCAGCGGGCGCAGCAGCACGCCTTCCACCAGCGAAAACATGGCAGTGGTGGCCCCGATGCCGAGCGCAAGGGTCAGGATGATGGTGAGCGAGAAGCCAGGCGCCTGGCCGAGCCGGCGGCAGGCAATGCGCACAGCGGACACGGCATGGCGAGCCAGTGCTGGCATTGAAACCTCCGCGGCCGCCCTGTGGCGACGCGCGAGAATTCCACTCTACGCAAGGCGGGGTGCATCAGGCAAAAGCCTGCATTCGACGTGGCAATTCCCTGCACAGAGCAAAGCCTTGCGCATCCCGGTGCGCCCCCCCGCTGTCGAGCACGCGAATCCCCGCCTCCACAGTGGCCCTTCCCGTGCACTTAATCACTTTGCCACGTGCATCGCACGCGACCGATTACGGCACTGGCACAGTTCTGCATCCCCCACGAGGTACTCTCGTATGCGCGCCAGCCGTTTTGTCTGCCTGTTGGGGGCGGCGCTCGTTTCCGCCCTCCCCGCCTTCTCCCAAACCAATTTTCAATACCAGCCCTACACAACGCCGAGCAACAACGGCGTGGCGCTCGCTGCGCCCTTCTCTCATCTTGCCGACTTCAACGGCGACGGCTACGCCGACGTGCTGGCTGTCTCCACCTCCACCTGTACCGGCAGCACCTGCAATGCGACCTCCAGCCTTTATCTCTACATGAACGATGGCAGCGGCAACCTGAAGCCGCCGGTCAAACTGGCGGCCACGCCCATGGGCGGATCGTTTCTCGATGTAGAACAGCAGGTCGTCGTCTCTGACTTCAATGGCGACGGCAAGCTCGACATCGCGGTGCTCGGGAACGGCTCGATCACCATGCTGTACGGAAAGGGTGACGGCACGTTTCAGGCGCCGGTGACCATCAACCTGCCCGAGACCGGCTCTGACGCCTACAATTCCCTGGTCGAGGCCGACTTCGACGTCAACAACACGCAGGACCTCGCCGCGCTGACCTACGGCGGCAACCTGGTCATGCTCTTCAACAATGGCAAGGGCAGCTTCACCGAGAAGACGGTGCCCATCGACACGACGGCCGCCGGCGCGCAAACCACCTCGCTGACCGTCGGCGACTTCAACGCCGACGGCCGGCCGGACATCGCGTGGGTGGAGCAGAACTCCGCCAGCGGATCGACGGACTACATCGAGAGCGCCCTGAATACGGGCACGGGCGTCTTCAGCGCGAAGCATCCGGCGGGCGGCCTCGAGGGCTCCTCGTACAACCTCGCGTACGTCACGTCGGCCGACCTCGATCTGGACGGGAAGAGCGATCTGATCGCGTGGACCACGCAAATCATCGAGGATTGCTGCTCCAGCATGCCGGTCATGCTTTATTACTCGAACGGCAACAACACCTTCACGAGCAGCACGCTCACCTCCGCCTCGGGCGTCAACTCGGTCGGCGTCACCGACATCAACGGCGACGGCAATCGTGACATCCTGCTTGCCGAAAACACCGGCGTCGCCGTCTTCACCGGCAACGGCAATCGCACCTTTACCAGTCAGGGCACCTACTCATCGCTGCCCGGCGGCGCTCTCCAGCTCGGTTTCGGATTTTTCTCCGGCTCCGATGCCATGGGTTTCGCCGCTCCCAACAGCCAGTCGGATCCGGGCATCCCGAACGACTTCTACGTGGTGCAGAACGATAATCCGCAGGGCCTGTGCGCCTATCCAACCCACCCTGGCGTCAGCTTCTGCGGCGGGTCGAAGACGGGCAATGAAACCGAAGTGAAGGGCTCCGGCCGCGCCGCCGTCGAACCGGTCCGGCGCATGGAATTGTGGGTCGGCGGGAAGAAGGTCTATCAGGTCCTCTCCGACGAGTTCGACGCCAGGCTGAATATCGCTCCCGGTGAAGTGGTCACCGCGGAGGTGGTTGGCGCCAACGGCGCTACTGTGGGCGCGGGAGCCACTTACGATGGGTGCTACGCGCCCAGCAGTCCCGGCGTGAATGTGTGCTCGCCCACGCAGGGAGAAACGGCCTCCTCGCCGGTCACGTTCCAGGCCGCCGCGACCGGCGCCGGCGGCAGCGTGAATCACCTGGAACTCTGGATCGATGGCACGAAAATCGGCAACTACTCCGGATCCACCATGAACGCGAGCGTGAACGAGGCTGCTGGATCGCACACGGCCACCGTCATCGAGGTCGACTCCGAAGGCAACTACATCAAGTCCACTCCGGTCACGTACTCCGTCGGCACATCCGGCGGCGGGAGTGGATGCACGGCGCCCAGCTCCCCGGGCGTGAATGTCTGCTCGCCGGGCAATGGGTCAGAGGTCAGCTCGCCGGTGACGTTTGAGGCCGCAGGCACCGGCGCCAGCGGCAGCGTGAACCACCTGGAACTCTGGATCGATGGAGCGAAGATCGGCAACTACAGCGGATCGACCATGGATGCGCAGTTGACCGAACCCTCCGGTTCGCACTCCGCCCAGGTGGTGGAAGTGGACTCCGCCGGCAACTACGTCAAGTCGGCGCCGGTGACCTACACCGTGGGCGGGGGAAACGTTCCCTGCTCCGGACCCAGTTCTCCGGGCGTGAACGTGTGCTCGCCGGCAGCCGGATCAACTGTAACTTCTCCTGTTACATTTGAAGCCGCGGGGACCGCCGCCAGCGGCTCCGTCAATCACCTCGAGCTCTGGATCGACGGCAACAAGATCGGCAACTACGGCGGCTCGACCATGGACGCGCAGGTCAGCGAACCCGCCGGTTCGCACTCCGCGACCATCATCGAAGTGGATTCGCAGGGCAATTACGTGAAGTCGAATCCGGTGACCTATACCGTAGGCAGCGGCAGCAGCGGCTACGTGGCGTATGTCTTCAACGCCACCCAGCCGCTGAACGGCGGCGAGGGCAACACGCCCACGCTGCAGGAAATCGGCGTCGAGTCCAACGGGAACGAAGTGTACGGCCAGGTCATCGATGTTCCCAACTTCGCGGAGTACGGCATCGCGGCGAATGCGAGCTACGTGTTCCTGCCCGACGGGAAGAGCGACATCTACGCGTATACCATCGGCGCGAGCGGCGAGCTGGCGCAGGGCGCGACCACCAACACCGGCGCTGAGGGCGCACAGGGGCCGGTGTTCCTGGATGCAGGGCAGCAGACGCTGTATTCCTGGGCGCAGACCTCGACGCCGAAGATCGTGTCGTGGTCCATCGGAGCGAATGGAGCGCTGACCATGGTGAACGCCGTGAGCGTGGACACCAGCCAGCCGACCATCCCGCAGGTGCCGTTTACCACGAACGACGCGCGCGCCTACTTCTCCGATTGTCCTGGCCGGTCGTCGGTGTACTTCGCCGGCTTCAACCGGGCCTCGAACGGGGCGCTGACCGAATTCAATCCCAACCCCAATCTGCCGGCCGCGCCCAGCGGCACGGGATATTGCCCGGTGGGGGCCGCGATTCCGGACAACAGCCATGTAGTGATCGCCCTGATGGATCTGAATAACAGCAATTATGGATTCATGGCCACGCAGTTTGCGGTGTACACCATCGCGGCGAATGGCACGCTGAGCACGACGAACACGTCAGCGACCATGCCGACGCTGGGCTCGATGCCGAACGCCTATACCTTCGATCCGACCAGGACGTGGCTTGCCGTCGGCGATACCAGCGGCGTGGACCTGTTCAGGTTCGCCAACGGCGTCCTCACGCACACCGGCAGCCTGGCGCTGAGCGGCGGCGTGGCGCAGGTGAACTGGGATGCCAGTGGCCACCTGTTCCTCGTGGGCCAGCCCTGCTGCGGAGGGACAGCGGTGTACACCGTCACCAGCTCGGGCAGCCTGACCCCGGCCTCCGATAACGGAACCTGGACCTCGGGCCTGTCCCCGGGGATTCTGCAGACCGTTCTTTCGCTGGAGTAGCGAACCCCCCCGTTGAAGAAGCGGCCTGGCGCCTGTGCTCGCCCGGGCCGCTTCCTTTTTTACGAGACGGTACCCGTCCCGCCGGCCTTGTCGGAAGCCTGCTGATTCTTCTGCGCTGTGGCATCGAAGAAGCTGGTGAAGGCGGACATGATGGAGTGAATCCCGCTGGCGCCGCCGGCCAGCAACAGGGCCGAGAGCAGGATATCGACGGTGATGAACGCGCGCTTCAGGTCTTTGTTTTCGTCAGCGTTGATGGGATTGCCGACGGATACGTATTCGGTGGATTTGCCGGAGGTCTTGTCGGTGACGATCACGGCGGCTGCGAACTTCCCGTTGGCGTCGTCGACAAAGGGCCACAGGGCGCGCACCCCCACGATCGCAGTCGCGGCGCCGAGCACAAGAGCCAGCGCCAGGGCATAGCGTTTAGTTTTCCCCTTGTAGCGGGTGAGCTCATCGACGGCGGCTTCCTGAGTGGCGACGGCCGCGGCGCTGCGTTTGGCGGTCTTCACGGCATTGGCCCGCTGGTCGGCTCCCTCATCGCGCCACGCGCTGATGATCACCTCAACGGCGCGCTCGATGAAGAGAGCGGTGAGCAGCAGCGGGGCCAGGATGGTGGAGACGGTGGTGGGGTCGACCTTCATGTTGATGCCCGCCCAGCGCAGCCAGAACGCGACCAGGATGAGCAGCACCATCAGCAGCGTCATGATCCAGCCGAACAGGGCGGCTTCCATTCGCTCCGTTCGTTCGTTCGGGGGTACCGTCATGATGTTTCCCTCGGTGTGAATGCGTCGCAAACAGCGCTGATTTTCTACAACGACAGCTGCACGGCAAATTTCCCTGTCGCGGTGTCGGCGTTGGCCGGCCCGCTCACCGAGTTGACCGCAGAATTGCACAGCGTCAGGATGGCCAGCGTTGTCGGGCGAACGAAATCCGCGACTGCAAACGACTTCGCGACGTTGTTGATGAGGCCGAGCAGGTTGTTCCACGTGGTGGGGACGGCGGCCACATCGGTCACCGACGCCAGCGCCACCAGGCCCGCGCAGACGTTGAGAAACGACTGCGCGCCGAGCATCGACTGGATAATGATGACCTGGTCGTTCGTCCCGTCGATCGGGGGAAAGTCCTGCGGCCAGCCCGTGGCCATGGGAAACTCCGTTCGATTCGCGACGCTGCCGCCGTTCAGCTCCCGGTTCATCAGCTCCCAGGCGTTGTAGCTTTTGAAGAACGCCAGATTGGCGCCCGCGCCGGAAAAATTGCGCAGCGCCCACGCGTTGAGCGTGTCGGCCGCGCTCACAAAGGCCTGCCAGTTGTTCTGGTCGAACACGCTCCCCGCGGGCGGCTTGTTGTTCACATAGGTGTCGCACCGAATCTGCTGATACGCCGCGGCTGAAACGGTGATCTGCAGCTGCACGGTGCCCTGGGGCGCCGCCGTGGCGAACAATTGCATGTTCTGCGCGATCGTGTCGCAGGCCGGCCCCCCGCCCACAGCCCTCAGCAGCGCGGCAATCTGTTCCGCCGCATGCGCGTTCTTCTGCGCCGTCAGATCGATGTGCAGTTCGGCCTGCGGATCGGCCACCTGGCTGGAGCCGGCGATGGTGTCGGCGCTGGCGGCGAAGTAGAAGTTGATGCTGTGCATCGTGCCCAGCTCATCGGTTTCCTGCGTGCGGCCGATGTTCGCCAGCAGATGGTAGACGCCGTTGCCCGCATACACCATCGACACACTCTGGCTGTACTGGTTCCAGTCGCTGAATTTCCACAGATTGAAAAGATTGATCGTCAGCGAGCATTTGCGCTGGTATTCGTGTTCGAGTCCGCTGCCGACCTCGAGAGTCACGGCGCCGGTCGCGAGCGCAGCGTTGAAGTCCCCGTTGATGGCCGCGTTCCAGGCTGCACCGAAGTTCGCCGCGCTGGTGTCGAAGTCGTAGGCAGCCAGAATCGTGCGCGCATTCGTGGTTTCGATGGCGACCTGCAGGTTGGCCTTGATCCCGTTGGCCCGATTGAGCCAGTCGGCGACTTTGCCGTTGAGGTCGCCGATCCCGCTGCTGATCGCCGACGCGGCCTGCGACGAGGTGACGACCTGGCTCAGCGCCTGACCCGCGCTCGTCGTGGATCCGCCGGCGGCATCCACCAGGCTGTCCTGCACCTTCTTCACCTTCGTCTGCAGTTTCGCGCTTGCGTTGCCGTTGAACGTGAGCCCGGCCAGCACCGAGGTGGTGGTGGTCACCCGGTTCGAGCGGAAGAGGTGGAGGGTCCCCGTCGTTCCCAGCTTCGAGAGCAGCGCCTCAAAGGCCGCCGTGTACTGGAACGAGAAGTCGAGCTCGGCGCCCGCCCGGATGTCCGGCCTCGCCTTCGGAACCAGCGTCGCCAGCGGCGATCCCTTCACGCTCAGCACATCGATGCATGCCTGGCCCGCATACAGCACGTCATTGATGCCGGTAAAGGCGCCGAACGAGAGATTCAGGTTGCCGTCGAACTCGTACAGTAAAAAATCGCCATTGGCGAGATTCGCCAGACTGTTGGGATGCAGCGGAAAAACGAATCCCTGAAAGGTTTGCGTGATCGCATCTTTCACCAGGACCGATGGGTCGAAAACTTTGCAGAACGTGACGGCGTAGGTGTCTTTGCTGTCGGCCGAGCCCTTCACCCCAAAGGCGCCCCCGGAAAAACTGCCGGCGCCCGAGGCCTTTACCGAGAGGCTGAAGCTGAGCGTGAGCCGCGTGTACGCGGTGTGCGGCGGCACGGGCACCGACTTCTTCTTCGGATTGTCGAGGCCGTCCATGTACTCCACCAGATTGCCGGTGAGCACAATATCGAACTTGCCGGTCGCCCCTCCCGACAAGCTGAAGCTGATATCGCCCGGTTTCCATGAGGCGTCGGGGCTGGTGAACGAGACTTTGCTCGAACTCGCGCTCGCGGGCACGCCCGAGAGCGGCCCATCGAGCAGAGCGGAGAGCGTCGCGTCCAGCCCAAAAGCCAGATCCTTGTCGTTGCGAAAATCCTTGATGAGGTTGGGATCGGTAGAGAGGGCCTTGCCGGCCACGGAGAGATCGAAAGACATGGGGGATTCCTCGCATTCGAGCCAGCCATTGCACGCGCAAAGGATGAACGGAGGCTGAGCAGACACCACTCCGGACAGAGCGGTTCCCCGTTTCGCGAGCCGTTGGAAACAATCGCTGGGCTGGTCAGCGATGATCGATCAACCGGCAGTATCTGTCAAGGCGGGCCAACGAGAATTTACCGCAATGCCCAGCCCGCTGTCCGCACGTCGACAGATACCCTTTTCACACTCCGTTCATCTGCCCGGCGCAACGGAACCGGTTCGATGGATGGTGCCCTACAGGCGCCCCGCGTTTCAGCTCGCGATTCTCTTTTGTGCTCTGTGGGGCGCAGCCGCCGCCTTGATCCGTCTCACGCGCTGGCTTGCTGCATGCAGCCCTTCGCAAAGCAGCCAGGCTCGTCCGGCATCCCCTGTGTCCACCAATGAAAGGAGGCGCGCCACAGCGCGCCTCCTCTGCCTGGACGGCAAGTCCCCTGGACGGCCAGTCTCCTCAGATTCGCATCGGCATGATGATGTAGCGGTATTTGTAGTCGTCGGACGCGTCTTCGGGACGCATCTGGCCGGCCGACTGCGCGTCTTTGAACTCCAGCCGCACCTCGCCCTCGTTGCCGATCGCCTTCAGGAAATCGATCAAATACGCCGAGTTGAAGCCCACCAGGATGGGATCGAATGCGTACGGCGTTTCGATCGTGTCTTCCGACTCGCCGGCTTCGGTCGACGACGAGGTGATCTTCACCTCGTTCTGCTCGAGCCGCATCTTGACGGCGCCCGACCGCTCGTCGGCAAACTGCGCCACGCGCTGGATCGACGCCGAGAGATCGGCGCTGCGCACGATGACGAACTTGTTGTTGTCGCGCGGCATCACCGCTTCGTAGTTGGGGAACTGCCCGGTGAGCTTGCGGCTGGTCAGCACGCGATGCCCGATGCGGAAGAACAGCGTCGCATCGTCGTCGGCGAACTCGACGTGCTCGGCCTCGGTGTTGCCCAGCAGCGACTGCAGCTCCTGCAGCGCCTTGCGCGGGATGAGCGTCTTCTTCTCGCCGGTAATGCCGGCGAAGTTTTCGCCGGTCTTCTCCACGTGCGCGAGCCGGTGCCCGTCCGTCGCAACCATCGCAATCGATTCGGCCTTGAGGATGAGAAGCGCGCCATTCAGCGTGTAGCGCGACTCTTCGTTTGAGATAGCGAAGATGGTGCGAGCGATGAGCGTGCGCAGCGACGCGACAGGGATCTTCGTGACGCTGGCCTCGGGGAACTCAGGCACCTGCGGGAAGTTGGCGCGGGCCATGCCGACCATGCGCGTATTCGACCGCCCGGAGCGGATCTGCACCCAGTGGTTCTCGAGCAGCTTGATGCTGATGTCGCCGTCGCCCAGCAGCTTGATGTAGTCGTACAGCTTGCGCGCGGGAATCGTGCAGGAGCCGGCCTTCTTCACCTTCGCGGCGCAGGAGGTGCGAATGCTCTGGTCCAGATCGGTCGCCGTGATGACGATCCGGTCGTTGTCCGCTTCGAGGAGAAAATTGGAGAGAATCGGGATCGTCGTTTTGCGCTCCACGACGCTCTGCGTAGCAGTCAGCTCCCGCAGCAGGTCCTGACGGCTCACGCTGATCTCCATAGTTGCTCCCTGGACCGCTTTTTCCTGTTCCACTCCAGCCGGCATGGCACTCCCCCAAGGCAGTTTGACCCAAATGTACACCAGACGGAGCCAGGCTCCGCCAGCAATTCATTGTAGTGACATGACCACAGAAATGGCTCTCTGGAAAACGCGGTACGCAGTGTGGGATCGGCGTGCCCCGCGTTGCGGATCGGGGGCTCATGGGGAAACGCTCCACGTTTCACTCCTGACCGCAGCCTTCCTGGCCGCCTCATCCCTGGCCCTTTCGCGCCAGGCTGCTGCACCCCTGCCGTCCACGGCGACGACGTAGATATTGAATTCCCTTTTCTCTAGTAGTCGTAGCCGTTCAGCGCGGAAAAGTGGAAAGAGCGGCGGAAATGGCAACTGGAGCGGCGCTCCGGAAGGTACGCGTTTTAGAAAACCGGGTCGGGTGAAAAAGCAAAAGGAGGAAAGCTGGATCGCAGCGTCGGAATCGGGCACGGAATCTCCACCGCATTCACAGCGGAACGTCCGGGGCGTGTGGAAAGGGACCGCGTTGCGTGGAAAGCGCGGTTTCGGCCAGATGCGAAGCGGGTCCCCAAAGGCCCCCGAATCCACAGAGGCAAGTTACAGGTGGCAGTGAAGCATCAAGCGGCCAGGAATCAAGCGGCCAGGAAAAGACCTCCTGGGATCCCATGTTCCGGGCCAGGCGGCTCCCGGCGCGGAACTACGCAAGCAAAAGGCCCTGCGGGTTGGCAGGGCCTCTCGAGAGGGGGGAGGAATTCCGTGTCTGGCGCTAGTCGCTGCTGCTGGCGTCCGACCCGCTGCCGTGCCGGATGCTCACGCCGCCGTTCACGGTTTGCAGATGCAGGGTCGCCCCGCCGCTGCCCAGGTTGGTGTCCAGGTGATTCTTGATCTCGCCCTGAACGGTCACGGGGAAGTCGACGGAAACCCCGCCGTTCACCGTGCCGGTTTCCAGATGCGCGGAGTAGTTGCTGGGCACGCGCAGGCTGATCCCGCCATTCGTCGTGCTGGCCTGCAGGCCCTCGCCCTGCCAGCGGTCGCCCGCCAGCGCAATGTCGAGTCCTCCATTCACCGTCTGCCCCTGCACGTCGCCGGAGAGCTGGCGCAGCTCCACCCCGCCGTTGGTGGTCGCAAACCGGATCGCCCCGTCCAGCTGGCTCAGCTCGATGCCGCCGTTCATCGTGTGCAGATCGGCCGCCAGGTGGCTGGGCACGCGCAGGTGGTACTCGATGCTGTAGCTGTTGCCGCCGAACAGCGACGACTTGGGACCGCGGTCGTGCACGTCGCCATTGTCGGTGTCGATCGAGATCTGGTTCAGGACGTTCTCAGCCGCTGACTCGGACGATCCCCAGGCGGTCACTTTGGCTTCGAGCGCCACGTCGGTCCGGTTCTCGCCATCCACCGAAATGCCGCCATTCGCGGCCTCGACGCTCAGGTGCCCGGCGGGCAGGGTGAATGTGGTGCGGCGCATCTGGCACACGTGCGGCCGGCCCCAGTGGTTTTCGGAGCTGTCGCACGCCCCGCTCTGCCAGTTGGCCGGCAATTGCGCGGCAGAAACGATGCCGGCGTCATGGGTGCGGAAGCAGTCGAAACGCGCGCGGGGGACAAGCGCCCCGAACGCGACAATCGCGCAGAAGACGAGGAGAAACAGGACGAAGCGGCGCATGGCACGAACCTCGCTGGTGGAATACGCGGATGGAGTCATGGGAGTTCCCTGGGTTGCTCTGGGGGCCTGAACCGACACAAAGTGCACGCCGATGGCCGAATCCAGACAGAACCAACCCTCAGCCGCTCAGCGAATTAGCCTGGCTCCGAATTGTGGCTACTGTCCGCGGCCCGGAACGGGTGTTCGGGAATGGACAAAAGGGGAACGAGCATCTCCCGCACAACGGCCCGGGAGCGCTGGGTTCGAGCGGCTCTGGTAGTACTTTCGGGATGCCGGTTGGAGAGATGGCCGGCATCCCCGCTTGATCAGCGCAACCAAAACCCGGTTCCATGCGATTCGCCGGCGGCTGGAGAATCACGTCTCGACCAGCCGCCGCGATGCGTTCCTGTGGGAGTTTTGGCTCTTCGTCTTCAAGCAGGGATGGGCTTGTCTCTTTGGCGCGATCCTCCTCGGCCTGCTGCTGCTGACGAAGTGGTTCTGGCCACATCACGCCTGGCTGGCGCGCTACGACTTCCTTTTTCTGGCGCCCCTCGGTGTGCAGGTTGTCCCGCTGGCCACGCGCATGGAGAGCCTGCGCGAAGCCAGGGTCATCCTCGTCTTCCATGCCGTCGGCGCCTGCATGGAACTCTTCAAGACGAGTGTGGGGTCGTGGACTTATTCAGAGCACAACCTGATCCGCATCGGGCACGTGCCGCTGTTTTCCGGGTTCATGTACGCGTCGGTGGGCAGTTATCTGGCGCGCGTCACGCGGATTCTCGATATGCGCTACACGCGATATCCTCCGCGGTGGGCTACGGTGCTGCTGGCTGCGCTGATCTACGCGAACTTCTTCACGCATCATTTTCTGCCGGACATTCGCGTGCTGTGATTCGCCGGGCTCGCGCTCGCTTACGGACCCACGTGGGTGTATTACCGCCCGTACCGGAGGTATCGCCGCATGCCGCTGCTGGCGGGATTCTGCCTGGTCGCGTTCTTCATTTGGGCTGCGGAGAATCTGGGCACGTTTGCGACGGTGTGGGTCTATCCGCACCAGCGTCATGGCTGGCGCCTGGTTGGCTTTGGGAAATTCGGGGCATGGCTGCTGCTGTTGGTGATCAGCTTCATCCTCGTGTCGTTCGCCCACAGCCGCCGCCGCCGGCGGAAGAACCCCGCTGAGGGTGGTTCAGAGGCACGATCCGTCGCCGAAAGCGGTTCGCTATGAGGCCCTGCGCACGAGCGGCGCAGCCAGCTCGATTGGGCTGTGGCGCTCCGCGTCTTCGAGGCCCAGGCGGTTGAGGATGGGCGTGGTGCACATGGTGGTCATCAGCGCCATCACCACCAGCATGGTGAAAAGCGTGGGTGAGAACGCGCCGACGTTGTAGGCAATGTTCAGCACGATCAGCTCCACCAGGCCGCGCGTGTTGAGCAGCGCGCCCAGCGCCACTGCGTCGCGCCACGATTGGCCGGTGAAGCGCGCCGCCAGCGCCGCTCCGAACATTTTGCCGAAGACTGCGGCGACCAGAACGATCCCGGCCCACAGCCACATGGCGCTGTCGTTCAGCAGATCGAGCCGCGTGCGCATCCCGGTAATCGCGAAGAAGAGGGGCAGCAGGAGCACGGAAACGATCATGTCGAGCCGCGTGCGCAGGGCGACCTGCCACTCTTCGACGCGCGGGAAGCAGACGCCGGCCAGGAACGCGCCGAAGAGGGGGTGGATGCCAATGGCCTGGGTGGCGGCCGCGGAGCACAGCGTGAGTGCGATCGCGACGCTGAAAATCTCGAGAGAAAGAATCGTGGACTTGCGGCGCCGCGCCAGGGCCGCAACCAGCGGCCTCACTACAAACACCATCACCACCAGGTAGATCACCAGGCCGGCCAGCCGCAGGGGCAGCGACGACGGGCCGCCGCCCGCGCCGATAAGCGCCAGAGCCAGCGCCAGCAGAAGCCACGCCACCACATCATCGACGGCCGCGCACATCAGCGCCGTGGTGCCGAGCTTTGTCGTTTGCATGCACCGCTCTTCCAGGATGCGGGCGAGCACCGGGAAGGCGGTGATGCTCATGGCGATGCCGAGGAAGAGGACGAAGGGGATATTGCCGATGCCGTGCGGGGCGAAGCGAATGCGCAGGGAGTGCGCGAGCAACGCGCCCATGGCGAAGGGCAGCAGAATGCTCATGCCGCTGGCCAGTGCCGCGGTGGTCCGCTGGCGGTAGAGATGCTCGTAGTCCAGCTCCGTGCCGATGAGGAAGAGAAACAGAATCAGGCCGATGGTGGACAAATGGTCGAACGAGATGAGCGCGGAGGGAGGAAAGAGCTGCGCCGCGGCATGCGGGGCAAAGCGTCCAAACAGCGACGGCCCCAGCACGATGCCGCCGATGATCTCACCGATGACGCGCGCCTGCCCCAGCCGCAGCGCCAGCCACCCGCAGGCCAGGGTCACGGCCATCACTACGGCAATCTGGAGAAGGAGCAGCGTCATGTTCTGCCAACGCAGAATCGATGAGATGCGGGGCCCCGTGGTTCCTTTGTATCAGGAAATGGCCTGAGGAAAGCGCGCGGCGGATATGCAGGAAGCTGCGGGGTCGCTCGCAGTCCGGAGCCTCCGCCAATCTGGCCGGTGAGGAGTTGCCGGACGCCGGACTCGCGCCCTTGATCCCGCTGAATCGTTTTTGCGGATACGAGGTGGGTCGGCCCGTATACTGGCGTGTCCGCACAATCAGTTGAGGGAACCGCGTGGCCTCGGCGTGCGTATGATTGCGCATGAGTCATGCCGGCGCCATCACGTGGGGCGGAAGCTGGGGCGGGGGCTGGAACCTGGGCAAACTCGGCTTCCCGGGTGTTCCGACCGCCGTGCCCGCGACCGCGCCCAGGAGCCAGCAACGCACCCCGGGCGGCCAGGAGCGGCCTTCGGAGCGCTGGCAGCGGAAACAGCTGCCGGGTGAGCGATCGCTGGAGCGGCAAGCGATTCTGGAGAAGCCTGTGGAAGCCGAATGGCACGTCCTGGTCGAGCGGTGCCTGAAAGGGGACTCGCTCGCGTGGACGGAGCTGGTGAAGGCGCATCACAGGCGCGTCTATGGATTATGCTTCCGTTTCACCGGATCGGCGACGGACGCCGAAGACCTGACCCAGGAAGTTTTCCTCAAGGTTTATGGCAATTTAGCGGCTTTTGATTCCGCCCGCGGAACTTTCCAGACGTGGATCACGACGATGACCCGCAACCTGCTGGTGGATCACTTCCGCCGGTCGCGGGCGCAGCGCGTGACCGATTCGATCGATGCGGGCTGGGATGGCGACGGGGACGAAATGCCGCTGACGCTGCGGCTGGCCGATCAGGGCCGGAGCCCGCACGACAAGGCCGTGCAGAAGGAAATCGAAAAGATGGTGCAGGAAGCTCTGACCAAAATTTCCCCCGAGCTGCGCGAGGCGGTCATCCTGCGGGATTTGCAGGACTTAGATTACAAGGAAATCGCCCAGGTCCTGCACATCCCCGAAGGTACCGTGAAGTCGAGGATCAGCCGGGGACGGGCGGAACTGGCCCGTTTACTGGAACGTAATAAAGGGCAGGTGGTTTAAGTGGCGGAGCAGAACCAATTCGGAGCCAGGCCTTCCGACCCGCGAAGCAGCGGTGGACTCCGCTGCGAGGAGTGGGAGGCGCTGCTGGCCGACGCGCTGGACGGGGTGCTGCCGCAGGGGCAGGCTGCCGCATTCGAAGCGCACGGCACAAGCTGCCCGGGCTGCGCCGATCTGCTGGCCCACGCGAAACAGGGCCAGGAATGGCTGGAATTCCTGCACGCCGAGCCGGAGATTCCAGACGCGCTCGTCACCAGGATCCTCGACAAGACGGTTGGAGCGGGCGCGATCCCGGTTCCGGTGCTGGCGGGCGCCTCGCAGGGAACGGGCGCGGTGGTCATGGCCACTCCGTGGCGGCGCAACTTCCACGAAACAAGGCTTTTGATGACGGTGGCGATGGCGTTCTTCTCCATCGCGCTGACGCTGAACATGGCGGGAGTGAAGTTCACGAACCTGCGGCTGGCCGATCTGCGGCCGTCGATGATCGGGAATACCCTCTCGCGGAATTTTTACGGAGCGCGGGCGCAGGTGACGAAGTTCTATGCGAACGCCCGCCTGGTGTACGAGGTGGAATCGAAGGTGCGCGAGCTGCGGCGGGACACCCAGACGCAATCGCAGCCGGCGCCTGCGAATAAACCGCAAACTTCGAAGCCGAGCGGGGACAAGCACGGGCAGCTCAACCCGCCGCCGGTTCGAGGCGATGTGTTGAACGCCGACCGTTCGGCAACCGGACCCTTCGGCGACGCTGAAGGACGGTTGCGGCCAGCCAACCAGACCGTGTCGTACAAAACAAAGCAAACAAAAGACAACGAACCAAAGGTCAACCATTTGAATTCCCCGGGACCCCACCCAGCCGGGCCACGGCGGACAACATCCGCCGGGTACAAAGGAAGGAGCCTGGCATGAATTACTGCGCGAATCACCCCGATGCTGCTGTAACCGCTTATTGCCAGAACTGCGGAAAGGGACTGTGCTCGGCATGCGTGCGCACCTCCCAGGGCAATGTGTACTGCGAACCTTGCATGACGGCACGTCAGGCAGGGGCGCCTCCGAGCGCGGGTGCGGGCGATCCATTCGCCGCGCCGCCGGGCACGTATCCACCGGGCGCTTACCCTCCCGGCTATCCGCCGCCTCCCGGCGCACCGAGTCCGGGTCTGGCCACGCTGCTGGGCTTCATCCCTGGCGTGGGCGCCATGTACAACGGCCAGTACATTAAGGCCATCGTGCATGTGCTGGTCTTCGTCGTACTGGTTGGTATGGTGGACCGGTTCTGGTTCTTTGGACTGCTGATCGGGTTCTGGGTCCTCTACCAGGTCTTCGACGCGCACCAGACGGCGAAAGCCCGGCGCGACGGCCTCCCGCTGCCCGATCCCTTTGGATTGAACGAGTTAGGCAACCGTATCGGTGGACATACGCCGCCGATGCCACCGCCCGTTCCGCCTCGGGCTGGAACCCCGCCGCCGCCTCCACCCCCCGGAGGGGGTGGGCCGGCGATGGGTGCCGTTCCAGGTGCTCCTGCGAATCCCGCGGACTGGGCCGAGCATGTTGGACGCCAGGCCGGCGCGTGGGGCGATCAGGTCGGCCGCCAGGCTGAGGTCTGGGGCCAGCAGGTGGGCCAGTGGGGCGAACAGCTGCGCGCGCGGATCGTGAACGAGACCACGCAGGCGGCCAATCAGCCACGCTGGGGCGCACCGCCGCCTGCAGGATGGGCGGCGCCACCACCGCCGCCCGCAGGCTGGGCTGCGCCTGGCGCTGTGCCCCCCATTCCTCCGGTGCCTCCGCCGCAGTGGGAGCTGGAGCGGGCCCGCAGGGAGCCGATTGGGGCCATCGTGCTGATTCTGCTCGGCATGCTGTTCCTGTTCAACACCCTGGGCTTCTTCAGTTTCGGCTGGGTCCACCATGGCTGGCCGCTCATTATCGTGGCCGTCGCCCTATGGCTGCTGTTGCGGAATAACCCCCGACGCTTCGGCTTCCCCATGCACATGCATGCCAAGCCGCAGGATCAGCCGCTGAACGAAGCTCAGGACCAGCACGTGGAAACGCCCGGAGGTGACAAATGAACCAGTATCTGTTTCTCCGGCGCATGCGCGGCCCGATCTTCCTCCTCGTCTTCGGCATCACGGCGATTCTGGACGAATGGACGGGCATTCACTACGGGATGAGCTGGCCGCTCTACATCATCGCGTGGGGCATCCTCAAGCTGGCGGAAAACGCGATCCTCGCGCAAAACCCGCCTCCTCCTCCGGGCCAGTTTCCCGGGTATCCGCCGGGATCCTGCGCGCCACCGCCCGGATATGGAACCTACCCCGCTGGTTTTGGCGGCGCGGCATGGCAGACCGGCTATAACCCGGCCCAGCCCGGCACCGTGCCGGGAACAGGCACCAGTTCAGGCAACAATCCTCCTTCGACCGCGATCGTGCCGTCGGATGAGGAGAGGAGGTAGTTATGGCAAGCACACCTCCACCCTATCCGCCGCAGGACGCCCGCTGGCAGGCGCGCCAGATGCGCGACGCAGCGAAGGCGCAACGGGACCAGTGGAAGGCTCAGGCCAGAGCGCAGCGCGAGTACTACAAAGCGTGCTGGCGCGGAGCCCGCCGGCCCTCCTTCATCGGCCCGGTGATTCTGCTGGCCATTGGCATCCTCGCGCTGCTGATGGAGACCGGCCGTCTGGACGCCGTCGAGTTCTGGTCCTGGTACGCGCACTGGTGGCCGATGCTGCTGATCGGCCTGGGCGCTCTGCTGCTCGGCGAGTATTTCCTCGACTGGCACAGCCCGTGGGTGGGCCGACGGCCGATCGGGGGTCTCGTCTGGCTCGTCATTTTCATGATCCTCCTCGGCTTTATCGCGCGCGAAGGCCATCTGGTGGGTCCCTTCGCCTGGGACTTCGGCGATAACAACGACAATTTCTGGAGCTGGATGGGCCCTGAGCACGATAACGACGTGCAGATCGATCAGGCGCTGCCCGCGAAGCCGTCGGTGAGCATCAGCGATCCGCGCGGCGACGTCACGATCACCGCCTCGACCGACAGCCGCATGCATCTCCGCGCGCACCAGATGGTTCACCGCACTTCCGATGACGAAGCGCGGAAGATGTTCGACGAGCTGAAGCCGAAGGTGGAAACCTCATCGAGCGGAGCCGTGGTCACGGTTCCGGAAAAGGACGGCGCGCGCGTCGATCTGATCCTTGAGCTCCCTCCTGCCGCCTATGCAACCGTCACCGCCGAGCATGGCGACGTGACGGCCGACGGCCTGAACGGCGGCATTCAGGTGACGGACGATCAGGGCGATGTGAAACTCGAGGACATTGGCGCCGATGCGCAGGGGCACATGGAGCACGGCGACTTTTCCGCGCACAACGTGCAGGGCAAGGTGATGGTGGACGGTGGCGGGGATGATGTCACGCTGTCGGAGATCCAGCAGGCGGCGACCATCAACGGAGAATTCTCCGGCGACATTCATCTGGAGCAGATCACCGGGCCGGTGCACTACCAGTCGAGCATGACGACGCTGGATATTCCGAAGCTGCTCGGCTCCATGACGCTGGACTCGAGCGACCTGAGCATCACCCGCGCCAGCGGGCCGGTGCATGTGGTGGCGAAAGCGAAGGACATCGACCTGACGCAGATCGCGGGAGACGCCAACATCCAGGACGAGGATGGCGACGTGGATGTGACCGCCGCTTCGCCGCTCGGCAACATTCAGATTGCCGATCGCGCGGGCAACGTGATCCTGACCATGCCCGAAGATGCGAACTTCAGCGTGACGGGCAGCACCAGCAGCGACGAAGCGGTGCGCACGGACTTTCCGCTGCAAATGTCAACGCAGGGCGATCGGCAAACGCTCGGCGGCAGCGTGGGTCATGGCGGCGTGAAGCTCGAGCTGGAGACCGACCACGGCAATCTGGAGCTGCGCAAGGGAGCGAACAGCTCGCTGGCGAGCACAGAAACGAATGAGCCGACCGTCGCAACGGCGGGCGCGAAGCACTTCAAAGCAGGCGCAGGGCAAAAGCCGGTGGTCAACAACCAGTAGCGAACGAGGTGGGTTGAAGGGCCGCGCGGGACGGAGAGGTTAGGCCGTCCGCGCGGCCTTTGCTTTTTCCTCCGCCGAGAACAGCGGACGGACCAGATCCTCGATTTGCGTCAGCACCTGATCGAGGGTGAGCCTCGTTGAGTCGATGACGATGGCGTCGGGTGCGGGGCGCAGCGGAGAGTTGGCGCGGTTGCGGTCGCGCTCATCGCGTTCCCGG
>DATDHZ010000068.1:0-11414 GCA_036521315.1 Acidobacteriaceae bacterium
TGGGCCGATGGTACTGCACGCGAAAGTGTGTGGGAGATTAGGTGATCGCCGGCATAACATCAAAAAGCCCGCTCCCCAGGAGCGGGCTTTTTGCGTTTGCGGCAAATCTCTAACAATCTGTCTTGACCAGATCGATCAGCTTCTGTCTGGCAAGGTCCCGAAATTGTTCCTCGGTCCGGTAGAAATACTGCGCGAGGTATTTATCGTCGTCGAGAGTCCCAACAATCTGAATCTCTCGCGCGTAGTCAGCGTGAACCCAGAGGGTGTGGAACTCGCCGGTAAAAGCGAGCGGATCGAGATTCTCCCGGAGAATGCGCTGCGCGAGATCCCGCGCGACGCGCAGAGCCGCCTCTCCGCGCTGAATTTCCGTGAGGCCAGCTTCCGCCCTGAACTTCGGCAGAATTTGATCCACTTCCCAGCCTGATGGACGATCGAGAGCCGCCATGCGGCGGATAAAACGGCCATCCAGCCCTGCCTCAAGAGCCTCGGCTGCAACACCCGGTAACTCTTCCGGGGGCAGCATATCGAGAACCAGCTTAGCCTCCACGAGCTGCGGGTCAAAGGTCACGATAAAAGCATAGCTGTCGAAAATGAACGAGTCTATCCAAACGTCGCATCCTCTCTCAGCCCCCTACCGCTCGCTCTTCCGAATTACCAGCTTCAGCCCCGACCACACCGCATCCACCGCGCACACCTTCACATCGACGAACCCCAGCGGCAGCGCCTCCGCCCGCACCGCATCTTCACTCATGTCGCTCGCGATCGCGGCCGCGCCCTTTGGAACCGTCTTCTTCGGCCAGCTCACCCACACCACGCCGTCCGGAGCGATCAGCCCGCGCAGCTTTTCGAGATGCATCGCCAGCTCCGCTTGCCTTGTTACGAACAGATGCGCCATCGCCAGCCCCGCCCGCGGCGAGCGTACCAAAGCCGGCGAAACCCCGGCCGCCGCAATCTCCTCCGCCACACTCTCCGGCATGCCGACCCGCAAGGTGGTCTGCCCGTCCTTCACGCCGAGCTTCTTCCACAGTGGCGTGCCGGAATAGCCCACACTCCCTTCGCCGCCTGGCGCGGTCGAACGCACGCCCGTCCGGGTCTTCCCGGATTTTGCTCGCGAGTCTCGCATTTCCATGGTCCCTCTGCGCACGCCCACTCCGGCACCCTGGCGCCAGCCCACCGGCCCGGTTCTTTACGCAGCCGCCAGAATCGCCCGCCCCAGTGCCCCCGTCAGCGCATCCTGCGCGCTCAGCGCCATATCGCGGCTCGCGCCCTCGAGCCCTCGTAAATGGTCGGCGAAATCCCAGGCCAAGTCGCGCGCCTGGCGCATATCCCAAAACGCCAGCACGCGTCCAATCTTGCCCGTGTCCTCGGCCAGGACGCCCAGCGTGTCGATGGCCAGCGCGTTCAGTTCGATGGGAAGCAGCGCGTCCAGCAGCCCGTTCACCGCTTCGTAGTCCGCATGTTCCGGACCGTCCGCTGCAGGAACCACGTGGAGATCGGCATCGGCCGCCAGCAGCGCCAGCGCCAGATCGTGATTGATGTGCGCATTCACCCCCGCCATCGCAAACTGGATGCGATCCACCCCCGGCCGATACCGCGCCTCAAAAAAGGCGCTCCACGCCGAGGCCACACTCTGCCCGCTGAGGAACCCGGCAAGCGCATCGAAATAGAAACCGGCGAACACCACATCGAGCCGCGTCAGCCACGCCGGGCTCTGCCACGCGCCGCCTGGCGGGTGCAGGTCCACCTGCTCCGTCACCGCCAGATA
This sequence comes from Acidobacteriaceae bacterium, assembly GCA_036521315.1. Classification (GTDB taxonomy): domain Bacteria; phylum Acidobacteriota; class Terriglobia; order Terriglobales; family Acidobacteriaceae; genus Palsa-343. The sequence continues at coordinate 1,766 of DATDHZ010000068.1, forward strand.
CAGCTGGTTAAACCACTTCAACCCGTCGCTCACCGGCAGCAGCGCATCGATCGCCCGCATGCGCGCGATGACATCCGCAATCGTCTCGGGCGCCGGCCCGGTGACCAGATCGAGGAACGGCTGGTCCGCAACCGGCGGCAAGCTTGTGCCCATGAAAGTTCTCCTGAAGCAATGTGCCGCAGTATAGGCGTTCCGGAGTCATCGCGGCGATCGAGACCCGAATTCCAGGCGCCCGCCGTCTCCGCGACCGCGCCCCGTGTGTCCCGATCTCCGGCGCTGCCGGTATACTCCCTCCACAACCGAAATCCCGGAACATCGGCCCTGCTGCACCGCGACCCGAACCGGTCGCTCGCCATCATTCTTCAGCGGAGAACCCGAAGCCCGCCATGTTTTCGCGCCTGCTCGCCCCCGCTGCTCTGCTGCTCGCTTCGTCCTGCATCCCCATCGCTGCCCGCGCGCAGCAGCCGGTCACCGCTGCCGACTACACGCGCGCCGCACAATTCCTCCCGCCCAATGTCGATCGCCTCGTCTCCGGCATCGTTCGCCCCTTCTGGATCGGCTCGACCAATCAGTTCTGGTATCGCAAAACTGCGGCCGATCGCTCCGTGGAATTCATCCTCGTCGACGCCGCCACCGGCTCCCAGCAGCCCGCCTTCGACCACGCCAAACTGGCCGCCTCGCTCAGCGTCCTCACCGGCCGCACCCTCGACCCCCGCCAACTTCCCTTCCCCATCCTCGAGTTCTCGCCCGACCTGCGCTCCATCACCGTCCCAATCGGCGCGAAGGCTTACGTCTGCGATCGCTCCGCCGCAACCTGCCAGCCGCAGGATCCGGCGCATGGCGACCCCCGTAACCAGGCCGTCTCGCCCGATGGCCGCCGCGCCGTCTTCATCCGCGACTGGAACCTCTGGCTCCGCGACCTCGCCACCGGCCAGGAAACCCAGCTCACTCACGATGGCGTGAAGGACTACGGCTACGCCACCGACAACGCCGGCTGGATCTCGAGCGACCGCCCCGTCGTTCTCTGGTCGCCCGACTCCAGCAAGATCGCCACTTTCCAGCAGGATCAGCGCCAGGACGGCGACATGGTCCTCGCTGGCACGCGCGTCGGCCACCAACACGTCGAGCAGTGGAAGTACCCACTCCCCGGCGATGAGCACGTCACCATGATCGAGCGCGTCATCCTCTCCGTCGACTCAGGCTCGATGGTGCGCCTGCAAATGCCGCCCGACCAGCACCGCTCCACCCTCTGCGACAACATCGCCTGCGGCGATGGCCCCAACCACGCACCGCTCTGGGCGGACGTCGAGTGGTCGCCCGACTCTAAAACCCTCGCCTTCGTCTCCACCTCGCGCGACCACAAAGACGAGCACCTCCGCCTCGCCGACGCCGCCACCGGCGCGGTCCGCGACGTCTTCGAAGACAAGGTTCCCACGCAATACGAATCCGGCTTCGGCCGCGTCAACTGGCACCTTCTGCCGCAGGCAAACGAGTTCCTCTGGTATTCCGAGCGCAGCAACTGGGGCCATCTCTACCTCTACGACCTCGCCAGCGGCAGGCTGAAAAATCCGATCACCACCGGCGACTGGCACGTCGCGCAGGTGCTCCGTGTCGACGACACGCAGCGCCGCATTTGGTTCACCGCCAACGGCCGCGAGCCAGGCGAGAACCCCTACTTCGTCCACCTCTACCGCATCGACTTCGACGGCTCTCACCTCACGCCGCTCACACCCGAGCCCGGCAACCACGCCATCGCCGCCTCAGAAGACGGCAAGTACTTCGTCGACAGCGTCTCCACTCCGGAAACGCCGCCCACCACCGTCCTCCGCGACGACAACGGCAAAGTGATCCTCTCGCTCGGCACGGCCGACCTCAGCCGCCTCGTCGCCACAGGATGGAAGCCGCCCATCGGCATCACCGTCAAAGCGCGCGACGGCAAGACGGACCTGTACGGCCTGATGTTTGAGCCCACCCACCTCGACCCCCACAAGAAATACCCCATCATCGACCACATCTACCCCGGCCCGCAGATCGGCAGCGTCGGCCCGTGGACCTTCGTCGCCGCGCGCGGCGACAACCAGGCCCTCGCCGAGCTCGGCTTCATCGTCGTCGCCATCGACGGCATGGGCACGCCGCAGCGCTCCAAGTCCTTTCACGACGTCTCCTACGCCAACATGGGCGACAATACCCTGCCCGACCAGGTTGCCGGCATCAAAGAGCTCGCGCAGAAGTACCCCTTCATCGACCTCGCCCGTGTCGGCATCTACGGCCACTCCGGCGGCGGCAACGCGTCGACCGAAGCGATGCTGCGCTACCCCGACTTCTTCCAGGTGGGCGTCGCCGAATCCGGCAACAACGACAACCGCGAGTATGAAGACGACTGGGGCGAGCGCTACCAGGGACTGCTCGTCACGCGCCCCGACGGCACCACGAACTACGACGACCAGGCAAACCAGAACTTCGCGAAGAACCTGAAGGGCCACCTGCTGCTCGCCCACGGCACCATGGACAACAACGTCCCGCCGTATTCCACTCTTCTGGTGGTCGACGCTCTCATCAAGGCGAACAAAGACTTCGACCTGCTCCTGCTGCCCAACCAGCACCACGGCTACGGCGCCGAGACCAACTACATGGCGCGCCGCCGCTGGGACTATTTCGTCCGCTGGCTGCTCAACACCGAGCCGCCCCACGAGTTCGACCTGAAAACCCCACCCCCCGAAATGCTCGGCCCCGGCGGCCCGGCGTACTAACCGGACGAAAGCTCCCGAGCGCGAATCGGATAACAACGAGCGCGCCGGAGGCGCAGTGCTGATCAGCCCAGCGTTTCAACGCTGGGGAACGGCCCTCCCTTGACTAACGAGTCCCGGAGGGACGGTGCCCGCCTCAGTAGCCCCCACGCCCGCCCTTACCACGCCAACTCCCGAAGGCGGAGGCCAACTGCCCAACATATGCCTTACTTGCACGATCTGGGTTTCAGGTCAGGATGAGCCCTCGATGGCGCTGACGATTCGGGAGACCTCGCAGGGATCGTTATCAATCTCGGCCGGATGGTAGCGAGTCCGCTGAGCGGATTTGAGAACAACGGCCGCTTCGGCCTCGAGCCACTCGGGATTGGGCCCTCTCACGGACGGGAGCGGATTCGTCTCGACCATTTCCATCTCCCGTGGCAGACCGCTGCGATCAATCGTCACCTGGACACGGACACCGCTTCCCGGAGGAGCACCCAATTCCGGCGGGAAGACGGGTGCGTACTGATAGACCGGGCGAGCATCCTGTTTGACGCCGAGCGTGGGTTCGAGCAAAGTCAGCCCAGGGCTGGCACGGTCTCCTGCGAGATCGAAGAGGGCGGGTTCCACAGGGGACAGGGACGCGATCGTTACGCGAGCATCCAGGAGGACATTTCCCAGGGTTTCAATCGTGATCCGGCCAGGAACGAGCTTTCCATTCAAGACGGAATCATCCTGCCAGGATGTTGTGATGCCGTCATCCGAAGAGCGAACCGGAATGCCTGAGGGAAGGAACTCGTGGGAGCTAACCGCCTTTGCGAATTCGGACTGACCGTAGACCTCAATATGACTGATGCGTACATAGGAGAGGGATCCAGCCGCGAGATGCTCCAGCTTCCATTTCAACGGACGGGTGTCGGCTTCCTGCTCGAGGACGAACCGCGGGATCGGGTTGAAAAGGGCGCGAAGCAGCATCGCGACGCGGCTGGGCTCGTAATCCGAAGAGGCCAAAAACTTACGGACGCCGTGGGCGCGGACTTCGATGGCGTGGTAACTGCCGAATGTGACTTCGCGACGCCATTCTTCCGGGGTGACCCAGTTTTCTTCGTAGGTGCCGTCGCCCGCGAGAATAAACGGATGGCCTGGAACCGGCGTCGGTGACAGCGAGGACGAGCCGGATTTTCGGTCCGGCCGATTGAAGTCGTACGCGGGGTAGGCATGGAAGGTGACTTTCATGTGAAAGGGCGCCATTCCGGGGAGGCGGATGTTGGTGAGGTCGTCGGCGCGCCGGAAGAAATCAAGAGGTGTGCTGAGTTGAAAATTGGAGCGTGGCTGGGGCTTCTGTTTTGGGAGCGGAAGAGCGGTGCTTTGGGCAGGGGCCAACGTGGCGAGGAACAGAGAGAGGAGGAATGGAGATCCGCGAAGCCCGACCGGGAACAGAGTCGTCATTCAAATTGCCTCGCGCAAGGAGCGCGCCAACGATGTCAATTATGAGCGGAGTTACGCGACTGTCTGTGTCGTCTGTCACCCGGTGTCATAACGAAAAGGAACTTCGTTTTCACCTGACTTCGTCTCGAATGAACGGTGCTTCCGATGCGGATGGTTTCCGATTCCGTCAGCGCACCGACCAAAGCGGCGACGTTAGAAAATAGCGGAAAGATCGGCCTCTTGCCGACGAAGCGGCTTACAAAAGTCCGATCCAGGGCACTTGACATCATGAGGCTCCGCGTCGCAATCATCATGATGTGCGAAAGACACTGACCATTGATGACGATGTGGCCGCCCTCCTCCATCAGGAGGTCCGCCGCTCCGGCGATTCCTTCAGGGTGACGTTGAACCGCCTCCTGCGCCTTGGCCTGGATGCGGCGCGCCAACAACCCGAGTTGCAGCCGTTCGTCGTCACGCCATTCGGTGTCGGGCCGCCAGCAGGAATGAACTTCGACAATATCGAAGCAGTTCTCGACGCTCTCGAGGGGCCGGACCATCGATGAATCAACGCCGACGATTTCGCTCGCTTCCGGGGATGCGCTGGATCAATCCGCTCTTGATCCAAACGCCAGCATCAGTCCTCTGGCCAGTCCTACCACGTTAATCCCCCCGACGGCGGAGGCCAGCTGCCCAGCATCTGCCGCAGCTGCACGATCCTGCCAAAGTGATAAGCGTTGTGCGCGGCGAAGCTCTCCAGTTGCTCACGCACGGTCATCGCGCGCGCGGCGTCTTGCGGCGACGGGCACCGGACTACCGCATCGAGCTTCGCTGCTTCCTGTCCGGCCAGCGCCGCGGCTTCCTGCGCGCCCGACAGGAATCGCCGGAAGAGACTGGACCACGGCTCGGCGCGCTTTTGCTCCGCGGTGGGAAAGCTGACTTCGTTCGTCTCCGGCGTCGGCGTCCCCAGCCCCCGGACGCGTTCCAGCATCACCTGCTGCCAGAACGCCGCGTGCCAGAGCTCCTCGTAAATGGTGTGCGGAGCGCCCGCCACGCGGCGATGCGCCAGCTCATCCTCCAGATTTTCGAGAATATGCGCCGCCGGCGCGTGCGCGCTGTCGCCGATGAAGCAGAGAGCCAGTTCGTTCATGCACCTGATTGTCGCAGAGGTGCTGCCGCACGGGCGGGCGAGTTGTCCGTGGCCAGTCATTCCGTGGCCAGTCGTCAATACCTTCGGCTCCTCCGGGTCGAAGGTGCCTGCTTACCTTCGAGCTAGAGGATCGTCCCACGCGCGGGGAGGTGTGCGATGCGGATGGCGTGCCTGGGAGTGCTGCTGGTTGCCGGATCGGCGGCCATGGGGCAGACAGCTTCAACGCAGAGTGAAGCGGCGCTGGCGGGAAAGCCCGCAACATCGGCCCAACCGCTTCTCTCCCTGCAGCAGAGTTTGCAGGTGCAGGCGACTCTGCCGAGCCAATTCTTCCGGCAGAATCCGCAGAATCCGGGAGTCTTGCGGTTCCAGCCCGGCTCTCCCACGCAGCGAAACTGGCTGACGGAGAATCAGCCGCTCCAGCTCATCGGTCCTCCAGCGGGCCATGCGCAGGCAGACGTGATTCCGATTCCGACGCAGTGGCCGCACGCAAAAATGGAGGCGATTCCAACCCGCTGGCCGGATCTGAAATTTGTGCCGGTGAAGGGGGCAGCGCCCGCTATTCCCGGCCAATAGGAAACCTGTCAGTTGTCAGTGTTCGAACGTCAGCGAAGGCCACCGATACCGCTCGCACTGACAACCGAGAACCGATCACTGGGCACCGCCCCAACCCCTACACCCTATCCCCTACACCCTATTCCCTACACCCTGTCCCCTACACCCTACCCCCTGCTTCTCTTCAACTCCTCCCAGTCCCGCTCCGTCTGGTCCGCATACGCCTCCGCGAACTTCACCAGCGCGAGGCCAAACTTGTCCCCATTCCCCACATAACCGGCCAGCAAACACGCGTCGCCCGATCGCGAGTGTCCGCGCGCCAGCAGCTCGCCGCACATCTCGGCGTACTCGACCAGCCCCTGCCCCTGCAGGTCCTCAATCGCAATGCTGCCCTTGTGATCGCTGAGCTGACGCACCAGATAATCGCGGTTCGCGATCGTCGTCCACCCCAAAAACGGGTCGGAGGCGAACTGCATCGCGCGCTGCCCCTCGGCCACGCGCCGCCCGTGGTGCCCCGCGCCCGGCGCCGCCACCAGATAGGGCGCATACGCCGACCCCGGCTCCTCTTTGATCTGCAAAAACAGCGGATCCCGCGATCCATTCCCCTCAAGATAGATAAGGTAGTCGCGCAGCCCCACGCTGCCCGTCCCGACCACCTTGAATGCCACGTCGAGCGGCCGATACTGCGAGAGAAAATGCTGCCGCTCCGGCAGCAGGCTCTCGCGATACGTCTTCACCGACGCCAGCACCGGCCGCGCCTGCTGCGGCGTAAGCCGCCGCAAGATGGGAGGCTCCTCTTTGAAGACGCGCCCCCTTTTCGTCTCTACCGTGAGCGCGTCGAGTGTGTGCAGCGGCGTCGCGCGCTCGGCCTTGAGGAGCGCCCGGCTCACCGGCGAAATCCGCTGCAGCCGATGCACCTGGTAGCGCGCAATCTCGATCACCGGCATGCGCGACAGCATCTGCACCAGTCTGCGATAACTGGCCACAAAGGCCTGCACCGCCGCCCTCGCTTCCTTGTTCGCCTGCTTGCCGCACGTCTCGCGCGCCGCCAGCACCAGGCTCGCCGCCAGCCGCTTTAAATCCCATTCGAAAGGGCCCCGGATGGTCTCGTCGAAGTCGTTGATGTCGAAGAGCAGCCGCCCATCCGGCGCGGCAAACGCGCCCAGGTTGCGCACATGAGCGTCGCCGCAAATCTGGTTCACGATGCCGGTATGCGGCAGCAGCGCCAGATCGGCCGCCATCACCGGCACCGCGCCGCGGAAGAATCCGAAGGGAGAGGCCAGCATGCGCTCGTACTTCAGCGTCACCAGGCTCGGCACACGGCCGCGCATCGACTCCTCCACGAGCGCCAGCGGATCGTGCGTCCGCAGCTTCGGGTCCCAGCGGGCGTGATCCTGCCGGTGAACCTGCTTGCGCCGCGCCTGCCCCAGCGCGCGCCGCTCCTGCGATGTGGGAATATGCGCCATAGCCCTCCTGCGTCCTGGAATGTTCACCCAATGGTAGCGCGGCGGGACGAGCGCCCTCTGCGGAGAGGGGTTTTCGTCCGATCGGTCATTCGCGCCACGCTCCACGTCCGCATGTCATCCTGACGCAAAGCGGAAGAGCCTCGTCTGAGCGAAGCCGAAGGCACCTGCATGACTCCCCACCATCGCGAGCGTGGATCGGATAACGACGACCGCGCCGGAATCGCAATGTTGACCGCGCCGGAATCGCAATGTTGACCGCGCCGGAATCGCGATGTTGAGCGCGCCGGAATCGCAATGTAGAACGCGCCGGAGGCGGAATGCTGATCAGCCCAGCGTTTCAACGCTGGGAACCGCCCGCCCCTGACAAATGAGTCCCGGAGGGACGGCGCCCATCAAGCGATAAGTCCCAGCTGAGCGAAGCATGCGCATGCGTCGCATCCCGCAGTTGGACGCAACAATCGATGCAGACGCGAGCGGAAGAGCCTGGCCTGAGCGAGCCGACAGGCGAATCGAATGGCATCCGCGGTTGCTCTTCTGGCCGGGTGAATCCCAGGCTTTGACGAACCAGTGTTGCGGTAACAGTCTCAGCCACCCACGGCGGCATGTCATCCTGACGCAAAGCGGAAGGATCCGCGGTTGCTCCTCCGCCTGGGTGTGTCCGAAACTCTGACTACCTCTCACACGGGCAGCACCGACGTCCTGCAACAAGCACAGCTTCACGGTTGCGTAAACACGCGCGATGTCTTTTTGTCTCCGGGCATGACTGCGCACACGTCGGAAAGAATCGCGATGTTTTTGCTTTTGTATCAGGGCATGACTTCAGTCGTGCCGAAATCGCCGGTACAGATCGGGCTTTCAGCCCCTGTGCGTCAATCCACCCCGAATCTTCCGGGTTACCGGTCACTCGTCACCTTACATCCAATTGAAAATATCCGGGTCAGCATTCTCCCTCCAGGGAGTCGCTCGCGAATTCGAGAAGCAGTCGACATGCATCAGCAAATGCCAACGATTGGACGCTCTTCGACTCCACCCCCGGGCACCATCGCGTGACGAGGTGATATCGGCTTCCGGTGACTCCTTCGAGCAGCCATTCCGCGCCGTCCAAACCCAAACGCTTGCTTCGCACTTCGCTCGGGGCTTCCCAAAATTCAGCCTTCCTGAGAGTTTTGTAAAAACGCCGGACCTGATCGGCTGATATCTCTATGGGGGCGGGAACATGGAGATTCCCGGTTTCAGGTGGATTCCCGGTTTCGGGATCGCGCCACTTGAGCTGGACCGTGCCTGTGCCGTCCCTTCGCACAGAAAGGGTGACAGTTCTTGACCTGCCCCAGGTGCCGATGTATGTGAACCGCCAGGTCTCTTTGCTGTCAGGTGGGTTCCTCCAGAGAGGTGATTCATCGAATCCATAGAGCACCCGTGAAAACTGGTAAGTCTTCAATTTGGCGGCTGAGCCAGTGAACGTGTCTGGCGGAAAATAATCCAGGAACAACGATGCATTGTGTTCCTTGAGCGCCCTGAGGCAGATGTCAGCCGGGACTCGATTGGGCGAACTGGCCGGCACCGCCTCAAAGACAGCCTTGAGCGCGAGACATCGGTCCATGCGAAGCGCTCGGAAGGGCTCTCCTGCCGCTCCTTCGGCAATCGCCTTTTGGGAACCGGCGGGCAACGTACCTAACGCTGATAGAAAACCGTCAGGGTCAGACAGGATGGCGTCGTCAAAAAACTCGGTGAGATAACTGAAGTTGAATAATTCCGGCAGAACCGATTTGTCACCGCTCCTGTAGGCATCGATCAGAACGTCAAGGGAAGCGTTCAGATTGGAACATTCGCGATCGCTCCACTTCCCCTGGGTGCAGGAGTGCAACCGCGCAAGTGCGCTTTCCTTCGAGATTGCCCCAGGAGACTGGGCAAGCAATCCCGCAGAACAGAGACTCGCCGCGAGGAGTACGCAGGCCCGCAGTTTCATGCGATCGAGTGTCGAAGAATAGCATTGGGGAAATTGTTTACCTACCGTCGCCGATAGTTCCCGAGTTGTCGGAAACTCGCAAGATTTATACCACCCCCCGCCTCCCCTCAAACCTTCCCCGCCTCCCCCCATCATTGCTCCCCCGCCCGCCCCAATGCTACATTGGCACCGCTCCCCCCAATCAATCCGGCCTTCCTTCGGCGGACAGGAGAACTGCATGGAGACCGCCGACAGGCGACTGATGTGGCATGGAATGCTGCTGTTTCTGCTCGGGCTCTTCACCGGCTTTGCCGAACCGCACTTTGCCAACGTGCGCATGGGCCTGGCCGCCCACCTTGAAGGCGTCATGAATGGAATTCTGCTG
>DATDHZ010000069.1:0-124753 GCA_036521315.1 Acidobacteriaceae bacterium
AGCGGCCAGTCGGTCCTGATCCTGAATCCAACCACCCCTATCGGCGCTTGCGATCTGAAACCTACGCCCACAGGACGCATTGTCGTCGACTTCCTGAACAAGAACTTCCCTGCCTACGTCGATACGGGCCTGAACCTGGTCGATGTACGCGAAGTGGCGCGCACCCATGCCGATGGCCTCGATCCCAGCCTGGGCCGCCCGGGAGAGCGCTATATTCTCGGCGGCGAGAATTTGACACTCAAACAGATTTTGGACAAGATGTCGGCCATCACCGGACTGCCTTCGCCCACGATGAAAGTTCCGCATGCGGTGGCGATGGCATTTGCGTTTTTCGACGAAACCATCACCGGCAAGATCCGTGGCAAGGAGCCGCGCGCGACCATGGAGGCGGTGCGGATGGGCAGGAAGATGATGTTCGCGTCGTCGACAAAAGCAGAACGCGAGCTGGGCTTCCGTGTTGTTCCCGTTTACCAGGCGCTCCGCGCCGCCATTGACTGGTTCCGGGAACACGGATACGCTCCCCAAACCTGACTGCACGCTCCAGACAGACGCCCTCCCGGTTATCCTGCTGATAGTGACCATCGCTCTCATCGCCGCCTTCCCTGCCGAGTTGAAGCCGCTGGTGCGCGGCTGGGAGAAGCGCGTCTCTGCCAGCGAGCCTGCGATCTGGCGCGGCCGCATCGGCGACACGGAAGCGGTTGCCGTTTCTGAAGGAATGGGGGCAGCCGCAGCGACGCGTACCTGCGAAGCGCTCGTGGCGTCCAATCCGGCGATCGCCACGCTGGTTTCGATCGGGTACGCGGGATCGGTTTCGTGCGGATTGCAAGTGGGCGCCGCTTACCCGATCCGCGAAGTCATCGATGCGGCAACGACTGAGCGTTTCACCACGGACAACGGACAGGGCCAGCGGCTCATCACGCTCGGCCGCGTAGCCGACCGCGACGAGAAGAGGAAGCTCGCGGCGCAGTACCAGGCCGTCCTGATCGACATGGAGGCGGCCGCGGTCGCCCGCTTTGCCCGTGACCACAATCTGCGGTTCCTGTGTTTCAAGGGCATCAGCGACGGCCCCAACGACAATCTGCCGGACTTCAACCGCTTCGTCGGCGTGGACGGGCAGTTACGCATGGCGGCGCTCGCGGCCTGGGCGATGCTGCACCCGCAATATTGGAAAGCGCTCGGGCAGCTCGAAAACAACAGCCGTCACGCCGTGCAGGCACTCGCGAAAGTGGTTCAGGGGTTTTTCGCTGGTTCACCCTAAAGGTTCCTAGTAAATTGGTTGCGGAGTTTTCCTTTTCATGGCATCTCTCATCAGCGACGCTCTGCAGGAACAAGCCCTCGCCTCCCTGCCCGCCACCATGCGCGCCGCGGTCTATCGCGGCGTGAATGACGTGCGCGTGGAAACCGTCCCCGTCCCGAAGATTGGGCGCGGCGAAGTACTGATTCGCGTGGCTGCCTGCGGCGTGTGCGGGACGGACCTCAAGAAGATCCACACCGGCTCGCATGCGGCGCCGCGCATCTTCGGCCATGAGACAGCTGGCGTCATCGCAGCGATGGGCGAGGGAGTTGAGGGCTTTGCCGTCGGGGACCGCGTGATCGTCTACCACCACACGCCATGCGGGCATTGCTACTACTGCCGGAAGAAGACCTTCGCCCAGTGCAACGATTACAAACGGGTGGGCTGCACCGCGGGGTTCGAACCCTCCGGAGGCGGCTTCGCCGAGTACGTACGGGTGATGGACTGGATCGTGCGCCGAGGGCTCATCAAGATCCCCAAGGGCGTCCCGTTTGAGCAGGCGGCCTTCGTGGAGCCGGTGAACACCGTCCTCAAGGGCGTGCGGCGCCTGGACCTGGCATCCGATGAAACCGTGCTGGTCATCGGACAGGGGCCGATCGGAATCCTGCTGGCGGCGCTGTCGGCGCGAACCGGCGCCAACGTCCTGACCTCCGATCTTTATTCCGAGCGCCACGCAGTGGCCTCCCGGTACGGGCTGCATCATCCCATTGACGCCAGCCGCGAAGACGTCGTAGCCCGCGCGCATGAGGCCAGCGAAGGCCGGGGCGCCGATGCCGTCATCCTCGCCGTCGGCGGCAACGGGCTGATTCGCACCGCCATTGATGCGGCGCGCCCAGGCGGCCGCGTGCTGTTCTTTGCGCAAACGCAGCACGGCGAAGCCACCTTCGATCCCGCCGTGGTCTGCATGGACGAGAAAACCCTGCTGGGCTCCTACAGCTCGTCATTTGAGATCGAGCCGGACGTCGAAAGTCTGGTTTTTGACGGCTATCGCAGCGGTTTTGACCTGACCCCGCTCATCTCGCATCGCTTCCCGCTTGAGGAGGCGGTGGAAGCGATTCGCGTGGCATCGAACCCAACGGCCGCGTCCATGAAAGTTTTCGTCCATCCGTAAAGCCAGCATTTTGAGACAATGGTAAGGATGGCAGCGCAAATGACAGCCGCCGTGCTGCACGGCCGCGAGGACCTGCGCATCGAGCGGGTTCCCATGCCCCGCGCGGGCCGGGGGGAGATGGTTGTGCGCGTGCACGCCGCGCTCACCTGCGGCACCGACCTCAAGGTCTACCGCCGCGGCTACCATGCGCGCATGCTCAAGCCTCCCATTCCGTTCGGGCACGAGCTGGCGGGCACGGTCCACGAGGTGGGCAAAGCTGTGGCGGCATTCAAGCCGGGCGATCGCGTCGTGGCGCTCAATTCAGCGCCCTGCGGCGAGTGTTACTTCTGCCGGCGCGATCAGGAAAATCTGTGCGACAACCTGCTGTTCAATAACGGCGCCTATGCGCAATATCTGCTCATTCCTTCCCGCATCGTCGCAAAGAATACCCTGCGCATCCCCGCCGGCATCCCATTCGAACATGCCGCTCTCACGGAGGCTCTGGCCTGCGTGGTGCGCGGTCTCGACGAATGCCAGCCGCGTTCCGGCGACACCATTGCAGTGATCGGCGGCGGCCCGATCGGCCTGATGTTCATGCACGTCGCCCAGCTCGCAGGGCTGCGCGTGATCGCAGTCGTCAAGCGCGATGAGCAGGTTGCGGCGGCCCGCACCTTCGGCGCGTCTGAAGTCGTCAAGATCACCGCAGTTGCCGATCCGATCGCGGCCGTGCGCGCGCTCACTCCCCAGAACCGAGGCGTCGACCTCGCCGTGGAAGCGGTCGCTACCCCGCTCGCCTGGCAATGGGCCGTCGACATGGTGCGGAAGGGCGGGACAGTGAATTTCTTTGGGGGATGTGCAGCGGGCACCAAGGTCGAGCTCGACACGAATCGCCTGCACTACAACAACATCACCCTGCGCGCCAGTTTTCATCACACACCGGCAGCCGCCCGCAAAGCTTTCGACCTGATCGTCAGCGGCAGATTCCGCTGCAGCGACACCATTACCAGCCGCGCTCCCCTGTCGGAACTCAACCGGGTCTTCCGCCAGCTGATGAATCGCGCCGGCGAGATCAAGACGGCCATTATTCCCTGGGGCTCGCAATAACTTCACCATGACGGTGGACGCAGCACAGAGCGACCGGATTGCCCGAGGCTGGGCCGCGCTCCCCGCGGAATATCGCATTCCAGACAAGCCGCCCACGCTCGACGAGGCTCGCGCGTGGTGCCGCCGTCTCGCCGACACCCATTACGAGAATTTCCACGTGGCCACGTGGTTCCTGCCCGCGCGGCTGCGTCCGCACTTCCACGCCATCTACGCCTACTGCCGCGTCTCCGATGATCTTGGCGACGAGGTGGGCGACCCTGAAGCCGCACTGGCGCTGCTGGACCTGTGGGGCGCCGAGCTGGACGCCTGCTATCGCGGCGAGGCTCGCCATCCTGTGTTCGTCGCGCTTGCCGAGACGATCCGCGCCTGCGACATTCCCAAAGAGCCGTTCGCGGACCTGCTGGTCGCATTTCGCCAGGACCAGACGGTGACCCGCTTCCCCACGATGCAGGACGTCCTCGGCTATTGCCGCTATTCGGCGAATCCGGTGGGCCGCATCGTGCTCTACGCCTGCGGCTATCGCGATGCCGAGCGGTTTGCCCTCTCCGATCACACCTGTTCGGCGCTCCAGCTCGCCAATTTTTGGCAGGACGTGACCGTGGACTACGGCAAGGGCCGCATTTACCTTCCGCTCGAAGACATGGAACGTTTCGGCGTCGATGAGACCACCGTCGCGCAGAGCCGCTTCACGCCGCAGTTCCGGGATCTGATGCGGCACGAAGTGGAGTATGCGCGGCGCATGTTTTACGCCGGAATGCCGCTCATCCACATGGTGGATCGTGAGCTCGCGATGGATCTCGATCTCTTCTCGCGCGGCGGCCTCGAGATTCTGCGTGCCATCGAGCGGCAGGATTACAACGTGCTCGGCGCCCGGCCGTCCATCTCGAAGGCCCGCAAGGTGGCGCTGTTGCTGCGCGCCTTATCGGGCCGGCTCTTCGCTCCCCGCGCGGTTGCGAGGCCAGCCGCTTGAACGCTCGACCCTCCGGCGCTGCAGAGTCTCCTGTCGATGCAAAAACGGCTGCAGCGTACGAGGCCTGCATTCAGATCGCGAGGCGCGAGGCGAAAAACTTCTACTATGCCTTTCTCGCCCTGCCCCTACCCAAACGGCAGGCGATCTGCGCCGTCTACGCGTTCATGCGACATGCTGACGACGTCTCCGACGATGACTCGCGCTCCCGCGAGCAACGCCGCGCCGACCTGGCCGCGTGGCTCGATGCCTGGCACCATGCGGCCGCCGGAGAATCCTGCTCCGATCCCGTCTTCATCGCATTGGCGGATGCGCAACACCGCTTCAACATTCCCCTCGATCTGCTCGATCAACTTGTCCATGGGACGGCCATGGACCTCGACGCGACCACCGCGGAAAAAGCGGCCTACAGCGAAGCGGCCGAACCGCGGCCGTGGATTACCTACGCGACCTTCGACGAACTGCGCCGCTACTGTTACTACGTGGCCTCTGTGGTGGGCCTGGTCTGCATTCGCATCTTCGGCTACGGCGATCCGCGGGCCGAAACGCTGGCTGAAGACACCGGGGTTGCCTTTCAGCTCACCAACATTCTGCGCGATGTGCGCGAGGACGCCGAGCGCGGGCGCATGTACGTGCCCCTCGAATCGTTGACCCACTACGGCGTCCGCATCGAGCAGCTCGCATCGGTGCGGGACGGCAGCCAGCTCACGCTCAACCAGAGGGCACTGCTGGAGAGCCTGGCGAAGCGTGCCGAAGAGTACTACCAGTCGGGGCGGGCCCTGCTGCCGCTCATCAATGCGGATGCGCGGCCGGCGCTGTGGGTGCTGATCACCATCTATCACCGCCTTCTGCGGCGCATTGAGCGGCGCAACTACGACGTTTTCTCCGAGCGCGTGAGCGTCCCATTGCTCGCCCGTCTCGCCGTTCTGCTGCGTGGGCTCGGGCAGGTGGCGCGCAGCCGCCTGATGAGGCGTGGCGCGCGATGACTCATCCCGCGAGCCGTTCCGTCATGGTGGTGGGTGGCGGCGTCGCCGGGCTGGCGGCGGCTACCAGCCTCGCGGATGCCGGCTATCGCGTCCAGCTCCTCGAACGGCGCCCGTTTCTCGGCGGCCGCGCCTCGTCCTACGAGCATCCCGGCACAGGCGAGGTCATCGACAACTGCCAGCACGTGCTCATCGGGCGCTGTACGGCCCTCATCGATCTCTACCGCCGGCTGGGCGCATCCGATGCCATCCGCTGGTACGATCGCTTCACCTTTCTGACGCCAGGCGGAAAGGCAAGCGTGATCGAGCCGGGATTTCTGCCCGCCCCGTTCCACTCCACCCTTGCGTTTCTCGGCGCTCCCGCGTTTTCTCTCGCCGACAAGGTCGCCATCGCCCGCGGGCTCGCATCGTTTGTGCGCGGCCTGCCACCCGACTCAGAGGAAGATTTCGCACACTGGCTGCACCGTCATGGCCAGACCCAGCGTGCGATCGAGCGGTTCTGGAAGCCGGTGCTGGTGAGCGCGCTCAATGAAGATCTCGATCGCATCTCGGTCCACTACGCTGCCAAGGTCTTTCGCGAATCATTTCTCCTGTCACCCCAGGCGGGTCGTATGGGCATCCCCGCCATCCCGCTCAGCGAACTCTACGGCCTCGCCACCGGCTATCTGCGCGCGCAGGGCGGAGAAGTTTCACTCCGCGCGGGCGTGGACAGCCTTGCGCCCTCAGGCAACGGCTGGGTGGTGCGAGCCGGCGATCAATTGTGGACAGCCGACGCCGTCATCCTCGCGCTCTCCTTTGAGGCCATGGCCGCCCTGCTTCCCTCACTCCCGCGCAACGAAGCGGCCGAGAGGTTCGCGGCGCAGCTTGCCCAGTTCGAACATTCTCCCATCACCGGCATCCATCTGTGGTTTGACCGGCCCATCACCGAACTCGATCACGCGGTTCTGCTCGACACAACCATCCAGTGGATGTTCAACAAGTCCCGCCTCCAGCCCGCTCATCGCACTGCGGAGGGCAGTTACCTGGAGCTGGTCGTGAGCGCGTCAAAGACTCTGGTTCCTATGGCGCGTCAGGAGATCATCGATCTGGCGCTGCGCGAACTGGTTCAGTTCTTCCCTGGTGTCACCTCGGCGGATCTGCTCAAATCGGCCGTCGTGAAAGAAGTCCGCGCGACGTATTCCATCCGTCCCGGCCTCGACCGCTATCGTCCATCCGCGATCAGCCCGTGGCCCGGGATTTTCCTGGCGGGCGATTGGACTGCCACTGGATGGCCCGCCACCATGGAAGGCGCCGCGCGCAGTGGAAATCTTGCCGCGGAAGCGTTGGCGCGCACCCTGGGAGACGAGCGACGGTTTGTTGTTCCGGATCTGCCCGCAGCCGGCCTGATGCGTCTTTTCCGCAGCTAAAACGCTTCATTTCAATAGGTTCTACGGTTCCACGATCAGCGGTCAGCGGAAAAGCTCCCGCCACGCATATCCCACCTTAGGTGAATCGCTATCACCCCATGAAAAGGCATTCCCCAGGCAACCCAAAATTTGCGATGATGGTGTCGCCTCCCCGCGATGCAGCAAACCTGAATCTCGATTCAGGTTTCTAACTATACGGGTAACGGCAATGGGACCCCTGAATATGCACGAAATATTGGCACATCTTTCCGAGATCAGCAGCTACCTACCCGCCGTGCTCATCACCCTGGGCGTGGCTGTCCTGGTGGGCTGCGCAGTGGGCTGCGTCTGCTCGCCTTGCGAGGAAAAAGACGAGCTGTTCCATCGCGAAGTGTACTGATCCTTCGCTGCTACTCCACGACGCGTAACGCCTTTCAGTGTAACCAGATCGACTCGGGGGCGTTGATCGCTCTACCCCAATGCGCCGGCAATCTCCGTCCCATTTGGCGATCCGAGCCCGGTACACGGATCCCATCCAGGTCCAGCCGAGTACGATCCGTTATTCCCCTGCGTGATGTCGTTGAAGTCGGCTGCATCCCCATAGAGCGTCGCGTTGACGAATCCGACGGGCGAGCCCTTTTGCTGGTTAATCAGTGCAATCAGCGCCGCCCAAAGCGGAGCCACTGCGCTCGTGCCGCCCACCACCTGCTGCTGGCCATCCACCAGGATGTTGTACCCGCTCTCCGGGGCCGCATCTCCGGCCACGTCCGGAACGCCGCGGCCGGTCCCGCTGAAACCCGATACCCCTTGCTGCCAGGTCGGGACAGGGAAGACCGTGCTGTACCCTCCGCCGCTTGCGCCGCCCTGCGAGCCATCGTTCCACACGGTCTCCGCCTGGATGGCCGTACCGCTGCCGATCAGTTCCGTCCCGCCGCAGGCCAGCACATTCGGACTGCTGGCCGGAAAGTCGACGTGGTTCTGCCCGTCGCTCACGCCATCGGATGATCCGTTGTCGCCGGAAGCCACCGTGATGGTCACGCCGAGCGCCGCCGCCGACTGGCACGCGTCATTGAGCGACGTCATCGAGGCCTGCGCCCAACTCGACTCCGGACCGCCCCAGCTGATCGACAGAACGGAGGGATTATTCGCCGTGTCGTGCACCGCCGTCGTAATGGCGTCGATGAATCCCTGATCGGAATTCGGCGCGAAATACACGGCGATTTTTGCGCCATTGGCAATCGCCCCGGCCACCTGGATATCGAGCGCCACTTCCCCGTCGGCGCTGTCCGGCGTGCTGGGCGCATTGGCCGCGCCGTCGACGGAAACCGCAACCACGGTCGGAACCGCCAGGCCCAGGCCCGAAAAATACGTATCCAGATCGCTGGTGTTGTAGCCTCCGCCCAGCTCGAGAATCGCAATGGTTTCTCCGCTGCCGTTGACGCTGGTCGGGAAGTCGTAAAGCTGCGCGACCTGTGGAGGATTCAGGGGCTGCGCCTGCCCCTGTTGCGCCGTCGGCGTTGCACTTCGGCTCAGGTCTTTCCGAAATCGAAAGTGCGGTTTCGCCACCGGCCTCGCATCGAGCCCCAGCACGGCGTCCACCAGGCCAGCATGCGTCTCAGGCAGCGACAGTTGCCCTGTAAAGGCGTGGAAGCGCCGCCCCCGGGGGACCCGCGGCGCTCCGGTTACCGGCCATTCCCCTTCCTCATAATCGTGCAGCTCGACGCTAAACGCGCGCTCCATGGCCTGCGCTGTGCCGCGCAAAACCAGCGTGCGGCGCGACAGGCTGGACGAGGCTTCATCCACAGCGAGGCCGTGCTGATGCGCGAAATCTCGCAGTGCATGGAAATCCGCCGGATCGGCCGCATAGCGCGCGTCGAATTCCTCGCGCGACAGCTTTCGCCCTCCGAGCGAGCGTAAATCAAGCGCGTTCTTCCGCCTCACAATCAGCGAAACGCTGATGACCTGTTGTGGATCGGTTCTGGCAATATGGCGAGCGTTTTTGGGTTCGGCTCGTTCTGACCGCGGCATTGCTATGCGCCTGGGATTGGGGGAAGCCATCGCAGTCCTCCTGGATGTAGCCGCCATGCTATCGCAAACCGATGAACGCTGGTCAGCAGGCCAGCCGGGCAGCAGTCTGAGGCATGGTGCGTCCTCGGCTGTCCCCGTTACACAGCGCGCAAAAGCAAGCGAAAAGCCCCGGCCAGCCGGCCGGCCTCCGCTGACCCGCTGCGCTTACAGCGGAATATTCCCATGCTTTTTCGGGGGATTCCGGTCGCGTTTGCCATCGAGCATTTCCAGCGCCGCAATCAGCTTTTGCCGGGTCTGGTGCGGCAGAATCACAGCATCCACATAGCCGCGCTCCGCAGCGACGTAGGGATTGGCAAATTGTTCGCGGAATTGATGCACCCGGTCGGCTCTCGCCTCAGCCAGCACATCGGCTTTACGCTGATCGGTCAGGCCGCTCTCTCCCATTTCGACCGCGGCCGCCTCGGCCTGCCGCACGGCCTCGGCCAACTCACGCCCATAGACGATGTTCACCGCACCCTCCGGCCCCATGACGGCGATCTCTGCTGTCGGCCACGCGAGGTTCACGTCGGTGCGAATGTGCTTCGAGCTCATCACGCAATACGCGCCGCCATAAGCCTTGCGCGTAATCACCAGCATCTTCGGCACCGTCGCTTCGGCAAACGCGAAGAGCAACTTTGCCCCATGCCGGATGATCCCGCCGTATTCCTGCTGGGTCCCCGGCAGAAATCCCGGCACGTCTTCCAGCGTGATGAGGGGAATGTTGAACGCGTCGCAGAAGCGAACGAACCGCGCACCCTTCACGCTGGCATCGATGTCAAGCACGCCCGCCAGAAATGCCGGTTGATTCGCCACGATCCCCACCGGCCGGCCGTTCATGCGCGCGAAGCCCACAATGATGTTCTTCGCGAAGTGCTCGTGCACCTCGAAGAAATAGCCATCGTCGACGATGCGCTCGATAGCCAGCTTGATGTCGTACGGCTGATTGGACTCGGCCGGCACGAGCGAATCGAGCTCTCGATCCGCCCGATCGGGTGGATCGACGCAGGCGCGTCGCGGAGGGTCTTCCAGATTATTGGACGGCAGGAAGCTGAGCAGTTCCCGAATCATCACCAAACACTCGGCGTCGTCGTGCGCCATAAAGTGCGCCACTCCGGAAATCTCATTGTGGGTGGTCGCCCCGCCCAGCTTTTCCTTGGTCACGTCTTCATGCGTGACGGTCTTGATAACATCGGGCCCTGTCACAAACATGTAGGAGGTCTTGTCGACCATCAGCGTGAAGTCGGTGATCGCCGGCGAATACACTGCGCCCCCCGCGCAGGGGCCAAGGATCGCCGAGATCTGCGGCACCACTCCGCTGGCCAGCGTGTTGCGCAAAAAGATGTCCGCATATCCGGCCAGCGACACGACGCCTTCCTGAATGCGTGCGCCGCCCGAGTCGTTGAGCCCGATCACCGGAGCGCCGACGCGCATAGCGGTGTCCATCAGCTTCACAATCTTGGCGGCGTTGGTCTCCGAGAGCGATCCGCCAAACACCGTGAAATCCTGCGCAAAGACGAAGACCGTTCGCCCTTCGATGCGCCCGTACCCGGTGACGAAGCCATCGCCTGGGATGCGCTTCTCCGCCATCCCAAAATCGGTGCATCGATGCGTCACCAGGCGATCAGTTTCCTCAAAGCTCCCGTCGTCCAGCAGCAACTCGATACGCTCTCGCGCGTTCAGCTTCCCTTCCCGCCGCTGCCGCTCGCGTCGCTCATGGCCGCCGCCCTCTTCAGCCAGCTTGTTACGGCGGGCCAGCTCATCCAGTAGATGTTTTTCCATCGAGGGGATTATATCCAGCAGGTGACGAGCCGCAGCCGACCATGGATCGCCCACGCAGAGGGCGCCTTACGGACGCGCCAGGGTTCTCGGGGTCGCGCCTCACCCCAAAAAGCGCCAAAAATCTTCGCTTGCGTCTTATGACGCTGTTGCGACCGCCAGTTTACGCAGTACAATTTTGCTCAAAATTTCCTTTGGGGGCTATGGATTGCCATGAAATTCCAGCTCACCTTGCTCGCTGTCCTGGTAGTCACCACGCTGTCTCTGGTTTCTCAGCCCGCTCACGCACAATTGAGCGGTATGCCGCAACTTGGCTCTCCCGTGCCGGATTCCGTACTCGCTGCCGACAAGCACAGCAAGGAATGCGAAACCGGCCCCGGTCACAAGGACCCGTGTGCTCAGGTTGAAATCGACAAGATCCGCTTCGTCATCGCGTGGGACGCCCAAAGCAAGGCGGTCACCTACATTTTCACGAACGACCCGCACGTGGTGACCGACAGCCAGCTTTCCGTCGGAGGTACCTGCCGCGTCGTCGAGGTCTCCGGGGCGCCCGATCCCTCGGTCGCTTATCTCAAATGGATGATCGACCCCAAATGGAAAGGCCCTGACTCGCACCTGACGGGAGATGGCGTTTGGTACGCCGCGCTGCACAAAGGGCTCGATCCGCAGTACGGCGACATCGTGGGCCTGGTGCAAAGCCGCTACATCAACCTGAAGCCCTAGCTGAAACCCTGGGCGCGCCATTCGGGCGATTGCAGGCGGGGCGCCTGGATCTCGGTTACCGGTGGACTGGGGCCGCTTCCGCCATGGTTTCAGATTCGCTTACCATGGTCGGAGAATGACCGACCCGGCTCACCGAATCGAAGCCCTGCGCGAGAAAATCCGCCATCACGAGCACCTGTATTACGTGCTCGACCAGCCCTCCATCTCCGACGCCGAGTTTGACGACCTGATGCGCGAGCTGAAGCGGCTGGAGGGCGAGCATCCCGGCCTGCTGACGCCCGACTCGCCTACCCAGCGCGTGGGCGGCAAGCCGAAAGAAGGCTTTCCCAAAGTCGCGCATTCGCGGCCGATGCTTTCACTCGATAACGTGATGAGCGAAGAGGAGCTGCGCGACTGGGACAAGCGGGTGCATGCGCTGGCGGGGGCGAACGCGGAGATCGGCTACGTTTGCGAGTACAAGATGGACGGCATTTCCATGGCGCTGCAATACCGGGCGGCATCGAATGGGGCGGCGCATCTCGAGCGCGGCCTGACGCGTGGCGACGGCACGACCGGCGAGGATGTGACGACGAACGTCCGCACCATCCGCTCGATTCCCCTGTCGATCGCTGCAGCGAAGCTGCGCAAAGCCAAAATGCCAGAGACGTTCGAAGTGCGCGGCGAGGTGGTCATGCCGCTGGCAGCGTTTCAGAAGGCCAATGCCGAGCGCGAGGCGCAGGGCCTGGCGCCGGCGGCCAATCCGCGGAATTACGCGGCTGGGACGATCCGCACCCTCGAACCCAATATCGTCGCGCAGCGGCGGCTGGATTTCTACGCCTATTTCCTGCTGAACGAGCGCGGCGAAGACTTGCTGCCCGAGCAGGCTGAAGCGCTGGACGCTCTCACCACGGCTGGGTTCCGCGTGAATCCGCACCGTGAAGCGATGCCCAGCATCGACAAGGTGCTCGCGTTCATCGAGCGCGCCGAGAAGAATCGTGCCGATCTCGGTTACGAAATCGACGGCGTCGTCATCAAGGTCAATTCCGTCGAAGTGCAGCGCCGCCTGGGCTACACCGGCCGCGCCCCGCGCTGGGCCTGCGCGTTCAAATTCACAGCCCGCGGCGGCATCACGAAGGTCGAGGATATTCGCGTGCAGGTAGGGCGCACTGGCAAACTGACGCCGGTCGCCTGGCTCACCCCGGTTTCGATCGGAGGCACGACCGTGAGCCGCGCCACGCTGCACAATGCGGATGAAATCGAGCGGCTCGGCCTGCTCATCGGCGATTCCGTCAAAGTCGAGCGCGGCGGCGACGTCATTCCCAAGGTCGTCGAGGTGGTCGAGGACAAGGAGCATCCGCGCGGGCACAAGCATTTCCATTTCCCCACCCACTGCCCGGACTGCGGCAGCGAGATCGTCCGCGCCGAAGGCGAAGTCGACTATCGCTGTGTCAACATTGACTGTCCCGCGCGCCTTACCGGCAGCCTGCTCCACTTCGCCTCGCGCGGCGTGATGAATATCGAGGGACTGGGCGAAGCCGTGGTCGCGCAATTGCTCGAGCGCAAACTGGTGCGCAGCATGGCGGATTTGTACTCACTGACGGACGAGCAACTTGCGACGCTGCAACATGAAGTCGTCACGAAAGACAGGAAGACCGGCGAGGATAAGACGCGTACTCAGGCGCTGGTCGGCCCCAAGGAACGGAAGGATTTACTGGCAGAGATCGAGGCGTCGAAGAAGCCCCCGCTCAACCGGGTGCTCTACGGCCTGGGGATTCGCTTCGTGGGCGAGCGCACGGCGCAGCTGCTGGCCGAAGAGTTGGGCTCGATGGAGGCGCTGATGGCCGCCAGCGGCGAAGAATTGGAGCGGGTGAACGAGGTCGGCCCGCGCGTGTCGCAGGCCATCCGCGAATTTTTCGACGAGGCGCGCAATCGCGAACTGGTGCACAAGCTGGCGCGCGCCGGGCTGACGATGACGGCGGAGAAGCGCAAGAAGACCTCGCAGCTCGATGGGCTGACATTCGTGCTGACCGGCACGCTGCCCAACCTCTCGCGCGAAGATGCCAAGGCAAAGATCGAGGCGGCCGGTGGACGTGTCTCCGGCTCGGTCAGCAAAAAGACGAGCTACGTCGTGGCGGGCGAAGAAGCCGGTTCGAAGCTGGATAAGGCGAAGGAACTGGGAGTGAAGGTGATTGATGAGGCGACTTTGGAGGATCTGTTAAGAGGCTGAGTGCGCCTCACTGCTTCCCAATCTCCTTCGTCATCGCAGCGCCAACCACTTTCCCGGGGCCGGATTCCTGAACAAACGCGATGACCCGCAGGTTGGCCGGATCGGCATCCGGCCAAAGCTTCACCGAAAACGGCTGGTCGAAGCTCTGGCCCTTCTCGAGCTTGCCCACCTTCACCATCTCTTTCACCACGGCGATGTTGGTGAGCTTTTTGCCATCGTTCTCGCCGGCCAGCACGTCGGTCAGCGTCTTGTCGAGCGCGACCGCGACAAAGACATCCGCGTTCTTCTTTTGCCCGCTGCCGTCGGCATCGATGCGCCCCGTCAGCGAGCCCCCATTCACAGCCGCCGAGTCGATCTTCACCGGAATCATCGGCGTCGCTGCGGCCTTCTCGAAGGCGGCACGGACCTCCTGCCCGTTGGCGGGCTTCAACTCCGCCGATCCATCCAGGATGAGTTGAGGTGTGTAGACATCGCTCAGCCCCAGCATGTGCTGATAGCCCTGCTGGCGGCTGGTCACTGCCGCCGACGAGAATGGGTCCTTCCAGCCGTCGTGGTCCCAGTAATCCACGTGTTCGCTGAGGATGATGATCTGCGCCCCGGCCACCGGCTGCGCCGCATCCATCTGCGCCACCCAGTTATCCACCGGAGGACAGCTTGAGCACCCTTCTGACGTGAAAAGTTCCAGGAGGATCGGCGTGCGCGCGGCATCGGGGGCCGCTGCTGCATGTAAGAGCGGGCCGTTGGCAGCGACCGCAGCAAGCAGCGCGGCGCCGGGCAGCAGCTTGCCAGCGTCTCTAAGGCTCAGCCGGATCCTGGACAAGGCGGTCATGCGCACCTCCGCGTGCCCGCTTCGCGATCAGCCGACACGACTCCTCCGCAAGTTTAAGGAAGCCGAGTGGTCCCCGGCCATAGCCACGATTCGGCATCGGTGCATGGCCGCTTCGCCGGTGTGCGGCGCTGAAGGTCCGCCGCAGTTCACACGAGAATGAACGACGCCTTACCCGTTCGGCGCGAAGTATCCCTCGCGCACGCGCACCGCGTAGCGGCGGTCGAGACAGAACAAATAAATGGGCCGGAACGATCCATCCGCCTTGAAATCCGCGGGCTTATAGACCAGTGCATACTGGCTGCGCAGCTCGTCCTGGATGGCCTGGAAGCTCACCGGCATATCTTCAATATTCAGCGGGAAAAACGCCTTGCCGCCGGTGGCAATGGCCATCTTCTGCAGGATGTCGTCGCCGCGGTCGCGGCTCGGGCTCACATTCGTGCTGATGGCGTAGATATTCGTATCGGCGCGCTGGCATTCCTTGATGGCGTCGTCCAGAAGCGCACGGCTCTGGTCGTCGTCGCCGTCGCTCACCAGCACAATGGCCTTGCGCACCGGCTCCTGTCCGCGCGCTGTCAGCAGCTTGTCGCGGCATGCGCTGTAGACGGCATCGTAAAGGGCTGTACCGCCCCCGGGCCGCAAAGCGTCAATGCCGCGGGTCAGCGCATCCACATCGTTCGTCCAGTCCTGCCGGTAATCCGGCGTTACGTCGAAACCTTCGATGAAGGCTCTGTCCGACGCGGGCCGCAGAATCTGCAGCAGGAACGACTGCGCCGCCTGCTGCTCAAACTGAAAGCGCGAGCGAATCGAGGTGCTGGTGTCGATCAGGATCCCGACGCGCAGCGGCAGGTTCGTCTGTTGCGTGAAGCTGTACACCTGCGCCGGCGCCTTGTGATCGTCGAGCAGCGCGAAGTCGCTCTGCTTCAGGTCGCGAATGAAGTGGCCGTGCCGGTCGGTCACCGCGAAGACCAGGTAGACCTCGTTGACGCTCACCTTCAGCGTCTGGGTAGCGTCGTCGCCGCCCCCCTGCGCCGGTGCAGGATTCGCGGTCGCCGCGGGAAGCGCAGGTGGAGTGGGCTGGTTCGCCGTCGTTTGCGCCGGCAACGCCGTTGCGAGGCAGAAGAGACACACGAGGCCGATCACCGGCCCCATCATTCTGGAAACCACATTTTTCATCGGAGCGTCTTTGATTTTATCCTGCCCAGGCGCCCGAGCGCATCATTTGCTTTGCGCCGCTCGAACCCGGCAGAATCAAGGGCATGAATGATTCGCAGAAGTCAGCGGTCTCTACGCTGGATGCCCCCGGAGCTATCGGGCCCTACTCTCAGGCTGTGCGCATCGGCAATCTGGTCTACACCTCCGGCCAGGTCGCCCTTGATCCCGCATCCGGCCAGCTGGTCGCTGGCGGCATTCAGGAACAAACCACGCGCGTCCTCGAAAACCTGAAGGCCGTTCTGGCGGCCGCGGGCACCGACCTGGCCCATGTCATCAAGACGGTCGTATTTCTCAAGGACATGAATGATTTTGCCGCCATGAATTCTGTCTATGCGACCTACCTGGCTCCTGAAGGCGTGGTGAAACCGGCGCGCTCCACAGTCGAAGTGGCACGTTTGCCCAAAGACGCTCTCGTCGAGATCGAAGTCATCGCAACCGTCGGATAGGCCCGTCATCGAACGGAAGAGGAGATTTCCCCATGACCGACCCCAAAGCCGCCAACAAGATTGAGAAGAGCGACGCCGAGTGGCGCACGCAGCTCACCCCGGAGCAGTACCGCGTCGTCCGGCAAAAGGGCACGGAGCCGGCCTTCACGGGCGCGCTCTATCAGAATCACGCGAGCGGCATGTACCACTGCGTCGCCTGCGGAGCCGAGCTGTTCTCCTCCGACACGAAATTCGAGTCGGGCAGCGGCTGGCCCAGCTTCTGGACGCCGGCGAGCCCAGGCGCGGTTGAGACCCATGAGGACACCAGCTTCGGGATGCGACGCGTCGAAGCCACCTGCGCCCACTGCGGTGGCCACTTAGGCCACATCTTCCCCGACGGGCCGCAGCCCACCGGCCTGCGCTACTGCATCAACTCGGCGTCACTGAATTTCGAGAAGAAACAATGATGCACCAGCAGTGACCCGCCCCGAGATCGTTGCATTCAGGCAGCTGCGGGAGCAAGCGAAGGAGCCGTAATCCGCTCTTCCGCATCGCTTGATGCGACCGCAATAACAAGAAGAGGTGGGATCAGCAGGTTGACGAAGGGAAGATATTCCAGCACCGTGCTCGGTCCCAGAAAAGCCGCGACAAGGGCGCAAAGCGGAACTATTCCCAGCAATTCATAGATCCCAAACCGCGCGATCGCCGCGATCGGATGGCTCCGCTGCTGGTCGCTGAAGATGAGCAGGACAGCCGGGATCAGCGCCAGCTCGTTGTAGATCATCCAGATCGTTGTCGGAATCAGGCAGACCGTAAGCGCCAGAATCAGGGCCACCGCGTAATTGAATTTGGCTGAAGAGGGAGCCGCGACGCCCAACCTCCACAGCCTCCAGACCACACCCGCCGCCAACGCTCCTGCAAGGGCCATGCCTGCAACGTGGCCGAGCATCAGGCTCAAGAGCGGCAGCTTGAACGGTGTATTGCTGTACTCCCTTGCCGCGATGATCCAGTGTCCGATCCAGCCTGGAAAAAGGATCATGGAGGCGACCACAAGCCCGGCCGTCCCGACGCAAAAAGCGCTCAGGAACCGCCACCGGCGCTGGATCGCCATCTGCACGACAAGCCACAGAATGACCAGACCGGCAAGGTTCGGCTTGATGGTGGCCAACGCGAACAGAATTCCAGCCAGCACGTCCAGGTTTCGGCTCAGCAGGAAGCACCCTGCTGCGACCGCAGCGAGCACCACAACGGTGAGCTGGGTTTGCTGGTAGGCCCAAATCGCCGGCCAACTGCAGGCCACCAGGGCCACAACCATCCAGCGGTGCCGCGTGAGACCGCCCAGCGCCATCCACATCCACGCAGACAGCGCCACGAGCGGTGGAAGCAGGGCCGTCAGCGCAATACGGGCGGCCCGCCACGGCAACCGCGACAGGGGCCACAGAACGAACGCAGCGTGAGCGGGATAGACGAAGGCCTGAGTATCAGCTTTGGGATTATCCGGAGTCTTCCCGTAAAACCCGAACTCGATCGTGTGGGTAAACGACGCCGTGTACGGGTCGGTTCCGTGGAAGAGAGCACCGGTCCCCATCCACTGCGAATAGAAGTCCGACCAGTGCGAGGGGATCATGCGCAGCGTGTCGTGAAGTTGTTTGGGTACGCTCGCGACCGTCGCAAGGAGAGCGATCCCGAGCCACAGGCGCGCACCGGATATGCGCTTCATCGACGCAGTGTACCGGCTGCCTTTTCTGAACGCGATGCCTCTTTCGGTGCAGGCAACACCGATGCCGTGAAGGGTTCTGATCGATCCGCGGAACGCTTACGCTTTGGCGACTTTGCCGGCCTTGAGACAGCTCGAGCAAACGCGCAGCCGTTTGGCTCCGCCGTTCACTTTGGCCTTCACCGGGTGCAGGTTCACGTTCCACCGCCGTCGCGTAATGTTGTGCGCGTGCGAGATGTTGTTACCGAACTGCGGGCCTTTGCCGCAAATATCACAAACCTGTGCCATGACGTGACTCCGAGAGTGTCGCGATTCAGCCCTCGGGCCAAATTCCGCGGGGTGTTGCCCGGCGGCGGAACCCGCGCCGGGCGTAAGGATTAGTTTACCTGCGGCATAGCCATGAGGCAATGAGCCGGCCCGCACAGCGCCCGGTGCGGACCCAACTTCGAGGGCTCGTCATGGCTGCTCTCCCCGGGAATCCGAACGCAGGAAGACCAGGTAGCACACGCTCTCGCGATAGGAGAATCGCTCCGGCTTAATCCCGCAAAAGGTGTGCGCCAGCCGATACCCATGGTGCTCAATGTTGGCGACCTTCTCCGCGGCCATGGAGCTGGAAAGATCCGCCGCCGCTTCGGCCGAGGTCGCTTCGTAATTCTGAGCCTCGGCGAGCACCACGGCCGGATGTTTCTCCAGAGCAGCGAGAAAATCGGCATCCGTGCGGTCGTGCCGGCTCCACCACCAGAACGGCGTAGCCTGGTTCATGAAGATTTTGCCCGTGAAATAAGGCTCGATGCCCACCAGGTGGAATGACCGTGTGCCGCTGCCGCGAATCCAGGTGACAGCGACCTGATCGCCGCCGTCGATATATGGCTTGAGAAAACGCGCCGTCCGCACATCGGGTGAGTAATCGTGGAAATGGTCGTACCAGGCGGCGTGAACGGTCCATCCGATTTGCGTCGCGATCAGCAGAGCCGTCACACTGCGGAGCGCCCATTCAGCGTGATCCGCACGAACGTCGCTGGCCGGCCACGTGATCCATAGCGCGGCGAGAATGACGGGCACCATCAGTCCCGAATGCCAGTAGCTGAGGTACACCGCGCCTGAAAAGGCGACGAGGGCAAGCGCAGGGATCAGCAGATGGATGGCGCGCCGCCGCTTGAATCCCCAGACGAGCAGAAACCAGCAGGGGATCCCGAGCGGCATTGGATCCCAGGTTCCCCACACCAGCGCGCCGAGGGCGGCCTGGCCGGGTGTGCGGTTGAGCGGAGCGGCTGTGTAGACGTCGCGAGTCGGAAATGCGGTCAGCATCGCGAGAATGCAAAAGCAGAGGAAGATGAACGCAGCTCTGCTCGTTGCAGCAGGATCGGCGGCCGGCTCGCTCCGCCGGCGAAGCTGGCGCTGATCGAGCCAGTACGCAATCGCGAATCCTGCGGCAATGGCGGCGGCGTGGCCTGCGACATTGGCCAGCAACCCGAGAAGCACCGCGACCCAGATGGGGCTGCGCTTCCAAACCGCGGCGACGGCGAACAGCAGCAGCGGAACCAGCACATAATTTCGCGCCACCACCACGTACTGGTAACAGAGAAACACGGTAAACGGCGCCGTCAGCTTCAGCCAGCGCGGCAACGGGCTGAAGAACAGGAAGACGTATATTCCGCAGCACGCCACCACTCCACAGATCCAGTGCATCGCGGTGTAGCTGGCGTGGAGGCGGATCAGCGCCCACAGCAGTAAATGCCACAGTCCCGGCTGGCCCTCGTAATGGAGGTACGTGTGCACCAGTTGCCACGGCGATAAACTGCGCGCCAGCAGCCACGCCTGAGCCTCGTCGGCCCAGGGCTCGTGATACGGAATCATGTACGCGATCAGGGAGCAGTAAAGTCCCAGGCAAAGCCATTCCGGCCAACCATTCCTGGTCGTGGGTGCCGTCTTGCACGGCTCCGCCGTTTGCAGTCCGATGCTTCCCGCTGTCAAGAAATACGCACTCCGCGCCGGTGAGGCTGCGCTCCCTGCCTCATCGTATGCGGGGTCGCCGCGCGACCACAATTACACAATCGAGTCACGGTCCCGGTAAGAATCCCTTGTTATTCTGACAGCGACGCGGACTCCCATGGCACAGGCTCACGCCTACGACGACACCTTTTATCGCTATATCCAGAGAGGGTCGGTCCGCTCCGCGCAAGCCGTCATCCCCATCCTGAAGCAGAACCTGGCGCTGGAGAGCGTGCTCGACGTCGGCTGCGGCGCCGGCGCCTGGCTCGCCGTCTATCGCAGGCTCGGAGTGACCGACAGCCACGGCGTCGACGGCGATTATATGAAGCCGGCGAGTCTGCTCATCCCCCCAGACGCCTTCACGCCCCGCGACGTGAGCCGGTCGTTCGATCTCGGGCGCCGCTTCAGCCTTGCGCAGTGCCTCGAGGTGGGCGAGCACATCGCGCCCGAAGCCAGCGCGGTTCTGGTCGCGAACCTGGTCAGGCACAGCGACTGCGTCCTTTTCTCCGCGGCGATTCCCGGCCAGGGCGGCGAGAACCACGTCAACGAGCGCCCTTATGAATTCTGGAGAGCCCTCTTCGCGGAGCATGGCTACGCCCCTTACGACTTTCTCCGCCCTTTGCTGCGCGGCGCTTCCGGCGTGGAGATCTGGTACCGGCAGAATGCGGTCTTCTATGTGGCCGGCCATGCCCGTTCGCAAATGCCTCCCGCCATCCTGCAAACGCGCGTTCCCGACGGCCAGCCCATTGCCGACTTCTCGTCCTTCTCCTATCGCTTGCGCACAAAACTTCTTGCTCTGCTTCCCGTGCCGTGGTTAACTCAGCTATCGGTGATCAAGCATCGCTGCATTCTTCTCTTTCATTCTTCTGAGGAGCCCACCGGTGTTTGACGAAACGGCTGTTTCCACAACTGAAGCTTCTGCGCATCCGCACGACGCCGCGTGCGTGGAGGCTGTGCTGTCGCGAATTGCAGCGCGCGCGCTGCCGAAGCTCTCGGTCGTGGTGCCCTGCTACAACGAAGCCGAAGTGCTCCCGGAAACTATCCGGCGGCTCACCGCTCTGCTGCAGCGGCTCAGGACGAACGGTCGCATTGCCGTGGGCGATCTCTACTTTGTGGATGATGGCTCGACCGATGAAACCTGGGATTTGATCGAGAAATGCGCCTCCGCCTGTCCGGAAATTCACGGAATCAAGCTGTCGCGCAACTGCGGTCATCAGGGGGCGCTGTTGGCCGGCCTGCTCAGCGTGCCCGGAGACATCGTCGTCAGCATTGACGCCGATTTGCAGGACGATCCGGA
The DNA here is from genome assembly GCA_036521315.1 of Acidobacteriaceae bacterium. Taxonomy (GTDB): domain Bacteria; phylum Acidobacteriota; class Terriglobia; order Terriglobales; family Acidobacteriaceae; genus Palsa-343. Next base: position 21,068 of record DATDHZ010000069.1, read on the forward strand.
AGCCATTGAAGCCATGGTCGCGGCTTACAGCGATGGAGCGCAGGTTGTTTATGGCGTCCGGCGCAGCCGAGGACGCGATACGTGGTTCAAGCGCGTCACCGCAGAGAGCTACTATTCCCTGCTCCGCCTGATCGGCGTCAACCTCGTGTTCAATCATGCGGATTACCGGCTGCTCAGTCGCCGGGTGATTGAGGTTCTCCGGACCTACCGCGAAACCAATCTCTTCCTGCGCGGGCTGATTCCGCAGATGGGTTTTCCAGCGGCTCAGGTTCTCTACGAACGCCACCAGCGTTTTGCGGGCAAATCCAAATACCCGCTCGGAAAAATGCTCTCGTTTGCGTTTGAGGGCATTACCTCCTTCTCCGACTTGCCGCTCCGCGTCATCACCTTCCTCGGCCTGCTCATTTCGTTTCTCAGTTTCGGGATGGCCATTTGGGGATTGTGGGTGCGTATGGTGAACCCCGCCGCCGTGCCCGGCTGGGCTTCCACGGTAATCCCGCTGTACATGCTGGGCGGCGTGCAGTTGCTGTGCATTGGCATGGTGGGACAATACCTCGCGAAGATCTACGCGGAAACCAAAGCACGGCCGCGCTACATCATCGAGAAAATCTCGCCGGAGCTGGAGTCCGCTTCGACTCCTGCCACGAATCCGGCGCGGTCCTGATCGGCTGGCGGCTAGTCGCAGCTGCCTCGTTTCCGGCCCTCGACCGTACCGAGGATTGCCTGCCGGCCTCGGCCCGTAACCCCATCGTTCCCGGTCGCCGGAAGCCCTGCCGCCGGCCCTTTTTGGTATCCTGAGCCTTGTGCTGGTTTTGTATGGGATCTATGTAGCGTGCACGGTGGTCCTGGTCGGTGCGGCGTTTGCTGTGGCCCGCCACATCATGCGTCATCGCCGCGCCACCCGAACACCGGCCGAACATCCTGAAGAATCTGCGTAGCTCCGGAGCCCCGATGCAACCTGCTTCTTCCGTCGCACCCTCCGTTTCGCTCCCTCAGACCGCTGCCTCCTCGCGCGCTGCGTTTGGCCGGCAGGCGCTGATCGTGGTCCTCGGCTCGCTGCTCGTCGCCGTCTGCGCACACGTTTCCATTCCTCTCTGGTTCACGCCGGTTCCGGTCACCTTGCAAACCTTCGCCGTGCTCCTGCTGGGGCTCGTGCTGAGCCCCCGGATGGCCGCCTCGGCTCTCGCTCTCTACCTGCTCGAGGGCATGGCTGGGTTGCCGGTCTTCAGCCCGAATGGGCCCGTGGGTTTCCTGCACATCTTCGGTCCGACCGGCGGTTACCTGCTCGCCTATCCGGCAGCCGCGTCGCTCACTGGATACCTGCGCCGCCGCGTCGGCCATGGAGGCTTCGCCCCTTCGATCGCCGCCGCAGCCATCGGCAGCGTATTGATCCTTCTCGCCGGAGCATCCTGGTTCGCGGTGCTCACGCATCAGTCGCCTGGCGCAGTCTTCGCGCTGGCCGTAGCCCCGTTCCTCGCAGGCGACATGCTCAAAGTGATTGCCGCCGCCGGAGCGGCCGCAGGTCTCCGCCGTTTCCGGCGCGCCTGATCGCGAAAATCCACACTTGCTGCCCTTGATCGCCGCAACCCAACCCAACGGGATCAGGCTGATGACTCGTACGCGTTACCGCGGTACTGCACTTCTCAGAAAAGTATTGCGTCTTCGGTAAACATCGGGTATTGTGCGATCAGTTTCCCCTGGAAAGGCTTCTTTCCCTTATGCCACGCTTTGCGCGGACAGTGGGCGTTTGCCTGCTCTCCGTACCGCTTCTGTGGGCGTGTGCCTGCGGCAATCTTGTCCAGGCCGGCTCCGGATCTTCCACTGCCGAAGGCAATCTCTCCTACGCATCGGAATCCGTCGATCCCCTTGCCGCCTACAACCTCACCGGCGACACCCAGCCCGTCCACGATCCGAGCATCATCCGCGAAGGATCGACATACTACGCCTTCACCACCGATGTGATCGGCCTTCCCCCTGGCAATTACCTTCCCATCCGTTGCTCTCAGGACAAGGTGAACTGGACCGCGTGCGGCAGCATTTTTCCCAGCTCCATGCCGGCGTGGGTGGTGACGAAAGTTCCAGGCATCATCGGGCTCTGGGCTCCCGACGTCTCGTACTTCAACGGTACATATCACGTTTACTACGCGGGATCGACGCTCGGCTCGCAGCGTTCCGTTATCGGCCTGGTGACCAACCCCACGCTTGACCCGGCCAGCTCCGTTTACAAATGGGTCGATCAGGGCGAAGTCATGGAGTCCAGTCCAGGCGATGATTTCAACGCCATTGACCCCAACATCCTCATCGACACCGACGGCAGCGTATGGATGACCTACGGCAGCTACTGGAGCGGCATTAAGCAGCGCCAGATCGATCCCGCCACCGGCATGCTGCTCGCATCGAACCCGACTCGCTACGATCTGGCCACCCGCCCCGGCGTGCACGAAGATCCCATCGAAGGCTCCTCGCTGGTGCACCACGGCAACTCCTACTACCTCTTCGTCTCCATCGACTTCTGCTGCAATCAGGACATCGCGACCGATGACTATAAGGAAGCCGTCGGGCGCTCCACGAGCCCGCATGGCCCGTTTGTCGATGAGAGCGGAACGCCGATGATGAAGGGCGGCGCGACTGTGCTGCTCCAAAGCGACTCCACCTGGAACGCGCCGGGAGGCGGCACCGCCTATCTCGATCCGAGCAACGGCGACAGCCTGATCGTCTTCCACGCGCTCAAGATGACGCAGAACGGCGCGCTTTACCTGTGGCTGAAGAATCTTGACTGGGTCAACGACTGGCCCACCATTGGCGAGTAACGATCCTGAGGCGTCGCAACAGACCGGTTCACGGCTGCACGTGAATGCCGCATTCCTGTTTCTGTCCGTTCCAGCGCCCTGAACGCGGATCGCTCGGATCGACGGGGAGACTGGTGCAGGGTGCGCAGCCGATACTGCTGTACCCCTGCTCGTAAAGCGGCAGCAGCGGGACCGCATGCACTTCGGCATAGTGCCAGAGATCGCGCCTGCTCCAGTCCGCCAGCGGATTCAGCTTGGCGAGACGGTGGCCGCCGGGCAGGAAGAAATTCTCTTCGGCCCGAAGGTGCGCGCGTGAGCGCGATTGATTGCGCTGCAGGCCGGTCACCCACACCCGATAGTCCTCGAGCGCGCGGAACAGCGGTTCCACCTTCCGCATCGCGCAGCAGCGATCCGGCGCCGTTCGATGCAAAATGCCGAACGCGGATTCCTGCTCGGCGACGGTGCTCTCCGGCAGCACATTGATCAGGTTCAGGCTCCATCGCTCGGTCAGCCGATCCCGGTAGTCCAGCGTCTCCTGAAAGTGATAGCCGGTATCCAGAAAAAGCACGGGAATGCCGGGGGCGATTTCGCTGAGCAAGTGCAAAATGACCACCCCGCCCGCCTGAAAGCTGCTCGTGACACACGCGTCCGTCGCACCGTCCAGCCGATCCCGCAGCAAATCGCGGGCAGCGCGGATCTTGCCTTCGAGGGATTCACGGCTCGTCCGCGCCGTTTGCTCAGCTGCGCCCGTCCACTCCTGAGCTGCGAGGTCAGGATCAGCAAGGTCGCGAATTGCAAGGTTCTGAATGGCCACTCCGTCTCTCCAGGTATTTTGTGAGGGAAAAGAAAAAGCCCGCGTCAGCAGAACGGCTGAAGCGCGGGCTTATGGGAATCCTGGTGCGTTGAACGCTATCTACCCACAAGTCCGGCTGCGCGAGCAACAACAAACGCGAACAGCGCCGGACGTGGGACGAAGACTCATTACTGATTACTATAGGGGGACGGCACGGCTGGGTCAAATGCCCGGAGGAGGTGCCGGATCATAATTGTTATCGGTTACAATGAAAAAGCGCCCCGAAAGGGCGCTTTGGATCTTGCAGACAAGAGCCTCCGGCTAGGACGCGATCGCCGAGGTCACCATGGTCATTTCCGGCCGCATGCGGCTACCCGGCCGCACCACGACCTGAATGCCGTCGCTCGACTGCTTCATCGCCAGCGTCTGCGAACATGCGCCGCAGAGCCAAAAATGCTCAATGCGACGTGTGCGTTTGCCATTCGCCGATATCTTATTATCCGGAACGTCGAAAATGAAGACTCGCCCGTCCCGCAGGTAGTGCAGAGGCTTTCCGCATTTCGGATTTGCGCAATTATTCACCATAATTCCTTCTCCCTTCTGCGCTAACCAATCCCGCGACCGTGCACGCGGGGGTTCGTCCTGAGCGCTGCTGCTGGTTGATACCCTGACGGGAAAACCAAACCTAACTTTTGCCCGCAATACGGCTCGATTTGCTGGTCCTAAACTTGGATGCTGTCCCCGTGCCTCCCGTTTTCCACAGTTTCGGCGACGCTTCAAGGGACTCGCGTGTTACCAGAAGCTAACTATTCCATTTTGCCCTAAAACTACCGGAAGTAACCGCAATTTCCGATGAATTATTTTCGTCATACCAATTTGATATGCAAGAATGAACGTTTGCCCAAATTGAATCGCCATTTGGGCACTTCGGAGCACGATGTCCCTCCTGCGGTCTACTTTCATCGCCCTTTCGAGTCATTCCGGCCTTCGCCGTTTTGCAGAAAGCTCCACCCTGGGGCGCCGCATGTCGTCCCGCTTCGTCGCCGGCTTCCATTTAGAGGACGCAATGACCGCGACCGCGGCTCTCCAGAGCCAGGGTTTCGCGGTCACCCTCGACAGCCTGGGCGAGAACGTGAGCAGTCCCGATCAGGCTCGCCATTCCGGCGAGATTTATCAGCAATTGCTCGACGCCATTGCTCAGCGAGGACTCAACGCCAACGTCAGCCTCAAGCTGACCCAAATGGGCATGGATCTCAGTCCCGGCCTGGCTCTGGAGGTGGTTGCCGGGCTTGTGGGCCAGGCGACCCGGCTCGGCTCCTTTGTCCGCGTGGACATGGAAGGAACGCCGTACACGGAGGCGACCATCGATCTCGTCCGCAGGCTCCATGCCATTCCCGAAAACCGCGGCCACATCGGCATCGTCATCCAGGCCTACCTGCGCCGCAGCGCCGGCGACATCGCGACGTTACTCGCGGATGGCATCCGCATTCGCCTCTGCAAGGGCGCCTACCAGGAACCACCGGAGTTGGCCTTTCCCGCCAAGTCCGACGTCGATGCCAACTTTGTCGCCCTGATGAAGACGCTGCTGAAGAGCGGCGTCTACCACGGTATCGCCACACACGACGAGGCGATGATCGCCGCGACGAAGCGGTTTGCGCAAGCCGAGCGCATCGACCGGTCCAGTTTTGAATTCCAGATGCTGTATGGTGTCCGCCGCGACCTGCAGCGGAAGCTGGTGCAGGAGGGATACCGGGTGCGGGTCTACGTGCCGTTCGGCGACGAATGGTATCCGTACTTCATGCGCCGCCTGGCCGAGCGGCCAGCCAATGTCATTTTCCTGGCGAAGAACTTCTTCCGAAATTAGCTCGCGGCCCCATCCAGCGCGTCGCGGCCCTCATCTCCAGCCGCATGCCGCCCCTCAGTTTGATCCAGGAGCCGGCTCAATCGACAACAGATTCGTTATCACCTGCCGCTCCTGCGGCGTGTAGTCGTGGGAGAACCGCGCCGAATTGAGGATCGACTGCCGCTGCTCCGGCGGCAGCTGGCGCAGATCATTGAACGCCTGCCTCACCGTTCGCTGCCGGTCGGCAGGCATCGCTGCCAGTGATTGCGCCGAAGAGCGCACGTCCTGCTTCCGCTGGGGAGACAAATGCTCGAACATCTCCACACGGCCGGCGGTTCGCTCGCGCTGGTCCGGACTCCGCGCATCGAGGTTCCGCAGCCGGTTGATCACCCGGGACTGCTGTTCCGGGGAGAGCCGGTTGAATCCCGGCTCGCTGCGCAGCAAATGCTCCTGCGCCGCCGGTGACATATTTCCATGATTGGCGAGCCACACGTTCAGGTGTTCCTGACCGGGACGCACGGGACCATTGACCCCAGGCCGCATCCCCGGCCGCATTTCCCGTCCAGGCCGATAGGGATTCGGGACAGGGCGGTACCCGCCGTTACCCCGCGGGCGCATCGGGCGAGCCTGCTGCTGGGGCCTCACAGGAACCGGACGCTGAGCTGGAGGCGGCGGAGGCGCTGACCTTCTCTGCTGGCCGAAGCCGTAAGCCGGAAACACCAGGACCAGCAACGACAGCAGCATCGCATGCGCAGCCCGGTAGCCGGAGCGCTCACTGCCCATCGTCCTGATCTTCATCCCGGTGTTCATCGCCCTGCTCCCCATGGCAGACTTCCAATTCATGCTGGGCCGGCTCTTTGCCCTGCGCCGTCAGTGCCGTGCCCCTTCCGCCGTTAGAGGCTGTTCGGCCCATTGCCGCCGTTGTCCCCGGCGTCCTGCTGTTGATCCATCGCGTTCAGCTGCTGAAACACCACGGCATTCTCGTCCAGCGACTGCAGATCGCGAATCACAGGCGCAGCCGACTGCTGCGCAGGCAGCGCGCCATGATCGGTAAACACGCCATACATCCCGCCGCCCACAGCGATCAGCAGCGCCAGCGTAGCCGCCGCCAACGGACGCAAAGGCATTTTGTCGCCAAACAGGAAGCGCGCCCGCACCCGCTCGAACCACCCGGCCGGCGCGGCCTGCTGCTCCTCGCGCAGGATCGCAGCCATCCGTCCGTCGAAATACGGCGACACTTCGGGCGCTTCCCACGCGTCCATTGCGGCCATGGTCGCCTCGAGTTCGCGCAGTTCGCGCGCGCACTCCCCACAGCTCTTCACATGGGCCCGTTCCTCTGCCGATACCGACTCAGGGTCCAGCAGCAGGTCAGGCATCTTCGATTGCATTTTCCGGCAGATCATAATGACCTCAATTCCTCAGTCCTGCTCTACAAATTCCTTCAGCCGCTCACGCAGCGTCTGATACGCCCGGAACAACAACGACTTCGTCGCCGATTCGCTCAGGTGCAGCACGGCGCCGATCTCCTTGTAGTCCAGGCCCTGATACTTATGCATCAGCACTGCATTCCGCTGCCGCTCCGGCAGCGCCATCACATGCTTGCGGATCGCCTTCATCCGCTCATCGCGCACCAGTTCGTCTTCCGCCGTGGCGTGCGCATCCGCTACATCCGGCGTCGTGCCCGTCTCCGCGTCCGGCTGGTCCAGGTAGATCGTCTGCGCCGACCGCTCGTGCTTCGTGTCGCGCGCGTAGTTCACGCCCAGATTGGTCGCAATCCGGTATAGCCACGTCGTAAACTTGGCTTCCGCCCGATAGGTCTCACGCGAGCGGTACACCCGCAGGAAAACGTCCTGCGCCAGTTCCTCCGCGATCGCCTGATTGTGCACCATGCGGTACATGAAGTTAACGATCGCTTTACGGTACTTCTCGATCAGAATATTGAAACCGGCATCGTCGCCCGCGCGCACGCGAAGCATGATTTCCGCGTCCGTCATGGCACTCCAGTTCGCCGGCCCGCCTGTACGTACCGATTCAGCCGAAACCCCCCGCACCAACGGTCGATTGAGAGCAACGGTCGCCATACCGTTGCTAACCCCATTTGGGTCGTCAGGTTGCGCGGAATCTTCGCTTTCCCCCTCTTCCCGGGCCTCGTCTTCCCACCCCTCCGGAACCCCGTCGTGAGGACTGGCCGGAGGTGCGAGCGCGTCGTCCGGTTCCAGGTCGTCCGAGTCGGGCGACTCGTCCGGATCGTCAGGAAAAGGCGAGAGATTGCGCAGGGCCATACGTGCCTGGATCATTCTATCCCTGAACGCAATAGCTCCCCGAACCGGGAAGGAACGCGGCGAGCGCGAGAGGGCCGCGAACCTGGTCAGGGACGTTGGCGGCAGGCGCTGAGCGATGATAGTCTGAAACCTGTCCACTCACCCCTTCCCGGGCGCATAACTCAGCGGTAGAGTGCCACCTTCACACGGTGGAAGTCGTAGGTTCGAATCCTGCTGCGCCCACCAAAATAGACCCACCGCGCTTTCCGCACCTCGTGGTCCTTCCCGGGAGGAACCTGCAGCCGGACCCGGCGTGCCTGCAGTAATCCGCCTCCGCGCACTCCTCGCCACCCCTGTGTCGGCCGTCACGGGTTACGCTCCCCTCCCGGGGCGAGAATCTCCCGGAGGGGTATTGCCATGACGGGAACGCTGCAACTCGAACATTCTCTTTTGCCCATCGCGGAAGTGGCCCGCAAACTCGGCCTGCGTGAGGAGGACTACGAGCCGCTGGCGCCGTGGGGGGCCAAGCTGAAGCTCGATCTGCTGCGCAAGCTCCCCGTGCGGGGAAAACTGATCCTCGTCACAGCGACCACTCCCACGGCGGCGGGAGAGGGAAAGACCGTCACCGCCATCGGTCTGGTGCAGGCGCTGGATCGCATTGGGAAAAAGGCCGTCATCACCTCTCGCGAGCCCTCCCTCGGGCCGGTCTTCGGGATGAAAGGCGGCGCAGCCGGCGGCGGCCTCTCCCGGATCGAGCCCAGCCAGCGCGTCAACCTGCACTTCACCGGCGATCTGCACGCCATCACCGCGGCCCACAACCTCCTGGCCGCACTGATCGACGCGCACCTCTTTCACGGCAATGCTCTCCAACTGGATCCCGACAACATTTTCTGGCCGCGGGCGCTCGACATGAACGACCGCGCGCTGCGCTCTGTGACTGTCGACGCAAACGGCAAACACCAAGGCGCCAATCGCCGCACCGGGTTCGTGATCACCGCTGCCTCGGAAATCATGGCGATCCTCGCCCTGGCACGCGACCGCGCCGACCTGCGCCGCCGTCTGGATGCCATCGTGATCGGCGCGTCGCGCGAGGGTCAGCCCGTTCGCGCAGCCGATCTGCATGCTGCAGGCGCGATGATGGCTCTGCTGACCGATGCCATCATGCCGAACCTCGTGCAAACGACCGAAGGCGCCCCGGCTCTTGTCCACGCCGGCCCCTTTGGCAACATCGCCCACGGCACCAGCAGCGTGATCGCACAACTGATCGGCCTGCGTCTCGCCGACTATGTCGTGAATGAAGCCGGCTTCGCCGCCGACCTGGGCGCGGAAAAATACATCGACATCGTGCAGCGTGTCACCGGCGTCAGCCCGTCGGTCGCCGTGCTGGTGACGACGGTGCAGAGTCTGCGCAATCAGGGCGAGGGCGAACTGGAGAAGGGCTTCGCCAACCTCGCCCGTCACATCGCCAACCTGCAGCGCTTTGGCCTGCCTGTCGTCGTAGCCATCAACCACTTCCCGCATGACACTCCCGAGGAACTGGGCTGCCTGAAGGCTTTCTGCAACCAGCAGGGAGTCGCCAGCGCGCTGGCGGAGGCCTTCACCCGCGGCGGCGCCGGTTGCGAGGAACTGGCGCGGGCGGTGGTTGCGGCGATCGGCGGCGGCGGAAACGTTTGCTCCCAGCCCGTCTATGCGCTGAGCGATGCCTATGAGGAGAAGATCCGCAAAGTCGCGACGCAGATTTACGGAGCCGACGGAGTCAGCTTCAGCGACCAGGCTGCCGCGAAGCTGCGGCGCTTCGTGGAATGGCGTTACACGGGCCTGCCCGTGTGCATTGCCAAGACGCAATACTCCTTCTCCGACGATCCGAAGAAGATGGGCGCACCCATCGGCTGGACGCTGCACATCACCGACGCGGTACTCGCCGCCGGCGCGGGATTCGTTGTCCCCATTGCCGGCAACATGATGCTCATGCCCGGACTGCCGAAAGTCTCGCGCGCCGAAGACATCGACGTGGATAACGACGGCAACATCGTCGGCGTATAAATGCGGGCGCGCCGTTTGTTCTTCGCCACTTTGCCAAAGTCACTCTCCTCAAAGCGGCTCCGCGATCTGGTATTCTGCGTCGGCTAACCGGTCTGCCTCATCTTTTTGCGCGGAGAATACCAAATGAAATTCCTGGGCGCCGCACTCCTTCTCTTGCCGTTCACCCTCGTTGCTCAACAGGGCACCACCGCCGCGCAGTCCCCCAATGCCGACACCAGCTACATCGGCCCTGACGGCGCCGCGCACATCACCCGTGTCATTCCCGTCCCTCCCGACCTCAGTCCCGAGGCGAAAAAGTCGCTGGCGCGTCCCGTCTCCGACGCGCTGCGCCCGCAAAACCTGACCCTGCGACGCAGCGGTACCGACACGTGGCAAAATCACGCCGGCGATGTCTCCGCGCATCTCTATCCCGTGCAGCGCACTGAGTCGACCATCGCCGGCGTGCCCGTCCGCATCATCACGCCGCTGTCTGGCATGGATCCCCACCGCGTGCTGCTCAATCTCCACGGCGGCGGATTCAATTCCGACTCTGGCTCCTGGACGGAAACCATCCCCGTTGCCAATCTCACCAGGATCAAAGTGGTTGCGGTGCTCTACCGGCTGGCCCCGGAACATCCCTTCCCTGCTGGCCTGAACGATGCCGTCGCGGTCTACAAAGAGCTGCTCAAGACGTACAAGCCGTCGCACATCGCCATCTACGGCACTTCCGCCGGCGCCATTTTGACCGCGGAAATGGCCTCCGATCTGAAGAAGCTTGGCCTTCCTCTGCCCGGCGCGCTCGGCATCTTCTCTGGCCTGGGAGACTTCAGCCGCGACGGAGACTCCCAGGCAATGTATGCGCTCAACGGCCTCTCCGGTCATCTGGATCCACCCACACCCGGTCCCCACGATCCCGGATACGTCGGCCCCACGGATCCTCGCGACCCGGTGCTGTCTCCGCTGTTTGCAAACCTGAGCGGCATGCCGCCCGCGCTCTTCATCACCAGCGGGCGCGACCTTCTGCTCAGCGGCACCACGATCCTGCACCGCGCCTTTCTGCGCGCTGGCGATGACCGTGCCCGGCTCATCGTCTTTGAGGGATTGCCGCACGCCTTCTGGAACGACGCCAATCTTCCGGAATCGAGGGAGGCCTATGGCTACATGGCGCACTTTTTCACAGAGAGCCTGAGATAGCCTCTCCGCATTTCTGTCAGGATGGTTCCTGCACCCATGCAGATCCTGGACTTGCTTTTAGGACGGCCGCTGGCCACATCCGAAGAACGCGCCGAGCACATCGGTCCCGCCGCCGGCATTCCCATCTTCGGCCTCGATGCTCTCAGCTCTGCCGCATACGGTCCGGAAGCCGCGCTGACCCTCCTCATCCCGCTCGGGCTCGCGGGCATTCACTACATCGTGCCGATCACCGCGGCCATTCTCATCCTGCTGGTGATCCTCTATTTCTCTTACTCGCAAACCATCGAGGCCTATCCGTATGGCGGTGGATCGTTCACCGTGGCCGGCGAGAACCTCGGCAATCGCGCCGGCCTTCTGGCCGCTGCGGCGCTGATGATCGATTACGTGCTCACGGCAGCGGTCGGCATCTCCTCGGGCGTCGGAGCGCTGATTTCTGCCGTTCCCTCGCTGCAGCCGCATACGCTCGGGCTCTGCCTCGGCATCCTGCTCCTCCTCACTCTCGTCAACATGCGCGGCGTCCGCGACACCGGCGTCGTTTTTTTGATCCCAACCTATCTGTTCCTCGCGACGCTGCTCTTTGTGATTGGCGTAGGCTTGTTCAAAGCCGCGGCGCACGGCGGCCACCCCATTCCCGTCGTCGCTCCTCCCAGACTGCCGCTTCTCGCCCCTGCCGTCAGTCTTTGGCTCCTGCTCAAGGTCTTCTCATCGGGCTGCACTGCCATGACCGGCGTGGAAGCTGTGAGCAACGGCGTCATGGCTTTCCGGGACCCAACCACAAAGAACGCGCGGAAATCCCTCACCGTCATCATTGCCCTGCTCATCGTTCTGCTGGCCGGTATCGCGCTGCTGTGCCACTTCTATGAGATCGGCGCGACCGCCCCCGACAGTCCCGGCTACCAAAGCGTGCTTTCGCAGCTCACCCTCGCCGTCACCGGACGCAACTGGTTTTACTGGATCACCATCGGCTCGATCCTGCTGGTCCTCGCTCTGTCGGCCAACACCGCCTTCGCGGATTTTCCGCGCCTGTCGCGCGCCATTGCTCTCAAGGGCTATCTGCCCCATGTCTTCACCTTCCGCGGCCGCCGGCTGCTTTATTCCTGGGGCATCTACGTTCTGGTTTTTCTCACCGGCAGTCTGCTGATCCTCTTTGGCGGCATCACCGACCGGCTGATTCCGCTCTATGCGATCGGCGCCTTCATGGCCTTTACGCTCTCGCAGGCCGGTATGGTCGTGCACTGGAAAAAGCAGGGGGGCCAAAAAGCCAAAGCGCGCATCCTGGTGAATGGGCTGGGCGCTGTGGCCACCGGCATCACCACTCTCGTGGTGCTCGTGACCAAATTCGTTACCGGCGCATGGGTCACGGCCCTGCTGATTCCCTGCCTCATCCTTGTTATGGTCGCCGTCAACCGCCATTACCGCCGTGTGGCCCGCGAGACCGCCAATCCTGATCCCCTGCGCACCGACAATATCCACCCTCCCATCATCATCATTCCCATGGACCGCTGGAACCGCATTGCAGAAAAGGCCTTCCGCTTTGCGATGTCCATCTCGCCCGACCTGCAGGTCGTTCACGTCGACACGCCCGACGTCGACCATGGCCAGGATGAAATCGCCTGCACGTGGCGGGAAAAGATCCTCGAGCCGATGCGCGAGGCCGGGCTCCCCGCGCCCAAACTGATGCGCCTCCAGTCGCCCTTCCGCTACGTTCTGATCCCGCTGCTTGACTATGTGCTCTCGGAGGAGAAGAAGAACCCGGACCGGCACATCGCGGTGCTCGTCCCGGAACTGGTGGTGCGCCACTGGTGGGAAGCGCTGCTCCACAACCAGCGCTCCAGCCTGCTGAAGCTCCTGCTGCTCGTCCGCGGCAACCAGCGCATCGTCGTGATCAACATCCCCTGGTATCAGCAGTGAGCCCCCACAAAAAATAAGAGGCAGCCCGGAGGCTGCCTCGAAGGATTACAGGACAACAAAAATCCAACTTCGCAGTTTTGGAGGAGGACGTCTTAAACCGCGAGCGCCTCGAGTGCCTGGGGTTGCAGGACGGTGAGCGCGGCGCCGCGAATCTGAATCAGATTGTCTCGCTTCAACTGGCCGAGCACGCGCGTTACGGTTTCCCGCGTGGTGGCTGTCATCGAGGCGATTTCTTCATGGGTGAGGGTCATCATGCAGCGTCCGTTCTGCGCGTTGGCGGGAGCCTGATCGCGGCTCCAGTCCAGCAGCAGCCCGGCGACGCGGCCTGAGGCAGTGGCGGGGAGGGCCAAACGGCGAACTTCAGAGAAAGCAGCCTTGTATTCCTGGGCGACGGTGCGGGCAGCGCGCATGCTGGCATCGGGCGTGCGATCCAGAAAGTCGAGCAGTGCCTGGCGGCGGATGGTTTTCAGCCGGCAGGGCTCTACGGTCTCGGCCGTCACTTCATACGGCTGGCCGGCCAGCGCAGCAGAAAGGCCCAGCACTTCGCCGCCGCGCGCGATCTTCAGAATCAGCGTCCGGCCTTCGCGGCTGGTCGCCGACAATTTCACGCGTCCGCTGCACAGCACATGGACGGATCCGCAATTGTCGCCTTCGCGGAAAATCACAGCGCCGCGGCTGAACTGCACCGGCGTTCCAATGGCGTCGAATTTATCGATGACGCTGTCTTCCATGTTGCAGAACAGGTGCTTACCGCGCATCGGGCAATTCGTGCATCCCTGAGTCCGTTCCATGTGGCTTTCTCCTGGGGGAGTGACGCCACGGCATAGTGCACGGCGGGTGCCAAACATCCGTCACACATCCATGTGATTGAAATCACAAACTTTGGAGTATTTGTCCCGATTCAGCACACATGGCGCCAGAAGTGCGCACTGCGCCAACTCGCATGGGTGATGCGTGCTTTGGCGCACAATGCGTTGAGCGGAAGGGGGAAATCAGTCGGCGGCGATCGCCGTTTCATCCGGCTGAAGATCCGCAACTGCGTTCGCCGGAAGCAGCGCCGCCAGCACATCCTCTGCGCTGTAGCTGTCTGCGCCCGCCGGAAGAAACCACGCGACCTGGGCGAGATCGTCGCCGGCGGTGACCAGCGGCGGCTCGACACGATGTCCGCAGCGAACCTGCTGATGGCCGATGTTCGCTACCAGCGCATTGCACAGGCATTTCCGTCCCACCGCGTCCTCCGGATTCCCGCCTTTGGCCAGATAGATCGACAACGGTTCAGCGGGGCAGCGGTACGCAATTTGGCCGTCTTTGTCCCGGTAGGTTTCGCGCAGAAAACCCAGGTCGCAGATGCGCGGGCGCGCCGCGCACACGTCGTCTTCCGAAGCCGTGCCAGCCAGCCGTGCCACCTTAAAGGGAAATCCCGACGGAGAAGCAAATGGGTCGGTGAAGATGCGGGTTTCGCCACGCCGCGCCTGTTCCAGGAGCGCGTGCTTCAGGTCCTCGCGGAGCGCCGATTCGCGCGTGAAGGCGAACGCCGTGCCCACCTGCACGCCCGCAGCTCCCTGCGCCATCGCCTCGCGTATCTTCCAGGGCCAGCCGTAGCCGCCAGCCAGCCAAAAAGGCGCGCCCAACTCGCGAATCTTGTCCAGGTCGACGGTGTCGCGCTCGCCGTAAACCGGCTCACCCCGCGCGTCGACCTGCAGCTTGCCGCGCGGCGGTGCATTATGTCCACCCGCCGTTTTGGTTTCGATAATCAGGCCATCGACCATACCGTTGGCTTTGCGCAGCATGGTCGCGGCCAGCGTATTCGAGGAAACAATCGCGAGGAATTTGGGCCGCCGCAGCGGAGGCAGATCCTGCTCCATCCATGCGCGCGGATCGAAGCGCATCGTGCATTCCTCGCCTTCGCGCGAACCCGTCACATGCAGCAGATACTCCGCAGGCTGATGCTCGGCCAACCGGTCGAGCGCGCCCGGCACGTGCAGCGGAATACCCGCACCCATGAGAACGTAGCCCACGCCGGCGAGCATCGCGCCATACATCGATGGCAAATGCGGAATCTGGATCTTCTCGAGGTAATTGATGCCTACGGGATTGTCGTGACCCTCGCGCGCCAAAAAAACTTCGACGAAATTGGCGGCGATGCACAACTCCGTCAGCTCGCGCGGCTCGTCGAACGCGTGCATAGGCGGATTCCGGTACGAAGCCTTCGCGTCCTTGCCGCCACGGATAAACCAGTTCTGCCAGATGCGCTCCGCCATCGCGGGAAAGGGGAGGGCATCGAGACCACGGCGCATGTGTCCGCCGGGATCGCCGTCCTGCAGGCGCCGCGCGAGGATTTGATCGAGGGCTGTGCCCGAAACCACGCCGAGCTGGCCCTGCCGCGAAACCGCCTGGGCGAGCCGCCAACTGGACACACCCGCTCCCATGCCGCCCTGAATTACCACCGGATACTCACACATGCTGACTGATCGTTCCATCCGAGAGTGCGGCTGAACGTCGGAGTTTTGTAATTTCGTAGTTTCGGCGGCGGAATGGGGTACCTTGGTACCGTTGCACTCCCCTCCATGCCTCACTGCATCGCCGTGCCAGCGGCTGCCCCGCAAGTGGTCGAGAGTGGCGCGGCCTCTCCCTGCGCAACTGATACGATTGGAGCAGCTTCCCCGGCTTATTCCTGTCGCGTCAAACCATGGAAATCTCGATCGTCATTGTGGACGACAATCCGGGCAGCCTGGAACTGCTGTCCACGGCTCTTTCCCGCGAGGGCGCGACGATCCACACGGCCGCCCACCCCGGAATCGCGCTCGAGATGGTGCGGCAGTACCGCCCGCAGCTCGTCCTCACCGACCTCGTCATGCCGGAAATGACGGGCCTCGAGCTGCTCACGCGCATCATGGAAGTTGCGCCGGCCACCGACGTCGTCCTCATGACCGCGCACTACACCACCGAAACCGCCGTCGAGGCTATCCGTAAAGGCGCCGCGGATTATCTGGAGAAACCGATCCGCCTCCCAGTTCTGCGCGATCGTGTGGGCCGCCTCATTGACGACGCTCGCCGCCGTCAGGAGCTCGCCGGCGACGCCGCCACCGAATTCGAAGGCCTCATCGGCCACAGCCCGCGCATGGGCGAGATGTTCGCCCGCGTTCGCCGCATCGCCCCCCACTATCGCTCGGCGCTCATCCAGGGAGCCACCGGCACCGGCAAGGACCTCGTCGCTCGCGCACTGCACGCCCGCAGCGGCGTCAAGGGCCAGTATGTCGTCCTGAATTGCTCGGCCGTGGTGGAGACGCTCTTCGAAAGCGAGCTCTTCGGCCACGTCAAGGGCGCGTTTACCGGCGCGGATCGCGACAAGCCAGGCCTTTTCGAAACCGCGACCGAGGGCACGCTCTTTCTCGACGAGATCGGCGACATGCCGCTGGCGACCCAGGCCAAGTTGCTCCGCGCTCTCCAAAACCAGGAAATCCAGCGCGTCGGCTCACTCCAGCTGCGCAAGGTGAACGTGCGCGTCATCGCCGCGACCCACCGCAACCTGCGCCAGGCCGTCGCCGACCGGCACTTCCGCGAGGACCTCTACTACCGGCTGGACATGGTCGAGATACAGGTACCCCCACTGGCCGATCGCAAGGAAGATCTGCCTCTGCTCATTCGCCATTTCATCCAGATGTTCGCGCAGCAATACGGCAAGAACATTCGCGGCGTCACCCCACGCGCGCGCCTCGTTCTGGAGCGGCACAGCTGGCCCGGCAACGTCCGCGAGCTCGAGAACGCGCTTGGCCACGCCTGCATGATGGCTGAAGGCGCAGAGATCGACGTCGGCGATCTCCCCTCTGCCATTCTGGGCGGAGCCATGGCCCCCGCACCCGATGTCGCGGTTTCACTCCATGCCGCGGAGTCCGACGCCTCACTCGCGGAACATGAGCGCCAACTCGTCGTGAACGCCCTCGAGCGCGCCAAAGGCAACCAGTCTCACGCCGCACGCGCGCTGGGGATCGGCCGCGACGCCCTCCGCTACAAGATGAAAAAGTACGGCCTGCTTTGAAGGTTGGAAGGACTTGAGCCAAGGCCACACGGGCGCTTTCGAGAATTGGCAAATCCCCGCGCGCTACTCCGAGCCCTGAGTTCTGCGCTCGGTGCCTCGCCTTTCCAGCAGCCGCGCCACGGTCTCCCGCAAAGCCTTCCCGCCCGCAGGCTTGGAGAGATACTCCGTGAATCCAGCGGCAAGGATCTTTTCCCGATCGCCGCGCATCGCGCTCGCCGTGAGCGCCAGAACCGGGGGAAGCGCATACCCCGGATCATTGCGCAGCCGTTCCATCACGCCGTAGCCGTCCAACCGCGGCATCTGCAGGTCCAGCAAAATCAGGTCAGGATGGTGGGTGTGGGCCTGCTCCAGTGCGGCTTCGCCATCCTCCGCTTCGACCACTTCGTATCCCGCGCGTTCCAGCACCGTGCGAAGCAGTTCCCGGCTGCTCGGCCGGTCATCGGCAATCAAAATCAGGGGCTTGATCTGAGATCCGGGCATCGGCGTGTTCAACTCCCCCTCCGCAGGCGGAGGGTTTCTCAATAACACGGTGCAAATCGCAGGGCCCGGGAAAGATGCGGACATCTTACAGTTCCGCGGTGCTTGTGGGAAGCGTGAAAGTAAAGCGGCTGCCTTCGCCCGGCTGACTCTCCACTTCCATCCATCCGCCGTGCATCTCCACCAATTCTTTTGTGATGGAAAGACCCAGCCCCGTGCCCTCGCGGACGCCGGTGGTCGTATTTCCTACCTGATAGAACTTGTCGAAGATGTTCTCCTGCTCCTCGGCGGCAATCCCGATGCCGGTGTCGCCGACAGTAACGTGCGCGAACCCGCTGTCCTTATGTATCTCGATCCAGACTTTGCCACCCACGGGCGTGAATTTCACGGCATTGCTCAGCAGGTTGTAGAGCATCTCCTTTACCCGCAGCGGATCGGCCACCACTTCCCAGTCCGCCGTGCCACGCTCCTCTACAACAACGCCCTTCAACGCAGCGCCCGGCCGAATCGCGCTGAGCGCTTCTTCGATGCTTCGCCGCAGCGGGTAAGTCTCGCTCTTCAGAGCCAGTCCGCCCGCCTCGATCTTGCTCAGGTCCAAAACATCGTTGATCAACTCCAGCAAATGAATGGAGTCCCGATAAATGTGCCCGAGAAACCGCCGCTGCGCGTCATTCAGCGCGCCTTCCTGTTCTTCGTTCAGCAGCTCCGTAAACCCGATGATCGTATGCAGCGGTGTCCGCAGCTCGTGGCTCATGCTCGCCAGAAACTCGCTCTTCAGCCGATTCGCCCGCTCGATTTCGCGATTGCGGACCTCCAGTTCTCCCGTGTACCGCTGCTCCAGCCGCCGCACTTCCTCCTCCCCGCGCTTGCGCTCCGTCACGTCGCGGATCACGGCCGTTACGTGCATCCCGCTCTCGGTCTGGATGGGGCTGAGGCTGATCTCCACCGGAAACAGCGATCCATCGCGGCGCCGCGCCCGCAGCTCCAGCCCGCTGCCCATCGGCCGGGTGCGTGGATGTTCGAGATAGCTGTCGCGATGTTTGTTGTGCAGTGGCCGCATGGCGTCAGGCACCAGCGTGTCCACAGACTGGCCCAGCAGCGCATCGCGGGAGTATCCGAACATCTCCTCGGCGATGCGATTCACCAGCACAATCTCCCCGTCCGAGGAGACTTCGACGATCGCATCCGGAGCCGCCTCCAGCAACTGCCGGAAGCGCCGCTCCAGCCGCGTCTGTTCTTCCAGGGCCACCAACTGCTGGCGCTCTGACAAATCGACGTTGGTTTCGAGCACATGCGACTGCGCGAAGCCAAGCTCGCGGATCCAGCGGCTCAGCACTGTCACCCGGCTGCCGCTCCGCGTGCGGTGCAGAAGTTCTCCCTCCCAGTGGCCGTCCGTCTCCAGTCGTTGCCGGATCTCTTCGACTAAAGCCGGAAACTGCGTCTGCAACAGATCGTGGCTCACGCTTCCCAGGGCCTCCGCCGCCGTCCACCCGTACAGCCGCTCCGCGCCCCGGTTCCAGTAGACAATGCGGTCCTGATGGTCGCGCACGATGATCGGCTCGCAGGCCTGATCGAGCAGCTTCGCCTGGCGTGCCGAGAGCTCCTCACGCTCCTTCTGCTGGGTAATGTCGCGCGCGATCTTCGAGATGCCGATCAGCTTGCCCGAGCCGTCTCGGACGGGCGACAACGTCAGCGAAACGACCAGCCGATGCCCATCTTTGTGGCGCCGCATCGTCTCGTAATGCTCGATCGTCTCCTCGTGCCGGAGGCGCCGCAGCAGCTCGCGCATATCATCTTCGTAACCCGGCCACGCCAGCTTGACGACGGGTTGACCGACAATCTCTTCCGCCTTGTAGCCGAAAATCGCCTCAGCGCCGCGGTTCCAGGTCGTGATGGTGCCTTCGAGCGATTCGCTGATGATGGCGTCATGCGAGAACTCGACGATGGCCGCCATCCACTGGCGCGTCTCCTCCGCCTGGCGCCGTGCCGTGATGTCCCGGCTGACCGCCGCGATGCCCAGCAACTGGCCGTACCCGCCGAAGATGCCGAAGGCGCGCATGTCCACCGAAACGCGGGTGCGGTCCTGCCTCGTCAGCCGGAACTCCCCCATCCACGGATCGCTGCGCAACAGCGCCGGCAGTATCTCCGTCTCCACCAGCTCCTGCTGCTCTTCGATATCGGTCTCGAAGACCGGAAACTCTGCACGCTTTCGTTTTCGCTCAACCCCAGCAACTCCCGGCCGGCACGGTTGATGAAGACTGTCTTCAGCGTGGCGTCGGTCAGCGTGACGCAGTCCGGCGTATTCTCCACAATCGCCAGCAGACGCCGCTGGCTCTCCCCTGTCTGCTTTTTCGGCGGATATGTCATGCCAGGTGAGCAGCGCGCCCTCGACCGCGTCTGCCGCATTGAACAGCGGACGTGCCCGCATCGCGATCCAGTAGCCTTCCACGGATCCAGCGGGCGGCGGACATATATATTGTTCGGTCTCGACGGTCTCCCCGCGCAACGCCCGGGCCGCCGGCAATTCGTCTGCTGGCCACAGCGTTCGTCGATCCGGCAAATAGATCCCGTAGGTCTCGGCCCACGCCGACGCCCTGGGCCCGCCCGGCGCAATTCCGTAGATACGCTCCGCCGCGGCATTGACGAACTGCACCGCGCCATCCGCCCCGAAAACAACAACCGCTTCGTCGAGGCTGTCGACCAGCGAGCGCAGCACCGGCCCCCGCAGGTCCGGCAACGATGTCTGAGACGATCCATCCGTTGCCGCAGAAGCCTGCGGGGAAGCGCGGGGAACCGGCCGCGGCTTTTGCGCGCCTTTTTGCGAACCGCCTTTCATTGCGGAACTTCCTCGGCGACTCTCATGTGCATGGGGACGACAGGAACGGATTGTACCCGCTGTTCAGGAACTAAGCCAGGCGCCTCGAGCCGTGCCGATTCTCATGGCGCCGGCACGGGCGAGGCTGTCATTTTAGCGTCGCAGTTTGACGCACCTGCGTCAAATGACGCAGCTCACTCCCTCCCCGCATCCCCGGCCTGGCCTGACCATGACATCGAATTGCTGCAAATCGAACGATTCCCCAGGATTTCTCAATTTGGCAGCTCGCATGCTTTCTCGACTGCATTCCCGAGGTATCGCATTGGAAATCACCGTGCAACATACAGGAGGTGCGCGGTTTATTGCAGAATCTCGCCAGCATCGCATCCTGATCGACCAGCCCGCAGAAGACGGGGCGACGGACCAAGGCATGACCCCTGCCGAACTCCTGTTGTCCGCCCTGGGCAGTTGCGTCGGTCAGAATGTCATGCAGTATCTGCGCCTGCGGAAGTTACCGACCGAAGGTCTGCTGATTCGCGTTCAGGCTGAGCGTGCCGCCCGCCCTTTGCGCCTTTCCGATTTCCGCGTCGAAATTGTCGCGCCCGGGCTTACCGAACGACAGTTGCGCGCCCTCGAAAAATCGCTCCCCACCGGCCTCGTACACAACGCCCTGATCCGCGAAACTCCTCTGTGCATCTCCGTCGCCGCGATGCATGCCGGCGATGTGACTCCCTGAAGCTCCGCTCCCTCCCAATGACCCGCTGTTGAACCTGCTTCAAGGCGTGACACGCATCACCACCTTGCGTGCCCACCATCACCCCCGCTTTGCAACGTCTCGCCGTAATCTTTCTGCATGGCCTGAAAGAGCCGCGGCCTCAGGTGTCTTCTCCCTCCAACTCGTCGCCACAGATTCTTTACGCGACCGACTTCAGCAAATCGTCGCAATCCGCGCTGAGCTGCGCCATGCAGGTTGCCCGGCTGCGTGGCGCAAGCCTCCACACCATTCACGTCATCGATCTGACCGGCGGCGGTTCACCGCAACCATCCTCATTTACGGCGTCGCGCGAATCCGCGCGTCGCGCTCTGCGCCACATTGAGCATGGGCTCCGTCTGGCTGGGATTCCCTCCTGGGCGACCATCATCGCCGGCGGGTCGGCCGCCCACTCCATTCATGAGTCTGCGCTGCGCTACCAGCCGGAGATTCTCGTGATGGGCTCTCATGGGGAGCCGTCGATGCTCGCCCCATCGGTGGGCGCCAACCTCAAAGCGGTTCTTCGCCGCGCGCTCTATCCGGTGATGCTTGTGAACGCCGATCAGTGCACGTCGGCCTCCTTCTCCCTCGAACCCGCGATCTTCATCACCGACGGCGATCCGCAGAGCCTCGCGGCCGCGGTCGCCGCCTGGCCTCCCCCCGATCCGCCGGCGAGTTTGCCACTCTACACGATTCCTCCCCCAGGACAAACCACCAACCCGGAATCTCCCGGCCCTCCGCCCGCCGCATTCGCCCCCATCCGCTCGATTTCACCGGTTGAAGCCGGCGCCGCCCTCCTGCACGAAATCGCCTCCGCGGAAGCGGGTCTCCTCGTCCTCGGCCTGCGAAGCCGGGGGCATCTCGACAAAGTAGCCGCTGGCAGCCTCCTTCACGAGGCCATCACCCGAGCATCCTGCCCGGTGCTGATCGCGCGCGTGTAATCGGCGCGCATTTCTCTCGATCGAGTCATTCACCAACCCAGCCCCCACAACAACTGCGGTAATGCCGCGAATTGGTGATTGCTTGCACTCCGGTCCCGTGTGACTCTGAGACTGACCTACATCTGTTGATACCAGCTGCACGAACGGACATCGATGAAACAGCTCCTCCTCAGCCTTTTCAGAGACGATCGCGGCCAGGATTTGGTGGAATACGCCATCCTCGCGGCCCTGATTTCGCTGGTGGCGATCACCGGCCTCAACAGCCTCGCCAGCAAGATCAACTCGCAATTCAACAAAATCGGCAGCGACCTCTAGAATGCTGTGCGGGGCATTGAACCCCGCGAGAGAAGGTCTTGGTCTGAACCGCCGATTTCTGTGCGAATGGTAGGCGAGGCGGGGATCGAACCCACAACCCCCGGCTTAGAAGGCCGGTGCTCTATCCAATTGAGCTACTCGCCCGCTGCTCTGCCAAATTCGTCAGACTGCGGCGCTGGTGTCGGAACTCGCCGGTGCATTCGCAGCCGCTGCCAGACTCTGCGCCTCACCCATTGTAACGTTCACGCCCGCACGCAGGATCGCTTCCCATGCGGCCTCCGCAGCGCCGGCATCCGGCCCACAGCCCGTCGCGTAAAGAGTTATGCCGAACCCGCTGCTTTCGCGGCTCATCGCCGCCCGGATCACCAGATCGACGCGGCCATTCGCGAGCGGCATCGCCCTCAGCCGCAGCACCGTCTGTCGCGCCCAGGCCTCATGGCCGGCGAAGGACGCGAACAACTCCGCATTCCTCGCCACAACATCGATCCAGCTGGCCACGCCCGTGCGAGCGTGCTCGCGGCTGGTCTCCATTTCATATGGATCCAGGTCTTCCGGCAAAACCGGCCAGCGATCGCATTTACAGGTAAACACCGCCGATGAAGGCCCATTCAGCGTTGCCAGCGCGCTCTCGAGCGCAGACCCGGGCGCGGCCTCGGAAATCTCGCGGATCGCCTGCGGATCCGCGCGCAGGTCGATGAAGCCCTGCCATCCGCTGTCGATGCGATCGAGGCGCGGCCCAATCTCTGCAGCCCAGTCAGCTTCCATCGCCGTTCTTCCTCTCCGTTCTCACCATTCCCATCAGAAACTCCAGCAGCGTCTTCTCCGCCCAACGCCCATCATCCCCGGCCACATTGTCATCCCGCCCCTGGCCGTTCCTGGCAGATGCCCGTTGCTCAAGGAAAGCACAATGCCCACCGTGCCGCGTCTCGATCAACGTCACATGGGAATTGCCAATCAACGCCTCACGCGTAGCCGGCAGCATGCGAATGAACGGATCGTCGAGCGAGTGCACGATGAGGGTTGGCACGCACAACGCCGCCGCACAACGCGAACTGGCTACCGTCGCATAGTAATCATCGGCACCGCGGAAACCGCCATATCGCGCGACGATCTCGTCGTCAAAGTCCCGCATCGATCCAATCCGGTCCAGCCGCGCATCGCAGTAAATCCGCGGATACATCACCTTGCGCCGCCGCACTCGCGCAATCATCGCCCGCAAAAAATGCCACTCATAGAGACGATTCCCAGGCCGATGCAGCGCCGCCGACGAAGCCGCCAGATCCATCAGCGGCGACACGCCCACCAATGCTTTCAACTGGGGAGGCGCGCCGCTTCCCTGCTCCCCCGCATATTTCAGAACCAGGTTGCCGCCCATGGAATAGCCCACCAGCGCGACGGCCTGCACCCCCTGCTGCCTGACGATCTCCTCCAGCACTCGCCCCACATCCCCCGACCGTCCCGAGTGATAAATCGTCGGCGAAAGATGATCGGTGCCCCCGCACGAGCGCATGTTCATCCGCACGACGTTCAGGCCCGCGGCCAGCGCCCGCGCGGTGTTGCCCAGAATGTATTGCGAGCGCGACGAGCCTTCGAGCCCATGCACCAGCATCACCGTCAGACGCTGCCTCCGCACCGCCGGCGGCTGCCAGTGGCAGTGGCACAGCACCTGGCTCGGCCCGTATCCGGCCACCGGCCCGTCCACCTCCACCAGCAGGGGCTCCGGCTCGGTAATTTGTAACCGCCGCGGTAGAAAATTCCCTGCCAGCGTTTGCAGGTGGCCGCTGCGCAGCCAGCGCCGCGGAACAAAATCGCCCAGCCACGCAGGTGTGTTCCTCGCCAGAGGCGCGCTCGTTGCTGCGGTTTCGTCCTCTGGCGCGCCCAAAGCTGCGTCTGAGCTCTGCTCCGCTCCCCTGGCATCCATTACGCTGCTCGCCCCCGCACCTGCTGCAGCACTTTCGACGCGCGCAGCGCGCCGGTTGGCTCGTCTTCATGCTTGAAATACGCGAACACGTCGCCCCGCTTCGATGGCTCTGCCAGCATCTCCGCAATTTGCTTCAACCGGGCGGCCGAATACGCGCTCTTCCGCAGCCGATAACAGGAAAACGGCGCAGTCGCTGCGTTCGGCGTCTCCAGTTCGTCGCTCTCCGCCATGCACAGCGCTGCGCCCGCGCCTTCGAGCGCCCGGTACGTCGCCGCATCGAACCACGAGGGATGCCGGAACTCAAAGGCCATGCGCAACTTCAATCGCTTTGCTGCCCGCAAAAACCCCTTCAGCCGCTCCACATCGGCTTTCATGTTCGGTGGAAGCTGGAACAGGATCAGCCCCATCCGCCCCACACGCGTCACAGGCCGGATCGCCGCGGCAAATTCCCGCAGTGGATCCTCGCAGTCCTTGAGCCGCTTGATGTGCGTAATCCGTTGCGGCGCCTTGAACGAGAAACGAAACCCCTCGCCCGTCTGCGCCAGCCATCCGTCGACAATCGACCGGCTGGGCAGTGTGCGGAAGGTGTAGTTCACCTCAACCGTGTTGAGCCGCGTCGCGTAATATTCCAGGAATTTCTTTGCGGTGACCTGGGCGGGGTAGAACCCCGGCTTCCAGCTCGCGTAAGCCCATCCCGAGCAACCCACATACACGCAGCGATTGGAAACGTCGTTGGCTTTTCGCATCACGGGGGCGTGCAAAGGGCAGGATGGGGGCGCATTTGGGGCGGATAGTGGGGATCGAACCCACGACATCCTGAGCCACAGTCAGGCGTTCTGCCGCTGAACTATATCCGCCATGCCAGCTACGATTGTAGCATTCGCCACACAGCGTAACTCCGGCCGTCCCGCATCGCATCCTTCAGTGAATCGCCCACCGAATCCCGAGATCCTGCCGCCCCATCCGCCCGCTCCGCACACCTTCCGCGGACGCGCCCAGCGCCTCGTCTCCGATGAAAATCTCGACCTCCTCGCGCATCTGCTCGACGACTGGTTCCGCATCCCTGGCACGCCCATTCGCCTCGGTCTCGACGGTCTCATCGGCCTCATCCCCGGCCTCGGCGACCTCCTCGCGGGCATTGCGTCCTGTGTGCTGATCGTCGCCGCCTGGATTCGTGGCGTCCCGTACGTAACCCTGGTCCGCATGCTCGTCAACGTGGGGCTCGAGGTCGCCGTCGGCGCCATTCCCTTCGTCGGCGACATCTTCATCGTCGCGTGGAAGGCCAACCGCCGCAATTACCGCCTTCTGACGCGCCACCTGCGCCAGCCGCACCAGCATACCGGGAAGGATGTCGCCTTCCTGTTCGCGCTGCTGGGCGGGGTGCTGCTTCTGCTGGCCGCACCGCTCATCGTCCTGCTGGCGATCGTTTTCTGGCTGCTGCACCGAATGTGATCGCGCCAACTCGCTCCCTCGACAGGACCCATTCCGTCATATCCTGACTGCATGGATCTGGGACTCAAAGACAGCGTCATTGTGGTCACCGGCGGAGGCGCCGGGATCGGTGCGGGCATCACCCGCGCTTGCCTCGACGAAGGCGCCACCGTCGTGGTCGTCAGCCGCGCTTCCGACAACGTGAAAAAGTTCCTCGCCGCAATGCGCGATGCCGGGCGCAAGTGCGACTTTGTCGAAGCTCACCTGGCCGACACCGCGCAATGCGAACGCGCCATCGAGTACGTCCGCAGCCAGTACGGCAGCCTGCTCGGCCTCGTGAACAATGCCGGCGCCAATGACGGCGTGGGCCTCGCCTCCGGCTCTCCCGATCGCTTCGTAGAAAGTCTGAAGCAGAATCTCGTCCACTACTACGCCATGGCGCACTACGCGCTGCCCATGCTCAAAGAAACCCGTGGTTCCATCGTCAACATCAGCTCCAAGGTCGCGCTCACCGGCCAGGGCGGAACCTCGGCCTACGCAGCCGCCAAAGGCGCGCAGCTCGCCCTCACCCGCGAATGGGCCGCCGAGCTCGCTCCCTTCAATGTCCGCGCCAACGCCGTGCTTCCCGCGGAAGTGATGACTCCGCTCTACGAGCGCTGGATCTCCACCCGTGACAACCCGCAGCAGGCCCTCGACGAAATCCGCCGCCGCATCCCGCTCGGCCATCGCATGACCGAAGCATCAGAAATCGCCGCGATGACCGTCTTTCTGCTCTCACCCACGCACAGCGCGCATACCACCGGGCAGCTCATCGTCGTCGACGGAGGCTATACGCATCTCGATCGCGCCCTCACGTGAGGCGCCGCGAGTTCCCCAGCATGTCCTGTTGCGCCGCCGGTCGCGAACCAGCCCCGTTATCGCTCGCGCCACACCGTATCCAAAACCGGCACAGCCCTGCGATAGAATCGAACCGTCGGGTCCACGCGAGCGCCTCCGCCGCGTTCAGGACCAATCCGTCGGGGCGTAGCGCAGTCTGGTAGCGCATCTGCTTTGGGAGCAGAGGGTCGGGGGTTCGAATCCCTCCGCCCCGACCATTCCTGCCGATCCATCATCCAGGAGAGGCCCGGCTCCATGCACGCTTCAGCCGTGTCTTACCCCGCCGTGAAGTAGTCCATGATGTAGGCAAACTCCTCGGCCATGCTGGCGTTCATGCGGGCATTCTGGATGTGATTCTGCCATTGCTGCCGGATCACTTCCCCGTCAGCTATGAACGTGATTCCTCCGCCGCCCCGGCCCTGACCACCATCGCTCCAGGCAAGCATCTTGACAGCCATCCTGATATCCCCATTCACGCGCACCAGACTCTGCGAGCTCAGCCGCAAGTGCAGGTGAGGATGGTTCGTGCCGCCCAAACCGTCAAAATACAGCTCGCCTCCTGCTCGCGGCCTCCAGCCGCGGTCTCTGAAGGCCAGGCTGACGTCGGTGGGCAGCATGTATTGCGGTCGCGGAGGAGCATTGGCGCCTCGTGCTGGGGAACTCATTCAGGAATCTCCATGAACTTCGATAGCTATTTTTGCACGAGAGCGGGTTCCACCCCCACCCCCAGGTCAATCCTCAGCGAATTCCATTCGCCTCATCCGATTCGGCAATCAGAGAGCCGAAGCTCAATTCCTGAACCCCGTGCGCTCCAGAGCAGCCAATGGAAGCAGAAACGGGCGTCTCCAGGAGGTATGCAGCCTCGCTTGTCCCGCCTCGGTGTTTCGCGGTTACTGCGCCGGTGCCGCCTGATTGGCTGCGGCATCCGCATTCTGATTGGAGCCAGACTGCCTCTCGGTCAGCTTGTCGAGCGTTGATTGCATTTGCTGGACCCAGCCCGCCGTCTCATGCGCAAGGCTGGTTTCGGTCTGGTCCACAAGCAGGTCGACATTGGCTTGCCGTGTCATTTCCCACGGCGAGAGCCCCTTCCACCACGTTTCGATGTTCCGCAGCGCGGTCAGCGCCATGTTGTACTGCACCAGCGAATTCTCGGTCTGATCGATCTCAAGCTTGTTCGTGATAGCCGTAGCGAGTGCGGTGGTCAGCGCGACCCACACCTCCTTGTGGACCGCGGCCAGAAACGTACCCAGACCGCCGATCACGAGGATGAAGGCATTCAGCAGCTTCATCTGCCAATAGAGCTTGCGGGTTTTCTTTTCGAAGTAGTGGATCTGGTCGTCAATGCGCTCCGCCAAATACTGGCTGGGCGTCAGGAATTGCAGCCGTGCCTTCTGCTCGGCTTCCTTTTTGGCGCGGATCAGTTGGACGGCCGGGCTCTCGTTTTTTGCATCCTCAGCTTTCAGTTCGGGCAGACTGCTGCGGTTCACCTCCGACTGGATCAGGTTCCCCGTGATGTCCTTGATGTTGGCGGCCAGGGTCGACGAAGCGAGCACCTGCCTGGACTTCGCCGCGCTGTAAGCGCCGGAGCGGGTGCGATAGCGAAAGATCTCGCGCTTCATGGCCTCGGAGGCGGCGCGCAGCAGAATCCATTTGTTGCCTTCGCGGAACCGCGCATTGAACCCCACCAGAATGGAAATCACGATGGGGATGATGAGCATCAGCACATGCAGGGGATTGAAAGTACCGATCCACCGCAGATCGGCGCTGGTCGGAATCCATTTCCATGTCCTGGTAGTCACAATCGCCACCAGAGTCGCGAACACCGTCAGGAGGAGGACCCAGCCCTGAGTCCAGCGAAAAAGATTCTGCTTGCCGATCGCAGCGCGATCCAGATCGTCGTAGCGGCTCCACGCGTCGGCGAGCACGTCGCGCGGCTTCTGAATCGGCCCGAGCAGGGCGCGCTTGATGCTGTCGGCGCTGTCGGCCAGCGAAAACGAGAGAATGTCCCCGGTGTCGACGATCTCCTGCATCACCGGATCGGCAAGCGGCGCGGCCTGCGCCCCCGCCGGAGGAGGAGTAGTCGCCGCAACCAGCGCGTCGGCCACGCCTCCCGCTCCCTGCACAAGGAGAAGCGGCCAGTTCCGGCGCGCGCATCGCAGCGCCATGAGTTTCTCGTTGTCGCCTCCGCCGGCGAGAACCCCGATCACCGGCTTCTGGTCCATCGTCTTGTCCCTGGCCAGCGCGGCTGTGATCAGGAAAGCGGCCTTCGCCGGATCGGTCCACTCCGCAGGAAGGTGCATCACGTCCGCATGGTTGGGATCGGGACCCGGTGTGTTCGCAGGCAGGATCCCGAGCAGGAGCGGCGCCAGGTCCACCTGCTGCGCGGCCTGCCCCATCAGCGTGGCGATTCCCTCGCTCGATCCGTTATCCACGATGGCAGCGTGAGTGAGCAGCGCCACGGGGATCAGCGCGCGCGCCAGCAGCGATTGCACCTGTGGCGACAGGGCCGCATCGAACGACCCGAACAGGAGAATGACGACCTCCGGCTGCTGCGCAAACTTCGCCGCGGCCTGTTCCGGAGTGTCGGAGGCTGGAATCTCGATCAGCATCAGACGTGCTCCCCAGGTTGGTCTGGATCAATGCGCGCAAGAGTAGCACGAACTTCCGTAAGCTCGTAACTTGAATCATGCTGAACGCGGGCGACCGCGGCCCATAAGACGACGGAGGCTTTCATGGTGGTTGCGCTGAGTGGACGCCGCATCGATGCGCCGAACGCTGCGCATCCCGCGTTCCCGCTGGAGAATATCGACGCTGTGCGAGGCCGCCTGCTGCGCGCGCTGGACGACCTCGCCGCGACAATCCTGGTTTGCTCCGCGGCCTGTGGCGCGGACCTGCTCGCGCTGGAAGCCGCGGAAACCCTGGGAGCCCGGCGAAGGATCGTTTTGCCCTTCGACCCGGAAGTGTTTCGTGAAACCTCCGTCGTCGATCGCCCAGGCGGCTGGGGATCAGCGTTCGATCGCTGCGTGCGCGCCGCTGGCACAAGCGGGGACCTCGTGAATCTTGCGCTCCCGCAGGTGGAGGAATCCTACGCCCAGGCCAATGCGTTCATCCTCGAAGAGGCCGTGAGGCTGGCAGGCGCCACCCGAGACCGCGTGACCGCGATGCTCGTGTGGGACGGAGTGGCAAAGGGCGAAGCGGACCACACGGTGTGGCTTGGGAACGCAGCCCGGGCGCAACGCCTGAACGTCATCGACGTGAGCACGCTCTAACCAGGACGGAAACCGCCGCCCGCAAAGCTGGCGTTCGATCCCAGGTTCCGAGCCTGGTTGGGGCGGCTAAAACTTCGCTCACGGGCGAGATGCCAGGTGTAGAATGGAACATTTTCCAAAGGGGAAGCCCTGCTGCGCAGAACTCGGAAGAGCGCGGGGTACTTCCCTGGCCCGATCCCCCCGCGTGGTCAAGCCGCTCATCGCTGGCGGACGAGCAATTCGGCCAAAGCTGGCTTTCCGTTGAATGGCCGTACGCAGTCGCTGGTTTCCGCGTAGCGTTGGAATGACCTTCGCAGTTGAACACCGGTCCAGGGAGAGATCATATGGGTCTGCCTTCTGCGGCAACGGTAGTTGCAGGCGCCGGCGCCATGCCGCCGCTCAGCCCGTCGCTCAACCCGGCCGCGTGGAAGCGGCTGGTCGACAAAATCCAGGAGAACAATGTCGTCCCGATCATTGGCTCCCGGCTTCTGATTGGCCCCGATGGGAAGAGCCTCCAGGAGCCCATTGCGCGGCGGTTGCTGGCCGAGTGCAGCCAGCCCGCCGACGCGCCTTTGCCCGCGTTCCGCGAGCTGAACGAGGCAGTCTCTCTGCTGCGCTCCTGCTGCGATCCCCAGGATCTGTATGACCTGGTGAACGATGCCATTCGCGCCGTGCTCCGTCCACCGCCGCCGGCGCCGCCGGTCCCCGTGCCGGAGCCGATCCGTCAGCTCGCGCAGATCACCGGATTCCGCCTGTATGTCACGCTGACTCCGGACGACCTTCTCGTGGAGTGCCTGAAACAGCGGTGCGCCGTGAATGAAATCGTCCACTCCCCAAACCTCCCTACCAGCGAGGGCAAGGATTTGCCGGTTGACTGGCAGTCGCGGCCGGGCGAGGTGCAGCTGCTTTACCTTTTCGGCAAAGCCCGCTCCGCGCCGATGTTTGCGATTCATGACGAAGACGTGCTCGAGTACGCCCACAACGTCATCTCGCACGGCAGTCAGGTGCCCACCGCTTTCCTCGGAGAACTGCAGCAGCGCAACCTCCTCCTCGTCGGCTGCAATTTCCCTGACTGGCTGACGCGTTTCTTCCTCCGCGCGACGAATCAGAAGCGTCTGTCAGAAAAAGACAGGCGCGCCTGGCTCATCGAGCCTCTGAAGCCCGAAGAGAGCCTGACGTGTTTCCTGCGCAGCTACAGCCGCGAAACCGAGGTCCTGTCGCAGGAATCGCCGGCGCAGTTTGTGGCAGACCTCTACGGCCACTGGATGGAGATGTACGGCGCGCAGACTCCGGAGACTGCGGCCAGCCATCAGGACGATCCAGCGCGGGGTGCGATGTTCTTCATCAGCTACTCGCGGAAGACCGACGCCCCTCAGGCGCAGAGTATGTACGACGCCCTGCTGAAACTGGGACTCGGCGCCGGCGACGTCTGGTTCGACCGAACCACCATCGAGCCGGGATCGGATTTCCAGCGCAGAATCATCGATGGGATTCGCGGCTGTCGTTATTTTCTGCCGCTCATCTCGCAGGCCACCAACGACCGCGAAGAAGGGTTTGTCTTTAGCGAGTGGCGGGAAGCCTGCAGTCGCGAACAGTCGATGAATCGCGAATTCGTCCTTCCCGTGATCGTCGACGCGGATTACGCCCCGGAAAAATACAACGCGCCCACCGTGTGGGAGTGGCGGAAGGAAAACATCGATTTTGGCCATGCGCCATGCGGCGTCCCGGATGGACGCCTGCAAGCCGTCCTGCAGAAGCTGGTCCGCGATGCGCGACGGAGTGGTGAGTGATGGCGGGCGTTGCCGAGCAGGCGATCCCCCTTCCGCCGCCGGACAATCTGGACGGCTCCGGCTCTGTCGGCCACGCCACCGTCGATCCGCAGAACCCCTGGCCAGGCCCCGATGCGTATGACGAGGCGTCCCGCGATTTCTTCAGGGGCCGCGAGGCCGAAGCGACTGAACTGCTCCGTCTGATCCGGCTCGCCCCTCTGACCGTCCTCTACAGCAAGTCGGGTCTGGGCAAGACTTCCCTCCTCCAGGCCGGACTGTTTCCCCTCCTGCGCAAAGACCACTACCTGCCCGTCCCGCTGCGCCTCGACTTTGCCCAGGCGACGGTCATGCCCCCGCTGGAACAGGTGATGCAGCGGCTGGTCATGGCGCTGAAAGGCGCGAATGCGGATTATCCGCAACCGGAAGACGGCGAAGGCGTTTGGGAATATCTGCATCGCAAAGACGCGGAGTTCTGGACCCCGGATAACTTCCCCCTCGTTCCCGTATTGATCTTCGATCAGTTCGAAGAGCTGTTTTCGCGCTCGGGCGGCAATACGCAGCTCATCCGGCAGGTTTTCAACGATCTGGCCGATCTGATCGAAAACCGCATTCCCGCGGAAGTGGCGAGCGATTCAGCGGGGGCACGCCGATCGCGGCTCGATCTGCTGACGCAGCACTATCGAGTGCTCTTGTCCTTCCGCGAAGATTATCTGCCCGATGTGCGGACCTGGGAGAAGCAGGTTCCTTCGCTGCTGAGAAACTCGCTGCGTCTCGATCCCATGACGCGGGACACCGCGATCCGGGCGGTCGAGGAAACCGGCAAAGCGGTTCTGGAGCCCGACGTTGCACCCTATATCGTGGATTTCGTGGGCCGGCGCGAGCAGATCGCAGGCACGGTCGATACGTCGGACGTGGTGATTGAGCCGGTTCTCCTCAGCCTCTGCTGCACGCAGCTGAATCTGCGCCGCGCCAAAGGGGCGCGCATCGACATCGATCTCGTGAAGAATGCCGGTCAGGACATCCTCGAGAGTTTCTACCGAGGCGCGCTGGAAGACCCGGAAGTGAAAGGCGAGCCGGATGTGGCGCACTTCATCGAGACGTACCTGATCCAGGGCGATCACTTTCGCGGCGACTATCCCCGGCAGGAGGCCCTCGACGAGCACAAACTCCGGGAAACGCAGCTCTCCGCGCTCACCGATCGTATTCGCCTGGTGCGCATTGTCTATCGTTCCGATACCGCGCGCATTGAGCTGATTCACGATCGGCTCGTTCCGGTGGTGCGCAAAGCGCGCGATCAGCGTCAGGCGCTGGAGGCGCAGGCGGAGCGAGAAAAGGAGCGCGCCTACAACGCCGAGCTGGTCCGGCAGCGGGACAAGGCCAATCGCAATCTGAGGTGGGCGGCCGCGCTCGCTTTGCTGTCGCTCGTTCTCGCGGCCGTCGCTGCGCTCAAAGGCGTGCAGTTCCGTCAATTGAAAACGCACGCGACCGTGGGGTGGGACGTGGAGCGGCTGGCCGGCGGCCGGCTCGCCATGGACGCCAAGGATCCGCTCGATGAAATGGGCTATCGCGCGCTGGCTGTCTACCGCCTCAGCCAGAAAGAGAAAAATCTGCGTGAAGCCGCGCCGGCCAGCCTCAGCGCGCTGAACATCGTCCTCGGCAAATACGTTCACCTGTACCGAATCGTCCGCTTTCCCGGCATGTCTCCCACCCCCGCCATTAGCTACAGCCCGGACGGCAAGAGCCTCGCCATCGGCACGGAAAGCGGAGTGGTTCAGCTGATCGATCTCGCCACGACGAAAGTGACGCGCACGCTGGATTGCCAGCCGCGCGGCAACGAGGCCGCCTGGGATCTGGCCTTCAGCAGCGACGGCTCAAAACTGGCCGTGGGCTACAGCTCCGAGGTGGTGGACCAGCCAGGCTCGGGAATGGTGTGCGTCTTCGATCTCGCGAGCGCGAATTACAAGCGCTGGTCGAGCCATGAGCATGCCGGCCCTGCCGCCGACGTCTTCACCGTGGCCTTCGGGGGAAAGGGTGACGGCGAGTACGTCATCTCCGGAGGCAGCGAGCACGTCCTGCGCAAATGGGACCTTGCGAGCCAAAACGTGCTGGAAATGCCCCAGCAGTCGGAGGTCGTCTCCGTCGCTATCAATTCGAACGGACAGAGGGTGGCCACCGGCGGTGACGACGGAATGCTGAAGGTGTGGAATGTGGCCGACCTCGGAGACGCAACGAAACAACCGATGGTCTTGGCCGGCCATCAGGCGGTAATCCAGCAAATTGCGTTTTCGCCGGTCAACCCCGACCGCCTGATCTCCGCGGGTGACGATGGCCGCATCATGGCGTGGAACGTCGCCGGTGGCTGCCGCACCGACGAGAGCAAGCTCCAGGACGCCAGAATCGAAACCGTGGCCATCAATGCCGACGGGATGTTCCTGGCCTCAGGCGGCGCGGATGGTTATGTGCGGATGTTCAAATTGCCCGCCGTAATTGGATCGTGCGACAAGCCCGCGCATAAGGCGAGCGCGGCGGCCAACAGCGAAAAATCGGAATTCGACGTCATCCCGGAAGGCTTGCTTTCGGGCCATGGCGGAATGATCTGGGGAGTTGCGTTTGGCCCCGACGGCGACCAGCTGGCTTCGGCCGGACAGGACGGATCGGTGCGCATCTGGGTCCGCAACAGCGGCAGCTTCTCCCTGGCGGCTCTGCGAATCCATACCAACGATGCCATCAGGGACGTGCGCAACAGTGCTCCCATTGTTCCCGGCCTGCTGACAGCAACCGCGATCACGCCCGATTCGAAGAGCATCGTTGCGGGCGACGGGCTCGGCAATCTCTACCTCTGGGATCGGCCGCCGGAGATGGGGGCACCCTCGATTCTGGAGCCGAATGTGGCGTGGAAGGCACACGACGGCCCAATCCGCGGATTGATTTGCCTCCGCAACGGCGACAAAATCATCGC
Source organism: Acidobacteriaceae bacterium (assembly GCA_036521315.1). Classification (GTDB taxonomy): domain Bacteria; phylum Acidobacteriota; class Terriglobia; order Terriglobales; family Acidobacteriaceae; genus Palsa-343. The sequence goes on from DATDHZ010000069.1 coordinate 55,423, forward strand.
GATTTCCGCTGGCGGCGACGATGTCATCCGGCGCTGGGATCTCAGTACGCACGAAACGATCGGCGGCGATCTCCCGCTGAAATCTCTTTGGGCAATAGCGCTCTCGCCAGACGGCAAGGTGCTCGCCGCCGCAACCCGCCAGGGAGCGGTGCAGCTGTGGGATCCGGTGACGGGCGCAGCCGGCCCTGCACTGGCGCCTTCGAAAGCCATGGGCACAGCGTTTGCCCTCAGCGGCATCGCATTTACTTCCGATGGCAAGTACCTCGCTCTCTCATCGAAATACTTTGGTAGTTTGCTGATCCGCGATCCTGCCCGTCCGGATTGGGAACACCAGCTGTTCGGACAGAATATGGGGACGACGGGGGTCGCGCATGGCAGGGGGGCGTGGCTGCTGTCCTCGGGGGTCGACGGCGGCCTGCTCGAGTGGGAAGCAGCTGCGTTGCAGCGGCCGGAGTCGACGGGATTGCGCGTGGAGAACGACTTCACCTACCGCATGGGCACGCCCGGGTTCCGCGCGCCGGATTCCATCGTCTCGATCGGTGCGAGTGCGGATGGGAAGATCATTCTCACCGGCGGCAATCAGGGACAGGTTCAGTTGTGGGACGGCATCGGCCACGTGCTCATCAGCGATCACTTCGAAGGACATGGAACCAGCTCCATCGACTCCGTGGCCCTCGCGCCGGACGCCAGTTTCTTTGTGACCGCGGATAACTCCAACATCCTCGTCTGGCCAGGGCCCGAGCGATGGGCGGACATCCTCTGCTCGAAACTCCCATGGAATATGAGCCACCAGCGGTGGAAGGAATGGGTCTCGCCCGATGTTCCCTACATGGAGCAGTGCCCAGGGCTGCCGGTGTGGCCCGATCCCGTGAATAAAGCGGCGAATTAGCGCCCGCCTGGTCAGCCCGTTCGCAACTCAGGTGCCTGGTCGCACTGTTCGTCGCCGTAACGGATTCGCCGTCACTGCAAGAGCGGAATTTCGCCGGAAGAGATGAGTTGAGCCAGTCCGCTCGATGCTGCTTCTACCGTGTGTGAGATTCCGGACTAAGCTCGCTCCGCATCGCCGCGATGGCAACATCTCGCTCCCTGGGATCCCGAAAATAAATGCAGCGCCGGCGCAGGGCATCGCATGCCAATATCCATGCATAGTCGCAGACGCGATTACCGTAGGATTTGCTCGTAGTCGCATCCTGGCTGCCCGAAAGAGGAGCCTCGCGCCGATCGTCGAGCAGGGGAAGAAGCGCCGCCACCGCGGCCCCTCCGAGAGAAGCAAATGCCGCGCTGGTGTCGCTGAGCTGATATCCGGGCAGCCCCCACGCATTAAAAAAGACGTTGCGGCGAAGCGCCTCGGCGTAGATATGCGCCCGCATTCCCGGTGCAACCGACTCCCAGGAATGCTCGTCTGCCGCCCTCAGCGCTTCCAGCGCGAGAAACGACGCGCTTCCTTCCGCCTCAACCTCCGCGAGAAGCAATGGCGCAGCCGTCGGCCCCGCATCGCGCGCCATTTGAACGCTCGCTGCTCCGAATGGCGGCATTTCGCTTCCCGCATCCCTGAGCAGCTGTTCTCTCAGCTTTTCCGGGTTTTCGATGGCGGCCCTCCTCGCAGGTTCTTGCTGCGCTGCTCGTTGACGCGGGCACGCGGCCGCCAGTGCGAATGCCAATCCCAGGATCACGGCTTGGCCAGGGCCGGAGCTTCGTCCGGCCGGCTTGCCTGCGGCCGCGTGCTCCGCCAATTATTCCAGGCGGCTCTCGCCTCCTCGAAATGCTCCGACGGCATGTCGTGAAACGACCGCGGCATCAGCGTGACCGCACCAGCTGCCGTCGCGGTGTAGCCCCAGGTCGCGCACCCGAACACCTTCCCGGTATCAGCCCCGCTGCGGCAAATCGCGCAGGATTCGAACCTGGCGTCATTTTCGTGATTCCATGACGGCTGGTCGATGAGTGTGGCCGGCCCCGGGTTTTGGTTACCGTGACCTTTCGCGCCCCAGCCGGGGTCGTCAATCCTGTGGCCGGCCGGGTTGCGGCCCGCAATGTAAAAGGGCGACGGAGCGCCCGCCACACGGTCGATCGCCCACGTAAGCGGAGTCTTGCGCGCATCCTGCTCCGCGTTGACCGTGTTTTGTTGACTCTTGCCTTCATTGTCGATGGTCTGCATCGACTGCATGAAAGCGACGTCGGCGCACGTGACCGAAGCATCGGGAAGAAAACTCAGTTCGACATCGACCGAGTAGCGAGGCGTAGCCGGTGGATTGGCATCCGTCTTCTTATATTTCGTGAACGTGAGCGCCCCGTGTGTCGTTGCAAGCGCAGTTCCGGTCGTCAGATCGCCTTTGAGCGCGTTGAAATCGCGATCGGCATAGACAATCGGCTGATGCGATGCATTGCGCCCCACGCAGCGCAGGGTATAGCTTCCCGGCGTAAAGCCCGCGCCGGAGAAAGTCGCCGGATCCAGATGAAAAGGGGCGGTGGTGGAAGCCGGTCTTCCCGGCAGAGTGGAAAAGCCGCCCCCCGGTGTGACGAACTTATCCGCCGGGTCGTACAGTTCCCATGAAATATGGGTCACATTGCCGTCGTTGATATGCGCATGGATATCGCGCGGTGTGACGGTACTGGCGACGAAATCCGCGATCGCGTCGATGGTCAGCCGCGCCTCGTCCTGCACTCCCGTGATCCCTTGCCAGGCGGGAGGCGCCGGAGTGCGCTGAAGCAATCCCGTCTCCCTGTCTGCAGCCCGGGGCCGGCGACCGTCCATAGCCGGAGCCGTCCGGCCAGCTACCCCCTGGTACTGGTCGTGATCGCTCTCCGGCACAGTCCCGTTCGCGGACGATTGCTGCAGAACATGGACAAGCTCATGGGCAAGGAGACGCCGGCCTTCTCCGGTATGCGGGGCGTACTTTCCTCTGGCGAAAACGATATTGCTGCCCGACGTGTAGGCAAGTGCCTGGACGGACTCAGCCGACCTGTCGGCAAGCGCGCCGGTGTGTATGCGTACGCGGCTGAAATCGTAACCTAAGCGCGGCTCAAAGAACGCGCGCGCTCCCGAATCCAGCGGACGGCCGACAGAATTCAGTGCATCGTGGACGACCGCAGGCGCGTGGACGGGAGCAGAATGGCCCGCCTCTGCGGACGCTCGCTGCACTGGCTCCTCGGCTTCTTCTTTACAGTGGTCGCACGTTCCGCCGCATGCGCATGCTCGCTGAACTCCTGCCGCCGCATGGGCTCTCACAGGATTGGCGGACGCGTGGTGCCGCATCACCTGATCGGCGATGCGGTCGGCTTCCTGTTCATAAGGGTCGCCAGGCCGGTTGATGGCGAGCTTTGGCTGGATCGCCCGTGCCGGCGTAGGGTGGATCGGAATACGGCCGAAGTTCCACAGGAGATCGGGCGGAAGAACGCTGAGGGATTCGAGTTCCGCTGCAGGATGATCGAGCAGACCGGGCCGCTTCCCTGCCGGACCCGAGCGGGCCGGACGGGACTTTTCAGATCCGCGCTGCGGAATATCAAAGACTGGCATCCGTTCCTCCAGTCCTGCGGGTCGAACCTACCTGAGGATGGTACATGGCTTTTGCCGATGAGGAAAAGAGCTGCAAAATTCGCGGCCCGTGGAAATTCCCGCCCGCAAGACCGATCGTATCGATCCTCAGTTTCCCCGCGAAACCATGGATGGCTTATCCTGCATTCGGAGCGGAGGGTCAGCTTCAGATCCCTCCGCAGCGGTCATCTCCAGGACGCCGGTATCAGCTCCCATGGGGTGCGACGGCGATCCAGCCCTTACAACGGTCTGATGGCTCTTCTCAAGTGCTTTTATGCGTAAAGATCCCGCCGCAGTCCAGCAACTCATTGCGGACGCTTCCCTCGAGTTGATGATGGCGAGCCTCGACAGCGCTCTCGATGGAGTGGACTGCGCCCGCAAAGCCCTGCGTCATGGAACGGACGCGTATGAGGACCTGGAGCGGCGGCGCGCAGAACTGACCATGTCGGCCAAAGATCGCGCCGCCCTGTTCAAGTTGTCAGAGCGTTTGAAAGCCCGTCTCCGGCAACTGGAGAAATACGTGGCGCAACGCGAAAAATAGCCGGGATGGTGCACGGCAATTTTCGTGGATTCCACCTGCTCAGCAGCCAGCCTTCAGGAAATCTGGCTGCACCCCATTCTGTGCGGCCTTCAGCTCGGAGATACCAGTCCGATGATCACCACCTGCCACCCGTCCGGCGCAGGTGCGATCGTAAATTGGCTCCGGTACTGCCTCCCCATGCCCCGGAGGACACGATGGTCGGTTGTGGCGGATTCACCAGCGTGGCTGCCCTCGCTGGATTCCCCGAGGAATCCTCATAGCCCGCTTACGCATTCGGTCCGGTCGGGTCGGTGCTCAGCATCACGAATCGCATCGCCGATGCATTGGTCCATCCTGCTCGCGACGTAATTTCCTGCACGATATTCGGCACGTCAATCGGGTGCGTGCAGGTGTTCTGGCCGTTGTTATTCCCTCGCCAAATGCCCGCATCCTCGCCCGGTCCGGTCGCGGCCCGCCACGCAATGCGCCAAAATGCTCTAAGATTCAGAGTCGCTGGTCGAGCGCCTATGACCCACTATTCCACTCTTCACGTCCACACGGATTCCGGAATCCAGACCATCCTGCTCAATCGGCCCGAAAAGCGCAATGCGCTCACTCCTCAGTTGATCGATGATCTCGTCCAGGCGCTGGAAGCCGCCGCAGCCAACCGCAGTTGCCGGGTTGTGATTCTCTCCGGCGCCGGTTCGGCCTTCTGCGCCGGCCTCGACATCGACCACCTCCGCGCGATGTCGGCGACTGCGCCAAACAGCCTGCAGTTCACCGCCGAATGCCGCAACGACGCCGAGAATATCGCCGACCTCTTCCGCACCCTCTACAGCCTCCCAAAGCCAACCATCGCCGCCGTCAACGGTCCCGCGATTGCCGGAGGCATGGGCCTCGCCACCCTCTGCGACTTCACCCTGGCCGTTCCCGAGGCGAAGTTCGGCTACACCGAAGTCCGCATCGGCTTCATCCCGGCCATCGTCTCCGCGTTCCTGCGCGCGCAGATCGGCGACAAGCGCAGTCGCGATCTGCTGCTCACCGGCCGCATCATCGACGCCGCCGAAGCCGCCTCGCTCGGACTCGTAACGCGCGTCGTCCCGGAGCCCAATCTCATGCCCGAGGCGCGCTCGCTCGCCGAACGCCTGCTGCGCAACAGCCCGGCTGCCATGGAAGCGGCCAAGCGCCTGCTCAACCGATTCGCCGACCGCGTGCTGCCCGATGACATCGAGGCCGCCATCCTTGCCAACGTACAGGCTCGCTCCACGGCCGATTTTCGTGAAGGCGTCCGTGCCTTCCTCGAAAAGCGCGACCCGCAATGGCCTTCGATCGCCGGCTCCACAGAGACCGTGGAACCGAGCTAAACTTTTCCGCCCCTGCTGACACTCGCCTCTCGTTGCCTCCTCTCGTACACTGCGGTCGTGATCTACTGCAGGCTGCCCCGAAGCCGCTGTCCCCCCAGCATCAGGAATCCGCGCGTCCTGAAACTCCTCACGCTGTGCGGCGCTGCCTTCTTCGCGGCCCAGATCTCTTCCGCCCAAACCTCGCAATCGTCAGCCGCCGTATCCACTCCACCGTCCGCCGACTACGTCGCCTTGGGCAGTTCCATCGCCGCCGGACCCGGCGTGGGTACCCGCGTCCCTGGCAGCCCTGCCGTTTGCATGCGCTCTCAGGAGAACTATCCCCACCTGTACGCCGCGAAACGGAATATTTCCCTCGCCGACGTCACCTGTTCCGGAGCGACCACTGCTGGCATCCTCACTGGCCAGCTCTCCCTGCCGCCGCAAATCGCCGCCCTCGGAACCGAAACAAAGCTCGTCACCATCGCCATCGGCGGCAACGACGTCCACTACGTCGGCAACCTCTTCGCCTGGTCTTGCCAAAACGCGCCGGACAGGATCCCAGATACCTGGCGCCCCTGGGTCTGCAACCCAACGCCCGAGGAAAAAGTCGACGCGGCCTTCGGCGAACTTGAGGGGCGCATGCGGCACATCGTCGCCGCCGTTCGTCAGCGGTCTCCCCACGCCCGCATCCTCTTCATCGACTACATGCAGCTGCTTCCGCCCGCCGGCTCCTGCCCCGACCGCCTGCCGCTCACTGACGCCGAGTTGGTCCAGGGGCGCGCCGTCGCCGCTCGCCTCGCTGTCGTCACTGCGAAGGTCGCGGAGGAATCTGGCGTCGACCTGCTGAAGGCGTCCAGTCTCTCCGCAGGCCACGATGTCTGCGCCGCCGATTCCTGGGTGTTCCCCTTACAGTTTCCTCCGCATTTGCTTGAATTCGCGCCGCTTGCATATCATCCAAATGAACAGGCAATGCACGCCATCGCCGACGCTCTCGAAGCCATGACCGCGCCCCGTTGATCCGCCGATTGGTCACCGCCACTCGCACCTTCCCACACCGGAGGCCTAGCCACTCGGTGCAAACGAGTGGCATCCCAACATGACCACTTGCACGACGATGGGCATTACCACTAACATCCCTGCCCATGACCGACATTTCCGCGGGACTCCTTCCGGTCATCCCCCTGGACCGTGGCGCCGACGCACCCCTGCACCGCCAGGTCTACGCAGGATTTCGTGATGCCATCCTGCGCGGCGACCTGATCTCGGGCCAGCAGGTCCCATCGAGCCGCTCCCTGGCCTCGGAGCTCGGCATTTCCCGTTTCCCCGTCCTCGACGCCTACTCGCAGCTTCTGGCCGAAGGCTATTTTGAAACCCGCGTCGGGGCCGGAACATTCGTCTCAGCGGCGCTGCCCGTGCATCGTGGCCGCCCGCGGCCGTCCAGCCCCATGCCTGCCGGCCCACGGTCGACTTCACGACGTTCGGCCCTTTACCCCGCCTATGACCGTCTGCCCTGGCGTCATGGCATCGGACCCTTCGGCGTCCATCAGCCCGCCCTCGATCAGTTCCCCCTCGAAATTTGGGCGAAGCTCGTAGCGCGTTACAGCCGCCATATTCGCCCGCACCCGGCCCAGCACCTGCACCCCCTGGGCCTGCAATCGTTTCGCGAAGCCATCTGCTCCTACCTGCGCACTTCCCGCTCCGTTCGCTGCGACCCCGATCAGATCATGGTGGTGTCCGGTTCGCAGCAGGCCCTCGACATCACCACGCGCGTTCTGCTCGATCCCGGCGAAGCGGCCTGGATCGAAGAGCCCGGCTATCCCCTTGTGCGCGCTCTGCTCGCAGGCTCCGGCTGCCGGGTCATTCCGGTCCCCGTCGATCAGGATGGCCTCAACGTCGCCTCCGGCATCCGCCTCTGCGCCGGCGCGCGCGCCGCGTTCGTCACTCCATCGCACCACTACGCGCTGGGCGTCACCATGAGCGCCGCGCGCCGCTTTCAGCTGCTGGAGTGGGCGCGCCACAGCGCCGCCTGGATCGTCGAAGACGACTACGACAGTGAATACCGATTCGAGAGCATGCCCATTCCTTCGCTGCAGAGCCTCGACCCCACAGCCTCGGTGATTTACATCGGCACCTTCAGCAAGGTCCTGCGCCCTTCCCTGCGTCTCGGCTACATCGTCATTCCGCCCGATCTCGTGGATCGCTTCATCGCCGTCCGGTTCGCCATGGACATCTTCCCTCCCTACCTCTACCAGGAAGTCCTCACCGAGTTCATGCAGGCCGGGCACTTCGCGCGCCACATCCGCCGCATGCGCGCTCTCTACAAGGCGCGCCGCACGGCCATGGTCCAAAGCCTGCGCGCAGAATTCGGAGACCGGCTCGAAATTCAGGGATCCGAAGCCGGCATGCACCTGACCGTCACGCTGCCGGAGGGTTGTAACGATGTGGAGATCGCCACCCGCGCCGCCAAAGAGAAGCTTTGGCTCTGGCCTCTCTCGCAGTGCTATTGCGCCGAGAAGCTGCGCCACGGATTCCTGCTCGGTTTCGCCAACACGCCCGAAGAGCAGATGCCCGCCGTCGTTCGCCACCTGCTCGCGATGACCGGACTCTGACGCCCGCCGCATTCCTCCGGAGAATCCCCGCTCAACTGCGGACCTGGAGCAGTAGCCAGTTTTTGCCCTCGTTTTGACACATACCGCGCGGAATTGGCCTATCCTCGCTGGTGAGGATCCCTCGCCATGCCCAAATCCACAGCGAAATCCGCGCACCCATCCGCCACAAAATCGGAGAAGACCAGCAAGCCGGCGCACGCTGCCAATCCCGGGCACAGAGCGAAGCCAACGGCCGCCGGCAAGGGATCGCACGGGCACCAACCTGCGCACGGCAGCAGTCCCACTCACGCTCATAAGCCCGTGCACACCGCGCAGCCCGGAAAGGGCAAGAAACAACCGACCGGCAAGGCAGCTGCCGCTGGCCAGCCGATCTTCAATCAGCCCGCGCCTTCGCCCGACCCCACCAGCTTCAAGGACCCCGTCACCGATCAAAGCGACCAGGAACTGAACAACCTCGAACCGGTGCCGCAACCCACAGGCGGAGCCGTGGAACCTGTCCTGACGCTGGAGCAGGTCTACGGCAGCAACGGCGCGTCCATCACGCAGACAATCACCACCGCCGGACAGATTGTCTTCCACAGTGTGGGCGACACCGGCAGCGTCAAGGGTCCATCCTCGCAAAACCAGGTGGCCGACAAGATGGCGTCGGATTTCACCGAGGCCAACGCCGCCGATGTGCCGTCCTTCTTCTATCACCTGGGCGATGTGGTCTATTACTTCGGCGAAGGCTCCTACTACTACGACCAGTTTTACGAGCCCTACCGCAACTATCCTGCTCCAATCCTCGGTATCCCCGGCAATCATGACGGCGTGGTGTGGGACTCCGATCCAGCGCCCACTCTGCAGGCCTATTTGCGGAACTTCTGCACATCCGCTGCGGCGCAGTCACCGGACTCCGGCGGTTTGGTGCGCACGACGATGATTCAGCCCGGGGTCTACTACACGTTCGATGTGCCGTTCGTGCGCATACTCGGCGTTTACAGCAATGTGCTCGAAGATCCAGGCGTCATCTCCGGCCAGAACGGAACGTATTCCACGCTCGATCAGCGCCAGGTGCAGTTCCTCACCGCGGCCCTCCAGCGCATCAAGAGCGAGAAGTATGCCGGAGCCGTCATCATCGCGACGCATCACCCCGCCTTCACCGGTGGATCGAATCACGGCGGCAGCCCGGACATGCTGGCGGATATCGACAGCGCGTGCACTGCGGCGGGGGTCTGGCCCCACGCCGTGCTCGCCGGCCACGCCCACAATTACCAGCGCTACACGCGGACCGTCAACGGGTTAACAATTCCCTTTATCGTCGCCGGATGCGGCGGTCATTCGCCGCTCGAATCGCTGAGCAGCACGCTGCGCACGCCGTATCCCATTGACGCAACCCTCACGCTCGAAAGTTATGACGACAAGGATTACGGGTATCTGCGCATCATCGTGAACGCGACCACCCTGACGATTGAATTTCACCCCGCCAGCGACGGCAGCACCACCAAAACACCCGACGACACCGTGACCGTAACGCTGGCCACACACGCTGTGAGTTGAAGCGGAAGTTTTTGTCGAACGCGAGAGGCGGACCGGCGCCGACGTTCCGGCTACTTGACTGAGTCGGATTGCGCCGCCGTCTGCCCAGGCATGCCGACAGCCTGCACGAGCATGTCCTCTTTGCGCATCACCAGGCTTGTCGCGTTCAGGCTGGCCAACTCGAACCCGTGTCCGTGCGTGATCGCATCGGTCGGGCAGGCCTCGACGCAATAGCCGCAGAAGATGCAGCGGTTGTAGTCGATGTTGTAGACCTTCGCGTACCGCTCGCTCGACGAGATCCGCTTCTCCGCGGTGTTCTCGTCCGCTTCGATATAAATGCAGTTCGAGGGGCACGCCGCCGCGCACAGGAAGCACGCCACGCACTTCTCCAGCCCGTTCTCATCCCTCTGCAGCACGTGCGCGCCGCGAAAGCGTTCCTGCAGCACCGCGCCGCGCGTCGGCCCTGGCCCGTCGGGATAATTCTCGACTTCCGTCGGCTGGAAAATCTCCCGGAACGTGATGCTCATGCCTTTGGCGATGGCGGCCGCGTTGCGCACAATGGACATGCTTTTAGTATACGGATTCCGGCGCGCGTCAGCGTCTCGTCGCGCCCGGTGCACGCCCTTCCGTCACCGGCGCAGCCGCATCTGCGGCAAGGCTCGTACGCAGAAAATCCAGAACCTTCGGGATCGCATCGAGCGTCGATTCCGCATTGCCCTCAGGCGTTCCGCCCAAATCCGTCAGCCGGCCCGTCAGCGGATGCAGCACGCCGTTGTTCCACGTCGGAAGAATCTCCGGCATTCCCGCGCGGTGCCCCGCATGAGCATAAGTCAGCGTTACCACGGGATACCCGAAGTGCGCCTGTCGCAGCCGGCTGGCTGCCGCCTGCACCATCTCCGACGAGGACCATACTCCATCGCTTTCCCCGCCGATCATCAGCACCGGCCCGTGAATCCCTTCCACGGCAATCGTCGCCCGCATCAGCGTTGCCGGATTGTTCGGCATCCCCGGCAACGCCCACGCAAGCCCCTCTCCATGCCACGTCCACGCTGCGCCAAACGGCCGCCCGCAGCACGACGCCACACGAATATTCGCCGGAACATACGCCACCACGGCGTGAATCTCCGGATACATCGACCCCAGTTGCAGCGCCAGTTCTCCGCCCCGCGATGTGCCCATCACGCCCAGGCGTTTCGCATCGATCTCCGGCCGCTGTGCCATCCACGCGAGTGCCCTGCCAAAATACTCCAGCGGAATGTCCCGCAGCGTCGCCGGCAAGTCCTCATAGTGGAAGTACGCCAGAGCCAGCGCGGCGCAGCCATGCGACGCCAGCCACGCAGCGCGCGCTCTCGGCAAACCGCCCTCCGATCCGCCCACCACCAGCACGCCAGGCACTTTCGTGTCGCCCCTGCCCGCCTCCGGCGGCAGAAACAGCGTTCCGTGCAGAGCGCCTTCCACCCGCACCGTGCGCACGCCCGCAGCCACATACCTCTGCACCAGGTCGGCGCTCCCCACTTCTTTTCCGCCGTATAAAAGTTGAAAGTGAACAGTCTGCTCCTCCGAGTCGTGCGGCGGCGCGAAGAAATGCACATCGTGCTCCGCCGGACGCATTGACCACACCAGCCCCATCGCCGATGCCTCGCGGTACGATCCTTTCGCGGGCGCTTGTGCAGCCAGATCGACGCCCCCCTGCGCATCCGCCGCGAATTGCGCCTCGCTGTGCCAGGGTTTGCCGTTTCCGTCACTGAGATCGGCTTCGACCGTCACACTCGCGCCCGGCGCAACCCCGGTGACGCGGATCGACGGCGCCTCATCGATCAGAACCGTCGCCGGTGCGATCTCGATCTTCTGCGCCAGTATCCCAGGCCCGGCAACAGCGCAAACACACAGCATGGGAATCGCGCGAAATTTCACGGCGAGCTCCTGAGGATGATCGGTGGGCAGCAACATTATGCACGGTCCGGGCGGGCCTCAGGCCAACGCGAGACCCATCTCCAGGGCAAACGCGGTATAATCTTACTGCGTCTTACTACCCGGAGAAATTCAGGAATGGCAACCACGAGAATATCGACCAAGGGCCAAGTAGTCCTGCCCCAATCGATCCGCGAAAGCCGGAAATGGCCTGCGGGCACCGAGCTTATCGTGGAGGAAACGCGGGATGGAGTCCTGCTGCGGCCAGCCAAGCCCTTCCCTCCCACCACCTTTGAACAGGTCGCAGGAATTCTGCAATACAAGGGAAAGCCGAAGACCGTTGAGGAGATGCACGAAGCCATTGCGAAGGGCGTGAGGGAGCGGCATGCTCGCGGTCGATACTAATGTCATCGTGCGCTACCTTGCGCGCGATGATCCTCGTCAAACGCCGCAGGCGGAACAGGTGCTCCGCACCAGGGAAATCCTGGTTTTGAAAACGGTTCTCATCGAGACGGAGTGGGTTCTCCGGTATTCGTACGGATTCGGCCGGGACTTGATTGCTGCCGCTTTGCAGGGCTTGGCCGGGCTTCCGACAATCGCCTTTGAAGACCAATCCGCTGTCGCGCAGGCGCTCGAATGGTTCGCCACGGGCATGGACTTCGCCGATGCTCTGCACCTGGCAAGTTCGGCCTCAGCCGGCCGCTTCGCCACCTTCGACCGCAAGCTCGCCGCTTCCGCCAAACGGCGTGGGACGACAAACGTCATGCTCCTCTCCTGACCCTGTCGCATCGTCACGGCCCCATGCTATCCTCGGGACGAGCCGAACGATGCGCCATCACTTTCCCAACGCGAACAGCCCCGCCAGCTGGAATTGGGCCTTCGCGCGCGCCATCGCTCCGCGCCGCTTTCTGAGAGTTCTGCCCACCAGAACGCGACCGAGCCTCTTCGGCAGCGACTAGTCAGCGCTTCCTGCCCCGCGCGCCATACCCCAGCCGGCTTGAATCGAAGCGAGTCTCCTCAGGGTAAAGCGCGCCGCCCAGCGCAAAATCTCTCTCGCCAGAAGCCCATCGTCGCGACGATGGCACGACACCGGCCCCACACGCAAGGAGAGACACCATGACGATTTCGAAGGAAGTGCTCCAGAAATACGGCCCGAAGCTGGTGACGCCGCTGCCCGGCCCCCGGTCGCGCGCCATCGTCGAAGCCGACGACCGCCTCATTTCTCCCAGCTACACCCGTTCCTATCCCATGGTGGCGAAGCGCGGACGGGGCCTGCGCGTCGAAGATGCCGATGGCAACGAGTTTCTCGATTTCGCCGCGGGCATCGCCGTTTGTTCCACCGGCCATTGCCATCCTGAAGTCGTCACCGCCATTCAGCAGCAGGCCGGCGAGCTGATCCACATGTCGGGCACCGACTTCTATTACGAGTCGCTCGTGACGCTCTCCGAGCGCCTTTCCGCCATCGCTCCCATGCCCGGGCCCCATCGCTTCTACTACGGCAACTCCGGAGCCGAAGCCATCGAATGCGCTCTGAAAGTCGCCCGCTACCACACCGGCCGCCAGAACATCATCGCTTTCCTCGGAGCCTTCCACGGACGCACCATGGGCGCGCTCTCGCTCACCGCGTCCAAACCGCAGCAGAAACGCCGCTTCGCCCCGCTCGTTCCCGGCGTCACGCACGTGCGCTATCCCTACGCCTATCGCGGCTGCTCCGGAGGCCCGCAGGAGGCCGAAGAATTCGCCCTCGGCTGCGCGCGCTACATCGAAGACAAGCTCTTCCACACCATCCTGCCCCCGGAAGAGGTCGCCGCCATCTTCGTCGAGCCCATTCAGGGCGAGGGCGGCTACGTCGTCGCGCCCACCATCTTCATGCAGGAGCTGCGCCGCATCTGCGACAAATACGGCATCCTCCTCGTCGCTGACGAAGTGCAGTCAGGCGCCGCGCGCACCGGCAAGTGGTGGGCCATCGAGCACACCGGCGTCCAGCCCGACATCGTCTGCATGGCCAAGGGCATCGCCTCCGGCATGCCGCTCGGCGTTTGCATGACCCGGGCCGGCATCATGGACTGGAAGCCAGGCTCCCATGCCTCCACCTTCGGCGGCAATCCGGTCTGCATCGCCGCGGCCCTCGCCACCCTCGACGTGCTCCAGCGCGAAGGCATGGCCAACGCGGCCCAGCAAGGCGAGCACATGCTCCAGCACCTCCGCGGATGGGTGAAGAAGCATCCGGCCATCGGCGACGTTCGCGGACGCGGCCTCATGATCGGCCTCGAAATCGTCAAGAGTCAGGACACGCGCGAGGCCGCGCCGCTCATGCGCGACCGTATCGTCGATCTCGCCTTTGAGCGCGGCCTGCTCATCCTCGGCTGCGGCGAAAACTCCCTCCGCCTCGCGCCCCCGCTCATCGTCAGCGAACACGAGGTCGCCGTCGCGCTGCACATCCTCGAGGATTGCGTCACCGTAGCGGAAGAAGAAATGGCGGGAGCCGCGGTCGCCGTCGCACACTAATCCGTGCGACCACGGAATCGGGTGCCCCACATCTGCGCGGCGTTCGCAGATGTGGGATGAACCTGCCTTCTTACCTCTGGCCCCGCCCCGGCGGCCGCCGCGCCATCCGCCCGAAGAACACCCCGGCGGCGAGGAAGGCGGCCGAAATGAAGGCGTCGGCCAGGCCGCTGCGCAGAGCGCCTTTGTTCATCGCCAGCGCCGCGTTGATAAACCAAACCGCTGCGCCGACGTACCAGATCCAGTTGAAGTTCCGCTTCACTTTCCTGTGGGATGCGTCCCTCGAGAGGGACGCAGATTCCTCCCTCCCATACTACTTCCGCTGCGCGATTTTCTGTTTGCGGGATAAAGTACGGCCACGACCGGCAAACCTGTCTGGAACCTTCAGACGCACGACGTAGCGCACCATCTCTCCAAAAACCGCTTGACATTTAGTTTCCCAGGAAACAATAATAGTTTCCGTGGAAACCTACTTCTGCATCCCACCCCCGATCCCGGGCCTCGAGAGTCATCTCGGATACTGGCTGCGGCGCGTTTCCAACGCTGTTTCGGGCGCATTCGCGCGCTCCCTGCACGCCAGACGCACGTCCGTTGCCGAATGGGTCGTGTTGCGCCATCTCTCTGAGAGTGAACAAGCGCCCGGCGAACTGGCCGAAGCTCTCACTATGACCCGGGGAGCGATCTCGAAGATCGTCGACAAGCTTCAGGCAAAAGGCTGGATCCGGAGCGAGACCAACTCCGACGACAATCGGCGCCAGATCCTCTCGCTGACCGCTTTGGGGCGTCGTACGCTTCCCCAACTGGCACAGATTGCGGACCAAAATGACGAGCTGTTTTTCACCTGCCTCAGCAAGGGCGAACAATCCGAACTGCGCCGCCTCCTGACTAAGCTCGCGGAGCACCATCACATGCGCAAGGCTCCAGTTGACTGATGCGCGCCCGGGCAGACTGCCACCTTCCACAAATCCTTCCATCTGAAAGGACCACCCTATGAGCAAAGCCATCGACAATCTGATGAAGGCGATGGAGCGCGCGGCCGCGATCCGCCCGAAAGTGGGAGGGTTCCCTTACCTCGCCGAGACGCTGCGCCGCGCCGGAGTTTCCCGCAACCTCTGGTCTCTGCCCGCATGCCAAAGCCTGTTCGTCACCGCCGACGGATCAGTCGTGATGCAGGGTACACCGCTGGTCTCCGGCGCCGCGGATGTCCCCGCTTTCGACCGCGATGCTTTGATCGCAGCGTTGCGCACCGACCAGGCCGGAGAAAGCACATTCCCCGAGTTTCTTGAAGCCACCTGGCGTGCGGGCGTGGTTCGCTACGACGTGGATTTTGCCGCCCGCACGGTCGCGTATTTCGGGAGCAATGGCGAGGAATACGTGGAAGCCTATCCAGCGGTTGAAATCAGCTAAACCCAGTCGCTCAAGCTCGCCTCTGAATCGCGGTTTCCTTCGGCTCGGATCCCTGTGCTATCCTCCCTGTTTCCGCGGATGCGTCGACCCATCGGCTCGGAAACGCCCCGCCAACCTGCTATGCCGGACGAGGACCACGGTCCTACCCCTCCGGCACGCCATCGCTGCGCGCCGGAAGCCATCTCGGCACTCCATCGACGCCTGCCACGACGCCCTCCCGAAATCCCTGTGTCCATCGTCACCGCAGGCCTCGCCGCCTCAGCGTTCTACTGGCCTGTTTTCTGTATCACGCAGCCATCATGCGGCTTCTCGCCGAGCCGCCAATCCTACCCCTGACAAGGAGCCGTTATGAAGAGCTATCCAGGAAGTGAAATTCGCAACGTAGCTGTAGTCGGGCATGCGCACTGCGGCAAGACCACCCTCGTCTCCGCTCTGCTGCATGCCGCCAAAATGACCCCGCATCTGGGCCGCGTCGAAGACGGGTCCGCCACCACCGCCTATGACGAAGAAGATGTAGCCCGCGGCACCACCATGCAAAACGCCGTCGCCTATGCCGAATGGGATGGCGTCAAGGTCAATTTCATCGATACTCCCGGCTTTCATATGTTTGTGCATGAGGCGCGCTGCGCCATGCTGCCCGTCGAGGCCGCCCTCGTCTCGGTCCACGCCGTCAACGGCGTCGAAGCCATGACCGAGCGCGTCTGGAAATACGCCGAAGAATTCAATCTGCCCCGCGCCTTGGTCATCTCCCAGATGGACCACCCCCGCGCCGCCGCCTCCGCCGAAGCCACGCTGAACGCGCTCAGCGATCGTTTCGGCCGCCAGTGCATCCCTATCCAGCTTCCCATTTCCAGCGACAAGGGCTTTGAAGGCGTCGTCGATCTTGTCACCATGGAAGCCTTCTTCTACACGCCCGCCGGCGACGGCCGCGGCAAAATCGGCGAGATTCCGAAGCACCTCGAAGAATCCGCAAAGCGCGCGCACGAGACCCTGGTCGAGCTGGTCGCCGAGGGCAAAGACGAGTTGATGGAGGAGTACTTCCGCGAAGGCACCATCCCCGAGCAGCATCTGATCACCGCCCTCCATGAGGCCATCCGCGAAGATCGCATCTTCCCCGTCCTCTACACCAGCGGCCTGGCCAACGTGGCCACCGACCACCTGCTCGATTTCCTCAAGGTTTACGCGCCCGCGCCCATCGAGCGTGAGCCGGTCGCTGCGCGCGCCGCGCTCCAGGCCGTGGCCGCCGGCGGCAACGGCGAAGCCAAAGCCGGCGACGGCGACAACCCGCCCGAAATCGTGATGCGCAAAGTGGACGACGCCGAGCCGCTGTCGCTCTACGTCTTCAAAACGATGACTGATCCCTTCGCCGGCCGCATCAGCTTCTTCAAGGTCTTCTCCGGCTGTTTGAAAAACGACGCAACGGCGCAGAATTATTCTCGCCGCTCCGCCGAAAAGTTCTCGCACCTCTCCATCATGCAGGGCCGCACCGCCGTCGCTGTCGGCGAATTGCACGCCGGCGATCTGGGAGCAGTGGCCAAACTGAAGGAGACTCTCACTGGCGACACCCTCGGCGACAAAGCCCATGAAATTTTCTACGAGCCGGTCGCTCTGCCCGAGCCGGCCATGACCTGGGCCATCGAGCCGAAATCGCGCGCCGACGAAGACAAGCTCGCTCCTGCCGTTCATAAGCTGATGGAAGAGGATCTGATGGTGCGCTTCTTCCGCGACGGCCAGACCAACGAGTTCCTCATCGCCGCCGCCGGTCAGCCCCACATCGAGTGCCTGGTCAGCAAGCTGCGTAAGCGCTACCACACCGAGGTCACGCTGAAAGCGCCGCGCGTCCCCTATCGCGAAACCATTCGCGGCCGCGCCGAGGCCCAGGGCCGCCACAAAAAGCAGACCGGCGGCCACGGCCAGTATGGCGATTGCAAAATCCGGATGGAGCCCCTGGCCCGCGGCAGTGGGTTCGAGTTCGAAAATGACGTCTTCGGCGGAGCCATCCCACGCAACTTCATCCCCGCCGTCGAGAAAGGCATTCAGGAGTCGGCAGCGCGCGGCTACCTCGCCGGCTATCCTGTCGTCGACTTCAAAGCGACGGTCTACGACGGCAGCTATCACGACGTCGATTCGAATGAGTTGTCGTTCAAGATGGCTGGCCGCATCGCCTTCCGCAAGTGCATGGAGCAGGCCAAGCCCGCGCTGCTCGAACCCATCATGCGCGTCGAGATCGAGGCCCCGCAGGAGTTCGCCGGCGCGCTGATGGGCGACCTCAACCAGCGCCGCGGCCGTGTCCAGGGCATGGACGGCCACGGATCGACCACCATCATTCGCGCTGAAGTCCCCATGGCCGAAATGCTCACCTACGGGCAGCAGCTCACCGCCATGACCCAGGGCCGCGGCAGCTTCCACATGGATATGGATCACTACGACATCGTCCCGGCGCAAATCGCCGAGAAGATCGTCGCCAACGCAAAGAAGCCCACCGGCGAGGAAGAGGAAGAATAGCGCTCAGCCGGCGCACACTGAGCATCTGCGCGATCGAGCCCACCGCCCCAAAAACAAGGCCCGCCATCACGGCGGGCCTTCGTTCTTGATTTCGCGGCAGCCTAGCTGAACATCGCCACCACCCCGACGATGAGCAGCATGAACAGCACCCACCACGCAAACACCGCAACCATCGCAGAACCGGTTTTCACCTTTCCGACGATCGCGCATCCAATCCCAGTCACCACCAGCGACCAGAGACCGAAAATGTCGAAGAACGTCCCCATCGTCACCAGCCACAGAGGACTGTCCCCGCCCGCCAGGTAATACCCAATATTGGTTCCGACCGGGTTATTGAAGTTGAACGAATCCGGCGACAGGCCTGCCACAATTGCAACAATCGCCAGCAGGTATCGAGCCCCATAGGCGATCAAATTCGAGTACATGATGACCGCGAAAATCTTGCCGTACTTCGCGGTGCCTCCAAACCCAAAATTGATCGTCGGCCATATCAGCAGCGCAAAGATCGCCGAAAAAATGAGGGAAAACACTGGCGCACAGTAAGCCGTGATCGGCTGGCGCGCAATTCCCTTTTGCCGTGCCGCCGCCTGCTGATCGGCGGGCAGGTTGGCAAGCATCTCCTTCACCTTGGGCGTCATGTTGAGGCTGTTGTCATACACCGTCGCCCAGCCGATTTTCTTCTGCACGGTGAAGGCAAACGCCGTCGAGATAATCACGATAATCAGAAACGGCGCCCACCATGCGGCGCTCCGCCGAATATCGTTGAAGGTCTTCGACGGCGCGACAAATGTATCGCCAATCCGCTGTATCTCGTTGAGGGGCTGGGTCGATGATTCGGGCTGAGCGACGGCTTCGGTCATGGAAAACCTCCGGGTAGGTGATACGGCTCAGGGGGAACGCGTGCTTGTCTGCCTGATGGATTGCCGGAATTGTACTCCACCGTCGGCCTCGACCGAATGAAATTCGGTCCCCATCACAAGCGGCCGGAAGACACGGCACGCCCGCGGAATCCCGACCCCCGCCGCTCTTTTTTGCGTGCCCGGCTCCGGAACCGCCGGGATCCCCCATTCTTTCAGGGGAACCCGCAGTGCTACTTTTTCCCCGCCCTGGGGTCAGGTACTCTGAAGAAGCTCTGATCGGTTCTCCGCGGTCCTCGAAATGCGTATCCGTTTCTCCCTGGTTCTTCTCGCGCTGGCGCTGCCCTTCGCCGCATGGCCGGTTCTTGCGTCCACGGCGCGTCGCCCCGTGACTCGCCTGCACCACCGCCGTGCCGCCCTGCGCCACGCCGCGGCGACGCATCGCGCGGCCCATGGCACAAGGCTGTCGGCCCCGAGTACCCGCACCGCCCTGACCACGGGAGCCCCCGCCCGCCAGTCCACCATTCCCACTTTGGCCCGCATCCACTTCGTCCCGCCGCTCCGTGGCTCGCGCGCTTCCCTGCTCCGCCAGAATGTGCGCGACACCGCCGAAGGCCTCGTCCGGATTCAGGACGAGATTCAGCTCAACGCCATGGAACGCACCCGCGAGCTCGTCCCTGTTCCCACCGGCGCCGCGCTTCGCATCAATCCCGATCTTCCCTTCAACCGCCGCGACTGCCGGCCCTGGACCGCTCGCTTCCTGTCCGATCTTGCCCGCGTCCACTATTCCCGCTTCGGCCGCCCCCTTCAGGTCAACTCCGCCGTCCGCACCGTCGCCTTTCAGCGCGCGCTGATGGAAATCAACGGCAACGCCGCGGCCGCCGACGGCGACCTCGCTTCCCCGCACCTCACCGGAGCCGCCATCGATATCGGCAAGCGGGGTTTATCGCTCTCAGAGATCGCCTGGATGCGCGCCTGGCTGCTGCCCCTGCAAACAGCCGGCAAGATCGATGTGGAGGAGGAGTTCTATCAGTCCTGCTTCCACATCACCGTCTACCGCAGCTACGTTCCACCCGCACCGCTGCGGTCTGTTCCCCGCCGCCGTTCGACGACCACATTGCTCGCCGCCGGAATCCGCTAAGTCGCCGCTCGCGTTCCGTTACGCTGTACCCTGCGGCAGCGCCAGTTGCGGCGCAGCCAGCGGCAGGATGATCACGAATCGCACTCCCCCGCTCTCTGCGCGTTCGACGGTGATGCGCCCGTAGTGGTCCGTCACCACCGACTGCACGATCGCCAATCCCAGACCTGATCCATTCCGCCGCGTATCCGAGTACGGCGCAAAAAGCCGTTCGCACTCCTCGTCGCTCAGCGCGGCGCCCGTGTCGGCAATGCCGATGCGCACCGACGCCGCCGCTCGCGCCGCGGAAACCGTCAGCGTCCCGCCCTCGGCCATCGCCTCCATCGCATTGAGCACCAGTTGCGACAGCGCCCGCTCCAGCAGCTCCGCGTCGCCGCGAATCGGCAGCGGCTCCAGCGCAATCGCTGTCCCAATAGCGATGTGCTTTTCTTCAAGGGTCCCGGCGTAGTGCGCGACCACGTGCCGCACCGCATCCCGCGCATCCATCTTCTCCATCTGCGGTTCCGGATTCTTCGCGAAGTCGCCGAACCTCGCAATCACTTCCCGCAGATTCCCGATCTCGCTTTGCAGCGTTGCCGCGCTCTCCGCAAAAACGTCGTCAAACTGGATGCGCGGCAGCTTGCGGGCCCGCAGCATGTTCTCCATCGTGATCTGCAGCCGGAAGAATGGCCCTTTCAGCTCGCCGGCCAGCCGCTGCGCCAGTTCTCGCCACGCAGCCACGCGTTCGTTCTGCACCGTTCGGTCACGGCTCGTCGTCAGCTCGCGCAGCATGTGGTTGAAGCTGCGCGCCAGCGCCCCGATCTCGTCCGGCGAGCGAATATCGACGCGCGCCTCCCACTCTCCTGCGGCCGCCTGGTCCGAGGCGCGCGTGATCTGCCGGATCGGCGCCGCAACCCGGCCCGCCATCCAGTAGCTTGCCCCTGCAGCCAGCACCATGCCGATCACCGTGAAGAGGACCGCGACCCACGCAATGCGCGTCTCCAGTTCCACCAGCCCCCGTCGCGCCTCGGCAACCACCAGCACCGCGAGCACCGAACCGTCCGCGCCTTTCAGCGGCAACGCCGCAGCATCGACGCTCTCCGGCCGGCGTCCGGTCCAGTCAACCACGCCACCCGATTCGCGCCCGTGGGCCCGCGCCTCATCCACCACCTGCCCCAGATGCGCCGCTCCCGCCGGCGGGGGTTGCACTCCGGTGAAGTTCGCCGCATTGAACGAGTCCGTCAGGTTGCGATACAGAAGCACCTGCGCACCCGGCGGCGCGGGCATGTCGCTCAGAAATCCCGCATCGAGTTGCCGTCCGCCCACCAGATACAGCACCGGCTTCGATCCAGCCACCGCGCGTACCGCAAACAGCCCGATCTGCTCGGATCCATCGGGCAGGTCCTCCTGCCTGAGGAAAGGCCTCTTGCCCGCCAGGGTGATTGCCGCCTCCCGATATCCGAAGCGCCCCGGCCATTGCGCCGACGAGAGGATCCTGCCGTCGTGCGATACCAGCTCCAGATAATCGACGTGCGCCGCGTGCGCCAGCGGCGTTGCTACGCCCGCATAGGGAGCAGCGTTGCCACCGCTGCTGAATGCCTGGACGATCGGCTGCAGCGCGTCATTCGCGGCCAAACGGTCCAGCATGGCCGCAAGGTCGGCGCCGCGAGCGTTGAACTGGCTCTGAAACTGCGCCGCCACTGCGGCGGTCTGCTCGCGGTCAATGGCCGCAAAGGCCCGCCGCACCTGCAGAGTAGCTGCCACTGCAACCGCGACGACAACACCAGCCACCGTCAGCGAAAACAGCAGCAGGAGCTTCTGCCGCAGCGTCACTCCGTGCTCTCCAGGGTCACGCTACCATTCTGCCTCAACCGGACCCGGCGAGCCGCTCCATCGCGCCCGGTCCTCAGCCCGGCCCGCATCCAGAAAGTGACCTGCCCTGCAACCCCAGCGGCAATGACACCCGGTTGGGAGCAGCAACCACGGGAATGAGCCCGAATGGCCCCAGGTCGCCTTTGGGGTTGTTCGTGGCCGCGGGCCACGCCGCGTCGCACAGACAAAGCTGACACCCGGGCCCGGCAACTCAGACCCTTCCCGCCGCGTCTCCTTCTTCCATGGACATGCAGCTGGCGAAAATGATCGGACGCAAAATCGTGGTCCTGGGACCGAAACTCCTCGATCAGGAAACCCTCGAGACCGTCACCCTGCTCGGCGTCGACAACGCCGGCATCTGGATCGAGAGCGAGCAGGCCGCCAACCGCATCGCCGGCAAGTTCCGCGTCAAGCCGGCCACGCCCTCAGCCTTCTTCATCCCCTTCGTGCTCATCACCACCATCATCGCCAGCCGTGACGATGCGGCTGCCGAGTCGACAGCTACCGCCGCATAACCGCGGCCCGCGCAGACACAAAGATTCCCGGCCTCATCCGTGCGAGACCGGGAACCGTACGCCATCGCGCGCTCAGAAAAACAGAACGCCGAGTGCCCCATTCAAGCCTGTAGTCGGCTCGAGCGGGTTTAGCCGAAGTTGGGATTCCCCTCCTCCCGTCTATTGCACCCACACCCGGTACGCGTACCCGTTGCGAACCACCACAACGCTGCGCGGTCGTGGATAGTAGTACACCGGGGGCGGAGCCGCGTACGCCACCACCGGCGGTGGTGCCGGCGGAGGAGTCACGATCACGGTTTGGGGTGCCACCTCAGCCACCGGAGCAGGCGCTGGCGGTGGAGGAGGCGGCGGTTCATACGAGCTGGGCTGCCGCCGATACAAACCCGACGGCTCCTGTGCATACGGCTGCTGGTCGACCGTCGGAATTCCCAGGTCATCCATCACCTTCAGCGTCAGCCTCGTCTCTTCTTTCAGGGTTGGACGAGGGCCGCGCCGCGGCAAATTGATCAGATCGATGGGCCAAAGAATCGGAATCATCCAGGTCACGGTATCCCGCACCGCGTGGCCTTTGCCGAGAATCCTTCCGTAGCGATCCACGTTGTAGCCCGGCACGTCCACCACTCGCGCTTCCACCGGAATGACCGTGTCCGGCTCAATCACCATGCGATCGAACCGAAGCTCCATCCATCCCTTGCCGACAAAGTGTCCGGGATCACGGTAATCCTCGAACCTTCCCACCAGATAGCTGTTGTAGGGGAGAACAGAGCGCCCGTAGCGCTCCGCGTGACCGACCCGGCACAAGACCGGGTCGCCGATTGCTGTGGTTTTGGAGTTCATTTTCGGCTCGGCCAACGTGCACGAAATCAGCGAACCGGCGGGGATAATCTGCTCACCGGCATACGCACACAGCGGCGCCGCGAACAGAAGGCAGAAAAGAGCGTGAGTGCTCTTCATGGACAGGCCTCCAGGTACAACTGGTTGTCGCTGGAAACCCTGGCTCCCACAGTTAGTAGCGAAAAAGTTGCAGCAATTCGAAAATTATTTTTCCGTCAGCTCTCCGCATACCAGTTGCCGCGCTCCGTTCTCAGAGCGCCGCCGTGTCAGGCTATAATCCCGCCAGACTTCCTGCAGGTTGCTCCAGCGAGGTTCGAGCCATGATCGGGCGCCTTCCACGCTCCGCCTCTTTCTTCCCGCTGGCGCTGGGCCCTCTGCTGGTCGCGGCGGGTTGCGGCAGCAACTCCGGCATGCAGACGCCTACTCTTTATCCCATCACCATCACCCTCTCCAGCGCCTCGGCTACCATTCCTGACGGCGGTTCTGCTTCGCCGCTCAGCGTCACCGTCAACCGCGTCGCGCTCGACACGAATCCTGTCACGCTCACGCTGAGTGGCTACCCGTACGGCGTGCTCCCGCAGATTACGCAGCCCGGAACTGGAAGCTCCGGAAACATCACTTTAAGCGCCCTCGCCGGGACGTCGCCCGGAACCTCGACCGTCACGGTATCCGCGACCGAAGGCGGTCCATCGGTCACCGCTCCCTTGTCGCTCACCGTCCTTTCCGCACCGGTCACCGTCAATGTCTCGGTCAGCTCCACCGTCAACACCAGCCTCGGCTTCAACGGTCAGATGCAGACGATGATGAGCACCCAGTTCCAGGCCGCCGAGTGGGCCCAGTCGTTCTTCCCCTCCGTGCCCAGCGCCACGACTACGCTTGCCGATCTGCATCCGCAGCACATACGCGTCTACACGAACAGCCTGGGCATTCCCCAACGTGCCGACAAGAGCTGGGATTTCACCGTGCTCGACGCGACACTGGACCCCGTCATCGGCGTCGGCGATAAGAACATCAACCTGGTTCTGGTGGAAGGTCCCCCATCGATGTGCACGGACGTTGGCCCGAATTGCGTGCTTGAACCCCAAAACTACCCTGACTTCGCTACCTACGCGGCCCGCATGGTCCAGTACTACAACACCACCACCGGATTCACCGACGACAGCGGAGTGCAGCACGTGCACACGCCGTTCACGCCCATCACGTACTGGAGCATCTACACGATTCCAGACCTTGTGGGCATGACTCCGGCGCAATACGCCAACCTCTATAACCTCACCGTGACGGCGATGCAAAAGGCCGGCTCACTGGTGCCGCTCAAGTTTGTCGCACTCGAGCTGAGCGGCGTGACGGACGCCAACGATTATGCTCCGGGATTTCTCGAGGCTGTGACCGCCCAGATCGACGTGGTGTCGCAACAGCAGTATGCGGTGTGCGGGTGGCAAAACACCGACGCGGCGGCGATGGGTACAGTGCCCTACACCTTTGGGCAATATGCACGGGACTTTGCGCACATCGTGGCCACCAGTCCCAAACTGAGCCACGCCGTGTTGTGGATGACCGAAAACAACGTGGACGCGGACTTTTCCATCGGCAATGGCCAGGGCGAGTGTTCGAATCCGTTCGAGGTGGATCAGCGCGGCACCAGCCCCTTCTTCGCTGGCTGGCGGCCGTATGTCTTTTCGCAATGGGCGCAGGCCGGATCGCACATGCTCGTGCACTCGGACTTCGTGCAGGACGCCAGCACCATGTCGCTGATGTATGCAGAAGTCACCTATGACGCCGGGCAGCCCTATCTCAGCTACTGGGTGGACGACTATCTCGGACGCTATTTCCCATGGTGCGCTCCCGATGAGCCGGCATCATGGTGCACCGCCCAGCCCGTGAGCATCCTCACCTGGACGACCAGCGAGCCCGCCGATGCGCAATCGGTCGAGATCTTTGCCACGCGCAACGCGGATGGCTCCGTGGTGGTGATGGCCGCGAATCATGCGGTGAACTCGCCGAACGATGACAACGGTCCCGGCGCCCCGCGTACCATCGTCCTCGACCTCTCCCAGCTCCCCGCCTTTTCCTCCGCCACCGAGCTCACCATCGACGCCAACATCAGCATTATGGCCGGACCCCAGGCCGTGCCCGCCACGCCCCAGTCGCAAATGACCCTCAACATGGGCGGCTACGGCGTCACCTTCCTCAAACTCCTGCCCTAAACGAAAAGCGCCGCAGCGCAACGCCACGGTGCTTCTCTTCTCACTGCCTTTTAGCTGACCGGCGTCTAACTAGCCGCTTTTTAGCTGACAGTCTTATCGCTGACCGCTTTTAGCTGACCGCTTCTTAGCTGAGCGCTTCTCACCTGCCCCTTACACCAGCGCCGGCACGTTCACCTTGTCGTACCACGAGTGCGCCGACTTGAGCGCCTTGTTCACGTTCTCGATATTCTCGACGCCCTTCGTGTTCAGCCACTCCTCGAACGCTTTCGCGCCCTGCTTCGCATAGACGGCAATCCCGTCCTTCCACGTCGCGCGTCCGCACAGCACGCCGTTGAACGGAGCGCCGCTCTCGCCCGCCAGCTCCAGCGTCTCGATGAACACCGGATTCGACACGCCCGCCGACAAATAGATGAACGGCTTGTGCGTCGAGGAAGCCGACAGCCGGAAATGCTCCAGCGCCTCAGCCCGCGTGTACGCCTGCTCGCCCTTGAACGCCTTCGTGCCCGCCACAAACTCCATCTGGATCGGCACCTCGACCTTCAGCACGTCCACGGCGTACCGCTCCTTGCCGAACTCCTCCATCGACCCCGTCACCACATCCGGCTTCCGCTTCGCGTAGGCCAGGCTCTTCTCTTCCTCGCCGTGCACCGCATAGCCCACCAGCTCCAGGAAGAACGGAATATCGTGCGCCCGGCACTCGTCGCCAATCCGCTCCACCCAGGCCTGCTTGTGGTCGTTGATGGCCGACTTCTCATAAGGCGTGTAGTACAGCAGAATCTTGATGCAGTCCGCACCCGCTTCCTTCAGCCGCCGCACGCTCCATACGTCCAGCAGGTCCGGCAGCCGCCCAGGCAGCGCCGCATCGTAGCCCGTCTTCTCATACGCCAGCAGCAGACCCTTGCCGTTGCGCCGCTTCGACGCCGGCAGCCCAAACTCCGGATCAAGCAGGATCGCCGACGCGTGCTTCGTCAGCACCTCCGTCACCAGCTCCTTAAACTCGACCAGCGCCGACTCCGGCACCTCGGCCACTCCCTTTTCCTTCGCCAGCGACTTCCGCAGCGATCCCCGCTGGTCCATGGCGGCGGCGGCAATCACGCCCCGCTTGTCCGATACGGCTTTCAGTCCGGCCAGTTTCCCCGGCGTCATATGGATCGACATCGTTCCTCCCCTGCGCTCCAAAAATTAAAAAAGCTCACCACATCAATTTTATCGCGCAATTCCCACCCCACGACACATTGCCAAAGTAACGTGAACCAGCGGGTGGCGCATTCACGTTTGCCCGGGTGCCCCATTCAAGCCCGCCGTTGGCTTGAGTGGGGTCGTTGCCGGTGCCCCATCCTTGTCCGCATGCTGTTCGCCGATAGGGTGGGCCTGGGGCAGCATGGCCCTGCCACCAACCCCATTCAGACCCGGTTACTCCGTCCGAAGAGCCTGCACCGGATTGATTTGGGTAGCCCGGCGCGCAGGCACCCATGCAGCGGCAATCGTCATGACCGCAACCGCCCCAATCGCGATCGAGATCGACGCAGGATCGAGCGGGCTCAACTCGTAGAGCAGACTCTTCAGGATATGCGTCGAGGTCAGCGCAACAGCGATCCCAATCGCCAGGCCGGGAATCAGCAAAGCCAGGCATTCCCGCAGCACCATCCACAGCAACGTGTGCAGTTGCGCCCCCAGAGCGAGACGGATCCCCAGTTCGCTCGTCCGCCGCGCCACGGAGTACGAAAGCAAGCCGTAAACGCCAATGCAGGCCAGGAAGACCGCCACCACCCCGAAGAAGGCGGAGAGTTGAGCTATCAGCGATGGCGTCGCGATCGAGCGATTGACCTGCTCTTCGAGCGTGGTGACGTCGTTCACCAGAATGTTCGGATTGATCGCAGCAACAGCATGGCGAATCGCGGAAACGATTTCCCGCTCGTTGGCCCCCGGAGCATAGCGCACCACAAAGTTTCCGTAAAAACCGGGGCTCTGCGAACAGGGAAAATAGGCCGCCATCAGGGAGCCTTCATCGAGCGTGTAATACTTAGCGTCTTCAACGACCCCGATCACTTCGATATCGCCTGGATGGTCGGGTGTTTCCCCGATCGAGAAGCGCTGCCCAATGGCCGAACGATTCGGGAAGAACCGCCGTGCCATGGATTCATTGATCACCGCCACGCGTGGCGAGTTCAGTCTGTCTTCCGCTCCGAAGGTCCGCCCCTCGCGAAGCGGAATGCCCATCGCGGAGAAGAACCCGTTGCCTGTGATGTTGAAATTGACCGGCTCGCCGTTCGCGGGTGTTCGGGTGATGTTCTGGAAGAGGACCTGATCCGACCATCCGCCGTCGTGGAAGGCGACGAAGGCGAAGCTGTCCGACTGGACGCCCGGAATCGCGCGCACGCGATCTTCCATTTGCTCCTGCAGGCGAACGGAACGAATCTCGTCGGCCCCGCGCGGCAGGTTCGCCGTACTCGAATCGAGCGTGAACACGAGCACGTTGTGATCGTCAAAGCCGGTGTTCACCTCCGACAAATGGATGAGGCTGCGAACGAACAGGCCCGCGACTGCCAGCAGCAGCACCGAGAGAGCCACCTGGCCGACGATCAGGGAGCTCGCCAGAGCGCCGCGGCTCGAGGCCGAGGAACTGCCGCGCCCGTCCTTCAGCGCCGGCGTGAACTCCACGCCCGATGCCCGAAACGCCGGCAGCATGCCGAACAGCAGCGACGTGAGCACCGTCACCCCCAGCGTGAAGCCCAGCACGCGCGAGTCCGGCGCAAGGTTCAGCGGTACCGGATCAGGACCGGGTGTCGCCAGGCGCAGCAGCAGCCCGCTCGCCTTCCATGCCAGCGCCACACCCGCCGCTGCTCCCACACCTGCCAGCACCGCCGATTCGGTCAGCAATTGCACGGCGATCCGCCGCCGCGAAGCCCCGAGCGCCATGCGCACGGCCACCTCACGCGTGCGCGCCACGCCGCGGGCCAGCAGCATGTTGGCGATATTGGCGCACGCAATCAGCAGCACCAGCGCCACAATGCCCATCAGGATCTTGAGCGG
Source organism: Acidobacteriaceae bacterium (assembly GCA_036521315.1). GTDB lineage: Bacteria > Acidobacteriota > Terriglobia > Terriglobales > Acidobacteriaceae > Palsa-343. Next base: position 83,708 of record DATDHZ010000069.1, read on the forward strand.
CAGCGAGAAGTACTGCCGCAGAGGCGAGATTCCCCGAGCCCCAGGCGTCAGTTCCACGCTGGCGCGCGCCAGATCGGCGAGATGCTTCTCGGTCGGCTGCGGTCCCAGATACCCGCGAATAATCTGATGGAACAATAAGTTGGTCTCTGCGCTCGCCTGCACTGCATTCACGCCGGGCCTCAGCCTGCCGATCAGATAGAGCGACTGAAAGAGCTTGTCCCCGATGCCGTTCCAGCCGGGCCGCGAGAACGCCTTCTCCATCGAGAGCGGAATAAACAGATCGGTCGCCTGGCCCACCGTCACGCCGGAGAATCCAGGTCTGGCAACGCCGACCAGCGTGTAATCGTGCGCCTCAATGCGAACCACTTTGCCCAGGGCCGCCGGATCGCCGTTGAGATGCCGCTGGAACCAGGAATAGCTGGCGACCGCGACAGGACCGCTGCCGAATGCCCCGTCATCCGATTCAGCAATCGTTCTGCCCAGGTACGCCGGGACGCCCAGCACCGGGAAATAGCTGCCGGAGACCAGATCGACATGGGTCGTTTCGTAGGCAGCTCCGGCGATGGACGCTTTGACCGCAAACTGTGTGCTGTCGACTCCCGCGATCCCGGAAAAAGAATGATCTTCCCGGCGAAAATCCTGGAAGAACGAATCGGAAAACAGCCTCCAGCTTTCGTCGGGAACAGCCTCCGTACTCCCCCCTCCTCCGCCAGGCCCAAACAGCACCAGCTCTCGTGGATTCTGAACCGGCAATGGCCGCAGCAGGATGGCATCCAGCAAGCTGAAAATCGCGGTATTGGCTCCGACGCCCAGTGCGAGGGAGACGATGGCGACGACTGCGAAACCCGGCGACTTGCGCAATTGCCGCAGACCATACCGCACGTCCTGCGCCAGCGATTCAACCCACATCGTCCCCCGGCGTTCCCGGCAATCCTCTTTAATCTGCTCGATGCCTCCGAATTCCATGCGCACGAGCCGGTGCGCCTCGCTCTCCGGAACGCCCCCGCGAATCTTATCGGCCACCTGAGATTCGAAGTGGAAGCGCAGCTCCTTATCCAGCTCCGTCTCCATCCGCTCGCGGCCCAATAATCTCCCCAGCCAGCTCATGAGATTCCCTCCACGGTGCCTTTGAGAATGAGGCCGACCACGTTGGTGAGGCGTTTCCAGTTTTCGGTTTCCGCTTTCAGATGCGCGCGGCCCCTCGCGGTCAGCTCGTAGAACTTGGCTTCCCGTCCGGTCTCCGACGCCTGCCAGCTCGCGGTCAGCAATTTTTTGTATTCCAGCCGATGCAATGCGGGATACAACGATCCCTGTTGCACCTGCAACGCCTCGCGAGACATCTGCTGAATCCTCTGCGCGATGGCATAGCCGTGAATCGGGCCCAGCGCCACAACGCGCATGATCAGCAGATCGAGAGTGCCCTGCGGCAAATCGAATCGGTCTTCTGTCTTCATACCTGTGTCTTCTACATATATAGCCGAATGTGTAGAAGGTCAAGGCATCCGCCAGAATTCCCGCTGGCGCCCCATCCTCGTCCGCCCCGTCGTTGGCGGACAGGGTGGGCCCTCACCCGCTTTATTCCTGGCCGCCCCATCCCTGGCCGCTGAACTCTGAGCTCTGAGCTCTGCTCTGAGCTCTGTGCTCTGAGCTCTGAGCCCTGTCAGAACGTCATCGTCAGCCGAACCATCCCGCTCCGCGGCGGCCCAATCGCGTTCCCCGAAAACAGGCCGCCGAAATCGATCACATCGAGAACATTGCCGAGGTTCTCTCCATCCGCCTGCAGCCGCACATTCATGTGCTCGGAATGGTGAAGCTCGGCCCCCGCCGAGGCATCCATCAGCAGAGCCGGCTCGACGCGCCCTCGCTCGAAGTTGATGCGGTCCAGCACCGGCCGCCCATATTCGGCGAGCGCGCTCGCCGAATTTCCATCGAACTGGAACGGAAGCCCGGAGTCATACTGGAAGCCGCCAGCCAGCCAAAACCGCGGATGCGCCTGGTAGCGCAGCCGCCCGCGCACGGTATTCCGCTGGTCCTGCGAGTCCGGAAAATGTCCCGTGAGGTGGGTCTCCGCCGCCGCCGCGCCACCGCCGAGAAACAACCCTCCCGTCACGGGATTCCAGGCGTTCCCCACCTCCCACGAATAGCTCACGAGTCCCGAAATCTTTCCCCACTCCGGAAGCTCGAGTTTGGCCTCCGCGCCGTCGATGATCGACTTGCGAAAAGCGATCGGGAAGCTGATTGTCGTGTTGTCAATCTGGTCGTCGTCGGCGTAGTTGTTCACCTGCCGCCGAAAGGAGTTCACATCGAGCCTCACCTTGCCGAAGATTCCCTGTGTCAGCCCGCCTTCAAAATAATTTCCCACGGAAGGTTTGACCGGCAGCCGAAGAAACGCCGTCGGGTCCAGCGATTCAACCTGCGTGGAGCTCGAGAGCAGAATGTTTTCAAACGATGGCGTCTCAAACACGCGATCGCAGGAGAAATGCAGGATCGTATCGGCCGATCGAAAGTAGCGTGAGATGGCCAACCGCGGCTCGACCGCTTGCTGGTTCACGAGCAGCTGGTAATGGTCCCAGCGCAGGCCCGCGTTCAACGACCAGTTTCCCAGGTGAACAAGGTCCTCCACGAACGCCGCTTGCTCCAGATCGGGCCGCTGCCCCGCAAACGCAAACGTCAGCGGCGTTCCCGGATCGTATTGCCCAGGATCCGTGATGAAGTAGCTCGTGTCTTCATGGAGGAATGTGTTTTCCGATTCAACTCCAAATCGCCACTCATCCCGGCCCCGCTGCGCGTCGAGCATCGCCTTGAAGTAGCCGTCGCGGAAGCGATTGTGCTGGACCACCTCCACCGGCGTGGACCGCGGATTCGACTGGAAATCGTTCGCATTGTCTCGCTCCATCCCACCCAGCCGCGCCAGCGTGTTCGGCGAAAAGCTGTGCTGATACCAGGCGACGCCCATCGTCTCGAGGTTGTCGGCGGTCTGCCGCTGCCCCGCTGCCTCCTGCACCTGCTCGTTGGGAACGTCGTACCGCGACAGCTCGTGCCGTACCGACAAGGTCAGCCGATCGCTGCCGGAAAGATCGCGCTCGTACCGGCCCGAAAAATCGCCCAGCGTCCCGGTATTGGAATAATTCTGCGGAACGACGGGATTGAGATAGTGGCCCGTCATGCTTCCGCTGGCGCTGCCACCCATGATGTTCTTCCCCCGCGTGTACTGGCCGCGCGCAAACGCGCTGCCCGTATCGAAGCTGCCCCCGGCAAGCGCCACCTCGCCGTGCAGTCCGGGCTGCGTATCCGCAACCGTATTCACCTCGATCACTCCGCCCATCTTGCGCCCGTATTCAGCCGGGATCCCGGCGGTGTAAAGGCTCAGCGACTGGATGTCATCGGCTTCAATCTCCGGTCCAAAACTGGGTGAGCGGTTGTCCGTGAGCGGAATGCCGTCGACCACAATTTGCGTCTGATACTCCGAGCCCCGCGGATGCAGTACCGCGTTCCCTTCGTACAGCCAGCCAGGCTGCGCATTCACCAGGTCCTGCAGCGAACGCCCCGGTATCGAGCTGAGCCGGTGCTGAATGAACGCAGAGCCCACCTGATCGACGGAACCTGGCTGCTCAGGATCCAGCAGTGTCGTGCCCGCCTGCACCGCGACCGTCTGCTGCACTGCGGCGATCTTCAGCGCAATGGAATGAGAAATTGGGATCGACGATCCGATCGTCATCGTCTCCACAGCCGGAGCGAATCCCGCCGCGTCAATCTCCAGCCCATACACTCCGTACGGCAGCCGCGCAACGTCGAGATTCCCCTCCCGGTCCGTTGCGAGGTTCTCGTTGTACTGATTTGCCTCGCTGACCAGATGCACGCTCACCTGGATTCCCCTGCCTCCCGGATCGGCCACATGGAGCCGCACTTCCCCGCTCGTGCTCTGGCAAAAAGCCGGCAGAGCCGCCCACAAAAACAGAATGATCGCGCATTCCGTCGCGAGGCTCAGCTTCACCCGCTGCCAGGACCATCGGTGTTCGCAAATCATTCTTGAAAGATGGAGGCTTCGCCCTTCCTGTCCGATTTTCTCTCACGCGTGCCGCTGCGGCCCCGGCCCACGCATAAACGCACCCTCTGGAACCATCCTTTCCCTGCCTGCGTACCGCTTTCCATGGGATACGACCTCCGTTTCGCCCTGCGCATGATCCGCGCCCACGGATGGTTCTCCGCGGCCGTCGTCGTCACTCTCGCCCTCGGCATCGGTCTCAACACCATGGTCTTCACCATCGTGAATGCGGCTCTGCTCAAGCCGGTGCCAGTGCCGGGCGGCGCGCGCCTGGTGGCTGTCGCGGGCCGCGATCCCGCGAACCTGAACGGCAATACGCGGCTCTCCTACGCCGACCTCCTCGACTACCGCGCCCGGTCCCATACCCTCGACGCCCTCGAAGGCGCTGCCGACCTCGAAGGCGTTCTCGGCGAGCCCGGCAATCCGCCGCAGCCCTACCACTTGGAGCGAACCACCAGCGGCATCTTCTCCATGCTCCACATCCACCCCATCCTCGGTCGCGACTTCCAGCCCTCCGACGCACAACCCGGCGCTCCGCAGGTCCTCATGCTCGGCTACACCGTCTGGAAGCAGCGCTACAACAGCGCCCCCTCCGTCATCGGCCGTCAGGTCCGCGTCAACGAGAAGCCGGCCACCATCATCGGCGTCATGCCCAAAGGCTTCGCCTTTCCCACCGTCGTCGAGCTGTGGATGCCCCTGACTGCCACCCCCGACCAGCTCAAACGCGACAACCGCGACCTCCAGGCCTTCGCCCTGCTCAAGCCCGGTGTCAGCCGAACCATGGCCCAGGCCGATCTCGACGCCGTCGCCCACCGCCTCGCAGCTCAGTATTCCGATACCAACAAGAACACCAGCGCCCTGGTCCTTTCGTTCCATGAGCGCTACAACGGCGGCAACATCAAAATGGTTTTCCTCCTCATGCTGGCCTCTGTCGGATTCGTCCTGCTCATCGCCTGCGCCAATGTCGCCAACATGATGCTGAGCCGCGCCCTCGGCCGCCAGCGCGAGATGTCCATCCGCGCCGCCCTCGGCGCCTCGCCCTGGCGCATCACTCGCCAGCTCCTCGTCGAAAGCGTCCTCCTCAGCCTCGTGGGTGGTCTCGCCGGCCTTGCTCTCGCCGTCGGCGGCGTCCACTGGTTCAACCTCGCCACATCCAACGTGGGCCGCCCCTACTGGGTGCAGTTCACTATGGACTACTCCGTCTTCGGTTACTTCGCCGCGCTCTGCATCCTCAGCGGCCTCGTCTTCGGCCTCGCGCCCGCACTGCGTTCCTCGCGCCCCGACCTCCAGCCGATGCTGCAGGAAGGCGGCCGTACGCTCGGCCGTCGTCGCGGCGGCATGTTCTCCGCGATTCTCGTCGTCTTCCAGTTCGCGCTGACCCTCGTCCTGCTCACCGGCGCCGGCATTTTCGTCCACAGCCTCATCCGCAGTTTCGACAGCAACCGCTCCGTCCCCGCCGATCAGCTCATGACCGCCAACATCGATTTCCCCAGCCCCCGCTACAAGGACACCGATTCGATCCAGCGCTTCTACGACCAGCTTCTGCCGCGCATCCAGGCCATCCCAGGCGTCTCGCATGTCGCCATCGTTTCCAATCCTCCTGGCCTCGGCAGCGCCGACAGCAACATTGAGATCGAGCACGCATCCGTCAACGACCCCGCGCACCGCCCGCCCATCTCCTTCGTCGTCTCGTCTCCCGGATACCTCGCCACCGTCGGCGTCCCGCTCCTGCTCGGCCGCGATTTCAATCCGGTCGACGGGACCGCTCATCACGAAGCCGCCATCTTCACCGTCGATGCAGCCAGGCATTTCTGGCCCGGCCAGTCCGCCATCGGCAAGCGCTTCCGCTTCTACAACGATAAGAATCAGCCGGACCCATGGATCACCGTCGTCGGCGTCTGCGCCAATGTGGTCCAGGACCTGAACAACAACCATCCCCGGCCGCTCTTCTTCCTCACCTTCCGCCAGGAAGGCTGGAACGGCATGGCGCTCGTCGTCCATGCCACGGCGAACCCCATCCCTGCCGTCCGTGCCGCAGTCCAGAACCTCGATCAGGATCTGCCTCTCCGCGACGTCTTCGTCCTCACCGCCGCCGTCGATCACCAGCTCTGGTATCTGCACCTCTTCAGCAAAATCTTCGCCGGATTCGCGTTCATCGCGCTGATCATGGCTTCGGTCGGCATCTACGCGGTGCTCGCGCAATCCACCGGCCGCCGTACCCAGGAGATCGGCGTTCGCATCGCGCTCGGCGCCAGCGTCGCCAGCATCCTGCTGCTCGTCATGCGCCGCGGCTTCTGGCAAATCGGCGCCGGCCTCGCCCTCGGGCTCGCCGCTGCCATGCCCGCCGCGCGCCTCATGGACAAGCTGCCCATTGGTGTCTCCACCACCGATCCCGCTGTCTTCTTTGCCGTTGCCGGAGTGCTCGCGCTGGTCGGCCTCGCCGCCTGCTGGCTGCCCGCCCGGCGCGCCGCCGCCCTCGATCCCGTTGCCGCCATCCGCTGCGAATGACCGCGCACCGCACAACCTGCGCACACAGACTCGCAAGCCGGCCGATAGCAGAGGACTCTTACAGCTCCCTGAGCCGTTCGATCAACCTGGCGGGGTGCACCGGCTTCGCCAGCAGATCGAATGCATAGCCTCGGTCCTGCGCGCTCTGCAGAATGTCCGCGACGCCCGCCTGCCCGGAAAACAACAGAATCTTCGTGGCCGGCTGGCTCTGCCGAATCGTGATCGCCAGCTCCGCCCCATTCATGCGCGGCATCAGCACATCCGATAACAGGTAGTCGGGACGGAACCGCATCGCCGCCTCCAGCGCCGACCAGCCATCGTACGCCGCCACCGCCTCGAACCCCGAGAGATTCAGGATTTCCGCCACCGTGTCCGCGATGCGCTTCTCGTCGTCCACCACCAGGATTCTGGGCTTGCGCGTTTCGCGCGAGGTCGACTCCCGCTCATTCGGGGCCGAAAAGCCTGGATCGAAGTTCGATCCATCCGCGGCAAACCATGCTCCGGGCATCTGCAGCATCAGGGTACCTCCGCAACCACAGTGCGCGGCGCAGGCATGGCAAACGGAATGAAGATGGTGAATGCCGTTCCGCTGTTCTTCGGCTCCACGCTGCTCGTCACGGAGATACGGCCCCCCCGGGATTCGATCAACTGCCTGGCGAACCACAATCCAATGCCCGTGCCGAGTTCGCCCTTGGTTGTAAAAAACGGTTCGAAGATCCTCGCCTGATATTCCGGCCGGATGCCGGTACCGGTGTCCGCAATGATGACTTCCAGCCCGTCCATCGCCGGGGACGTGCTTACCTTCAGCGTTCCGCCCGCGCTCATCGCATCGATGGCATTCGCCACCAGATTCGAGAAGACCTGCAGCATCTCGCCCTTGCTGGCCACAATCTTTTGCCGGTCGTTGAACCGCGCATCCACGGTGATTCCGGTCGCGAGCAGCCGCGAGTTGTACACGGTGAGCACATTGCGCAGCAGCTCGTGCAAAGTCACTTCGGTCGGAGCGCTGGTGTCGCGGTAATAACCCAGCGTCTGCCGCGCCAGATGCGACACCCGTTCCAGCTCCTGCTCCGCGGTCATCAGATAGTGGTGCGCCCTGCTCTGCGCATCGCAGCTCTCGCGCGCCAGGAAAATCAGGTTCATCAGCGATTCGAGCGGATTGTTGATCTCGTGCGCCATGGTCGCCGCCATGCGGCCCGTAGCGCTGAGCTTTTCGCTTTGGATCAGCACGCGCTCCAGGCGCCGCCGTTCGGAGATATCCCGCGCAACCTTCGAAGCGCCAGTCACCCGGCCAGCCGAGTCGCGGATCGGCGAAATCGTGATCGACACCTCGACCCTCTCGCCGTTCTTCTTCATCCGCACCGTCTCGTAATGATCGATGCGCTCTCCCGCCCGCAACTTCACCAGAATCTGCTCCTCTTCGGAACGCAGTTCTTCGGGGATCAGCATCAGGATGGAACGCCCCACCGCTTCTTCCGCCGTATAGCCGAACATCCGGGTTGCGCCGTCGTTCCACGTGCGGATAATCGAGTCGAGCCCCTTGCTGATGATGGCATCGTCAGCCGAGCCGACAATCGCGGCCAGTCGCGCCTGGCTTTCGTGATAGTGCTTCTGCTCCGTAATGTCGCTGGCCGCGCCGAACCATTCAGCGATCTCCCCACGCTCGTCCAGCAGAGGAATCGCTCGCGAGTGCGTCCAGCCAACGCCCCCATCCGCCCGCCGCACCCGATGCTCCAGAACAAACATGCTCTTCGTCGCGACGGCCTGCCGAATCGCCTCCAGAACCTGCGCCTGGTCCTCCGGCAATATGTAGTCCTCCAGCCACCCCTTCTTCGGCGCTTCCGTTTGCGTGAGAAAAGGTCCGCCCGTCAGTTGCCGCATCTCCGACCAGTCGGGGCTCATGCGGTACACCGAGTAAAAGCTGGCGATCGCCAGGGCGCGAAATCTCTCTTCGCTCTCCCGGATGCGCGATTCGGTTTCCCGGCGCAGTCGAGACAACATCAGATTGTTGTCGACGCGCGCCAGCAGCTCGCGCGCGGAAAACGGCTTCACCAGATAGTCGTCCGCTCCCGCCCTGGCGCCCTCGACAAAGGCTTCCTCTCCGGCGCGCGCCGAAAGCATGATTACCGGAACCATTGCCGTCCGCTCCTCCGCCCTCATCGCCTTCAGCAGTCCATACCCGTCGAGCCCCGGCATCATCACGTCCGTCAGCACCAGATCGGGAGGATCGCGCAAGACCTCGTCCAGAGCGCTCTGCCCGTCTGCCACGGCAACCACTTCATGATGCGCCTCGAGCAGGCGCTGCACGTACTCCAGCATGTCGCGATTGTCGTCCGCCACTACGATGCGCGGCCGTCCCCCCTTCGGCGGATGCTCGGGTACCAGAGGCATTTCTACCGCCGTCCCCGCATCGGCGGCGCTCCACCGGGCAGCCTCCTGCAGATAGGCGTCGCTGCCCAGTGACGAAGAGGTGGTCCGCTGTGCGCCAATCCGATCCTGCGGCAGATGCTCGCATCCAAACGGAATCGCGACCGTGAACACTGTTCCCCGGTCCACTTCGCTTTCTGCCCGCACCGTGCCGCCGTTCAGCTTCACCAGTTCCTGTACCAGTGCCAGTCCAATGCCGGAGCCCTCGTAGTTGCGGCCGCGCGCATTCGTCACCCGATAGAACCTCTCGAAGATGCGCTCCAAATCGCCCGGCGCGATCCCCGTTCCCGAATCGCGCACCCGCAGCTGCGCCTCGCCGCCCGCCGCGCGCAGGCTTACCTCAATCGATCCCTGCAGCGTGAACTTGAATGCGTTGGAGATGAGGTTCAGCACGATCTTCTCCCACATCTCCCGATCCACATAGACCGGTTGATCGAGAGCAGCACAGTCCACCCTGTACGTCAGCCCCGCACGCTCGATCGTCGAGCGGAAGACGCTCGCCAGTTCTGCCGTGAAGGTGCCCAGATCCACTGGCTCGTAAACCGCCTGCACGCGCCCCGCCTCGATCCGCGAGAAATCCAGCAGCGTATTGACCAGCTTCAGCAGCCGCAGCGAATTGCGGCGAACCACGCTGATCTGCCCGCGTTGCCTTTCGCCCAGCGGCTCCTGGGTTTCGCCCAGCAGATCGTCCAGCGGCCCCAGCATCAGCGTCAGCGGGGTGCGGAACTCATGGCTGACATTGCTGAAGAAGTTCGTTTTTGCCAGGTCGAGTTCGGCCAGTTGCTCCGCCCGTTTACGCTCCGCTTCGTACGCATTCGCATTCGCCAGCGCGCCGGCGATCTGCGTCGAAAGCACGGTCGCAAAACCGCGGAACGGCTCGTCGAAGCGGCGATGCGGATTCAGTCCGGCCACCAGCACCCCGGCCGGCCGCTTCTGCCCCTGCTGCGCAATCGGCAGCAGCACCGCCGTATCCGGCGGCTGTTCCCACTCGCCCCGCGGCAAGTCGGAGAAGTACTCCTCCAGATCCTCCACCAGCACGGCTTCGCCGGTTTCGATCACCTGCCGCAGCGGCCACGGAGCGGCCGTATCCTTCAGCGACACGCTCGCCGCCGCTGCCGGGTGCCCGGCTTCGATGCCCGCCTGCCCCGCGCGCGTCAGCGTTTGCCCGTCGGCTTCGAGCAGGTAAATCAGACTGAATGGAAGATCGCGGCCGGCGCCTTCCAGTCGCCGGGCCGCGGCCTGGCACACTTCGCCGGAAGTGCGCGCGTCCGCCATCGCCGCCGTCACCTCCCGCAGCAACCCCAGCCGTCGCTTGTCGATTACCCCGTCCGTCTCTTCGGTCACCGCGCAGAAGATCCCGCCGATCCGGCCGTCATCCCCGGGAACCGGACTGTACGAAAACGTGAAGTACGTCTCTTCGATATAGCCGTGCCGTGCCATCATCAGCAGCAGGGCCTTGTCGAAAGTCGACTCGCCGCGCAGGAGCACCGCATCCGTCCGCGGCCCGATCTGCTCCCAAATCTCCGACCACACCTCGCGCGCCGATTTCCCCAGCGCCGCCGGATGTTTCTCCCCGAGAAACGCCCGATAAGGGTCGTTATAGAGGTTCAGCAGTTCGCGGCCCCACCAGATGAACATCGCGTACCGCGAATTGAGGATGATCTGAACGGCGGTACGCAGGCTCTGCGGCCACTGCGCGATCGGACCCAGCGAAGTGCCCTGCCAGGCGAACGTCCGCATCAGATCGCCCATCTCCCCGCCGCCCGAGAGGACAGGAATCCCGAACAGTTCACCGTCCTGGGTTGAACCTTGCGGCCGGATTACAGGCTCAAATACCTCGGGTGACTGGCCCACTCATGCTCCTGCAAGGTTGGAAATGGAATTCGGCGACTGAAGCCGATACCCCGCCGCTCGGAGGCGGACAGACCAACCTCGCAAGCAGCGCGGATTTCTGGAATCTGAGCGAGACGCGGTTGGGATGCAAACCCGGGCAAGAAAGGTTGCTCGAGACTGCCAGCCCTCCGCGACATATTAAGTCCGCGGATTTCTCATCGATACGTCTGTCGATATCTCGAACCGCCGCTGGTCGAAGAACGGGCACTGGCTTCCCCTGCAATTCCGTCAGGTACTGCTTCTTCTAATGCTACTAACCAAAGCAGCACTCCCCCTCGCTAAATCCAGCGCCTGCAACAGAGCGGTCCCCGCGCGGGTAACGTAAGCGGGCTGTCATGCTGCCTATTTTGCCGCCTCGGCCGCTGCCGCGATCGCCTCCCGCTGCAGCGCGTGCAGCTCTCGGATCCCAGCTTCGGCCAGGTCCATCATCTCCATCAGCCGCGCCCGCGGAAATGCCTGCCGCTCCGCCGTCGCCTGCACCTCGACGAAGTTCCCATCCTCCGTCATCACCAGGTTCATGTCCACTTCGGCCTGCGAATCCTCTTCGTACGCCAGATCGAGCAGCGCCATCCCTTCCACGATGCCCACGCTCGTCGCCGCCACCAGCTGCTTCAGCGGCGAAGCCTTCAGCGCGCCGGTCGCCGTCATCCGCCCGAAAGCGATAGCCAGCGCCGCGCAGGCTCCGCTGATCGCCGCTGTCCGCGTCCCCCCGTCGGCCTGCAGCACGTCGCAGTCGAGAACCACCGTCCGCTCGCCCAGCGCCTGCATGTCGACGACTGCCCGCAAAGACCGCCCGATCAGCCGCTGGATCTCGTGCGTCCGCCCACCCACCTTCCCCCGCTCCGACTCGCGCGGCGTCCGGGTCAGCGTCGACCGCGGCAGCATGCCATATTCCGCCGTCACCCAGCCGCGCCCTCTGTTGCGCAGCCACGCCGGAACCCCCTGTTCGACCGTGGCGTTGCACAGAACGCGCGTGTGTCCGGTCTCGATCAACACCGACCCCTCCGCTACCTGAACGTATCCCGGTGTCAGCCGCACCGGCCGCATCTGCGCCGGACTGCGCCCCTCGCTGCGAAAAAAGCTGCTGGCCATCGGCATATTGTACGGTTCCTTTTCGGGAAAACTCAGATCATGGTGTCCAAAACAGACCGCAGCGCTAATGCTCTCAACCGAGGAGGCTTACCCGACAGCCATGAAGCAACGTGTCCCAGTTTGGAACACATTACCAACTCGGCCATCGCGCTGTCCCTCCCTGCGCTCTCGACCAACTTCCCTGTAATCAGCCGCATGACCCTGCCGCGCCAGTTTGGTACGCCGCGTGTTCTAGTCCGGTGCAGAAATCGGAAACCCTGCATGCATCCACAGGCATTCCCGCCTCGTGGAGGCCCAACGAGGAAAGAGTCCCATGGCCGATACCGCACTTATACCGACCCAGCCGCAGCCTTTCATCCGCAAACGTCTCCCCGACACCGAGTCGCACCACTCCCTCGCGCCCGGCCAGGCGGAAGCACTCGCCGGCATCGCCCACGACGCCCGCAACCTGGTCACCGCGCTCAAGCTTTGCATGGAGCTGATCGGCGAACCCGGCGTCCTGACCGAGCCGCATGCCCATTACGTCGAGGAGGTCCGCTCCATCACCCGCGGCGCCGAGCATCTGCTGCGTCGGCTCTCCGCGGTGGCTCGCACCAGCACCCTGGCCTGGAACAGCACAGCCGTGCACGTGCCGGTCCGCGACCTCGCCGCCGCGGTGCACGAGTTGGCCGGCCTGCTGGCCGCAGTCGCCGGCCACACGGTTGAGGTCCAGATCGCGTGCCTGCCCTGCCCCGGTGCCCTGGCGCTCTCCGAAGAAAACCTCACCCGCATCCTCCTCAATCTCGTGCGCAACGCAGCGGATGCCATGCCCACCGGCGGCCGCATTCGCATCACCGCGCAGCGCGGCGGTGGACGGAGCTTTCTTTGGACCCTTCGTCCGGGAACCGACGACACCTGCGGTGACTTTGATATCGATGCACCCGGCAAGGGACCGCAAACCGTCGTGCTCTCCGTCGAAGACGACGGCCCTGGCATTCCCGCCGATCTCGCCGAGCGCATCTTTGCTCCCGGCTTCTCCACGCGCCGCGAGAGCCAGCCCTGGCCGGATGCCCCCCATCACGGTCTCGGGCTCAGCATCGTCCGCCAACTCGCTGAGGAGGCCGGCGGAACAGCTCGTCTGGCGCCTGGCCGGCACCGCGGAGCCCGCTTTGAGATCGAGCTACCCCTGACCAACGTAACCCCATCGTTACTATCGGCACCCGTCGCGAAGGGCGGGAACGACGCCCAATGATGCAACCATGGAGTACAGGACCAACCCACACCGACGGACTCCCGATGCCTGTTCTGCCACAGCCAGACGCTGCGCCGCTCCACGTACTCATCGCTGACCATGACGCTTCGATCCGCCGCGCCTGCTCGGCGGTCGTTGCCGGCGAAGGAATGGTCGCTCACGAGCTCGACCTGAATGAGGCCGCGCGCGATCTGCTGTTTGCCAAAGCCGTTGATATCGTGCTGATCGACGAGCAGATCGCCGCTGCCGAGGGATTGACTCTCCTCGAAGAGCTGCGCCAGTTGAGGCCCGACGTCGCCCTGGTCTGGATGACGTCGGCTTCAACGGTGCAGCAGGTCATCGAAGCCATGCGCCGCGGCGCCACGGACTACCTCATCAAGCCGTTTTGGGCCGAGGATCTCCGCTCCATCCTGCAGCGTATGGCCGGCAGGCGAAATCTCGAGCAGCAGTTCGATCACGCCACCCGCGGACTGCGCGAGCGCCTCCGCACCCACCAGGGAACGAGCCATATCCTCGGTCAAAGTCCCGAGATGGAAAAGCTCTTTCGCATCCTGGCCCATGCCGCGCGCAGCGTCCACCCGGTTCTCATCCTGGGCGAGAGCGGAAGCGGCAAAGAACTCGTAGCCCGCGCGATCCACGCCAACGGACCTGGCGCAGCCCAGCCCTTTGTTCCTGTCGATTGCGGATCCCTTGCGCCGACCCTCATCGAAAGCGAGCTCTTTGGCCACGTCAAAGGCGCCTTCACCGGCGCACACCGCGCCAATGAGGGACTCCTCGTCGCTGCGGGCACCGGAACTGTTTTTCTCGACGAGATCGCCGAACTGCCCCTCGACCTCCAGGCGAAACTGCTGCGCGCTCTGCAGGAAAAAGAGGTCCGGCCCCTCGGTGCCAGCCACACCGTGTCCATGCGGGCGCGGGTGCTCGCTGCCACTCATCAGGACCTCAGCACCATGGTCGAGCAGGGCAAGTTCCGGCGAGATCTGTATTACCGCCTCAACGTCGTCAAGCTGACGATTCCGCCTTTGCGCGATCGCCGCGAGGACATTCCGCTCCTGGCGGCTCACTTCCTCGAGCGCAACAGCCGCGAGATGGGGCGGCGCTTCCGCCTCAGCGCCGAAACGCTCGCCTACATGATGGAGTACGCCTGGCCCGGGAATGTGCGCGAGCTCGCCAACAGCATCAACCGCGCCTGCAGCATCACTTCCTCCGAAGTCATCGAGATGGGCGACCTCGCCACCTGCATCCAGGACGCCTGGAAGAACCGCGAAGCCGAGCGCAAATCGCAGACGGCGCAGCCGTCCGCCGCGTCACCGGCCGTGCCGACACTGGCCGAACTCGAAAAAACCGCGATTCTCACGACCCTTGAACAGGTCAAAGGCGACAAGATGCTCGCCGCCCGTCTGCTCGACATCGGCAAAACCACGCTCTACCGCAAGCTCAAGGAATACGGGGTGAACGCATGAGCACGCGCTCCGGCGGCGCAGGCGACCCGGCGAGCGCCCGGCGTCCTGCCATTCTCATCATCACGGCGCAGGAGACCGCCGACACGCTGGCGGCCGGCCTTGCCTCCCGTCTCACCATGACGATCGAGATTGCGTCGACTCGAGCAGCGGCTCTGCGCCTTCTCGATCGCCGTCCATTCGCCGTAGTCATTCTCGACCGTCTGCTCGCCGAATCCGACGCCGACGGCGCCGAGCTCGTCTGGCGGCACGCGGGGCTGGCTTTTCCCATCGAGATCAATTTCGCCCTCGCCGCGCCCGAGCGCGTGGAACGCGAGGTGCGCGCCGCCCTCATCCGCCGTCAGCGGGAACAGGAACTCGCCTTCCTCGCCGCATCGACCGCCGTCGACGCAGAAATCAAGGACGCTGTGACCAAATTTCTGCTCAAGCTGCAGCTGGCCCTTGGGGAACCTGGGCTTCCGCCGCCTGTCGCTGGCCATCTCCGATCCCTGCTGGCCAATGCCGAAGGGTTGCGGGTGCGCCTCGGGGCTCAGGTTACCGAGCATAACACGATAGTTACATTGCGTTCCTTTAGTAACTAGTCTACTCTCCCATTTATACCTGCCCGGCAAGCTCACGAAAGGGTGCCGATTCCAGTTCGCAAGTGTCCCTCCCCCCCTCTGCGGATTGCGAACCGAGTCTGCCGCTTTCCTTGCCGCGGCTCACGAACGTCTCGATGAAGTTGAGGAGATTCAATCATATGCGCGTCCTTGTTCTAGTTACTGCCGTCGCCCTTTCGACCCCGGCAATCTGGTCCCAATCCTTTACCGGAACCTCCCTCCCGGCGTCCTCCGCCAACCTCTCGCCGGCCGAAAGCTCGTCCCTCACCGGTACGGCCTCCCTCACCGCCGACCCGGCACCCATTCCTTCCCCGGGCGTCCGCATGGCACCTGCGGCCTCCGAGCATTCCGGCCCCTTTTCCGGATTCGCGCTGGGCGTCAAGGTTGGCCTGCTCGGCGTGGGCGTCGACGCCGCCACACCCCTGGCCCACCGCCTGAACCTGAGCGCCGGAACCAACTTCTTCAGCTACTCCGACAGCCTCACCAGCGACGGCATTCCCTACAACGCGAACCTGCGCTTCCGCTCCGCTGAAGCCGGCCTCGACTGGTTCCCCTTCGCCGGCGGCTTCCACATCAGCCCCGGCGCGCTCCTCTACAACGGCAATCAGATCACTGCCAATGCTAATGTTCCGGCGGGCAGCAGCTTCACGCTGAACAACCAGCAGTACACCAGCAGCGCCACCAATCCGGTCACCGGCAACGGCGACATCACCTTCAACAAAGCCGCTCCGAAAATCACCGTCGGATTCGGCAACATGATCCCGCGCAGTGGACGCCACTTCAGCTTCCCCGTCGAGCTGGGCTTTGCCTACGTCGGCGATCCGAAGGTGAACCTGACCCTCGCCGGAACCGCCTGCTACAACTACCAGGGCCAGAACTACTGCGACAACGTCGCCACCGACTCGATGATCCAGTCCAATCTCGCGGCGCAACGGCAGAAGATCGCCAACGATATCTCCCCCGCCCGCTTCTACCCCATCTTCTCCCTCGGACCCGCATTCAGCTTCTGAGGGTTCGTCGGCCCAAACATAAGGGGCGCGAGTTCGCGCCCCGCTTTCATGAATGAAGGGCCTGCCTAGCTCAATGGCTGCCCATCCCCGGTAAGCTGCTGGAGTTGTTGCTGGTCGTATTGCTTCACGCCGTCCGGCAGAGGCGCATAGTTCAGTGTTCCAGCGGTCGCCTGACCGTCCCCGATCATATACTGGACGAATTGTTTCAGGGCCTGACGCTTCACCTTATCCGGCGCATCTTTGGAGATGATAAGGAACGTCAGCCCGGAAATCGGATAAGCATCAGCCGCGCTGGCCGGCGGGTTGACGATCGGCTGGCGCGGATCCTGTGCCAGCTGCGCGCTGAACGCCGCAATGTCGGCCGTCGTGCCGGCGGCGGTTGGCTGCACGTACTGGCCCGCCTGGTTCTGAATGGCCGCCGTCGGCAGGTTGTTCTGCTGCGCATAGGTCAGCTCGACATAGCCGATCGCACCGGCAGTGTTGCGGATGTTGCCGGTCACGCCCTCGCTGCCTTTGCCGCCGATGCCCGTCGGCCAGCTCACGGCCGTTCCTGAGCCCACCGAGCTCTTCCAGTCGGGGCTCACCGCCGCCAGATAGGCGGTAAAGATCCCTGTGGTGCCGCTGGAATCCGAGCGATGCGAAATCACCACCGGCACTTTGGGCAGCTTCACCTCCGGGTTATCCTTAGCGATTTGCGGATCCGCCCACGTCTTGATCTTTCCAAGGAAAATCTGCGCCAGCGCATTCGCCGACAGATGGAGAGGGTTCGTGAGACCCGGCAGATTGTAGGTGATGCACACCGGCCCCGCGCTCTCCGGAATTTGCACCACCGGCTCCATGCCCCTCAGCTGCGCATCGGTCAGCGCCACATCGGAAGCCCCGAAATCCACCGTCCTGGCTTTCACCTGCTGAATGCCCGCCCCTGAGCCGATCGACTGATAGTTGATTTGCACATTGGCGTGATTCTGCGAAAAATCATGCGTCCAGCGAGTCATCACCGGATTGACAAAGGTGCTCCCCGCTCCTGAGAGACTGACGTTGTTGTTCGATGAATTGCAGGCAGTCAGAACGCCCATCGCTGCGACCGCCACGGCTGCGGTCATCCCGCGTCTCGCCATGAATATCCTCCACGGATGTACAAATTGCTGGTCAACTTGCCAGCCGGTTCCACCGGAAATGTACATGAACAGCCGCCCTGAAACGTTACAGGACGGAGAATTTGCCCGAAGGCTTTCCACCGGTCGAACCTGGCAACGCCGCTGCGCTGGCGCTGTTCTAACGAAGCAGAACGCACACAAGCGAAGGAGGATCAAGATGGCAGGAAGCCTGCATGGAAAGAAGATCGCCATTCTGGCAACGGACGGGTTCGAACAGGCGGAGCTGACGGAGCCGAAAAAGGCCCTGGAAGATGCCGGCGCAACGGCCGAAGTGGTTTCACCGAAGAGCGGCGAGATCAGGGGATGGAAGATCCAGGACTGGGGCGACCGCGTCAAGGTCGATAAGCCACTGGAGCAGGCGCGCGCTCAGGACTACGACGCACTACTGCTGCCCGGAGGCGTCATGAACCCCGACCACCTCCGCATGGACCCAAAGGCAGTCAGTTTTGTCAGGGAATTCGTGGCCACGGGGCGGCCGGTCGCCGCGATTTGCCATGGCCCATGGACGCTGGTGGAAGCCGGAGCGGTCAAGGGGAAGACTTTTACCTCCTGGCCCTCCGTGAAAACAGACCTGAAGAATGCCGGGGCGAACTGGGTCGACAAGGAAGTCGTCACGGACGGCCAGTTCATTTCCAGCCGCAAGCCCGACGACATCCCCGCATTCAATCATGCGTTCA
The DNA here is from genome assembly GCA_036521315.1 of Acidobacteriaceae bacterium. Taxonomy (GTDB): domain Bacteria; phylum Acidobacteriota; class Terriglobia; order Terriglobales; family Acidobacteriaceae; genus Palsa-343. The sequence goes on from DATDHZ010000069.1 coordinate 101,807, forward strand.
TTGAAGCGCTCAGCGGCGAGCAGCGGCTGAAGGTGGCCTCGTAGACACAGCCGCGGACGTGTGACGAATTCGAAGGCTCTGCCCGTGACCATCCGGGCAGAGCTTTCCCTTGCCGGTTAAGAATTGCAGCCGCGCAGCCGGCTGGGCGAACCTTCAAACTTTCTCCAAAGTCCGAAGCGTCACCGGCTCCAGGTACTCTCCCAGCAGCCGCCGCGACCACCAGCCGCCCGTTTCTCGTTTCTCCCGCCAGGTCGTGTATCGGTACGCGTAAAACCGCGCCCGAATCCATGCGGGTGGCCGGCCCGGAAATGGATTCGTTCTCATCAGCCGCAGCGTCGCCGAATCCCCTTCCAGCAGCCGTTGCAGCAGGCGCAGAAACCAGATCGGATATCCCGCTACCCGCACCCCATCCTCCGCCAGCGCGACGGAAAAGGACAGGAACCAGATCAGCCAGTCGAGCCGCAGGTGCCAGGGAGCAACCTGCGGCGGCATGCGCAGGGGATCGCCCGGCTTAGCCCTGAATCCGTACTCCCGCCAGACCGTTGCGGGCGTGATCGCGGCATCTTCCGTTCCTTCGAGAACGATCTCAAATCGCCGCCGGCCCACCTGCCCGAACGCCCCATAGGAGTTCACCAGGTGAAAGCGGTTGTAGCTGGTGTTCATCACCTGCCGCCGCGAAAGCAGATTCAGCGCAGGCCGCACGCTCAACAGCCCGGCCGCGGCCGCCAGCCCGTACAGCGCAACGTCAAAACCCAGCGGACGCGCGGCCGCTGCCGGCCCATGCATCCGCATCACCAGCGCGAGCGTGCCATCGCTGAACGCTGCAAATCCCAGCACCACGGTCAGCCAGTTCAGCCACGAGTAATTCCCGCTCACAATGAGCCAAAGCTGGTGAAGGATGATCAGCCCGCCGGCGATTTCCGCCGCAGGCTGAGGCGCAAACAGACCAAAGGGCACGACGACCTGTACGAAGTGGCTCACCAGCGCCGAAACCCGGTGCAGCGGCCGCGGCAGCCGATGGAAATACCAGCTCAGCGGGTTGGGCAGCGGCTGCGTCTCGTAGTGGTAGAACATGCACGTCAGGTCGCGCCAGCAGCGGTCGCTGCGCAGCTTAATCAGTCCCGCGCCAACCTCGGTGCGAAACAGCATCCAGCGCAGCACGATCACCGGGATCAGCGGCGCAGGAACCGAAGCTGGCCCGAGAAACGCGGTGAAGAATCCCGCCTCCAGCAGCATCGACTCCCAGCCGAAGCCATAGAAGCTCTGCCCAACATTCACAATCGAGAGGTACAGCGCCCACAGCGCCAGCCACGCGCCGATCGATACCCAGATGGGCCCCGCCTCCGTCAGCCCCAGCAGGGCACAACCGGAAATCGCAATGCCGGTCCACGCGACTCCATCCGCCAGCCGGTCGGAATAGCGCCACTGAAAGAGGCTCGGCGCCTGCCAGAAGCTCGCCTTCTCGAGAAACGCGCGAACAGGCAGCAGTCCGCGCTCGCCCAGCAGCGGCCGGAACTGCCGCAGCGCCACCAGGTACGCGACCAGGTAAATCGCCGCCATCCCACGCTGGATCAGAAGCCGCGTGAGCCACACTTCGCCGAAGTAAGGAGTCGCGACGGAATGCATTGCTTGCCTCGGATGCAGCCCGGCCCACGCTCGATGCGGCAACGAACCGGCCGGCGCGGCTCAGACACCCGCATGAAGACCCGCACGCGCCATCAGGCCGGAGCGGCAGCCTGCGTCAAACCGAATAGCTGCGGATCCACTCGATGATGCTGCGAACGCCCGTTCCGGTTGGGCCTGACGCGAGCCAGGGCTTCGCCTCGTCGTTCCACGAAACTCCGGCGATGTCCAGATGAATCCAGGGCGTGTCCCCGGCGAATTCCTTCAGAAACATCGCCGCGGTAATCGCGCCGCCATAACGGCCGCCGGTGTTCTTGATATCCGCGATCTGCGATTTGATCTGCTCGCGGTAATCATCCTCGACCGGCATCCGCCAGAAGCGTTCGCCCGACGCCTTCAGTCCCGCGGCAAAGCGCGACCACGAGTCCTCGTCGTTCGCGAATCCGCCCGCGTTGATCTGCCCCAGCGCGATGCCGATGGCTCCGGTGAGTGTCGCCGCATCGATCAGCCGATTCGCTCCCAGCTGTTGCGCATAGGTGAGTCCGTCGGCGAGCACCAGGCGGCCCTCAGCGTCGGTATTGATGATCTCGATCGATTTGCCCGGCTGCTCTGTCCCGCGCGGCATCGCAATCTGTACATCACCCGGCCGATAGGCTTTCCCGGACGGCATATTCTCCGCCGCGCAAACAATCCCAATCACCCGTACCCTGGGCTTGAGCTGCGCAATGGCGCGCATGGCCGCGATCATCGAAGCGCCGCCGGCCATGTCGTACTTCATCTTTTCCATGTTGTCGGCAGGCTTGATCGAGATGCCGCCGGTGTCGAACGTAATCCCCTTCCCGACCAGACCGAGCACGGGAGCATCGCCCGGCGCATCGGCTGTCTCCGGGGTCCCCGGCGAGCCTGCTCGCTGCGGTGGTGGTTCGTAGCGCATGACGATCAGCGCCGGCGGCTCATCGGAACCCTGCGCGACCCCTAAAAACGCGCCCATCTTCAGTTCTCTCAGCTTATCGGTACTGTGGACCTCGCACGCCAGTCCGAATTCCCGGCACATCTCCGCCGCGCGCTGGCCCAGCACCGTCGGAGTGAGCCGGTTCCCCGGCTCATTGATCAGCGCGCGCGCAAAATTCTGCGACTCCGCGATGATGGTGCCCTCGCGCAGAGCCTCTTCCGCCGGCAGCCGGTCGATCGAGGAGGGCGTCACCAGTTCGACCCTCTGCACGCTGCGGTCTTTCCGGTCCGACCGGTAGGTGTCCGAATCGAAATCGGCGAGGATCACGCCCTCGGCGAGCGCCCGAATCGACGCCGGAGCCTCGAGCGCGTCCGCAACAGGAACGGCAATGGCCAGGGAGCGCCAGCCCCGCGGCTTGCAGAAGCGCACCGCTGCGCCGGCTCCCTTGCGAACCTCGTGCGGCGTCAGCTTCGCCAGTTTCCCGAGGCCCACGATCAGCAGCCGCCTCGCCGCAAGTCCCGCAGGCGCATGCAGCAGCAGCGTCTCGCACGATTCGGCCTTGAACTCCCCGCCCTCAAGGACGGAATGTGCGGCCTGGCTCACAGCGGCATCGCTGGTAAGCAGGCGCACGCTGGGCATCTCGTCCCTGGCTTTGCGGTCGGTGCTGTCGACCGCGAAAACGGTAAAGATGTCTGTGGATGATTGCGAAGAGGGCGTAACGAGCAGATCGATTTTCATGGTTTCCTGAATGATTTTTCTACCAGATCACCTGAACGCCCGTGTAACGCCGGAACACCCGATCCGCCGTCACGATGGGAAGTCTTTCGGCAAGGGCGGTAGCCAGAATCATGCGGTCGAATGGGTCACGATGGTGGAGGGGAAGCGAAAACATCGCGCTGGCGTGGCGCGCCTCGAGAGGAAGCAAAGTGATGTGCAGATCCTTCAATGCCTGAGCTGTCTGCTCTTTGCCCATGGTCAGCTTGCCAATACTATTCTTGACCGCTATCTCGACGAGGGATGCAATGCTCAGATTTACCTCCACATCCAGAGGAGCGAGTTGTTCCTCAAGGCGGGGCGGCAGGTGGCCAAGGTGAGCGAGAATGAGCGCCTGGGTGTCGAGGAGAACCCTAATAGCGGCCCTCCACAAACGCCTCGACTTCCTCATCCGTCATGGGATCGGCCCAGTGCGGATCGATGATGCGGACGCGTCCTTTCCCGGTGCCGAATCGTCGTACTCCCTTTTCAACAGGGGTCGCGGGAGAGAGAATGGCGACCGGCTTCCTGTAGCGGGACACGATGATCGTCTTCCCTTCCTCGACCTCGTCGATGAGTTTCGGAAGATTCGCCCTCGCGTAGGCAGCGCTCACGGTCTTCGTCATGGAAATATTGTACAACAAATCTTGTACAACATTTCAGGACTTACGGCTACGCGCAATCGCGGCGCGCGCTTCCCGGTCGGCTTCGCGGCGGCGTTCCGTCTCGCGCTTGTCCCAATCCTGCTTGCCCCGCGCGATCGCCAGCTCGCATTTCACCCTGCCATTCCGGAAATAAAGCCGAGTCGGGATGAGCGTCAGGCCCTTTTGCTGCGTCTTTCCGGTGAGTTTGCGGATTTCTTCCTGATGCATCAGCAGTTTCCGTGTGCGCAGCGTCTCGTGATTGTTGGAACTCCCGTGAGAATACGCCCCAATATGCGCATTCAGCAGAAAGACCTCGCCATCTTTCACCAGGCCATAGGCGTCCTTCAGGTTCGCCTTGCCCTCGCGGATCGACTTGACCTCGGTCCCGCGCAGGGCCACGCCCGCCTCATACTTCTCGAGGAGAAAGTAATTGTGCCCCGCCGACCGGTTCACGGCGGCATCGCGCGTGCCGGAAGCCACCGGATCGCGCGGCTTCGACTTCGGCGGATTCGGCTTCACGGGATGGCTGGCAGAGCGGCTCATGGCAAAGGGCGCAATCTCTCATCCTATCGGGTTGTCGGCTGTGGCGAAACCGGTCGCGGCGATGCCATGCGCGGAATTCGCCCCGGGTGCGCCGCCATCCCGAATGGATGCATCCGAATGCGATACTATACGCGGGCGCACAACCGTATGACCGCGAAGCAATTCGTGCCTCATCCGCAACGCAGCGCCGGCCAGACCGGCTCGCAAATTTCACTCCCTCAATATGGAGCTGCATGACGCGTCGTTTTCTCAGCTGGGCATTTCTCGCCGCTTTGCTGGCGGCGGTTCCGTGCGCACACGCGCAGTCGGCATCGCACTTCTATAAGCAGGGCCGCGCCGCCGAGGCCAAAGGCGACGTTCAGGCCGCCTATGACGCCTACTATCAGGCGTACCAGAAAAAGCCGACCGACGAGCAGTTCAAAATGGCCTGGGAGCGCACCCGTTTCTCCGCCGCCGCTCTCGACGTGGAACACGGCGAGCGCCTGCGCGATCAGGGGGATTACACCGGAGCCCTCACGGAGTTTCTCCGCGCCATCGAAATCGATCCCAGCAATGAGCTGGCCACCCAGGAAATTCAGGCGACCAAAGCCAAGCTGAACGCCCAAACCCCCGCCCCCGCCAGCCAGCCCAAAACCTCCGACGAGGCCATGGAGGACCTCGCGCCTCCCATCCAGCTCAAGCCGATCTCCAATGAGCCGCTCACCCTGCACATGGTCGAGGACAGCCGCGTCGTCTATCAGGCTGTCGGCAAAGCCGCCGGCATCAATGTCCTCTTCGACCCCGCCTACAACTCCAAGCGCATCCAGGTCGATCTGAACAACGTCACACTCTACGACGCACTGCGCATCGTCGCCACGGTCTCCAACACCTTCTGGCGTCCCATCACCAACAACACCATCTTCGTGGCGGAGAACTCGCGCGCCAAGCACACCGAGCTCGACCAGCAGGCGGTGGAGACCTTCTACCTCCACAACGTCGCTCAGCAGAACGACTTCACCGAAGTCCAGCAGGTCCTGCGCAACCTCTTTCAGACCGCAAGGATCAACGGAGTCGCCGGCCAAAACGCCATCGTGATGCGCGGCACGCCGGATGAAATCCTGCTCGCCCGCCGCCTCGTGTCCGATCTCGACAAGGCCCGGCCTGAAGTCGTCATCGACGTCGCGGTGATGGAAGTCAGCCGCGACCTCCTGCGCAACATCGGCGTGCAGCTGCCGCAGACCGCCAGCATCACCTTCCAGCCGTCGAACGCCAACCTGAATTCAACCGGCACCACCGGAACCACAACCGGGACCGGCACGGATACCGGCACCGGTACCGGCACAACCACGACTCAAACCGGCGTGACCCTCGATAATCTCGCCCACCTCAACTCCACCAACTTCGCCGTGACCATCGGCCAGGCCGCGGTCAACCTGCTGATGACCGATACGCGGTCGCGGATCATTCAAAATCCACAGGTGCGCGCCTCTGACGGTCAGGAGGCCAAGCTCACCATCGGCGAGAAGATTCCCGTCGCAACCGGTTCGTATCAGACGGGCGCCGCGACTGCGATCGTCAGCTCTCTCGTGAACACGCAGTTCACCTACCTCGATGTCGGCGTGATTCTCGATATGAAGCCGACGATCCACTTCGACGGCGACGTCACGCTGAAAAGCTCCATCGAGCTGTCGGCGACGAACGGCTCTTCCAGCATTGGCGGTATCACCGAGCCCATCATTACGCAGCGCAAGGCCGATCAGACCGTTCGTCTCCGCGATGGCGAAGCCAACCTGCTCGGCGGCCTCCTCCAGCGCCAGACCACCTTCACCATCAGCGGAACGCCCGGCCTCGGTGAGTTGCCGCTCATCAAGTACCTGTTCAGCACGCAGCAAAAGGAAGTCACGGACGACGAGATTGTCTTCCTGCTGGTCCCGCATGTGGTGCGCCGTCTGCAGATCACGCCCGAAGACGTGCAGGAAATCGACACCGGCACCAGCAATAACGTAGAAGTCCGGCAGATGGCCGCGGTCGAGCCCCCGTCGGATGCTCCGCAGGCAGAGGAGGCTCAGGCAAGCACGTCCCTCCCCACAAGCCAGGCGGCTCCCGCATCCGGCGTGCAGCCGGTGCCCCCGCCGAATCAGGCTCCTCCCGTGTCAGCGCCCGAGGCCGCGCAGGGCGCGATTCAGCAGATGCAGCAGAACGCTAATAGCGCGGCTCCTGTGAACCTGCAGATCACGCCTCCCCAGTCGACGCAGAAGAATGGCTCGACCTTCCAGATGGCCGTCAATCTTGCCGGTGGAACGGACGTCTATGCGGTGCCGATGCAGGTGCAGTACGACGCCTCGAAGCTATCCCTGGTCAATGTGGACACGGAAGACAAGGCGCACATCAACCTGCTGGGCAAGGATGGTCAGGCGGTCGCCCTGGTGCATCGCGATTTCGGAACCGGCAACGTGGCCATCGCGGTTTCGCGTCCACCCGGAGTGAAAGGGGTCACTGGATCGGGCCAGCTCTGCGTGCTCACCTTCCAGGCCAAGGCGCCAGGGGATGCCTCCGTCGCCGTCACTCGGCCGATGGTCCGCAACAGCCAGCAACAGATCATGCCGTCCATGGGATCCCAGGCGGTCGTGCATATCCAGTAGGCGAAGGATGCAGACGGTGATTCACAACGCGAGAAAGCAACATCGCGACGGCGAGCGCGGCCTGACGCTGGTCGAGCTCATCGTTACGTGCGCGATTCTGTCGATCCTCGCCACGGCCGCTGTTCCCATCGCGCGCTTTCAGGTGAAACGCGAGAAGGAACAGATCCTGCGCTACGACCTGTGGCAAATGCGCAAGGCTATCGATGCCTACAAAGACGCGGCCGATCGTCACGCGTTCATGACCAAGATCGACAGCTACAACTATCCTCCCGACTTGCAGACTCTGGTCGATGGTGTCGATGTGCAGGGCAAGAAACTGAAATTCCTGCGCCACATTCCTGTCGATCCCATGACGGGCAACGACGACTGGGGCCTGCGCGCGATGCAGGACGATTCCGATACCGATTCCTGGGGTGGTCAAAACGTTTTTGACGTTTATTCGAAATCGGACGGAACAGCCCTCGACGGCACGAAGTACAAGGACTGGTAAAACTTTGCTGCTGAAACGACCAATTCGGAAGCGCGACCACGGCTTCACCCTCGTCGAGCTGATGATCGTCATGCTGATCATCGGCGTCCTGGCTGCCGTTGCCGTTCCCAGTTTCATCGGCGCGATCCGCAATGCACGCGAAGCCGCGCTGCGCGAAGACCTGCATGTGATGCGCGACGCCATAGACTCCTACACGATGGACAAGAACAAAGCGCCGCAGTCCCTCGATGACCTCGTGCAGAGCGGCTATCTCAAGTCCATCCCCGTCGATCCCATGACCCACGCGAGCGACACGTGGCAGACCTCCAGCGACGATGCTTACACCGACATCGACGAAACCGAATCGGGCGGCATCAACAACGTGCACAGCGGGTCGGACGAGCAGGGAACGGACGGGCAGCCTTACTCAAGCTGGTAAGCCCCGCGTCATGCTCGCCTTCGATCGTGGCAGAATGGCTCTTGCGCCATGCCCTTGCCCGATCTCATCACCATCCATGACACGTATCTGATGTTCACCCGCGTGGCGCGCGAGCGCTTTGCCGGGGCGCTCGGCGGCCGCTTGCTGCTGCAATCGGGATTCGACGCGCAGGGAGCGGCTGCTGTTTCTGCCGGCGCAATCGCCGGAGCCGCCTCGCTGTCAATCGATGCAGACGCGGCCCTCCTGCGTCAGGCGCTGCGCACCGGCCTCTGCGATTTCGTCGTCACGCATCTGGACGAAGCCTTGCGGATCCTCAAGAATGAATTGCGCCGTCGGCTGCCCGTCTCCGTGTGTCTCTGCGCTGACCCGCAGCGGGCATTCGCTGACATGATCGAGCGAGGCGTTCAGCCCGACTTCTTTTCGGCCGGCGGCCGCGAGGGCGCAGCTCCAGGCGGCGCGATCCAAACCTTCACCGCGCGCGGAGCCATTCTGCTTCCCGCAGATTCCGCGCCGAGCCAGGGCACTTCGATGCTGTCGTGGAAAGTCGCCGTCGATGCCGCACGCACCATTCCGCAAATCGCCGCGATTGCAGCCGGCTCCCTCGATCCTTCCCGGAACGATACGCCGGCGCGCCAGCATTGGCTCCGAACCGCGCCTCGCTACCTCGGCCGCGCTTTCGGCTCGCGCCACTGTCTCCGCATGACAGAACAAGAAACCAATGCCTTCCTCGAACGGATGCAAGCCGAGATCCCGGGAGTCGCAATCACTCGCGATGGCAATTTCGCATAATGTGCCGTCCCGGAAATTTTCGGCAGAAACAGAGGTGTCATTCTGAACGAACGGGGCCCCGAACACTTTTTAGTTCGGGGTGGTGAGCGAAGAATCCGCGGTTGTTGTGCGCTCACCCCTTGACCCGAAATTTTGGGGCGCCACATCGGCCCCGGCCACCGCGCATCTTTTCCGTTTCTTCGACAGTCTGATTCGTTGTACGATCCTGCATCGGAGGGCCGCTTCCCCATGGGGTCACAATCGGAAATTCCCGGCATCGAGTCCCACCCGCACCCGATTCGGCAAACCCCGCAAGAGCTGCAGGACGAACAGCGCAAACTGCGCCGCCTGCAGATCATGGTCAACATGGTGATGTCGGTCATCGGCCAGGACATGACCCTGACGGTCGACGAGGCCTCCGAGATGGTCGCCGATACGCGCCGCGCTGCGCTTGCCATGTTTCCCGGCAAGGAACTCGCGTTCGATCTGCTCTATAAGCCGCGCCTCCAGCGCCTGATGCGCGAGCGCTACCTTCTTCAATAGCGAAATGTTGCGCCAGATCCTTCGTGGCTACTTTTGATCCATCGCCGTCAGGCGGAATGTGATCGTGCCCCAGAAGAGCCGCGCCCGCATTTGCACCGGAATATGCCGTTCGTCATCCGTGTACCAGATCCAGATATCGCCGCGCGCCTTCACGACGCCGGCATCAGCCGTGGGCTGCACGCGGATGGTCTGGTACGTACCCAGCGGTGTCCGTACCGGTTCGCGGTCCTCCACTTTCATCGTCACCGCAACCGTGTGCGTGGCGTCGCCCAGCGGAACACGAAAGCTCTGCCCCGGCGTCAGCGCCTGCGACGCAGGATAAAAGATGGCCGACAGCAGATCCGTCACGCACAGCCCCACGCCCGCTTCCTCATGCTTGCTCGTGCCCTTCACGAGGTTCTTCTCGTCGAGAAGAGCCTTGCCGTGTGCGTAGTCGAACTTCAGGTCTGTGTTCACCTGGCGGCGGCCTTCCTGCAGTTGCTTCGAGAAGCCCGCCGAGCAGCCCGTTCGCCGACTGAACGATGACTGGAACCGGTCGCTCACCCGATAAATGAGATTGATGGCGCCCAGCGTGTCGGCCGTCGCCGTGATGCGCTCCGCATCGCCATCCTGCTGCAAATGGAGCACGGTCGTCCCGGCGGGAAATACGCGCCAGTCCACCGTGTAGGTCAGCGTCTCGCGCGCCGGAAAACTGTAGCCCGGGCGCGGCGCAGCAAGCTGCGGCATGGCGGTGTTCGTCTGGGCTCCAGCGCCCAAACCTGCAGCGGTCGCTGCGATCAGGACGACAAGCCTCGAGCGGATCCCCATCCACGGCAAAACACCCATTCGGCTCAATCGGCTCCTTTAACGATGCATAAAGAGCAGCTTCAGGATGAGAGCAGCATACATGCCCGCAGCCCCTGTCGCTGCATTGTATTCACGATGCTTCCGATAGAGCATCCAGGAGAATGCGCCCTCCGTCGATGCTCGCTCCGCCTTTGGTACGATGCGCGGAATCAGCCTCGGCACACGCGCAGCATAGGCATCGAAGCCGGGAAACACGGAGCGCAGATACGCCTCCTCCGACCGGATCACTGGCAGATAGATCGCGCCAAAGAGCGCCGCCAGGACGACAAAAATCCACACGCTGCGCGAAGCAATCGCAAATCCCAGCCCGATCAGGATCGAGCCCAGATACAGGGGATTTCGCGTGTGCGCGTACGGCCCCGTCGTGGTGAGCTCCGTGTTCTTCTTCACATAGCCTGAGGCGTAACCGCGCAGCCAGACTCCCGGCACGACCAGGATCAGGCTCGCCGCGAGAAACATCAGCGTAGGTCGCGCCAGCCACAGAAACACCGCGGCAAACGCGAACCCCAGCGGAACCCGAATCCGCCGCGCAATGCGGCTCCACGTCACGAGCTTCTCTCCTGCAACAATTCCAGAGCCGCCTCCGTTACGGCTTCCGGCGTGATCGTCAGCAGGCCTGCTTCCGGCTCGCTGCGCCGCGTGTGGTCGCGGCGGCTCTGCGGATGCCGCAGAACCCGGCTGCGGCAATGAAACGGACCATTCCGCGCCGGATCGGTCGGCCCGAAAATCCCAACCACCGGCGTGCCCAGCGCGCAAGCCAGATGCAGCGGTCCTGTGTCGCCGGCGATCATCAGCGATGCTCGCCGTGTAACCGCAATCAAACTGGCCATATCCAACGGCAGGATATCCGCATGGCCCCCGCTTGTGGCCACAATCTGCCGTGCCAGAGACTCTTCGGCAGGACCGCAGTTGATCACGACATGGTACCCGGCGGCCGCGAGCCCCTGCGCCACCAATCCATACCGCTCGGCCGGCCAGCGTTTCGCGCCCCATCCGGCGCCCGGGCTCACCAGCACGAACGGCTGGCGGATTGCGCCTGCTCGCCGCTCTGCCTCCGGATCGCATGGCAGCCAGGGCAGCGTCATCGCAAGCTCGTCGCCGGCGATCGCGTCCGCCACTTCCAGCGACTGCTCGATGACGTGCACGCCGCGCGTCTTGACCCTCTCTGTGAATAGCCATTTCGCCGCGGATTCCCGCGGCTGCGCCTCACCAAGAAGCCGATTGGTCCTCGCCCACCGCGCAAACATCGCGGAGCGCACCGCTCCCTGCAAATCAACCGCGACGTCGTAGCGCATCGAGCGCAGTTCCCGGCGCACCCGCCGCATGTCGCCCCACGTCCGGGCGCTGAGCGGCGACCGCGCCCACTCCTTTGCTGGAATCATATGCAGCCGATCGACCAGCGGCATCGTCGATGTTCCCGGCTCGCCGCCCTCCGCGCTGAACAACCCGCGCCACTGTGGCTCAATCGCCCAGCCGAGAAACCACCCCGGATGCGCCCTCCGCAGCGCCGTCACCGCCGGCATGGAGTGCAGAATATCGCCCATCGCGCCCAGCCGGACGACGAGCACTCGCAGGTTTTCCGGGACGTTCGACAATCCTTTATTTTCTCATGCGTCCAATGGTGCAAGGCCTGAAGCGCTTCAGCGAGAGGCTGCAGCGGTTCCGGTCGCGAGGCCTGGAAAGCCCGGCAACATCGCCAGCAACTGCGCCACCGCGGCGGCCTCGCCGCCGACACGAACCAGCAGCCGAGCGGCCAGCACCGGGGCCACGCGGGCCAGCTTCTCTCGCTGCTCCGTCGACAGCCGCACCAGGTCTTTCTCCGTCGTGAGGAAACCCTCCGCAGCGCGCTCCCGCTGCATCGCCATCAACTCGTCGATCTCTGCCGTTCGGAACCGGTGGTGGTCCCGCCACGAGCGCTGCGCCGCAACCTCGACGCCGTGCTGGCGCAGCGCCGCAAAGAATTCCTCGGGCCGCGCAATCGCGCAGAACGCCACCACGCGCCGCACCGTCGGAACCTCCAGCCGCCGCTCCACGAACCACACCGGTTGGCACAGCCCGCGGCGGCGCAGTTCCGGCTCCAAATCCCGATCCTCCTCACGCAGCACAAGAATCTGCGCCCGCGACAGCGACGGCAGCGGCTCGCGAAGCCTGCCCGCAGGCAACAATCGCTCGCCGAAGTCGGACCGGTGCAGCACCACGATGTCCACGTCCCGTGCCAAACGCCGGTGCTGAAATCCATCGTCGAGCAAGTGCACGCGAGTCACCGGCGACTCACTCTCCGCCAAAACTCCCGCCGCGTAGCGGCTCGCCCCCACATAGACGGGAACGCCCGCCGAGCGCGCGATCAGCAGCGGCTCATCCCCAAACTCCTCGGCAGATCCACCAGCGTCGACGCCCTCCACTCTGCGCCCATCGCGCCCATAGCCGCGCGACAGCACGTCGACCGCAATTTCCCGCTCGCGCAGCAACTCCGCCAGGCGAATCGTCAGCGGCGTCTTCCCCGATCCGCCCACAGACACGTTTCCCACACTGATCACCGGGCCCCGCAGCCATTGCGGCTTCGCCCACCGGCGTGCATACGCGAGGTCCTTTGCGCCCACCGCCGCGGCGTACAGCGGAACCAGCGGCAGCAGCGCGCGGCTCACGCGTCCACCCCCAGCACCCCCAGCAGCGCCTCCACGGCCCGCGCGGTCGCGCCCGCTTCGCTCTCAAAAACTTCTCTGCCCCGCTCCCCCATGGTCCGCGTAGCCGCGCTCCCGTCCAGCATATCCGCAAGCGCCGCACCCAAATCCCCCGGCTCAATCATCCGAATCGCAAAACGCGCGCGCAGCGTCTCCACAATGCCCCGAAAATTTTCGTAACTCGGCCCCATCGCCACCGGCACGCCGAATTGCGCCGCCTCCAGCGGATTGTGTCCGCCCGCGCCCATCAGGCTCCCTCCGATGAACGCCGCCGTCGCCAGCGAATACACCGAAGCCAGTTCCCCAATCGAATCGAGCAGAAAAACCGAGCCCGGCGCCAGATCCTGCGGCGCCTCAATCCACTCCGAGCGCCGCACCCAGCGCCCCTTGCGTTTCTCCAGAAGCTGCGCAACCTCCCCGAACCGCTCCGGATGCCGCGGCGCCAGGATCGTCACCGCGCCCGACGGCACTGCGTCGAGCACCATCGCCTCTTCGCCGGCCAGCGTCGATCCGCACACCAGCACCGGCGTATCCGGCGGAAGATGCGCGCGCAGCGCCTCCGTGACTGCTGCCGGCCGCCCCGCGCGCACGTCATATTTCAAATTGCCGCCGACGCGCACATTCGCGGCGCACAAATCACACAGTCGCTCTGCATCCACCTCGCTCTGCGCCAGCACCACGGCCAGCCGGCTCAGCGGCCGCCTCCAAAACGCCGCCAGCCGCCGATAGCGCGGCCACGAACGGTCCGAGATCCGCGCGTTCACCACCGCCACCGGGACCCCGGCGCGCCCGCACTCCGCCAGCATGCGCGGCCAGAACTCCGTCTCCAGCAGCACCACCATTCGCGGGCGCAGCGCCCGCAGCCAGGATCGCACCGTCCAGGCAAAATCCAGCGGAAAATAGAAGACGCGCTCCGCTCCAAACCGTTCCCGCGCCAGCCGTTGCCCGGTGCGCGTGGTCGTCGAGATCATCACACGCCACCCGCCATCCAGTCTTCCCAGTTGTTCCGTCATCTCGTCGATGAGGCGGCTGGCCGCGAGCACCTCGCCCACCGAAACGGCATGGATCCACACCACCGGTCCACCAGTCATGCGCGCTCGGACGCGCTCGGGAATGAACCCCAGCCTTTCCGCCAAACCCTCGCGATACTTCCCGCTGGTCGCCATCCGAAACAGCCACCAGGGAGAACCCACGATCAGCACGAGCAGCAGCGCGAAGCTGTATACAATCAGCATCCGCTTACCAATCTGACTTCTTGAGGGTCATAAGGCAAGATGATAATGGTGGCTATGCACTCACGCCCGCGCCATTGGTCCCCGCGAGCCGCCCGTTTCGCCATCGCCGCATGTCTCCTCACCGCCAGCCTCGGTGCGCTGGGAGCCACCGACACACCGGCGGAGAAGGCGGCCACTGACTACCCTGCCGTCGACCTTCACGCGAAGGAGCAGGTCGCAATCGCCGCGGAGCCTTTCGACACGAAGGAAAAATGCAAGCTCTTTAGCGTCGATTTTCTGAAGTACGACTTCCTGCCCGTTCGCATCATTGTCACCAACATGGGCGACCGCCCCATTTCCCTCAACGATGCGCGCATCTACTTTGTCGACAGGGACGGCAACAAAATTCAGGCCGCCGAACCCGAGGACGTGGAGCGGCGCGTCAGCCCCAAAGACAGTCGCGGCACAAGCCTCCCGCCGCTCGGACCCATCAAGCTGCACACCAAAGGCAAGGCCTCCGACAGCAAGATCGAGGCGGAATTCGACCAGTTCGAATACGCCGCCATCGTCGTCGAGCCGCACACCACACGCGCCGGATTCCTCTTTTACGACATGAAAGATCTGGGCGACACGCCGCTGCATGGAGCCAGGCTGCTGCTCCGCGAATTGAAAGACGCCGACGGCAACCAGCTCTGGTATTTCGAAATTCCCTTCGACAAATACCTCGACGCGCAAAAACAAGCGCACTAAACCATATCGACATTGAGGCCTATCGATTACTCCTGGATGAGAAATACTGTGTCATCCTGAGCGTAGCGCCGCTCAGATTCTCGATTCACCACCAAACGCGGGCGCGGAGTCGAAGGACCCGCATGGATCCCTGACCTCTCCTTGCCTGGCCGCTTCTCGCCTGACAGTTTTTCTCCCGGCCGCTTCTTCCCTGACAGCTCTTCCCCCGGCCGTTTTTCTCCTGGCCGCTTCTTCCCTGACAGCTCTTCCCCCGGCCGCTCTATCCCTGGCCGCCTTTCGCCTGACCGCTTCTCTCCTCGCCGCTTCTTCCCCGCCCTCAGACCCCCTTCTTCAGCGGCTCCCAAACATACTTGTGAATCTGCAAGCTCAGGCGCGCCGGCAATCCATCCGCCAGCATCCATTCCACCAGTTCCCGCGGATCGAGCAGGCAATTCTGCGACGTGCGCTCCGGGGTTGGCGCCTTGCTGAACGCCGGCGACAGCAGAATCTGCCCCGCTCGCGACGCCAGCCCGTGCTCGCCGATGAAGCTCCGCGCAAATTCATAGTCAGTCCGGTTGGCGATTACGAACTTCACCTCGTCCCGCTCCGTCAGGCAATCCAGGTTCGACAGCCGAAAGCTCCCGCCCTCTCCGGATCCAGGGCACTTCACATCCACAATTTTGTGCACCGCGCGCGGAACCCGATCGAGCGGCCGCTCGCCGCTGGTCTCGATCATCAGCTCGTAGCCCGAGCCGAGCAGCCGCTCCATCAGCGGAACCAGCTCGCGCTCCTGCAGCATCGGCTCGCCGCCGGTGAACTCCACCAGCCGCACCGGAGCGAGCTTCTCGATCTCGGCAACCACCTCGTCCTCGCTCAATTTGTAACCGCCGGTGAACGTATATTCCGAATCGCACCACGCGCAGCGCAGGTTGCATCCCGCCAGCCGCACAAAAATGCACGGCACGCCGGCAAAGCTCGATTCGCCCTGGATGGATTTGTAAATTTCGATCAGGTACAAGCGGATTACTCGTAATAGGTCGCGGTCGTCGTGTCGGTCTCGTAGATCGTGCAGTCCTTCACGCTCACCCGCCCGCCGGTCATCTCGGCCAGCTGGCGGTTGGTCTCGTCGTAGAAAAACTTCGCCAGATTCTCCGCCGAAGGATTGATGGTCGTGAACGGCTCCACATCGTTGAGCATCTGGTGATCGATGCGCTCGATCACCGGCCGCATCACCAGCTTCAGGTCGCGAAAATCCAGCAGCAGCCCCGCCGCATCCAGCGTTTCGCCGCGCAGAGTAATGCGCACCTTGTAGTTGTGTCCATGCGGATTCTCGCACTTCCCCTTGTAATTGCGGAGAAAGTGACCGGAAGAAAATCCGCGCTCCACGGTGACTTCAAACATAGCTTGAGTTTTCTCGTCCTCAGATCGACAGCAGCTCTGTCCCTATTCTATCGGTCGAGCCGCCCCGTCCCGCGCTGTCCGGGCCCGCCCCGGCCCAGCGACCGCTGACGCCGTTCCTCGGTCCTGCGGTCGATCTGCTCCATCAGGTTGGTCATCACGCCCAGCAGCGCCACCAGCAGCCCACCTACGGTCAGGAAGAGCGCTGTCGTCTTCCACAGCGTGCCGTTGGCCGGCAAGGCCGGCTGCGCCCGGCCCGCAGTCACGGCCATGACGAACGAGATTGCCGCGAAGACCAGCAGAGCCCCCGCCAGGATGTACAGATTCCGCGCCACCCTCCAGTGTAAAACGACCCGGATTCACAACCGAGCATACGGAGCGAGTGAGTATGGTTCCCCTGCTAACTGAACATTCCGGATCGCCGGTCGTTCGCCCCACAGCTGGCAAAACACGAACCAGGCCTTCAGCGCCGCGCAAGCGGCGCGACGCTAGAAGCCACGGGCTTCAGCCCGTGGAAAAGTCCTCGCTAATGAAGCGGGCCTTCAGGCCCGGGCCCTTAAAGCTTCCCGGATGCCGGTGACCGGTCCGTGTTGGGTGTCAAGCGTCTTCGCCTGAGGAATAGCCAATATGCTGCGCTGCCGAGCAGCGTCACGCTGTAAAGGCAACAAACAATCACGCGCCCGATCAGGATGCCGTGCCCAGTCAAGACGCCGTACATCGCCGAGTAAAGAGCGACACCGACCCCGACGATGATCGACCACCAGCGACAAATGAGGAGAGAAGCCCCTCCAAGGAGGACCAATTCGGACAGTCCCCTTAAGAGGTGAAGATCATGCCCGCCGTGCGCCGCAGCATACCGATTTGCAAAAATGAGGAGCAGCCACATCAGGCCCCAATCAAATTGGAAGCCTCCGTAGAGCCGAATCGCCAGCACAGTTTTCTCCCTGCGGGTACACGTTAAGCGCCTGCATACCTGCAGAGGACGGACGATACAAGCGATCCATGCGCTCGAGCCAATTGTGGGTCGCGCTGCTTATTGTCGCGTCTGGGATGGGTGGTCCGCACGTACGAAAGCTTCGCCCCAAAAATCCAAAATCCCCCCCTTCACCCCCCAAAGAACGCCTCCACATCCCCAATATTCTGCGTGATCCGGTAAGGCGGCAGACTCTCCAGAAAAATCCGCCCGTACCTCTGCCGTTCCATCCGCGGATCGAGCAGCATGAGCACGCCGCGGTCGTCGAGCGAGCGGATCAGCCGCCCGAACCCCTGCTTCAGTGCGATCACCGCCGAAGGCACCTGATACTCGAAGAACGGCTTCCCCCCGGCCTCCTCAATGGCGCGCATGCGCGCCTGCACCACCGGGTCGCTGGGCACCGCAAACGGCAGCCGGTCGACGATCACGCAGCTCAGCGCCTCGCCCTGCACATCCACGCCCTGCCAGAAGCTCGATGTCCCGAACAGCACCGCGTTCGGCGTCTCGCGAAATTCCTCCAGCAGCGCCTTGCGCGGCGCGGTCCCCTGCAGCAGCAGCGGATAACCCACCTCGCACAGCAGCCGCTCGTAGAGATCCCGCATCTGCTGGTAGCTTGTGAACAGGCAGAACGCCCGCCCCCGCGTGATGTCGAGCATGCGCCGGATGCGCTTCGCCGCTTCCTCCTGAAAATTCGGCTCCCGCGGATCCGGCATCTCCGGCGGCAAATAGAGCAGCGCCTGCTGCCCGTAGCGAAAGTGCGACGGCACCACCAGCTCCCGCGCTTCGTCCAGACCCAGCCGCTTGCGGATATGCGTGAACCCGCCCTGCACGGTGAGCGTCGCCGAGGTGAGCACCACGCTTGGATAATTCTGGAAAAGCAGCTCCCGCAGCAGGTCCGATACATCGATCGGCGTAGCCTGCAGGTGAGTGCTCATCTGCCGCCCGCTCCACCGCTCCAGCCAAAACACCGTGTTCTTGTCGTTTGACTCCATCAGGAATTTGAGGTGTTCGCGAACCGATCCGGTGCGTCGCCGCAACGGCTGAGCCTCTTCGACCTCGCGCGGCATCTCCAGTTCGTTCTCCATCCGGTGCAGCGCGTTCAGCAGCCCCAGATAAACGTCCCCTTGGCTTTCGAGGAACTCCTCGCGGTTGTTGAACGGAATCCGCCCATCCCCGCTCGATGGCCGCTCCGGCGAGCCCCGCCCCCACCGCTCCGTCGCCCGCGTCGGCAGCGCCGCAAAAAACAGCCGCGCTCGCTCGCGAATCATCTGCGCCGCCGTCACCACGCCCGCCTTCAGCTCCCGGCGCGCCCGCAGCATGGTTTCCACATCCCGCGCCAGCTCCTCAAACCGCAAATTGCTCAGGCTGATCCCGAAATAACTCGACGCCACATCTTCCAGCTCGTGCGCCTCGTCGAAGATCACCATCCCGGCTTCCGGCAGCACGCCCGCGTCCGGCGCTCCGCCCGCCTGCTGCCGAATCGCCAGATCCGCGAAAAACAGGTGGTGATTCACGATGACCACGTCGCTCTCGGCCGCACGCCGCCGCATCTCCGTGATGAAACATCGCCCGTAATCAGGACACGTCTGCCCCAGGCACGCATCGTTCCGCGCGTCCAGCTTCGCCCACAGCGCGCTCGCCTCCGGCAAATCGTCGATCTCCGCGCGATCGCCGGTCTCGGTCTCCTTCTCCCATTCGGCAATCGCCTGGTACTGCGAAATCTCTTCCAGTCCCGAGAGGATGGGCTGGTTGCGCAGCGCGAACAACTTGTGGCGGCAAAGGTAGTTCGCGCGCCCCTTCATATAGCAGACGCGCAGCGGCCCCAGCATCGACTCCAGAAACGGCACGTCCTTGAAGAACAGCTGCTCCTGCAGGTTTTTGGTTCCGGTCGAGATAATCACCCGCCGCCCGGTCGCCGCGCACGCGCGCAGGGCAGGCAGCAGGTAGGCCAGCGTCTTGCCGGTGCCGGTGCCCGCCTCCACAATCAGGTGCCGGTTTTCGCTGAACGCGCGCTCCACAGCCTGCGCCATCTCCAGCTGACCGCGGCGAAACTCATACGGCAGGCTGGACCGCGACAGCACCCCGCCCGGCGCGAAGAACTCATGCAGCGAGGGAAGCGACGAGGCGGTTTGCGCCGGAGAGGACACGATCCTTCAGAATAGCGGTTGCCGTGACCGCCGTGCGCCACGCACTTCACGAGCCGGCAAGCGAACGTAACCCGCAGTCCTGAAGGCGGCCCGGCAACCGCCGCCCCTGCAGAATTAGTGCGGCGGGTTCTGCGGGGTCTGTCCCCCCTGCGGCGGATTCCCGCCCTGCCCCGACCCGTTCTGCCCCGATCCCGACTGCCCCCCCTGATCCGGGTGCTTCTCGTAGATCGAGTACTGCCGCTGCGGCTTGTTCATCTTGATGTCGATGTCCTTCGAGTCCGTCGGCAGCTCATAATCGTTGCCGAAGGTCTGGAAGCCATCCGCGATCACCTGCAGCCGCAACGTATCGCCAATGGGGATCATGTCGAGAATCGCCTTGCCATCCTCGTTCGTCTTCAGCTCCATGTTGCCCTTATCCTTGCCGTGCTCGATGGGATGAAAGACAACAGCCGCGTCCTCGATGGGTTTGCCGTTATCGGCCCGCACCACCGTCACCGAAATTTTGCAGGTCGGCGGTGGCGGCTTGTACTTGCGGCCTCGGCCTTCCTGGCCGTGCGCAGCGGGGATAAGAAGCAGCGCCGCCCCCAGCAGCGGCAAACCACGACGAAGACTGAACCGGACCATATCCCCACATTTTAAAGCACGCAGCGGCAGACCCGAAACCGGATGCCCGTCCCCTCCCTCCGCCCGCCTCGCTCCAGTTAAACTGAAACCAGCCAGCCGGCCAGCACCTGCTTCCGGACGGCCTTCTGTTTCATCAGAACGATGCGGGACATCTGAACTTGCTGTAAGCTCATGCGCCCTGTCTTTCTCCGCAAGCCGCGCCGCACGCATCCCCTGCTCACCTGCGCGGCCTGCCCTGCTCTGCTCCTGCTTGCGCCCGGCATCCGCAGCCAGACACAGCCTCCGCCTCCGGCCGACACCACCGCGCTCATCCGCCAGGCCGTCGCCAACCGCTTTGCCGAGAACTCCACCCATCACCCCCTCCGCTTCGTCCTCCACAAGCAGGACGATCGCCACAACATCACCCAGCAGATCATCGAAACTCCGCAGGGGGACGTCGCCCTCCTCATCGCCGTCAACGGTATCCCGATCAGCGCAGCCGGCCGCGCCGCCGAACGCAACCGTCTCGCGGTGCTCGACGCCCACCCCGAAATCCAGGCGCACCGCCAGAAGCGCGAGCAGGCGGACTCGAGCCGAGTGGACAGCCTCCTCCGCATGCTTCCAGACGCCTTCCTCTATACCTACCAGGACACGGTTCCCTGCTACGTCGGCACGCCGCCCGCACTCCCGATCCCCGGCCCGCCGCAACCCGCCCAGTCGGCCCCGCAGCCCGAAACACACTGCTTCCACCTCACCTTCCAACCCAATCCCCACTGGGACCCGCCCAGCCTCGAAGCAAAGATTCTGCGCGGCATGGCGGGTGAAATCTGGATACAGGCCGCCGACGATCGCCTCTACAAGCTCAGCGCCCGCCTCATCGACGATGTCGACTTCGGCTGGGGCATCGTCGGCCGCCTCGACAAGGGCGGCACCATCGATCTCGAGCAAACGCGCATCGCCGAGCATGACTGGGAACTGACCCGCATGAAGCTGAGCCTCACCGGCAAAGCCCTCATGGTCAAGCCGCTCAGTTACCACATCAACGAAGAACTGTCTCACTTCGCTCCCGCGCCGCCCGCCACCGACTACCACCAGGCAATCCGCATCCTCGAAGCATCCCAGCCCGGCGCAAAATAGCAGCCGCCCACCCAGCCCCGCAAAATAGAAGTCGCGCATCACCGCATCGGCCGCGACCCCTCCATGTCATCCCGAGCGACGCGAGGGATCCGCGTTTGCTTTTGCCTTTGCGGTTGCTCTTGCTGACTGCTGACCGCTTTTCCTACCCGCTGCACGCTACCCCTGATACTTCCAGTTCCGAGTCTTCCCCTCCGCCATCCATTCCACCGCCGTCGCAACCCGCTTCGCTCGCGTCTCCTCGCGCTTCGCGTCCTCAATCCATTCCACGTATTCCCGCCGGCAACTGGCGCTGAACCCCTTGAACGCCGCAGCCGCAGCCTTGTTCTTCTTCAGCGCCGCCGTCAAATCCTCCGGAACCTTCGCCTCCGGCTTCACTTTCTTCTCGCGCTCGGCAATCGGGCTCCGATACGTCCCGCTGTCCACGTTCGCCGCCGTCTGCCGGATCCACGTCAGCATCTGCTTGTCCGCCGGCAAATCCTTCAGGCTCTCCACATGTTTCAGCGGGCCATCGCCGCTGTTGCGAACGTCCTCCGCCAGCCCCTTATCCCAGAATCCAAAATGGCAATGCGCCTTGAACCCCGCCATATTCGCCAGGATCGTGCCCTTGTACGAGAAGAATGGCTGGCTCCATTTCATCGACTCCTCTACCTCAGGACACGCCCGATGCATCAGCTCCCGCCACCGTTCAAGGATCGGCTGGGCAAACGGCTTCGCTTTCGCAATGTAAGCATCCACCTTCGGATTGTGCTCTCCCATGAAGCGGTCTCCTCCCGGCAATCTGAAATGCAGACGAGCATTCTACCGAATCCCCCCGCCCCGGCAAGCAACCGCATCACCCGCAACAGACGAGTGACTCGACAGCCTGGCATCAACGGATGTAAAGAGCGTTTATCCTCGGCAATCGCGCCCATTGAGGGGCTCCGCGCATGAGTCTCACATATAAAAGGCATAGCGTGGGGCGATGATTTGCTTGTCACCGCAGAAGCGCAGCACCTGGGCGACCTCGCGCGAGGCCTGAATGGTTACCGGATCGCCGCCATCGAACTGAGTCGTATTCCAGTTGAGCTTGGTTAGTGAAAGGATTTCGTGCGCCAAGAACCGGATAGTTTGTTCCGAGCTCACCATCCGGATCCCAAGCGGGCGCGGCACGTACATTCCCGGGTAGGTCTGAAAAAACGGGACACTCCCCTTCGTGTATAGGATGAACTCGTCGCTTTCCACTTCGAGCGTGGTTCCGCGCAGAGGTGGATATACCCCGTCTCGATAGAGCCTGAGGTCAGAGGGGCGCAAATGGAGAAGATCGTGCGTCGATATCTCCGCCTCGGCGATCGCCTGATCAAATCCCGTGCGCTCCCCTTCCGAGTACGAGGAGGTCTTGTGTACAACCAGGCGAGCCGGCAGATTCTGGTGTTCGCGCTTATACAACTTCAACGCTTCTTTTAGAAGTTGAAATGCGTCTTCCTCCCGGAGATGCGGCTGCAGATCATCCTTCGAAACAGTTGCAACACTTCCGCGAATGACCACTCCTTCGCCCCGCTCGTTGAAAATCTGCGCGATGCTTGTCGATAGATTAGAGCGGTCAAGGCTCCTGTAGAAACTGATCCCAACGAAGCAGGTATCCAGTGCCGTGCTCAGCCGCTTCAGCCTCCACGGTGTTCCTCCCGCCTTGTAATACAAGGCAGAATGGATGTTCCAAGCCCGAGTTGCTTCGTCCTGCAAAGCTCTAGAACCAGTCTCATAAATACCTGAGGGCTGATTTCGTGCGATCCTGGGGCTGCTCTGTGATCTCCGCAAGCGCCGATGACAGGACGCTGGGAGCTGACTGACGAACAGTGGGTAGTGGTGGAACCGGTGCTGCGACCGC